>NZ_CALROB020000030.1:0-68793 GCF_943369675.1 Polaromonas sp. YR568 | reverse complement strand
AAAAGCGAGCTGCAAAAAGAGCTGGCCGACGTGCGCGCCAAAACCGCGCAGCTTCAACCTACGTTAGACAAGAGCATCTACAAGGAAGGCCTGATGGAACTGCGCGCCCCGCAAGACGGCGTCATCAAGGACCTGGCCACCACCACCGTAGGCGCCGTGGTGCAGCCCGGCACCGTGGTGTTGACGCTGGTGCCCCAGGGCGAACAGCTGTTTGCCGACGTCTCTATCAAGAACGACGATGTGGGTTTTGTGCAGGTAGGCCAGTCCGCGCAAGTCAAGCTCGCCGCCTACCCGTTTCAGAAATACGGCATGTTGATGGGCAAGGTCATCCACATCAGCGCCGACGCCACGCAGAACAACCAGGGTGGCAGCGGTTCTTCATCAAGCAGCAGCGGCACCAGCAGCGATGCCGCCGCGGCAGCTGCGGCCGCCATGGCGACCTACAAAGTCCGCGTCAAGCTCGACGACCAGGTGCTCAAGGACCCGCAGGGCAGGCCGCTGGTGAGCACGCCGGGCATGCAGGTCGTGGCCGAGATCAACCAGGGCAAGCGGACGGTTCTGGAGTATTTGCTGTCACCTGTGCAGAAGGCGGTGCAGGAGTCGGGGAGGGAAAGGTGAGTTCTGTGTAGCCTTTGGAGGCTGCAAGGTGTATCCAAAACGGGAGCTTGAAAGTGTTACCGATACCTCAAGAAATCGAAGTTGCGAACGGGCGAATGACGAAAAAGATTCAAAAAATTGGATTGTCTTTGCTTGTGCTCGGCTTGGTGATGCCTGCCCAATGGAAGGAGATGCTGGGCTTGTTGAGTATGCCGATTTCGTGGCTCGCAAGCGCGGTTCCATCTGCAAGAAAAAGCGTTGAAATTTCTCCAATCAGCGACCTCATCCAGGGATATTTCGGTACGGTTCTGCTGTTACTTCCAGTGTTTTTTTTATTCCTCATTTGGAGGGATCCGATTGCAACTCGATTTAAGTACTCCTTTGACAAGGCGCCATCGAAGTTCAGCTATTTTGTGATGATCTATTTTGCAATAGTTCCTTTTTTCGCCTTTTTGCTTTATGTGTTATTTGCTCTGCCGATAGACGTGCATCTCGGCGTCACCCCTACCAGGGGGCAGCTACTTTTCTCCTTGATCGTCTCGTACCGTCTTGCGATGGCGACTTTGGGCTCATTCGTATCAATCGGCGCATGCTTGATTGCGTGGCTGATGACGATCCTTCTGGTTGGACCATTTCCCTATTTCTTAAAAAGGGTAGTGCACCATGGCAAATGAATCCCAGTGAGGAATGGAAATGGCAGTAACTACATTCAAGAAGAAGTTGGAGTTTCTATGAACGAGAAGTTGGAAGCGATTTTCATTCCCCTGGTATCTAGAGCTACGGCTGGATATGCAGTGATCTTTGGTGCAATCGTGATTGGATTGAGCATGTTCCTCCTTCCGTCGCAGGGGTTTTTTTATTTTCCAATATATATAACTCCAGACGCGTTAGCAATGGGCGAAAGAAGTGACTTTCCGTTTGCACTCTCTGTGACCTACTCAATCAGTGTGTATCTCAGTCTAGCTTGTTGCTTCATGACTGGATTCGCAAAAGGAAATCTACGAGGTCTTGCGAAGATCCGTGAAGGCCAGTCGATATTTTTTAGAGTATTCAGTGATTTATTGATAGTCCTCTATATCGGATTGCTGCTAACACACGAACTTCTTCCCATCAACACGATGCAATTCTCGTATGCGTTCTTCGCGAACGTATTGCGTGATCGCTCTTTTGCCTTTATTTGGGTTGAGGGGATCTTTATCTTCACATATGTAACTGCGCTAGTTTGCATGTTCGATATTTCAATGTTTATTAGAAAGAATGTATGCAAGTAAACACAGCCAAAACTTTGGCAGAGACGGCTAATGTTGAGAGCAACCAAGGTGGTTCGGAGATCACTTCTTACTGGACGGGCGTATCAAACGCTATTTCTGGATCCTTAAAGCCTGTTGCTGAAAGTGCGGCGCAAGCAGCAGCCAGATATGAAGAAGTCGGACGTCGCATGACCGACCTGGCCGCAGATTACGCACGGGGCTTGCAACAGGCGGCTGAGGGAATAGGCAACCCATTCGAGAGGCAAGCAGTTCAGCAGCAGGCGGCAAAAATAGAGCAGGCAATATCAACAATCCGTCAAACCGGAATTGATGCCTATCGTAGTCACGGACAGGCCGTTGCAACTGCCGCTAGAGAAGGAGCAAGAGCAGGTGCGGCAGAGATAGGTGGGGTCGTAGTGGACAGCGTTTCCCTCGCCATTAAAGTTGCTGAAGCCACGCAAACAGGAGATTGGAGAGCTGTGGGGGAAACAGCAGCGGGAATAGGTACTGCCGCGGCTCTTGGTGCCGTTGCTGTGGCGGCTGTTGCTGCCGCAGCAACTTTCTTTGGAGTTGTGGGTTTACCGGTAATTGCAGCTACGTTCGTCATAGCAGGCGTAGCGGCATTCATAGGAGATAAATTAGGCCCAACAATTTTTGACGGGTATCAAGGAATTTTTGATTTCGTAAGCAGTCATTTCGATGCATCGCAAAAATGGCAACCCCGTCGTGATCCCCTCACGCTCGATTTAGACGGGGACGGAATTGAAACTGTCGCAGCATCTTCCACGAACCCAATCCTCTTCGACCACGACGGTGATGGGGTAAAAATCGGAACCGGATGGATTAAGGCTGACGACGGGTTCTTGGTGATGGATCGCAATGGCAACAACACCATTGACGACGGAACCGAGCTCTTCGGTGATGCAACACCGCTGTACGCTGGTGGTAAGGCTGTTGACGGATTTGCCGCGCTTGCTCAGGAAGACACCAATGGCGATGGCATGGTGAACAGTTCGGATGCGAATTATTCGAATCTTCGGGTATGGCAAGACCTGAACCAAGACGGTATGAGCCAAGCAAGTGAATTGAAAACGTTAGCCGAACTCGACATCGTCAGCATTAACGTTGCCAAGTCTGAAAACAGTCAGGTGCTGTCTAATGGCAATGAGATCGCCGATCTCGGTACCTTCACTCGCAGTGATGGTTCTGTAGGCAGTGCCGGCACGACCAGTGGCTTGGCTGACGTGAATTTGGCCGCTGATACGTTCCATCGGATTTTTACCGACCCTCTTCCTCTTACATCTGAAATTCAGGCACTTCCAGACTTACATGGTAGTGGCGCTGTGCGCGATTTGCGTGAGGCCGCCAGCCAATCATCAGAACTGCAAAGTTTGTTGACCCAATACGGCCAAGCGGAAACCCGAACGGCTCAACGCGCACTGATGGACCAAATGCTCGGTGCCTGGGCTAACACCTCTGGCATGGCGGAGAGTTTACGAGCGCGCGCGCTCGGTACCTACAAGGTTTTCTATCAAGCGATTGGCGGCACTCGAAATCCAATCATTCCCTTCAGTGGGCAGTCGGAAAGTGCTGACTGGACAAATACCGTAGCGGCGTGGGAGCGCAAACTGCACATACTTGAAGCATTCAATGGACGGTACTTTTTTAGTCTTCCTAATCAGACACAAACCGGTCTGTCATCAGTTAACGGGCTGAGCGTGGCCAGCGAGACGGGCGGTGGACAGGGCACTGTAGTCGTTGGGCCACCAACCTTAGTCATCAATCTTTCGCAAGACCAAGTTAATTTATTGAACAAAGCCTATGACCAGTTGCTGGAGTCGGTCTATGAGGGATTGCTGGCTCAAACACGTTTAAAACCCTACCTCGACCTCATCAGCCTTGACGAGGATGGCAGCGATATCCGCATGGGCTTCGCAGCTCAGAACAGCGCATTAACCACGCGCCACGACAATGACCCTGCGGCTGCAGTAGCGGATCTTATGGATCTGCGAAACGTAATCGGCGACACCTTGACAAGAGGTGGGTGGGATGGGCTGGAGCTACTTCGCAACTGGACCGAATCCGATGCAACCAATCCGGCAGTTCTGGCCTCTCTCGCTGAGTTCGGCTATACCGGGATCCGGCTAGGTGCCGATGGGACAAGTGCGTCCGAATTAGTTGTCGGGCAGAGCGGAAACGACGCCCTGCAAGGCAACAGTGGTAACGACATGCTGATGGGTGGTGATGGTGACGACACTCTTGCCGGTGGGACAGGCGCCGATATCCTGCATGGTGGGGCGGGCAATGACACCTATGTCTTTAATACAAACGATGGCGCAGACACCATCCTCGAGACCCGCGGTGAGGCCGGCATCGACACCTTGCAATTTGGACCAGATATTTTTGTCGGCGACGTCATGGTCGCGAGGGAAGGCGACCATCTTGTTTTTCGCCATCTGAATGGCAGAGACAGCGTCACGGTATCGCACTGGTTTACAGAGGATGGCGTGCACCGCCTGGACACCGTGCGTTTTGCCGACGGCCGCACATTTGATCTGAACGCGTTGCAGCTGGGCACGGCGGGTGCTGACACTATCGGCGGCACCGCAGCCAACGACGTCCTGATCGGTGGCGCAGGAAATGACACGATCATTGGCGGTATGGGCAGCGACTGGATTGCCGGCGGCACCGGCGCAGACACTCTGATCGGTGAACGGGGTGACGACGTTTATGCAGTGGACAGTTCGCTCGACATTGTGGTCGAGGCTGCGGACGAAGGAATTGACACGGTAGAAAGCACTGTCTCCGTTTCTCTGTCTGACAATGTAGAAAACCTGCGCCTGGTCGGAACGGCTTCGATCACCGGCACCGGTAATGGTCTGGACAACCTGATCACTGGCAACACGGGCAGCAATGTGCTGCAGGGCCTGGCGGGCAATGACACACTGGTGGGCGGTGCCGGGAATGACCTACTCGATGGCGGAACCGGCGCTGACATCATGACCGGCGGCACAGGCAACGATACCTATATCGTTGACAGCCTGAGCGATAGCGTGGTTGAACAGACTGGCCAAGGCACGGATGCCGTTCTCACCGACCTTACCTATACCCTTGGCGCCAATGTCGAGAACCTTACGCTGACCGGTACGCAGAGTCTTGATGGCACCGGTAACGCATTGGACAACGTCATTACGGGAAATAGCGGCGACAACACTCTGCGCGGCCTGGAAGGCAATGACACACTGATTGGTGGCCCTGGCTCCGATATCCTGTTCGGTGGCACAGGCAACGACACCTATGTGATCGATTCGACTGATGATGTCGTTGTCGAGAACGCCGGGGAAGGCACGGATGCTGTGCATTCCAGCATCACTTACTCGCTGACCGGACATGTCGAGGATCTGATACTCACTGGCGTAAACGCCATTGACGGAACCGGCAACAGCCTGGACAACCGGATCACCGGCAACAGTGGCAACAACACGCTGTATGGGCTGGACGGCAACGACACCCTGGACGGTGGTTCAGGCGTAGACGCCCTGGTGGGCGGTGCAGGCAATGACACCTATGTGATAGATAACGCGGCCGACACGATTCTGGAAATCGCTGGTGAAGGCTCCGACACGGTACAGTCCACCATCAACTACGCCCTCGGCGACAACGTCGAGAACCTGACCCTCACAGGCGGCTCCATCAGTGGCACGGGCAATGCGCTCGACAATGTTATTGTTGGCAGCGGGGGCAACAACGTGATCGATGGCGGGTTGGGCGCCGACACGATGGTTGGCGGCGGGGGAAATGACACTTACCTCATCGATACTCTGAGTGACACCATCATCGAGCAGAGCGGGCAAGGCATTGACACGGTCATTAGTCCCTTCGACTACACGCTGGCTGCCAACGTCGACAACCTCACACTCACCGGCGTCGCCCTCAACGGGACAGGTAATGTGCTCGATAACGTGATTGTTGGCACGGAAGCAGACAACACGCTCATTGGCCTTGGAGGCAAGGACACACTGGACGGTGGTGCGGGTGCAGATAACCTGATCGGTGGGCAAGGCGACGATACCTACGTAGTCGACAGCCTGCTGGATACGCCGACTGAGCTGGTCGGCGAAGGTGTCGACACGGTACAAAGTAACCTGACCTGGACACTGGGGAACAACCTCGACAACCTGACGCTTACCGGCGCGACCCATATCGATGGCACAGGTAATGAACTCAACAACGTCATCATTGGCAACAGTGGCGGCAATACGCTGACGGGCCTGGAGGGCGACGACACGCTGGACGGCGGATTGGCTGCCGACAGCATGCAAGGCGGCACAGGCAATGACACCTATGTGGTGGATAACGCTGGAGACCTGGTTACGGAGAATTCCGCCGAAGGCACCGACCTCGTTCAGTCAAGCATCAACTACACCTTGACGGACAACGTCGAGAACCTGACCCTGACCGGTCCGACCGCGGCTTCAGGACTGACCCCGGCCAATACCAGCGGCACCGGTAATGCCCTGGACAACATCATCATCGGCAACCGCGGGAACAACACGCTCACAGGCCTGGAAGGTAATGACACCTTGAATGGCGGAGAGGGTGCCGACAGTATGTCGGGCGGCACAGGCGATGACCTGTATGTGGTCGACAACGCCGGCGACCTTGTGACTGAAGGCGTCAGCGAAGGTGTTGACAGTGTGCAAGCCAGTGTCACCCATACACTTGGCACCAACGTCGAGAATCTGGTGCTCACCGGGACGGCCAGCATCAATGGCAGTGGCAACGCACTTGCCAACTCAATTACGGGTAATAGCGGCGCCAACACCCTCGACGGAGGCTCGGGCATTGACACCATGGCCGGTGGGGCTGGGAACGATAGCTACGTGGTGGACGACAGTGGCGATCTGGTGATCGAGCAAGCGGGTGCCGGTACCGACAGCGTACTTGCGTCAGCGAGTTACGTGCTGTCGGACAACACCGAAAACCTGACCCTGACCGGAACCGGCAACCTGGATGGTGTGGGCAATGCACTGGCCAACACGCTCACCGGCAACAGTGGCAACAACACACTGTCAGGGTTTGGCGGCAATGACACATTGACGGGCAATGGCGGTAACGATCTTCTGGACGGCGGTGCGGGCCTGGATACCATGGCCGGAGGAATCGGCGACGACACCTACGTGGTAGACAACGTTGGCGACGTGGTCACCGAAGCGGTCGGTGGAGGCGCCGATACAGTGCAATCCAGTATCAGTTACCTGTTGGCTGATACCCTGGAAAATCTTACCCTGACGGGTAGCGATGCCATTGATGGCACCGGCAATGCGGCCAACAACATCATCATTGGCAACAGCGCAGCCAATGTACTTGACGGTGGTTTGGGCGCGGACGCAATGGCTGGCGGAACTGGCGATGACAGCTATGTCGTCGATGATGCGGGTGACACCGTTTCCGAAGATGCCGATGCCGGCATTGACACCGTGCAGTCTGGCGTCAACTACGCGCTTACCAACAACGTCGAGAATCTGACGCTGACGGGAACTGGAAATCTCAGCGGTACCGGCAATGTATTGAGCAACACGATAACCGGCACCAGCGGCGACAATCTGCTGGATGGTGGCGCTGGCGTGGATACGCTTGCCGGCGGCGCAGGCAGCGATACCTACATCGTCGATAACACGGCGGACGTGGTGATCGAAGCGCTGAATGCCGGTACCGATACTGTTCTGGCAAGTGCCAGCTATACCTTGTCGGGCAACATTGAAAACCTGACCCTCACCGGCAGCGACAACATCGACGGCGCGGGGAATGCACTTGCCAACACGATTATTGGCAACAGCGGCGAAAACATCCTTGCCGGTGGCGCGGGCAACGATTCCTATGTCGTGCAAAACACGGCCGATGTCATCATCGAGAACGCTGGAGACGGCGTCGATTCGGTGCAATCGTCGGCCACCTATGTTCTCTCCGATAACGTTGAGAATCTGACCCTCACCGGCAACGACAACATCGATGGCACGGGCAATGCGCTTGCCAACACGATAGTCGGTAATGGTGGCGAAAACGTTCTCACGGGTGGTGCCGGGAACGACTCCTATGTCGTGCAAAACACGACCGATGTCATCGTCGAAGAGGCTGGCGAAGGTATCGATTCGGTGCAGTCTTCGGCCACCTATGCCCTGTCGGGAAATGTCGAAAACCTGGCATTGACGGGCAGCGCCGACATCAATGCCACAGGCAACGTTCTCGCTAACACCATCGTTGGTAACAGCGGCGCCAATGTATTGGATGGCGGCGCCGGGGCCGACGCCATGAGCGGTGGTGCCGGTAACGATACTTACATTGTGGACAACGCCGGCGATTCGGTAATCGAATCTTCTGGTGCAGGTACAGACACCGTCTACGCCTCGGTCAGCCACACGCTTTCTGCCAACGTCGAACACCTGACCTTGACAGGTGCCGACAGCATCAATGGAACCGGTAACGACCTGAACAACACACTGGTCGGCAACGAGAGCAGCAATCAGCTCCTGGGCCTGGCTGGCAACGATACCTTGACCGCCAACGGCGGCAATGACCTGCTCGATGGCGGCACGGGTGCAGACACCATGACGGGCGGCACGGGTGACGATACCTACATTGTCGACAACGCGGCCGACTTGGTGCTGGAGAACGCGGACGAAGGCATTGAGAGCGTTCAATCGAGCGTGACCTATACGTTAACCACCAACGTGGAAAACCTGACCTTGACCGGTGCTGCCAACATCAACGGCACCGGCAACACCCTCGACAACATCATCATCGGCAATACCGCCAACAATGTCTTGTCCGGCTTGGCCGGCAACGATACGTTAACCGGCAATGCTGGCAACGACACGCTCGACGGCGGCCTGGATGCAGACAGCCTCACTGGCGGCCAGGGCAACGACACGTATGTTGTAGACAACGTCGGCGACCAGGTGACTGAAGCGCTGAACGAGGGTACTGATCTGGTCCAGTCCAGCATTACCTACACGCTGACCGATAACGTCGAGAATCTGACCCTGACAGGAACGGCCAACATTGACGGCACGGGCAATACGCTCGCCAACACAATCGTCGGCAATAGCGGCACCAATACGCTGGACGGCGGCATGGGTGCCGATTCGATGAGCGGTGGTGCGGGCAACGATACCTACATTGTCGACAATGCCGGCGACGTGGTGACGGAAGCGCTCAATGCGGGTACCGACATTGTGTATTCGTCGGTGACGCATACCCTGTCTGCCAACGTTGAGAACCTGACCCTGACCGGAGCAGGCAACGTCAATGGCACCGGCAATACGCTGAACAACATCATTCTTGGCAATGAATCCAACAACCAGTTGTTCGGTCTGGGCGGTAACGATACGCTGATCGCCAGTACCGGGAGCGATTTGCTCGACGGGGGCACGGGTGCGGACGCCATGGCCGGCAACGCGGGAAACGACACTTATGTCGTGGATGACGCAGGCGACAGCGTGACTGAAAACACCGACGAAGGTGTCGACAGCGTTCAAGCGAGCATCAGTTACACACTGACAGCCAACGTGGAGAACCTGACACTCACGGGAGCCGGCAATATCAACGGGACTGGCAACGTACTGGACAACGTGATCGTCGGCAACAGCGGGAACAATGTTCTTTCTGGCCTCGCGGGCAGCGATAGCCTGACCGGAAACGTTGGTAACGACACCCTCGACGGTGGTCTGGATGCGGACACCATGGCCGGCGGCCAAGGCAACGATAGCTATGTCGTTGACAACGCGGGTGACCTGGTGACGGAAGCGTTGAACGAAGGCACCGACCTTGTGCAGTCGAGCATTACCTACACGCTGACAGCCAATACGGACAACCTGACGTTGACCGGCACCGCCGATCTGGACGGTACCGGTAACGTGCTGGCCAATGTGATTACCGGCAACACCGGCGCCAATATCCTGGACGGTGGCGCAGGCAGCGACACGATTGTGGCCGGTGCGGGCAACGATACCGTGATCGGCGGAGACGGCAACGATTCGCTTTCGGGCGAAGCCGGCAACGACACGATGACCGGTGATGCCGGCAATGACACCCTGAACGGTGGGTTGGATGCCGATGCCATGGCTGGTGGCACAGGAGACGACACCTACGTGGTGGATAACGTTGGCGATCTGGTGACGGAGAACCTGGCCGAAGGTGTTGATCTGGTGCAATCCAGCATCACCTACACGCTGACCGACAACGTCGAGAATCTGACGCTGACCGGCACGGCCAATATCAACGGAACCGGCAACGTCCTCGCCAACATCATCAACGGAAACACCGGTGCCAATGTCCTCAATGGCCTGGAGGGTGACGACACGATCAATGGCAATGTTGGAAACGACACGCTGATTGGTGGCGATGGCAACGATGCGCTGAATGGTGACGCTGGCGCTGATCAGATGTTCGGGGATGCAGGCAGTGACACCCTGAATGGAGGACTGGATGCGGATGCCATGGCTGGCGGCACTGGTGACGACACCTACATCGTGGATAACGTCGGCGATGTCGTGACCGAGAACCTGGACGAAGGCACCGACAACGTCCAATCCAGTGTTACGCACACGCTGTCTGCAAACGTCGAAAATCTGACTTTGACAGGCACGGCCAACATCAACGGCACGGGTAACGCGCTCAACAATATCGTGATTGGCAACAGCGGGAACAATGTTCTCTCTGGTCTGGCGGGCAACGATAGCCTTACCGGCAACGTCGGTAACGACACCCTGGACGGCGGCCTGGATGCCGACACCATGACCGGTGGACAAGGCAATGACATCTATGTCGTCGACAACGTGGGCGACCTGGTGACGGAAGCGCTGAATGAAGGCACCGACCTGGTCCAGTCGAGCATTACCTACACGCTGACGGCCAATGTCGAGAACCTGACCTTGACGGGTGCTACCGATATTGATGGCGTAGGTAACGCGCTAGGCAACATCATCACCGGCAACAGCGGTGCCAATATTATGGATGGCGGACTGGGCGCGGATACCATCTCGGCCGGCGCCGGCAACGACACCGTGATCGGCGGAGACGGCAACGATGTGTTGAGCGGTGAAGCGGGTGAAGACCAGATGTTTGGCGATGCCGGCAACGACACCCTGAACGGTGGACTTGATGCTGACGTGATGCAAGGCGGGACCGGTGATGACACCTATGTGGTAGATAACGATGGCGATCTCATTGTTGAGGCAGCCAATGCGGGCATAGACCTGGTGCAGTCCAGCATCACCTACACGCTGACCGACAACGTCGAGAATCTGACGCTGACCGGCGCCGCCAACATTAACGGTACCGGCAACGTCCTGAACAACATCATCAACGGTAACACCGGCGCCAATGTTCTCAATGGCCTGGAAGGCAACGACACGGTCAATGGCAACGTCGGTAACGACACGTTGATTGGTGGAGACGGCAACGATGCACTGAATGGCGACGCTGGTACTGACCAATTGTTTGGTGATGCCGGTAACGACACCTTGAACGGCGGTCTCGATGCGGATGCCATGGCTGGCGGTACGGGTGACGACACCTACATCGTGGACAACACGGCTGATGTGATCGCCGAAAACCTGGACGAGGGTGCGGACAATGTCCAATCCAGTGTGACTTACGCGCTGTCTGCCAATGTCGAGAACCTGGTGCTCACCGGCGCTGGCAACATCAACGGCACCGGCAACGCGCTGAACAACACGATCACCGGCAACAGCGGGAACAACGTTCTGTCGGGTATGGCTGGCAACGATACGCTGATTGGCAACGTCGGCAACGACACGCTCGATGGCGGGCTGGATGCGGACAATCTGTCCGGCGGCCAGGGCAACGACATCTACATTGTTGACAATGTGGGCGATGTGGTGACCGAAGCATTGAACGAGGGGACCGATTTGGTCCAGTCCAGCATCAACTATGCGTTAACAGCCAATGTCGAAAATCTGACGCTGAGTGGTACTTCCGACATCAACGGTACTGGCAACACGCTCAGCAATATCATCACCGGCAACAGCGGCGCCAATATTCTGGATGGTGGTGTGGGCATCGATACCATGACAGGCGGCGCTGGGGATGACACCTACCTTGTCGACAATACCGGTGATGTCATCACTGAAAACGTGGGTGAGGGAACCGATACGGTCTTCTCTGGTGCCACCTACACCTTAAGCGGCAACATCGAGAACCTGACGCTCACGGGATCCGCGAATGTCAATGGCACCGGTAACGCGGACAACAACATCATCCTCGGCAACAGCGGCACCAATGTATTGAACGGCGGTGCGGGCAACGACACTCTGAACGGAGGGTCGGGCGCCGACACCATGACGGGTGGAATCGGAGACGACACCTATGTTGTCGAGAGCAGCGGCGACGTGGTGGCAGAGGCAATAAATGCCGGCACCGACTCGGTGCAATCCGGCATCTCTTACACCTTGACCGACAACGTCGAAAATCTCACGCTCACCGGCACAGGAAACCTCAGCGGCACCGGAAATGCGTTGAACAACCTGCTCACGGGTAACAGCGGAAACAATGCCCTGAATGCCGGTGCTGGAGCCGACACGATGGCGGGTGCTACCGGTGACGATAGCTATACCGTCGACAACGCGGGCGATGTGGTGACCGAGAATCTGGACGAAGGTTTCGACCATGTGCAGGCGAGCGTCACTTACACGCTCTCAGCGAATGTCGAGAACTTGACGTTGACGGGCGTGGGCAATCTTCATGGCACCGGCAATACGCAGGACAACGTGATTGTCGGCAATGGCGGGGACAACACGCTATCGGGCCTGGGGGGGAATGACACCCTGGTTGGCAATGTCGGCAACGACACGCTGGATGGTGGTGCGGGTGTGGACCAGATGTCCGGCGGGCTGGGCAACGACACCTACGTGGTGGATAGCGTCGACGACCAGATTGTCGAAGCCGCAGCTGAAGGTATTGATACGGTCCTGGCCGGCTTCAACTACACCCTGGCAGCCAGTCTCGAAAACCTGACCCTGACCGGTGGCGAGGCGATAGTCGGCACCGGTAATTCATCCGCGAACACCATCACCGGCAACAGTGGCGGCAATACGCTGAGCGGACTTGCCGGCGACGACACGCTGATTGGCAACCAGGGCGCAGACTCGCTCGACGGCGGCACGGGCGCTGACGTCATGGCAGGTGGCGCTGGTGACGATAGTTACATCGTCGACAACGCCGCCGACGTGGTGGTTGAATCCGGAAGTGAGGGCAGCGATACCGTCCAGTCGAGCATCAGTTACGCCCTGACCGCCAATGTCGAAAACCTGATTCTTACCGGTGCGGGCAACCTCACTGGTACCGGCAACGCGTTGAACAATGCGATCACGGGCACCGAGGGTGACAACATCCTGGACGGCGGCACCGGCGCCGATACCCTTGCGGGCGGCACTGGGGACGATATCTACGTTGTTGACGACATCACCGATGTAGTGGTTGAGGGCCTCAATGCAGGCATGGATACCGTACGGGCCAGTGCCAACCATGGTTTGTCCGACAACGTAGAGAATCTGACGCTTACGGGTACCGGCAACGTCAACGGCACCGGCAATGCGCAGGACAACACGATCACCGGAAACAGCGGAGTCAACCTGCTGGCAGGCTTAGCCGGAAACGATACATACATTGTCCAGAATGCCGGCGACATCGTGCTTGAGAATGCGGATGAGGGCCTCGACACGGTCCAGGCCTCAGTGACTTACACGCTGTCCGACAACGTCGAGAACCTGACATTGACCGGCACAGCCAACCTCAATGGCACCGGTAATTCACTGAACAACACCATCACCGGTACGGTCGGCGCCAACGTTCTGGACGGCGGCGCAGGGGCGGATAGCTTGGCAGGCGGTGCAGGTAACGACACCTACGTCGTTGACGATGCAGGTGACCTTGTTACGGAGGCTGCGGGCGAAGGCATCGACACAGTCAATGCCAGTACCGACTACGTGCTGGGTGCAGCGCTTGAAAACCTGGTGTTGACCGGTGACGCCATCGCCGGAACGGGCAACGAACTGGACAACGTGCTCACGGCCAACAACCTGGGGAACACGCTATCCGGCGAGGCTGGCAACGACGTGCTGCTTGGAGGAGCGGGCAACGATGTACTGGACGGCGGCGATGGCGCCGATACGATGGCCGGCAGCGTTGGAGATGACACCTATGTAGTCTCCGGTGCAGGCGACATGGTAATGGAAGCGGTGGGTGAAGGCAGCGATACGGTTCATGCCTCGATCGACTACACGCTCACATCGGACGTCGAAAACCTGGTCCTGCTGGGCAGTGCGACCGAAGGCATGGGTAACAGCCTGGCCAACAGCATTGCTGGCAACGATTCAGGCAATGCGCTCTCAGGAGGCGCCGGCAACGACTTGCTGTTTGGTGGTGCTGGAAACGACGTGCTGGATGGAGGCAGCGATGCGGACGTGATGACCGGCGGCGCTGGTAATGACACCTATACCGTTGACAACTCAAGCGATCAGGTCGTCGAGGGCGCCGGTGAAGGTACTGACGCAGTGAATGCCAGCATCGACTACACGCTGACCGCGAATGTGGAAAATCTGACTTTGACCGGTGCCGCCATCTCTGGCACGGGTAACGCACTGGACAACGTTCTCACTGCCAATGATCTGGGCAATACCCTGTCGGGTGATGACGGCGCTGATACTTTGCTCGGCGGTGCCGGCAATGACGTATTGGACGGCGGTGCCGGCGCCGATATCATGGCCGGCTCCACCGGAAACGATTCTTACATCGTCGATGCAGCGGATGATCTGGTGGTGGAAGTTTCCGACGAAGGTGTAGACACCGTCATTGCTGGCATCGACTACAGCCTGAGCGAAAATCTCGAGAACCTGGTTCTGTCGGGTGCTGCGGTTCAAGGTGCAGGCAATGCGCTGAACAACATCCTCACGGGCAATGATCTGGGCAATATCCTGTCTGGCGGCGCGGGTGACGACATCCTGTCGGGTGGTGATGGCAATGATGTGCTGGATGGCGGGACAGGAAGTGACCTGATGTCCGGTGGTGCTGGCAATGACCTGTACCAGGTTGACGCTGCCGCTGATCAGGCGATGGAAGCCGAAGGCCAAGGTGCAGACACCGTCCATGCGGGCATTGACTACACCCTCGCGGCGAACATCGAGAATCTGGTGTTGACCGGCAATGCAATCCACGGATCAGGCAACACACTGGACAACGTGCTTACAGCCAATAACTTCGGCAACACGTTGTCCGGCGAGGCTGGCAACGACGTGCTGATTGGCGGCGCCGGCAATGACGTGCTGGTTGGCGGGACAGGTAGCGACGCGATGTCGGGTGGCGCTGGCAATGATTTGTACATCGTCGACAACATCAATGACCAGTTAACGGAAGCTGCGGATGAGGGTATCGACACTGTCCACGCCAGTGTCGACTACGCGCTCGCTGCGAGCGTCGACAACCTCGTGCTCACGGGAAGTGCGACCCAGGGTAGCGGAAATGCACTGAACAATGTCCTGACGGGCAATGATCTGGGAAATATTCTGTCTGGGAATGCAGGCAACGATACCTTGCTCAGCGGCAGCGGCAACGACGTGCTGGATGGCGGAACCGGCACGGACACCATGTCCGGTGGTATCGGCAACGATACGTACGTGGTTGACCTCGCGGCTGACCAGGTGCTGGAAAATGCCGATGAAGGCAACGACACTGTGATTTCCAGTGTCAATTACACCCTGGCCACGAATGTTGAAAATCTGACCCTGACCGGCGCAGCGACACAGGGTTCTGGCAACGGCCAGAACAACACCATTACCGCGAATGATCTGGGCAATACCTTGTTTGGCGACGCCGGAAATGACCTCCTGATCGGAGGTGCGGCCAATGATGTGCTGGATGGCGGTTCCGGCAGCGACACCCTGTTGGGTGGAGCGGGAGATGACACCTATGCGGTAAACAACTCTGGCGATCAGGTCGTTGAGTCAGCGGGCGCAGGCAGCGATACCGTACACGCCAGCATCGACTACGCGCTCACTGCCAACGTCGAGAATTTGGTCTTGACGGGTGGTGCGACGCTGGGTCTCGGTAACGCGCTGAACAACACCATCACGGGAAACAACCTGGGCAATTCCCTCGCCGGTGATGCCGGTAACGATACGCTCAACGGTGGCGCCGGTAATGATTCCCTGGATGGCGGTACCGGTGCTGACACGATGTCTGGCAATGGTGGCAACGACAGCTATGTTGTCGACAACACCGGCGATGTCGTGGTTGAAAGCGTTGGTGCGGGTACGGATCACGTTCAGGCGAGCGTCAGCTACACATTGGCCGCCAATGTTGAGAATCTTACGCTGACGGGCACGGGCAATATCGACGGTAGCGGCAATGCCCTGGGCAACGCCTTGACCGGTAACACGGGGGATAACATTCTTGACGGTGGTGCTGGCGCTGATGTCATGAATGCAGGCGCAGGCAACGACACCTATGTCGTTGATAACGCGGGAGACCAGGTGATCGAGGCCGTGCTCGGTGGCGCCGATACGGTCCGGTCGTCAATCAGCTATGTGCTGGCCGATCAGGTTGAAAACCTCACGCTGACAGGAACGGGCGACCTGGCCGGAACTGGCAATGCGCAAGACAACGTCATGATGGGAAACAGCGGTGGTAATACGCTGGACGGTGCCGCGGGTGCCGATACGATGGCGGGTGCAGCGGGCAATGACATCTATGTCGTTGAGAACATCGGCGACGTGGTTGTTGAAGCTGCCAATGCAGGCAATGACACGGTTCAATCGTCCGTGTCCTATACGCTGTCCGCCAACGTAGAGAACCTGACGCTGACTGGTACGTCCGATCTCCTTGCAACAGGTAACGAGCTCGACAATACTTTGATTGGAAACGCCGGCAGCAATCTTCTGGATGGCCGCGCAGGCAACGATACGCTTACAGGTGGAGCCGGCATCGACACCCTGCTGGGTGGGGATGGCAACGACATTCTCGCGGGCGGCCTGGGAAACGACCTTCTTTTGGGCGGTGTAGGCAATGACAGCTACGTTTACAACGCAGGCGACGGTCTCGACCAGTTGACTGATACCGCAGGAACCGACACCTTGCGCTTTGGCTCCGGCCTTACGCGTGAGAACGTAGCGCTGCGAATTGTCACCATCAACGGGCAGAAGATCGCGCAGGTACGTGTGCTCAATGGCGGCGGATGCGAGCAAGGTGATCAGGGCATTGATTTTGTAGTGACCACTGCTTCCAATGGCCAAATCATTTCGCCCATCGAGAAATTCATCTTCGAAAACGGGCAACAACTGGTGTTGAATGATTTGTTGATCAAGCAAACATCGTTCACGGGTACTGGCGGGAACGACGTCTTGATCGGCGATTACAACGACAACATCATGTCGGGCGGCAACGGCAACGACAAGCTGTACGGCGGAAGCGGTAACGATACGCTGGACGGCGGTAATGGCGTTGACTTGCTTTATGGTGGTGGCGGAGCCGACAAACTGTATGGTGGCAATGAGGCCGACACGCTCTACGGCGAGTGTGGCGACGACTTGCTGGAAGGCCGCAATAGCGCAGACAAGCTTTATGGTGGCGGAGGCAACGACGTCCTGTACGGCGGAAACGACAACGACACGCTCGATGGCGGTGACGGCGACGATCTGCTCATGGGCGACAACGGCTCCGATCTGCTGTACGGAGGTGCTGGCAATGACACGCTCGACGGAGGCAGTGGCGAGAATTACATCAGTGCTGGTGACGGTGACGATCAAATCTTGATCAACAATGGCAGCGATATTGTGCAGGCCGGTAGTGGTAACGACTCGATCAACGTCGACGCCAATTGCTACTACTACGGCGGAGATAACACCCTGGTCGACGCCGGCGACGGCAACGACAGCATCAGAGGCGGAGGAGGGGCGGACTGGATCGCGGGCGGTAAGGGCAACGACAACATTGACGCTGGGTCAGGCAACAACCTGTTTGCCTTTAATCGCGGCGATGGCGCTGACGTGGTTCAGGGCAGCAATTGGGCTTCCGACACGATCTCGATTGGCAAAGGTATCAAGTATTCGGATCTGACGTTGGCCCGGACCGGCAAGGACTTGATCCTTGGTATGGGGCAAGGCGATTCCATTACGCTCAAGGACTGGTATCTCGGCAATGATCATAAGAACGTTGAACGCCTGCAGATGGTGACGATTGCGGGAGGTGACTATCTCGCAAATTCTGCCGATAAGACGAGAAACAACTATGTTGAGTTCTTTGACTTTGGAAGATTGGTAGAACGCTTTGACCAAGTTCGAGCTACGACGCCGACAATCAACCAGTGGGCCGTGACGGGTGGATTGCTTGAGGCCCATCTGTCGGGTAGCAATACCGCGGCCATCGGCGGCGACCTGAGTTACCAGTATGCGGTCACTGGAAGCCTGACTGGCATTGGCCTGAATGCGGCGCAAGACAGTCTGTCCTTGTCAAGCTTCTACGGCAGCTCACCGCAGACCCTGCATTCACGCGCTCAGCTGGAGCAGGGAACAATTAAGTTAGGCTAAGCTTTTTTCGGTAGGCTAGTTCGTAATCGGAAATGTGGTCGAAATTCTCCCCCTTACCGCTTGAAAGGCAACATGATAGGAAAACTGGCGATTAAATGTTGAATTCCGCTGAAGTCTGACCAGAGGGGATTAGGTTTCGACGGAATTCAACACACTTACTTCGCGCAGCGAAGTTGCGTGGCCACACACGCCGAGAAAGAAACCTGGCCAAGTCCGTCATCGTAGAGTGAAGGATTGGGACGGCATGAAATGCCGCTCCGGCGTAGCCGACAGATTTATTGGTTTGGGAGACGCTTACTTCGCGAACCATGTCCTTTGATCTGGCGGGTACCGGTGACGTGGATGGCAATGATTTCGAACGGTTTAAAGTCAGACGGATAAACCTTCCGTGGGGGGGAATGGTCCACCTGGCGGGTTTCGCTGTATGGCGAACTGGTGGCGACGTTCATGACCAGGAATGGCGGGCGCTCGTTACGCCTGTCAAAGTGACGCGAATGCACCAGCCCGGGCAATCACGCAGTCAGGTCCACCAAGTCCACTTCCTTGTGGCTTAAGCGGTTGTCGAAGAACCCAAAGCCCGCCTGAGCTGCGTCTGGGCGATGGCAAGTCCGGATTCCCGGGCACGGTCGACAACCGGCGCCAGGCGGCGCAATTTTTTCTGGGCATGGTCTTTGGCGATATCGGCCAGGCGGTGCTCAAGAAAAGGGTTCAGCAGCCGGTCCCGCAATTCCTCCAGGTAGATCCGGGCCTCGGGGCCCGTCCCTTCTTTTTCAAATACCGGAAGCACCTCGTCGATCCACACGGCTTCCAGCGGCGCGCGCATCGCCGGGGTGTGCATGGCTTGCACGACCGTCATGTCAGCCGGCCCCTGCCGTGTCTGCCAGAGTTCGGCAAGCACCGTGTGCCCCAGATTCAACAGCCAGAGCTTGCGTTGCTCGAAGCCCGCCAGCGCGTCGGTGACCACCATGGCGGGATGGGTGCAGGGCAGGACCATGCGGGGCGTGCGTTCGATGGCCCAAAGCGCATAGGGTTCCGCCACCGCGCCGGCGGGCTCAAGCGGAGAAGACACAATGCGGTCGACGAGCGAGTTGACCCACACGCAGTGCTCCTGGACATAGCGCAGAAAGGCAGGCGTAGCGCCCCATTCCCGGGCCAGTTCTGTGACCAGCGTGCGCAGGGTGTCGCCGTTGCGGCTCACCAGCTCGCACGGGTAGAGTGTGAGCGGCGCCTCGGGCTGCGCCTGCCAGCGGCGATACAAGAGCGCCACCAGCTTGGCCGGGTAACTGCGGGGTGTGCTGCCGGTTGTACGCAGCCAGTGCGCCGAATCGCTGTCATCCCGCGCATAGCCCGCGTCTGCGGTGTTGGAGACGATGACCTGCACCGGGCCGGCCATGGCTTCGCGCATCAGCGCCCAGTCGCGGTCGGCATGCCAGACGGTGCGCACGGCGTTCGCCTGTACCGTTTCTTCGACGGGCTGTCCGCGCTGCATGCCGCGCAGCTCCACGCGGTAGCCCTGGGCAAGTGCCGCAGCGCGCGCGCTGCTTTGCGCACTGTTTGTGCTTTGCACCACCGTGATGGCGCCCAGCGCCCGGCCCTGGGCCAGCGCCTGGGACACAAAGAGGTCCACATGCGCCTGCAAAAAACGCCCGGTGCCAAACTGCAGAATCGGGGTGCTCACATGTGCCTCGCGCTCAGCATTCGATCAGCGCCTTGACAACGCCCTGTGTCGGGTCGAGCAGCCTGGCAAAGCTTGTGGGCACCTCGGCCAGCGGCATGCGGTGGGTGTTGAGTGCGGCGGTCGGAACCTTGCCGGCGCGCATCGCGCCGAGAACGGTTTCAAAGTCCTCCATGGTTGCATTCCGGCTGCCCAGCAAGGTGGCCTCGCGTTTGTGAAACTCGGGGTCGGAGAACGTGATGCTGTCACGTACCACCGACACCATCACATACTTGCCGCCGTGCGCGATGAACTGGAAGCCGCGCTCCATGGCCCGCGCATTGCCGGTGGCATCAAAAACTACATCATAAAAGTCGCCGTTCGTCAGTGCGCCCAGTTCTGCCTGGTCGTTCGGCCCGATCAGCACGCCGGCGTGCGCCCCCAGGTGTTCCAGGCAAAACGCGACGCGCTCGGGCCGTGTGTCCAGCGCCGTCACCTGGCCGCCGCGAAGGCCGGCAAACAGCAGCGCTGCCATGCCGATGGGGCCGGTGCCCACCACCAGCACACGCTGGCCGGGCTGCACATCTGCGCGGCGCACCGCGTGGGCGCCGATCGCCAGAAACTCCACCATGGCGGCCTGGTCCAGCGTCACGCCTTCTGCCTTGCGCACAAACTGGGCCGGGACGGCCAGGTATTCGGTGAAGGCGCCGTCACGGTGAACACCCAGCACCTGGATGTTCACGCAGCAGTTGGTTTTACCCTGGCGGCAAGCCACGCACCGGCCGCACGACAGGTAGGGCATGACAAACACGTTGTCCCCGGGCTGCAGCGTGCTGTCGGGTGGGGCCGCTTCCACCGTGCCGGAAATCTCGTGGCCCATCACGCGCGGGTAGTCCAGGTAGGGCTGGTTGCCGGTGAAGATGTGCAGGTCAGTGCCGCAAACGCCCACACGCCGTATGCGCAGCAGCACCTCGTTGTCGGCGCGGGCGGGTCTGTCCCCTTCGATGGCGCGCAGCACGCCTGGGGTTTCGCAAATAACAGTCAGCATAAAAATCCTTCGGTGAGGCAGGGTTGGTCGAGGTTCACGTCAGTCAAGCTGGTACAGGCGGCGGGCATTGCCGCCGAAGATCGCGGCCATGCCCTCGGCGTCCATGCCCGCGTGGGCTTCGCACATTGCGTTGGCCATGGTCCACCAGTCGGCGTAGCCTGCGGCGAGCTCCAGCACCGGCCAATCGCTGCCCCATATCAGGCGCTGTGGGCCAAAGCTGTCGAGCAGGTGCTCGACATACGGGCCAAGTGCGTGGGCAGTGGGCTGGGTGCCAGCCTCCGTCAGCAGCCCTGAGAGCTTGCAGTGGACCTGGGGCAGGGCGGCAAGCGAACTCATTTCGGTGCGCCAGGGTTCCAGCCGGCCACGCGCAATTTCGGGCTTGGCCGCGTGGTCAATCACGATGGGCAAGGCCGGGTGGCGCCGGGCCAGCGCCAGCAGCGCGTCCAGATGCCGGGGCAGCACCAGCGCGTCAAACACCAGGGCGTGGTCTTGCATGGCGCGCAAGGCCGGGTCCAGCGCCGGGTTGGTGATCCATTCGGTGTCGGGCAGGTCCTGCAGCATGGGACGCAGGCCCTTGAGCTTGCGGTGACGTGCGAGTTCTGCAATTTGTGCCGGGGCGTCATCGGCCAGCAGGTCCGCCCAGCCCACCACGCCCAGCACAAAGTCCGTGCGCCCGGCAATATCGAGCAGGTCATGCGTGTCTGCTACGGTGGGCAGCGATTGCACCAGCACGGTGCCGGTGATCCGGGCCGCGGCCAGCGCCGCCTGCAAATCGGCAGGGCCAAAGTCGCGGTGGATGGCGGCCAGCGTGGCCGGTGGCCAGTGCCCGACGCGGTCGGCCAGCTTCCAGAAATGCTGATGGGCATCGATACGCATGGTGGTCTCAGGCGGGCACCGGTGCGGCCGGGTTCAGCAAGCCACGCTCGCGCAGGGCCTGCCACAGGGCGGGAGGAATGTCCTGCGCCAGCCAGGCCACGTTCTGCTGCAGCTGCGCGGCGGTTTCGGTGCCGGTCACGCAGCACACCACGGCAGGGTGCGCCAGCGGAAACTGCAGCGCGGCCGCCTGCAGCGGCACGTTGAATTCCTGGCAGGTTTGCGCCAGAGCCTTCACGCGCGCCACCACCGCGGGCGGGGCTTCGGCGTAGTTGAATTTTGTGTTGCCGGCCAGGATGCCGGAATTGAATGGCCCGGCCACCACGATGGCGTTGCCGCGGCGCTGGCAGTCTTCTAAAAGAGGCGTCAGGCAGTCCTGCTCAAGCAGGGTGTACCGCCCGGCCAGCATGGTGCAGTCCAGATCGAATTCCTGCATGCCGTCCATCACCACCCGCCATTCGTTCACACCCAGGCCTACCGCCCTGGTGGCGCCGCTGCCGCGCAATTCGTCCAGCGCCCGAAAGCCGCCGCCGGTTGTCAGTTGCTGCCAATGGTGCGCATGCTGGTCGCCATGGGTGTCGCGCCCGATGTCGTGCACATACAGGATGTCGATGTGGGCCAGGCCCAGACGCTGCAGGCTGTCTTCGAAGGAGCGCATCACGCCGCTGTAGCTGTAGTCGTAAACGGGCCGGAAGGGGTAGGGGTTGGCCCAGCCGCCGTCACCCGGCGCCACGCCGGCATCGGGGCGCAGCAGGCGCCCGACCTTGGTGCTGACCACGTACTCGTGGCGCGGCCGCTCTGCCAGCTGGGCACCCAGCCGGTGTTCCGAGCGTGTGTAGCCGTAGTAGGGCGCGGTGTCAAAGTAGCGAACCCCCGCTGCCCAGGCACTGCCAAAGACGTCCTCCACCTCGCGTGCACTGGTGGCGCGGTACAAGCCGCCCATTTGCGCGCAGCCCAGGCCCAGGGCGGTCAGCCGCAGGTTCACGCGGGGAAGGGTTTTCGGGTCTGAGGTGTGCATATGCCCGGCCTCCGGCAGCCGGTGCCGGGGGTGTGCTTGGGTTGGAGTGGTTTAGTAGAGAACGTTCTTGGCGGCGGGGCTGTCGATGTTCTTTTTGGTGACCATCAAAACGCCGGTGTCGCGGAAGGCCGGCACCTTCTTGCCGGAGATGATTTCCGCCACGGTCTTCACACCCAGGCTGCCCATCTCGAAGGCGCTTTGCACGGCGATCGCCTCGATGGTGCCGTCTTTCACAAAGCCTTGCAGGTCGGCGTTGCCGTCAAAACCAATGGCCACGACCTTGCCGGCCTTGCCGGCTTGTGCCAGCGCGCGGCCCATGCCAATCGCGGTGGGTTCGTTGGCGCCAAAGATGCCCTTCAGGTCAGGGTTGGCCGCCAGCACGTCCGTGGTCTGGTTCAGCGCGGTACCCATTTGTGAGTTGGAATAGAAAGGCCCCACGATCTGCAGCCTGGAGTGCTTCTTGATGTAGTCGGTGAAGCCACCCACGCGGGCGATTTCGGAGCCCGAACCGGCGGTGTAAGACATGATGGCGATCTTGCCGGTGGTGCCCACCTTGTCGATCAGTGTCTTGGCCGACATCTCGCCGGCGGTCTTGTTGTCAGTCGCCAGGAAGGACTGGTAATAGGGCTTGCCGGCGTCGGAGGCGGCGGAGTCAATCAGCACGACGGGGATTTTGGCTTCCCACGCTTTTTTGAGCGCGGGGATCAGGGCGTTCGGGTCCGAGGGGGCGAGCACAATGCCGGCGACTTTGCGGTTGATGGCGTTTTCGACCAGCGCGACCTGGCCCGCAAGGTCGGTGTCGGATGCGCCACCCTGGAAAGTGGCGGTGTAGCCTTTGAGGCCCCCGACGGCGCTTTCGGAGCCCTTCCTGACGTTTTGCCAGAAGTCGGAATTGGCGGTCTTGACGATCACGGCAATTTCCTTGTCGGCGGCGGCGGCCATCGACGATGCGACCAGCAGGGTGGAGGCAAGCAGGGTGGTGAAGAGTTTTTTCATTTCATTCCTCATGAGTGAGTCGTTATGGAGGTTGTCTCTTGAAGTCCCGGTAAGCCCTGCCGGTAGGGATCACTTGCGATGGCGCATCTGGTCAATCCATACGGCAAGCAGGATGACGACGCCGATCAGAATTTGCTGGGTGAAAGCCGACACCCCGGCCATGTTCAGGCCGTTGCGCAGGATGCCGATCACAAAGGCACCGATCACGGTGCCCGAAACGGTGCCCACACCGCCGGTGAGCGACGTGCCGCCAATCACCGCGGCGGCAATCGCGTCCAGCTCGTACATCAGGCCCTCGCTGGGCTGCGCCGTCACGAGGCGGGACATCAGGACACAGCCGGTCAGCCCGGCCAGCAGGCCCGAGAGCACATAGGCAAACAGGGTCACACCCCTGACGTTCACGCCCGAAAGCCGGGCGGCCTCCATGTTCGAGCCAATGGCATAGAGGTGTCGCCCCAGCGTCGCGCGGTTCAGCAAAATGGACACCGCGACGGCCAGCACGACCATCAGCACCACGGGATAAGGGATACCGACAAAGGTGACATCGGGAAAGCCGTCAGCCCCCACCCTGGCAATCCGGAACAGGGTGCCGTTGCCCAGCTCGCCAAAGCTGTCGCCCAGCCCGCCAATGGCGCGCGCATCGGTGATCTGCAGCGCCACGCCGCGTGCCACCAGCATCATGCCCAGCGTGGCAATGAAGGGCGGCAGCTTGAGCACCGTGACGCAAAGGCCGTTGATGAGGCCGCACAGGCCGCCGACCAGAATGCCGGCGAACATGCCCAGGGGAACCGGCACGCCGGCCTTCACCAGCATCGCGGCCACCACACCGGCCAGCGCCAGAATGGCGCCCACCGACAGGTCAATACCCCCGGTGATGATCACGCAGGTGGCGGCAATGCCCAGGTAGGCAATCGAGGTCACCTGCAGGGCCACGGTCATGCCATTGCCCACACTGAAAAACGCATTGCTGGTGAAGGAGAAAATCACAATCAGGCCGAGCAAACTTGCCAGCGCTGCAAATTTCTGGAACAGGTCTTTTTGTTGTTCAGTCATAGGTCTATTCGGGGAAATTCAAAAGGAATGTCAGGAAGAAGGCGGCACGCTGCGGCCCGAGGCGTAGTGCATGACGTCCTCCTGGCTGGTCTCGCGGGTGTTGCGCACGGTTACCAGCCGGCCTTCATGAAAGACCGCGACGCGGTCGGTCATGCCCATGATTTCGGGGAGTTCCGAGCTGATCATCACCACGCCTATGCCCTGGCTCGCCAGGCGGTCCAGCAACTGGTAAATCGCGTACTTGGCGCCCACATCGATGCCGCGTGTGGGTTCGTCAAAAAAGAGCACGCGCGATTCGCGGAACAGCCATTTGCTGATCACCAGCTTTTGCTGGTTGCCGCCCGACAGCAGGCGCACGACCTGGTCACTGCCGGGCGTGCGGATGTCCAGCGCGTCGATGTAGTGGCGCGCAGCCTCCTGCTCTTTCGCAAACCGGATCATCCCTGCCATGTTCGACACCGCGTCCATGTGGGCCAGCGTGACGTTCTGCGCCACCGTCATCTTCAGTGCCAGGCCGTCGTGCTTGCGGTCTTCCGACAGGTAGGCCAGACCGTGCCGCACGGCGTCGCGCGGCGATTTGATCGCCAGCAGCTGGTCACCGAGGAACACCTGGCCCGCGTCGATGGCATCGGCGCCGAAGATGGCACGCGCCACTTCAGTTCGGCCTGCGCCCATGAGCCCTGCGAAACCCAGAATCTCGCCACGGCGCAGTTCGAAGTTCACGTCGTGAAACACCCCCTGGCGCGTCAGGCCCTGCACGCGCAGCAGCACCTCGGTGGTGGGCACGGACTGGCGCGCGGGAAACACATCGTCCAGCGAGCGCCCCACCATCTTCGCCACGATCTGCTCCACGCTGGTGTCGGAAAAACAGTCGGTGCTGACATAGCGGCCATCGCGCAGCACCGTCACCCGATCCACGATTTGTGCCAGTTCGTCGAGCCGGTGCGAGATGTAGACGATGCCCACGCCTGCACGTTTGAGCTCGTGGATGATGGCAAACAGTTTTTCGGTTTCCGACTCGGTCAGCGACGAAGTCGGCTCGTCCATGATCAGCACCCGCGCGTTGAGCGAGAGTGCCTTGGCAATCTCCACCATTTGCCGCTGCGCCACCGACAGGGTCTTGACCAATGCGTCAGGCGAAATATTCACGCCCAGCCGTGTCAGGCATTGCTGGGCGTTGCGGCGCAGCGCAGCGCGGTCGATCAGCCAGCCCTTTCGCGGCTCGCGCGCCAGAAAGATGTTTTCAGCCACCGAGAGGTGGGGCACCAGGTTCAGTTCCTGGTGGATGATGGCAATGCCCGCGGCCTCGGACTCGGCGGTGGACTGGAACCGGCAAGCCTCGCCGCGGTAGTGCAAGGCGCCGGCGTCGGGCTGGTACTGGCCGCTGATCACCTTCATCAGGGTGGATTTGCCCGCGCCGTTCTCGCCGCACACCGCGTGCACTTCGCCGCGCCGGATATCCAGGCTCACATCGTCCAGCGCAAGCACGCCGGGAAAGCGTTTGGTAATGCCCTCCAGACGCAACAGCACGTCAGCGGCCGCCTCGGGGCGGGGGGCTTGGGGACGGACCGGATCGGACACGGAAGGCAGCAATGCAAACTCCTGTGGGACGTTCAGGGGCAGGGCAGGAGGATGATTTGTAGCCTGCAGATTGGTAAGGCCACCTGACCCGAAAGCGGTATTTGGCCTTACCAAGACGGGCGGGCGTATTGGTAATTACCCCCGATTCCCGATGTAAAGCCGGGCACCAACCGCCATGAAGCCCGGTGCAGGCGTACGCCCAGTGCCGCCGTGGCGGCGTGCCTGGGCGTCTGGTTCAGCTCATGACCATTCGCCGCGGTTGTTTTCCACCCAGCGCTGTTCCGAGGCCTGCAGGTGCATGCGCACGGCGGTTTGCGCCGCCAGCACATCGCGGTTTTCCAGTGCGCGCAGGATGACCTCGTGCTCTTGCAGCGCGGCGGCCCACGTCTGGCCCGATTCGGAATGCGCACGCAGCCGCGCTGAAATGGGGCTGTGCCGCCCGTCAAACAGCTCCCCGATCAGGCGCTCCAGCACGGCGTTGCCGGTCATGGCCGCAATGGTTTGGTGAAATTGCCGGTCAAATGCCAGTGGTGAGCGGTTCTGTCCCATGGCCGCCAGCATGCTGTCCAGGATCTGGCGCAGCGCCAGCAGTGCGGCGGGCGTGACTTTGGCGCATGCCAGCAGCACCACGGTGCCTTCGATGGCGGCACGGGCCTGCATCAGCTCGATAGGGCTTTCACCCAGGGCGGCCAGCGCCTGCGGCTTGCGCTGCGTCACACTGCACACATACACGCCGGCGCCCATGCGCACTTCAACGCTGCCCTCGATCTCCAGCGCGATCAGCGCCTCGCGGACTGAGGGGCGCGAAACGCCCAGCTGCTGGGCGAGATCCCGTTCGGGGGGCAGGCGCGCACCGGGTGCGTAGTTGCCCTTGTCGATGAAGGTGCGTATCTGGTCGGCGATTTGTTGGTACAACCGGCGGTTGTCGAGCTGTTTGAGTTGCTCCAGCATGGGATCCTCCGCTTGGGCTGCGGTTAGTGAGGCCGGCGGGGCGCCGGGTTGAAAGCCCTCGTGTCAGGCCAATTTTGCATGGTTTCCACATTGGCCTTGCCAATTTGGCCCAATTCGCGCTACTGGTTGACCGGTATCGCTAGCGCACCAGCTACCTGAAAGGCCTTGGCCAATTCAGTGGGCCGCTGCCAAAACCTGCCCGTTGCCGGCGGGCGGCAGTTCGCTTTCATGCCGTGGTACAGCGCCTGGGCGATGCCCTCGGCTTCGGTGTTGCGGTTGCCGAGGTCCAGGCGGGCCCACATCTGCTGGAGATGCTGGCCCATCAATGCGACCGCACCGTCGCCGAAATCTGATCCACTTATGACTCGCTTTCCGTCTCCACTCTCGCGGAATGCAAAAGAATCGTTGCCGCCGGGCCTTGGTCCGGCAAACTAACCTAAAAAGCGACCCGCAAGCCGAGGTTGGCGCCCCAGGCGTCCGCGGCTCCCTTGCTCAAGCCCTTGCTGACGCTCAGGCCCGCAAACAGGGTGGTGTTTACGCCAACCTGGGCGTTGATGCCGCCCCCCAGCTGCGCGCTGGTGCCGAGGGAATCCGACGCGAATGAGACGCCACCGGCCGTGATGTTGCGGTCTTTCAAAAACTCGTGAAGCAGGTTGCCTTCGGCGTACAGCGTCCACTGGCGGGGCGTGCTGGCGTTGAAGGTTTTCTTGAGGCGGGCACCCACGCGCCCGCGCAGGCTTTCTCCGTCCTGCAGGTCGACCGTGACGCTGTCCACGTCGACGAATGTGTCGAATTTGATTTTCTGATAGGACAGCTGCGCCTGAGGCTCGATGACCATGCCTCCACCGAGGTCCATTGGGTAGCCGCCTTCAACCGACAGGCCCAGGCCCAATCCATCGGGCGACCCCACCCGGCCGCGCTCGCGGGTCTGGATCCTGGAGGTGTAGTCCGTGAGTTGCGCGACGCCATCGAGATACCAGCCCGCCGCCGACCGGTAGGTCGAGGTCAGGGCAAACGTCGTGCCCTTCAAGTCCACCTGGGCGCTGGATGCGGAAGCCCGCAATTTGGACTGGCCGCGGCTGAGCGCACCACCGATGCGCAAAGTGGCGCCGCCCTCCATGTCACGCCCGAACACATAGCCTCCGGCCTGGAGGTAGTCGATATCCTGCTCATAGCCCGACGCGCGGTTACCGTCAACATCGCTGCGGGAGCCGTTCACACGCACAAAGAAAGCACGCTCGCGCTCCTCGCTGTTGCTGCCGCGGGTCGTAGCCAGGTCGCGCAACTCGCCTTGCCGCGTGTGCACGGAGTCCATCAGTGAGGCCCCATAGCGCACGGCGCCGGTGGGCATGGCCTGGTAGCCGGCAATCTGCGGCACGGCAACGGGCCTGCCGCTGGCGTCCACCATGGATTGCAAACGGTAGTCATAAAACGGCACGGCTCCCAGCAAGGGGTCTGCCTGGCCGGCGGCCGAATTCGCGGGGTTGAACATCCGCAGCTGGTACTGGTACGGCCCGGCGGCGGCATACCCACCGGCCAGCTGGAACGTAGTGGCCGTGCTGGCGCCGCCCACCTGGACGATGGAGATGCCGTCGGTGTTGCCCGAGCCCGTCAGGGCACCCATGCCGCCTGCATTGATGAGCTGTATGTTGGTCGTGCCACTCGCGTTTCCCGTGATCACGAGCCTGTCCGCAGGGGAGCCCGTGCCCGCGAGCACGCCTTCGATTTCAAGCGTTCCGCCGCTTCCCACGTAGTTGCCTGCGATCAACAGGGTGCCGATGGAGTTGCCCGGTGCGATGATGCCGCCGGTGAAGTTCGTCGTGTTGCCGACCCTGCCCGTGCCCTGCAGGCGCCCGCCCAGCACGTTCACGGCGCCGGTGAGCGTGCCATTGACGGAGAGGGTTCCGCCTTCAACCGCAGTTGTGGTGATCGTGGAGGTATTGCCAAGCACCAGCGTGCCGCCCTTCACGTTCAGGGTGTTGGCTGCCACGGTGCCGTCGAGCCGCACGGCACCCGAATTCATGACGATGCCGTTCATGCCGCTGATGGCATAGGCCGCACCGTGGGTGAAACTGTTCGTACCGAGGTTCAGATTCAGGGCATCGGCGCCGTCGCCGGTGATGTTGCCGTTGATCGCCCCGCCGGTCACGGTGAGGGAGTCGGTGCCGCCGCCGAGCACGATGGCGCCATTGAGCGTGCCTGCAGTCGTGATGACCGAGTTTCCGCCAATTTCATCGACGCCGTCGCGGTTCAAGTCGCCGTCCCGCAGTGCCACGCCGGAGGCGCCTCCATTGAGCACCACACCCGCGCCGATGTTGACCGTACCGCCTCCGGCACCCGAGGTATGGACAGCGGCGCCAAAGCCGCTGCCGCCGGTGACAGTGCCGCCTGAAATACCCACTGTGTACGTGCCAGTACCGATCGAGGCGAGGATGCCGTCGCCGTTGTTCCCGGTGGAGGCGACCGTGCCGCCGCTCATCTGGAGCAGGGTTGATCCTGTGCCGCCGTGTCGCGCCCATAAACCGTTGCTGTTGGCCCCTGAGGACACAACAGAACCACCACTCATGGTGAGGCTCGACGTACCGATACGTGTGGCGCTCGCGATCGACGATTGGGCGCCTGTGCCGACTGACTGGATAGTGCCGCCGGTGATCACGACGGTGGCGTTGCCAGTCCCGACCGGGGATGTTAGCGTCGCAATGATCCCGCCACCCGTTCCGGTATTCAGGATCTGTCCGCCGGTCAACGTCACCTGCGCACTCCCTGTCGTTTGGGCGAGGCCTGCCGACACGGTGTTGGCCGCCCCGGTTGTGGTGAGCGTTCCGCTTTGGACGTTGATAGAGGAAATCCCCCCCACGCCTTGGTTGGTGATCGCCACGGCCGAGCCCGTGGTAGTGATTGTGTTGACGTTGGTCACATTGACGGTCAGTTGGGGGTTGACTGGGCCGATCGTAGCTTGAAGTGATACCCCTTGAGCGCCCGTCACCACCATGGCCGGGTTGTCCAGGTTGAGCGTCAGCCCGTTGGAACCCGTATAGCTTATGCCGGTCGCATAGTTTGCGGCGGAGCAGGTCAGCGTGTCCTGGCCCGATACCTCTACACCGCACTCATTGGCGGCACGTGCGACCTGGGGAGAGGCGGCGAGCAGTGCGACTGCGAATGCTGTGGCTGAAATCGCAAACCCGGAGGCCTTGTTTGTAGCGGGGCCGCCTGGCGCGGCCGCTGGGCATTTCTTCTGGCTGGACATGAGACGTTTGACCCCTGGGTTGCCTTCGCGCAATTGCATCTGAAATCCCTCCAATAATGTCCGCGAATTATCAGAGTACATATCAGTTACAACAACTCGTCACATGTGCATAAAGTCCGGTCGCGGATATTTTTTCGACGGGTGTGGGTTGATGGAGACAGGAAACACGGGCCGTGAATGGTCAACGTGAGATGACTCGACAGCAAGTCATCACAGCACGCCAGGCATTTTTCGTCTTGCTATCGGTCGGATGCACTTTGCCAGTGCGCGCGAGGAAATGCTGCAGTTTGCGCCGGGCACACGCTACTGTTACAGCAACTTCGGCTACAACATCCTGGGCCGCATCATCGAGCGCCTGACGGGCATGGACTACGAGGCAGCGGCGCGCAAGCTCAGAGCGTGACCCTCTTTCGAGGTGCATGTCAGATGGTTGAGAGCCGCACGGGAAGGCGTTCCAGGAGCGCTGGATGCGGCTCGTGGCCTACACCGTGCGCCAGATCCAGTGTGGTATGGGTGCCGGGCTGCAGCAGCCGCTGCTTCCCGGCCTACCTGCCCGTCGCCGGCGGGCAGCAGTTGGCCTTCATGCCGTGGTACAGCGCCTGGGCGATGCCGTCGGCTTCGGTGTTGCGGTTGCCGAGGTCCAGGCGGGCCCACATCTGCTGAAGATGCTGGTCCATCAAGGCGACCGCGCCTTCGCGGTCGCGCGCGGCGATCAGCTCGACCAGTTGCGGATGGCAATCGGGCGAGCAGTCGAGTGAGCCGGGGTGCTCGTACTCGGCAATGATCAGCGCGGTGTGCGCGGTGAGTTCTTCCATGAACTTGTGCAGGATGCGGCTCTCGCCAAGGCGTGCGATCAGCATGTGGAATTCGCCGGACATGGCGATGAAGGCCAGGCGGTCGGCGCGGTCGGCCTGCTGCTCCATCTGGTTGTGCGCGCGCAGTTGCGCCAGCGCGTCCGGCGTGAGCACCTCGATCAGGCGTTCGACGCAGGCCCGCTCTATCGCGCGGCGCGACTCAAAGACTTCATGCGCGTCGCGTATCGACGGCCGTGAGACGAAGGCGCCGCGGTTGGGCTGCAGCTTGACGATACCGCGGTAAGCCAGGTGCGCGAAGACCTTGCGCACATGCATGCGGTTGGTGCCGAACATCTGCGCAATGATGTCTTCGCCGAGCTTGGTGCCCGGACGCAGCCGCCGCAACAGGATCGCCCGCATGATGGCTTCGAAAACCGGGTCGGCCTGGATACCGTTGTCGCCGGGCGAGTCGCCGAGGTCGGCCGCGCCTGCCCTGGCGGCGGGTTTCTGCGTGGCTCCGGGCAAGGCGCCGGCATCAAGAAGGTCTGGTTCAAACATGGATGGGGGCGCTCCGGGGATGGGGTATTTTTGCATGGCCGGCCTGTTTTTTGAACCGCATCATGGGCACCGCGCGGGTGCATCGCGCACCACTTCAGGCAGGCCGCCCTGATCGTGAGCAGGGCCGGATTCCTGCGCCGGCATGGGCGGGATTTTTTTTGCCACCTTCAACAAAGCCTCGATGGCAGCGACACAGACCTCTCCGCAGTCGAGCAGCTGACAGGGCAGGCCTGCTGAAAATGCGGCCGTCTGCCCGACGAACCCGGCGCCGCCGAGCAGGATGGTCTCGACGCCGTCCTCACGTGCGGTGGCCTGCAGCAACGCGCGAAAAGCCTGCATGCCGGCATCGCCGCCCGCGAGTACTTCCTGCGCATTGAGCTCGCTCACCCGCACGCTGCGTACCAGGTGCGCGAAGCCCATCGCCTGCACCAACTCGACGATCGGCTCGCGCCAACAGCTTCCGCCGGTCACGATGGAAAACGGCCGGCCGCGCAGCCCCAGCATGGCCAGGCAGGTGTCCGCCAGGGTACACGCCGGCGGCAGATCCGCGCCCGCACCGGCCCGGTCCCAGCCGCTGAAACAGCCGACCAGGGTGAGGTCGAAATCACCGCGCCGCAGCGCGATGGCGCGGCATATCCGCTCCAGCTGCCGCGCGAGTTGCGCGGGGCTTTCTATATAGGAGGGCGCGTCGTCGAGCGTCAGTTTTTCAATCTGGAGGCCCGGCATTCGCCGCGCCGCCATTGCGGCGAGGGCGTCGGTGATGCCGCTTGAAGCATTCGGGTTGACGATCAAAAGGCGGGAATTTTCTGGCATGGATACTGCTTTCACATCGATAACAGTTTGGTAAATATTATTGTTAACAATCCTGCCAGTCAATGCAATTTCGATGCCAGCGATCTCTCCGGACCCCGTTCAGCCACCCGTTCAAGCCTGCGCCAGACCCGGCGCCGATGACGCCATGAAGCCTTTTTTGCCACTCGCCTCATACGCCACCTCTCCCATCCCTCATGCCAGGAAAGCACGCCATGTCCGCGCCCAGCCTTCGCTTTGACAATGTATTGACCATCCTGCCCGGCTCGCTGCGGCTGGAGGTCCGCCGCGCCGATGTGCTGTTGCGCGATGGAATCGTCGCGGCCATTGGCGCGCCGGGCGAGCTCGCCGGGACCGGCGCCGGCAGCGTGGTGGACGGCAGCCGCCTGCTGCTGGCCGCGGGCCTGATCAACGGCCACATGCACTCCTGGGACCACTACCTGAAGGGCTGCATCGAAAACGTGCCGACCGAAGAGTCGATGTCCATCATCCGGCCGCGCAAACCGGTCGCGCTCACGCCGGACCAGATGTACCTGCGCACCATGGTCGGCGCCATCGAAGCCTTGCGCTCGGGCACCACCACGCTGGTCGACGACATGAGCCTTGGCCAGCAGCTGTCGCGCGAGCACGTCGACGCCGCGCTGCAGGCGTATGAAGACAGCGGCATACGCGCGCTGATGGGTTTCAGCATGATCGACAAGGCGGTGGTCGACAGCTACCACGACGCCGACAAGACATTCCCGCCGGCCTTGCTGGCCGAACTGCGGGCCTTGCCGCGTCCCGACGGCCAGGCCTTGCTGGACCTGGTCCGCTCGCTGGCCAAAACGCGCCATCCGGCCAGCAGCCGCGTCGGCGTGATCGTCGCGCCCTCCGCGCCGCATCGCTGCACCGACGAATTCCTGCTGGCCTGCCGCCGCCTGGCCGACGAACTGGACCTGCCCGCGATGACGCACTGCCAGGAGACCCGCCTGCAACTGGTGACAGCCGACCAGTTCTACGGTGAAAGCCTGGTCGCCCACCTGGACCGGCTTGGATTCCTCAAGCCGCGCACCACCCTGATCCATGCGACCTGGCTCTCGCCGGACGACATCCGGCTGATCGCGGACTCAGGCGCGTCGGTGCAATACAACCCGTGGAGCAACGCGATCATGGGCTCGGGCCTGGCGCCGGTCCGCGAATGCCTGCAGGCCGGCATCAATGTCGGTGTCGGCACCGACGGCACCGGTCTGCTGTTCGGCAACCACATGATCTCGAGCCTGGGTTTCGGCGCCGCGGTCTCCAAGCTGCGCGGCCCGGACATGGACCAGTGGCTGACCGCGGATGAAATGCTGCGCGCCGCCACCGAAGGCGGCGCCCACGCGCTCGGCCTGCCGCTGGGCCGCATCGAGGTGGGCGCGAAGGCCGACCTGATCGCGCTGAACCTGGACACGACGACCTTCACGCCGCTCAATGACGCGGTGCGCCAGCTGGTGTACGGCGAAAAAGGCCAGTCGCTGGCCTGGGTCGTGGTCGACGGCCAACCGGTGCTCAAGGACGGCAAGCTGACGCAGGTCAACGAACACCGCCTGCTGGAGCGCGCACGGGAAGCGCATGAAGAACTGATCGGCTCGCTGCGCTCTTCGCAGGCCGATTCGCAACCCTTCCAGGATGCCCTGCGCGCGATCTACACCTGCTCGCTGGGTTGCAGCATCGACCACTCGATCTTCCCGGCCTGGGTCGAAGGGCACGGCATTCCCGGTTCGGAAGCCCTGCGATGAACCAGCCGGCCACCAGCGGCGGGAACGCCGCCACCAACAACGCGATCGACAGCGCAAGCGGCAGCACCGCCAAGCTGCAGCTCAAGGACATCTCGCACTTCTTCGGCGGCACGCAGGCGCTCTCGCGCGTGTCGATCTCCATCACCCAGGGCGAAGTCGTTTCGCTGCTCGGCCCCAGCGGCTGCGGCAAGACGACGCTGCTGAAGATCATCGCCGGCTTTGTCACGCCAACCGGCGGCGAGCTGCTGATCGACGGGCATCGCGTCAACGAAGTCGCCGCGGGCAAACGCAATGTCGGCCTGGTGTTCCAGAACTATGCGCTGTTCCCGCACCTGACCGTGCAGGACAACGTGGCCTACGGTTTGCGGGCGCGCAAGGTCGCCAGGGCGGAAATCCCGGGACGGGTCGACGACATGCTGCGCCGCGTGCAGATGTCGCAACTGGCCAGGCGTTATCCGCTGGAGCTGTCGGGCGGACAGCAGCAGCGCGTCGCGCTGGCCCGCGCGCTGGCAACGTCGCCGTCGCTGGTGCTGCTCGACGAGCCGTTCTCGGCGCTGGACCGCGGCCTGCGCCTGGACATGCAGCTCGAGGTGAAACGGCTGCTCGCCGAGTTCGGCCAGACCGCCATCATCGTCACCCACGACCAGGAGGAAGCGCTGTCCATGGCCGACCGCATCGTCGTTCTCAACCAGGGCCGCATCGAGCAGGTCGGTGCGCCCGCGGAGTTGTATGACCGGCCGCGCACGCTGTTCGTCAACCAGTTCCTCGGGCAGGCCAACCTGATACCGGCGCGGGTCGCCGCCGTTGAAACCGCGCGCACGCTGCTCACGCTGGCCGGCGGCGCCGGACTCGCCTTGCCCTTCGCCTCGGACTTCCGCGCCGGCGATGCGGTGCGGCTGTCGGTGCGGCCCGAAAACATCGTGCCGGCGGGCGGCGACGAGCCCGGCGTCATCGCGGGCACGGTGCGCATGGTGCTGCCGCTGGGCGCGAGCGACGTGCTGGAGGTCATGAGCGACGGCGGCTTCTCGCTGCGCTTCACGCGGCGGCACGAGGCGGCGCATGCGCAGGTCGTGAGCGGCCAGCGGATCTTCCTGCGCATCGACCAGCCGTCGGTGGCGCGGCTGTTTCATCCCGGTGCGGAAACCGCGCCAGGTGAACAAGGCGTGCCGGCCGAAACGATGGAAGCGGCCGAAGGTGCCAGCCATGCCTGACGCACACGCACCGGTTCTTCCTCGCCGCAAGCTTTCTGGTCCCTGATTTCCGCCTTCCCCTGTCCTGTCCCTTTCCTCGTTCCTCTTCCCGTCAACTGTTCAACCTCCTGGAGATCGTGATGAAAAATTCCCGCCGCGAAATGATGCAATGGTCCCTGGCCGGCGCCGCCGCCATGGCCTTCCCCGCCATGGCCCGTGGCCAGCAGGTCTACGCCGTGACCTATCCCGGATCGATCGACGAGTCCTTCAAGTCGGTGCTCGGCCCCGCCTACAGCGCCAGGACCGGCAACACGCCGACCTTCACGCCGATGCTGAACCTCGACCTGATCGGCAAACTGCAGGCCACCCGCGCCAATCCGGCCTTCGACGTCGCGCTGTTCGACGACGGCCCCCTGATAGGCGCCATCAAGGCCGGCCTGATCGAAAAATTCCCCGCGGCCGGTTCACGCTTTCTTGCCGGCATTCCGCCTGCTTTCCGCGACGCCGACGGCTACGGCCCGACCACCGCGGCCACGCTGATCGGCATCGCCTACAACCCGAAAAAGGTCAAGGCGCCGACCGGCTGGGGCGACCTGTTCAAGCCTGAAAACAAGGGCAAGGTCGGCATCGTCGGCCCGACGTCCACCCTCGGCACGAGTTTCCTGATCGAACTCGGCCGCACCCGCGGCGGCACCGAAACCGAGGTCGAGCCCGCGTTCGACGCGCTCAAGGCCTTGCTGCCGAATGTCGGCGCCATCGCGCCGTCGCCGGGCGCGCTGACCACGCTCATGCAGCAGGGCCAGGTCGACATCGCCCCGAACTTTTTCAACAACGTCGCCGCCTTGCGCGCCAAGGGCGCCGACATCGCTTTTGCGGTGCCGTCGCAAGGCCTGATCCTGCAGCGCATCAGCGTGCAGCTGATCAAGAACTCGAAGAGCCCGGAGGCCGCGCTGCAACTTGCCGACATGCTGCTGGACCCGGAAATCCAGGCCAAACTGGAAGCCAGCCCCTGGGTCACGATGCCGTCGAATCCGTCGGTCCCGCTCACCGGGCAGAACCGCGAAATCGCCGCCAGCGTCGACGAGTTGCTGAAGATGGGCCGCTTCCTCGACTGGAAACGGTTTGTCGACCTGCGCGCCGGCTGGATAGACCGCTTCAACAAGGAAGTGCGAATCTGAGCATGCACGAGCGCATCTTCACAGGCCACCGCCCGCACCGTCCATGACAGCATCCCGCACATCCCCAAGCCAGGCCGCGCAGCTGCTGCCGGCGATGCCGCTGGCCGCGCTGTTCATGCTGAGCTACGCGCTTCCGCTGGGTGTGCTGGCCGTCGCCAGCTTTGCGCAGACGACGTCGCTGGACGGTATCGGGTGGTCGCAGTACGCGCGGTTTTTCGGCGACGCCTTCAACTGGAGCATCCTCGGCGGAACGCTGTGGCTCGGCCTGCAGGTCACGCTGCTGACGGCGCTGATCGCCTACCCGCTGGCGCTGTCCTACCGGCAGTGCGGCCCGCGCATGCGCGCCTTCATGCTGTTCATGATCCTCCTGCCGATGCTGACCAGCACCGTGATCCGCACCTTCGCCTGGCTGGTGCTGCTCGGCAAGGAAGGCATCGTCAATTCGGTGCTGGTGGCGCTGCATGTGGTCGACGAACCGGCGCGCCTGCTCTACACGCGCGGCGCGCTGGTGGTTGCGCTCAGCCAGATCTGCCTGCCGCTGATGGCGATGCCGCTCATCAACAGCCTGCTGCGCATCGACGACAACCTGCTGCGCGCCTCCGAAGGCCTGGGCGCTTCATCGTGGCGCATGCTCGGCACGCTGCTGGTGCCGCTGTCGATGCCCGGCCTGGTGGCGGGCGCGCTGATGACTTTTTCGATGGCGACCACGGCTTTCGTCACGCAGACGCTGGTGGGCGGCGGGCGGCAGCTTTTCATGCCGGCCTACATCTACCAGCAGGCGACCGGCCTGCAGAACTTCAACTTTGCGGCCGCGGTGTCGATCATCTTCATGCTGACGGTCGTCGGCCTGGTGGCTTTTGCCGGACGGCTGGCCAACCGCAAACTCGGGAGGATCTATGGCGCGATTCGCTGAGGGGAGCTACCGCGCGGTCATCGGCGCCGGCACGCTGTTCGCACTGGTGTTCATGGTGGCGCCGACGCTGGTGGTGCTGGTGACTTCTTTCACCGGCGGCAACACGCTGCGTTTTCCGCCGGAAAGCTATTCGCTGCGCTGGTACGGCGAACTGTTCAACAACTCGCCGCAGTTGCTGGCGGCGGCACGCGAAAGCCTGGTCGTCGCCGTCTGGACGACCCTGATCTGCGTGGTGCTGGGCACCGCCGGCGCCTATGCCATTTCGCGCAGCCGCTCGCGGCTGGCCGGCATGCTGGACGCGGTGTTCATGTCGCCGATGGTGCTGCCCTCGATGGCCTTCGGCCTGGCGCTGCTCCTGGTGCTGAGCGTGGCGGGCGTGTCGCTCGGCACCTGGACGCTGGTGGCCGGCCACACCGTGATCTGCACGCCGTTCGTGCTGCGCATGGTGTCGGCATCGGTGCAGCAGCTCGACGGCACCTTGCTGCAGGCCTCGACCGGCCTGGGCGCCAGCCCGTGGTTCACCTTTCGCCACATCACGCTGCCGCTGATCAAACGCGGCGTGGTCGCCGGCGCCTTCATCGCCTTTCTCACCTCGTTCGACCACGTGCCCGTCTCGCTGATGCTGGCCGACCCGCGGTCCGAAACCCTGCCTATCCATTTGTGGACGCTGCTGGAAAACAACCTCGACGTGCGCGTGGCCGCCGTCTGCGGTGTTCTCGTCGCGGTGACCTCGGTCGTCGCCATCCTCTTCGAGCGCATGCGGCGCAATTCTGAAACCATCCTATGAATCCCATTCCCCACCGAGAGCGCGACCTGCGCGGTTACGGCTTCACGCCGCCTGACGTCATCTGGCCCAACGGCGCGCGGCTGGCGGTGTCGGTCAACGTCAACTATGAAGAGGGCGCCGAATTCACCGTCGAGAACGGCGATTCCGCGAGCGAGCGATTCGGCGAAGTCAGCAGCGTCGTGCCGCCGGGGCGCCGCGACCTCGGCATGGAAGAGCTTTTTGCCTACGGCCTGCGCGCGGGCCTGCCGCGTTTCCTCGACGGCCTTGAGCGCCACCGGACGCCGGCGACGTTCTTGTTTTGCGGCCGCGCGGTGGAGCGCACGCCGGAATTCGCAAGGGCCATCGTGGCGCGCGGCCACGAGCCCATGGTGCACGGCTGGCGCTGGGCGCACCATGCCGCCTTCGATGACCCGGAACTGGAACGTGCCGAGATCATCCGCACGCGCGACCTGATCGAGTCGGTCACCGGTGTGCGGCCGCTCGGCTTCATGTGCCGCGGCAGCCAGAGCCCGTGGACGCGCACGCTGATCAACGAGCTGGGTTTCCTCTACGACTCCAACGGCTGGGACGACGACCTTCCCTATTGGGACCGGCAAAGCGGCGGCAAGCCGATGCTGGTGTTGCCCTATGCGCTGGACACCAACGACATGAAGTTCTACCACCCGAACGGTTTCACCACCGCCAAGGAATTTCTCGACTACGTCCTCTGCGCGCTCGAGACCTTGCTCGATGAGGCGGAGCGCGGCTCCACCAAGCTGCTCAACATCGGCCTGCACCTGCGCATCGCGGGACGGCCGGCGCGCTGGTGGGCCGTCGAGCGTTTGCTGGCGCACTTCAACACGCTGGGCGACCGCATCTGGCTGGCCCAACGCGGCGACATCGCGCGCCACTGGATCGCGCATGCGCCCGCCCACACAGGACTTTCACAGGAGCTGATCCATGCTTGACCAGGCAACCGTGGCCGCGAAGGATGAAAGCCCTTTGCTGGCCGTTCCCGTCATCGATTTTTCACCGTGGCTGGCCGGTGACGACGCCGGCAAACGGCAGGTGGCGTCGGCCATAGACCGCGCCTGCCGCGAAGTCGGGTTTTTTGTATTGACCGGCCACACGGTGAGCCAGCAGTTGCTGGACGACTGGCTGGCGGTATCGCGTGAGTTTTTCCATTTGCCCGTGGAAGAAAAAATGCGTGCGGCGCCCGCACCGGGCGACTTTCACCACGGCTACCACCGCATGGCGGCCGAAGGGCTGGCCTACAAGGACGCCGCCGGCGACGGCAAGCTGCCGCCGCCCGACCTGCGCGAATTTTTTGCCGTGGGCCGCGATGGCCTGGACGATGCGTATTACCGCGGTGCGGACGCCGCGCGTTTTTACAAGGCCAACATCTGGCCCGCGCATCCGCCGGCTTTTCGCGACATCGCATGCGCCTACTTCAGCGCCGCCGACGGGCTTTGCAACATGCTGCTGCGGGCCGCCGCGCTGGCATTCGGCCTGCCGGAAGATTACTTCGACGACAAGGTCGACCGCAGTTTCAGCACGCTGAGCACCATCCACTATCCGGCCCAGCGCGAAGCGCCCCTGCCCGGGCAGCTGCGCGCCGGCGTGCACACCGACTACACCAGCCTGACGCTGGTGGCGCAGACTGATCCGTCAGGGGGTTTGCAGGCGCTGAACCGGCGCGGCGAATGGATAGACGTGCCTTACGTCAAGGGAGCGTTCGCGGTGAATGTGGGCGACATGATGGCGCAGTGGACCAACGACGTGTGGGTTTCGACACCGCACCGCGTCGTCAACCCGGCACAGGACGGCGCGCACCTGAAACCCCGCCAGTCGGTGGCCTACTTCCAGCATCCGAACTACGACACGGTGATCGCCTGCCTGCCGTCCTGCACGGATGCGTCGCGCCCGCCGCGCCACGCGGACGTCAGCGCAGGCGACTACATATGGGGCAAGGTCAACCGGATCGCGCCCGGCCTGCGCGAAGCGGTGGCCACGCCATGAGCTTGCCGGCATCGCCGTCCGATGACGCAGTGCACGCAGTGCAGGCCGGCGACGACGAATTCAACAACCGCAAGGCGATTGCCGATTCGGCCGCGTGGCTGCAGGGCTGGGAAGCGCGCAGCGCCAGCCTGTATGCCGAGTGGCCGCGTGTGGTGAAAGATATCCCTTACGGCGGGCATTCCAGCCAGGCCTTCGACGTCTTCCTCGCGCAACCGAGCGCGCCGGATGCGCACGCCGCCGCGGCAGCCACCGTGATTTACGTGCACGGCGGCTACTGGCAGTGGAACCACCGGAGGCAGCAGGCTTTCGTCGCGCGCGCGCTGCTGGAGCAGGGCATCAACGTGGCCTTCATTGGCTACCGGCTGGCGCCCGAGGTCGGGATGGCCGATATCGTTGCCGATGTGAGAAGCGCCGTTTCCGCCGTCCTGTCGTGGCAGGCCGAACAGGCCGGGCCCGGCGCGGGCGCCGCAGGGGCCTGCCTCGTCGGCGCGTCGTCGGGTTCGCAGCTCGCCGCTTGCGCCATGGACCTTCCGGGTGTGCGCGGGGCCTTGTTGATGCAGGGCCTGTACGACCTCGCACCCTTGCGCGGAACCTATATCGACGCGGCACTGTCCCTGAGCGATGAAGACATTCGCCGGTATTCGCCGGCGCTTCAAGCCGGTGAAACCTGCCCGCCGGTCGTCCTGGCCGTCGGCAGCGAAGAGCTGCCGCGCCTGCGCAACGCCTCCGTCGACCGCTACCTGCAGCTCGCGTCCGGCGGTGTGAAGGCGGGCCTCGTCGTGGCGGCCGGCCACCACCACTTTTCGCTGCTCGACGAACTGGCGCGCACCGACGGCCTGTTGCTGGCTGCGCTGCTGGGCTTGATGCGCTGCGGGCCGTCCTCGTCGATTTCCGCCTGATTCCGCCCCTTCATGGCGTGAGGTTCACATGACCGGTCCCCTTCCTCCCACGGTACCCACCATCGACATCGCCCCGTTCCTCACCGGCAGGCCCGAGGACAAACAGCGGGTCGCGCAGGCCGTCCGCGCCGCCAACGAAACCATCGGCTTTTTCGCCATCGTCGGCCACGGTGTTCCGGACGCCGACTTCAACAGCGCCTATGAAGCCGCACGGCAGTTTTTCGACCAGGCCCTGGAGGTCAAGCAGGAGGTCAAGCGCCCATCACCCGAAGCCAGCCGCGGCTACAACGCCGTCGGGCGCGAGTCGCTGGCGCAAAGCCTGAACGTGGCCGCGCCGCACGACATGAAGGAAACCTTTGCCATCGGTCCGGTCGACCTCCCGGCGGACCCGGACTACGCAGGCCCGCGCTCCCATCCGCATTTTTTGCCAAACGTCTGGCCCGGCTCGCCCCCGCAACTGCGCGCCGTTTGGGAAAACTACTTCCGCACGATGCACGCGCTGTCCGATGACATCATGCGGATTTTTGCGGTGGCGCTGGAGCTTCCCGAGAACTGGTTCGCCGGCAAGACCGACAAATGCATCAGCCTGCTGCGCGCCCAGAACTATCCCGAGCAGGCCGTTGCGCCGGTGGCGGGCCAGTTGCGTGCCGGTGCGCATTCGGATTACGGCGCGCTGACCATCCTGCGCAGCGACGATGCGCCCGGCGGGTTGCAGGTCAAAACCCGGCAGGGCGAGTGGGTCGATGCGGCGATTCCGCCGGGCGGCTACATGATCAACATCGGCGACCTGATGGCGCAGTGGAGCAATGACCGCTGGGTCTCAACCCTGCACCGTGTCGTCAATCCACCGTCCGGCGGCGGACACGGCACGCGCCGGCTGTCGATCGCGTTTTTCCACCAGCCGAACTACGACGCCGTCATCGAATGCCTGCCCGGCTGCAGCGGCGAGGGCAATCCGGTGCGCTACCCGGCGGTGACTTCCGGGAACCACAAACGCATGAAATTCGCCCGCGCCAACAATATCGCGTTGAATTCCGTCGAAACCTGAGCCACCGATGGAACCATGGACTCCCATGGCGGGTGGGTCATGACCAGCAAGGACCTGGTGCGCTTTGCCGACGCCATTGACGGCCGCTCGGGCCTGCCGCGGCGGCTTGAGGCCTCCACCATCGCGCTGATGGAGACCACGGATCCGCGCATAGGGAGAAAGACTGCCGGCTTCTCATGGGTGGTGGAGCCCGGCGCATGGAGTCGCGTCGGCGCGGCCGTAATGCCGGAAACCGTTGGTAGCCGCGGCCAGGATTGATATGATGAATACGTTGCCCGCACATAAAGCGTCAGCCTCATCCTTACAAGTGATGCGCAACGGTTCGATGGTCAAGGAATGGGTCTCAACCCGTTAAGCCAAAATCGGATGGCACCGTTGTCGTCGGAGCGCCGAAAGGAAGTTTCAAACGAGGGGTGAAAGTGATGGGCGAAATGGCACTTCGACATCCAAGGTCCTTTGTCTTTGGGCCTTTTCTGCTGATTCCGGAGCGTCAGCTGCTGATGCGGGGGGACGCGCAGGTTCGAATCGGAGGCCGGGCGCTGGACATCCTGACGGCGCTTGTCGAGCGCCCCGGCCAGCTTGTGGGCAAGCGTGAACTGGTTGCCCGGGTGTGGCCCAACACCGTCGTCGAAGACGCAAATCTCAAAGTCAATATGGTGGCCTTGCGGCGTGCCCTCGGTGACGAACCGGGTGCCGTGCAGTACATCGCAACCGTGGTCGGCAGGGGCTACCGGTTCGTTGCGCCCGTCCAGGCGCTCGAGTCGGCCGGATTTTCCATCCAGGGCGGCACGGCATCGACACAGCTTCATAACCTGCCAAGCGGGACAACGCGTATCGTCGGCAGGTCGGACGCCATCAATGCCATCCGGCAGGACCTGAAAGAGGCGCGGCTCGTGTCGATCGTGGGCCCCGGTGGGGTCGGAAAGACGACTGTTGCGCTCGCGGTGGCCGAACGCGCCGTCGGCTCTTTCCGGGACGGTGTCTGGCTGGTCGACCTGGCGCTGCTGAAGGATCCGGATCTGGTGCCCAACGCCATCGCGACGACGATCGGCGTGGTGGCGCATCTGCCGAACATGCTCGGAGAGTTGAGCGAGTTTCTGCGCAAGCGCGAGATGCTGCTGATACTCGACAGCAGCGAGCACGTCATCGACGTCACCGCCGCCTGCGTGAGCGTTTTTCTCGCGGAAGCCGCCGGCGTCAAGATCCTCGTCACCAGCCGCGAGCCCTTGCTGGTGTACGGCGAACGTGTCCGCCGGCTACCGGGGCTCGGCACACCGCCGCCGGCCGCTCACCTGAATGCCGAAGAAACCCTCGCGTTTCCCGCCATTGAACTCTTCGTCGACCGCGCAACCGACCGGAATGAGTCTTTCAAGCTGAGCGATGCGGACGCGCCGGCGGTCGCCGAAATCTGCCGGCGCCTCGATGGACTCGCTCTCGCTATCGCGCTTGCGGCCACGCGCCTCGAGGCTTTCGGGGTGAGCGGTCTGCTCAAGCAACTCGACGACCGGTTCCGCCTCCTCATCGGGCGCCGGGCGGGCCCCGAACGGCACCGCACACTGGCGGCGACGCTCGACTGGAGCTATGGGCTGCTCTCGCCGGAAGAGGCCGCGCTGATGCGCGCGGTCGCGGTGTTCGCCGGGGCGTTCGACGTCGACGGCGCCTCGGCAGTCGCCGGCGTCGCGTCGCCCGACGCGGGCGACATCCTGGTGCAGCTGGCCGAGAAATCGCTGCTGGCGGCGGATCTCGACGCCGACAGCGTCGCCTACCGGCTCCCGGATACGACACGCGCCTATTGCCTTGAACGCCTCCAGGCCGGCGGCGCGGATCAGGCGGTCCGCCGCCGCCACGCCGAGCATGTGTGCACCGTGCTCGAACAAGCCGCGAGCGAATGGGCGCAGCGCCCCGCCCGGGAATGGGGGAACGCCTACGGGCGCCTCCTTGACGACCTTCGCGGCGCACTCACCTATGCCGGGCGGGATGCGGCGGACGGACCGCTGCGCATACGGCTGACAGTCGCGGGCATCCTGCTCTGGAACCACTTTGCGCTCACCGCGGAATGCCGGGCTCACGTCTCACAGGCCATCGCCGGGCTTGACGCCGCCGGACTCGCCGGGACCGCGTTCGAAATGCGGCTTCAGTTGTGGCTCGGCGATGCCACCACGTTCACCCGCGGCCCCCTCGTTGAGGCGATGGATGCCCTGCGAAAAGCCCTTGATATCGCGGCCCGGATCGGCGACGCCGACTCTCATATCCGCTGCCTTCGCCTGATAGGCGTGCATGAGCTTTTCCGGGGAGAGAACGATGCCGCGATTCGCACGCTGGAGGCTTTCGTCGCCACCGCGGCCGCCAGAGTTCCCTCCGCCGTGGTGGAGGCCGAGACCGCGCTCGGCATCGGTGAGCTCCTTGTCGGGCGGCTGCAGAGCGCCCGGCGGCGCCTCGAACGCCATCACGAGCTGGAGCTGCATGCCGCCAACGATTTCCAGAGCGTTCAGTACCACCTCAAGAACCTGTCCGACCGCATCAACGATGCAGGCAACGTGTTGTCGCACGTGCTGTGGTTGACCGGTTCACCCGACGCTTCACTGCGCACGACCGAGGCGACCATCAAACACGCACTCGACGCCAGGCACCATGTGTCGCTGACCAACGCCCTGTCGTGGGGCTGCCCGGTCGCCTACTGGACGGGCCGCTACGAGGCGTGCACGCGCTACGCCGCCATGCTTGATGAGGAAGCCAGGCGGCACGGCTTCGCCGTCCGGCGTCCGGTGGCGCTGTTCTATCGCGCCGCGATAGGTTGCGCGCAAGAGAAGTTCCCGGCCCTCTGGGTGGATGAACTCCAGCGGAACATCGAGGCGTTCCATACCACGGGACACCTGGTGCGTATGCCTTTCTATCTGGGTGTCCTGGCGGAATCCCTCGTCAAGTGCGGCAGGCTCGGCGATGCCGAAACCACGATTCACGCGGCGCTCGAAAGAGCCGCGGCAAAGAATGAACAGTGGTGTATTCCGGAACTCCTGCGAATCCAGGCTTCCGTTTTGGCCGCACAAGGTCAGGCAGGCAAGGCGGAATCCCGGCTCCTTGACGCCTTGGCGCGCGCCCGGGAGATCGATGCCTTGTCATGGAGCTTGCGGGCGGCGAGCGACCTCGCACAGCTTTGGCGCGCCCAATCACGGGAACGTGATGCGCTCGAAATTTTGCAGCCGGTCTACAGCCAGTTCACAGAAGGATTCGAGACGCGCGATCTTGCGGTCGCGGCAGGCCTGATGGCCTCGTTGCAAGGCCAGGCCGGCGCATGACGAACCGGGCATCGGCGACAGCCTGATGAGCGCACCGGCCGGCTCGCCGGCGCGCGGGTTCAGCGGCAATCAACGGCTCATACCGCCCGCAACCGCCTGTTTGTCGAAAGCCTGGGAGTTCACTTCGTTTAACCACGTTTAACCCGGCGGACGCCGCCCGCTGCGGCACACTGGTAAACACAATGCCTGCGTGATTGACGGCCCTTTTTTCGCCGCACACGCTTGCCGCGCCATCAATTCAACCCCAAGGAGAACCACATGTATCACGGCATGATGAGATTTCCAACGCTGGCCACTCTTGCCGCCACCGCATCGATCACGGGCTCGACGTCCGGGATGGCGAGGGACGCTGACGGCATACGTTATGGCGAGATTCCGGGCAAGGCCTTTTCTGTCATCGCAGAGGTTCGCGCCAAGCCAGGCAAGGAGGATGAATTGCGCAAGGCCACGCTACCGCTCGTGGCACAAGTACGGCGCGAGCCGGACAACCTGCTCTATTTCCTTCACGAAGATCATCAGGCGCCGGGGCGATTTGTCTTCTATGAAATCTTTGCCAGCCAGGCGGGTTTCGAGGCGCACAACCTCACGCCTCATGTGCAGGACTGGTTCGCCCGTTTGCCCGAGCTCGCCGACGGCGGGGTAACGGTGGCCCGTCTGGAAATACTTGGCAACGGGACGGCAGCATGAACGCCGCCGTCCCGTTTGCGAGCGCCATCGAGAGCATCGCTCCCTTTCGCCGTTCACCCGAGAACCCCAGCGCGATTCCCGCAAGGATACAAGGACGTATTCCCGACTGGCTTCGCGGCGAGGTTTTTCGCACCTGTCCCGCCATCTTCGAGACCGGCAAGTGGCGGGCCCAACATTGGTTCGATGGTTTGGGAATGATCTACGCCTTCCGCATCGGAGACTCTGCGGTTGACTTCCGTTCACGCCTGCTCGACTCGGAGACGGCACGCGATGCCAGGCGCGGCAAGACAAACCTGGCGGCCTTCGGCACGCCCAACGCGCGCCCCTTGGTGCAACGGATTTTTGAGCCTATACCGCGAGTGTCCGACAACACCAACGTCAACATCGTGAGGTTGGGGCACCAATTGGTGGCAATGACGGAAGGCAATCGTCAACTGGTCATCGACGACGAGACGCTCGCCTCGGTTGAGCCCGTCAGTTACTCGGGGGACGCGCTCGGTGGCGCAATCATGTCTGCGCATCCGCATTTCGATTTCGGGCGTTCCAAGGTGTTGAACGTCGCCACCGAATTCGGCCTCAACGGTGTCATCTCGATTTACGAACATGACTCCGTAGCGCGGCAGCGCGAACTCATCGGGTCGTGGCGCACCAGGCGCGTGCCCTACGTCCATACCTTCGGGCTGACGCCCAGGAGCGCGATCCTGGTTGCACACCCGTTCGGAGTCAGCCCGGCGCAGATGCTTTGGTCCAGCAAGGGCTATATCGACCATTTTGACTGGCGCGCGGACGAGGGGACGCGGCTTGTGATTGTCGATCGTTCGGGCGGCGAGACGCGGGAGCATGTTGCGGACGCATTCTTCGCGTTTCATTGTGTCAACGCTTTCGAGCATGGAGACTCGACGGTCCTTGATGTACTGGCCTATCCGGACGCGGACATCGTGGCAGCCCTGCGCATTGACCGCATGCTTGCCGAGCTGCCTGACCTCAGGCCTTCGCTTCTTCGAATCGTCATGAAACCGGGTGTAGAGCGCGCGAGCACCGAAAAGTTGAGTGACGTGGGCTTCGAGTTTCCGTCAACCCACTACAGGCTCGTCAACGGACTTCCGTATCGCTTCGCGTACGGCGCCTCCGATGGCCTGGATGCCGGCGGCGTGTACACCTCTTCCGTCGTCAAAGTCGACGTCACGAGCGGAAGCTCAATGTCCCATTGCGACGGTACGCACATCTTTGGTGAGCCGATCTTCGTCGCGCGGCCTCAGGGCTCCGGTGAAGATGACGGTGTGCTGTTGACGGTCGGCTCCGCGCGGAACGCGGAGTCCTCCGTGCTCGCCGTGCTTGATGCCAGGACGATGGCCCTCCTTGCCAGCGCGGAAGTGCCCAGTTCAATCCCTCTCGGTTTTCACGGTTCATTCACGCGCACCGAATGGTGAGTTGACGAGCGGCGTCAAGAGGTTCCAGCATGCGGCACGCCGCCTTCGCTATCGGATATGACGCGTCCGGGAGCGGCTTTGCCCGGCGATCCGGGATTTGCTGCGCAGGCGGCTGCTGGTTAAACGTGGTTAAACGTCTTGCAAAGGGATGGTGGCGGTGAAGGGTTTCAACTATCTTTGCTGGCATTGCACCGACAACCGGGGATTTCACCATGACCATCAAGGACAAGCTTGCGGCAGGTTCGCCACTTGGCTTCGGCACCGCCCCGCTCGGAAACATGTTTCGCGCCATTCCGGAAGCAGAGGCCGCCGCGACGGTTCGCGCCGCCTGGGACCAGGGCACACGCTTCTTTGACACCGCTCCTTTTTACGGCGCGGGCCTGGCCGAATCGCGACTGGGCGAAGTGTTGTCGAAACAGCCGCGCGACTCGTTCGCGCTGAGCACCAAAGTCGGCCGGCTGGTTCTCGACGAGATCGAGGATCCGGCTGGCCGCGATCAGGGCGAGAAGGCCGGTGTATTTGCCGCGGGCCGGCCGAACAAGATCCAGCTCGATTACTCCGCCGACGGGACCCTGCGTTCCATCGAGGGCAGCCTGGAACGGCTCGGTGTTGACCGCATCGATTTTGTTTTTGTGCACGACGTCGCGCAGGACTTTCACGGCGACGAATGGCTGGCACGCTTCGAGGAGGCGCGCCGCGGCGCGTTCCGCGCGCTGACCCGATTGCGCGACCAGGGCGTGATCAAGGGGTGGGGACTCGGCGTCAACAGGACGGAGCCGTGCGAGTTACTGCTCGAGCTTGAGGAGTTCGCGCCTGACGGCTTCCTCCTTGCCGGCCGCTACACCTTGCTCGACCACGCCCACGCACTCAGCCGCTTGATGCCGCTTGCGCGGCGGCGGGGCGCCGAGATCGTGGTTGGCGGGCCGTACAGCTCCGGCATTCTCGCGGGCGGCGCGACATTCGAGTATCAGAAGGCCTCCCCGGAAATCGTCGCCAGGGTGGAGCGCATCCGGGCTATTGCACGCCGTCATGGCGTCAGCCTGAAGGCGGCGGCTTTGCACTTCGCGCTCGCGCATCCGGCGGTGGCCGCGGTGATCCCCGGCGCCAGCCAGCCTGGGCGGATTGCCGAAGATCACGCCGCACTTTCGGAGTCCATACCGGCGGACTTCTGGCGCGAACTGCGGCAGCAAGCGCTGGTCGATCCGGCTGCACCGCTGCCAATCGGCTGAGCCGCGGCAATGAAAGGCTTGGACATGAACGAACAATCGCATGAAACGAACGGCGGCACGTCCCGGCGTCAATTGCTTCTTGCCGCCGCCGGTTTCACGGCGGGCATCGCTTTTCCATCAACAGGAGCAACGCAAATGAACTCACAAGGAAAGCCCGGCATCGTACTCTGCCACGGCATCTGGGCCGACGGCTCATGCTTCCAGAAACTGATCCCCGCACTGCGCGCCGAAGGCTACAACGTGATGGCCGCCCAGTACGGCCTCGACAGCCTGAAAGGCGACGTCGATGCGACCCTTCGCACCTTCGCGAGAGTTAGCGCTCCCATCGTTCTGGTCGGCCATTCCTATGGCGGGTCCGTCATCACCTATGCCGGCATGGACTCCCGCGTTGCCGCTCTGGTCTACATTGCGGCCCTGTGTCCCGACGAAAACGAGACGTCGCAGGCCCAGCAGGAAAAATTTCCGAAGACGGATGTTTCCAACCACGTGGAAGTCGCGGACGGCCGCGTCTGGCTGAAGCCGGAAGGCGTCGCAGCCTTTGCGGGTGACCTGTCCGCCGAGGAGCAGGGCGTCGTGTACGCCACCCACTTCGCGCCCGCGATGGAATTGTTTTACCAGAAGCAGGAAGGCGCCGCGTGGAAGTCCAAGCCGAGCTGGTACGTCGTCGCCACGGAAGATCGCACCGTCCATCCCGAGCTGCAACGAGCCGGCGCGAAGCGCATGAAAGCAACGACCGTGGAAGTGAAGAGCAGCCACGTGCCCATGCTTTCGCGCCCGCGTGAGGTGCTCGACGTGATTCGAAGTGCCGCTGCCGCAGTTGCCGGGAAGCGCGGATAGCCTGGAGAGCAATCCTGAAGGCCGGCATTCAGCGCCCCAGAGACGGGGTTCACGCCGAGACGGCACTTCAACACCACACCAGGAGGCTTTATGCTGAACGAGGGATACAACGCGCAATGCGCTTCCGTGCGGGTCCATTGCACGAATGCCCAACAGTTGGGGCAACGCAAGCTGTCCCTGCTGACGCTCGCGCTCGGCACCTTCTGCATAGGCACGTCCGAGTTCGCGAGCATGGGAATCCTTCAGCTGTTCGCCGATAGTTTCGCGGTAGACATCCCCACCGCGACACATGCGATCACGGCCTATGCTTTGGGTGTCGTCCTGGGCGGGCCTGCGGTGACGATTCTTGCGGCAAGCCTGAACCGCAGATTGCTGCTTCTGGGCTTGATGGCGCTCTTCATTGCCGGAAATATTCTCTCGGCGGTATCCACGGGATTCCCCATGCTCCTGTTTGCCCGCTTTTTGAGCGGAATTCCCCAAGGCGCCTATTTCGGCGCGGCGGCCGTCGTTGCTTCGTACATTGTGGGGCCCGGGCAGGGCGGCCGGGCTTTCGCGCTGGTCATGACAGGCCTCACGGTCGCGACAATCTTTGGATCGCCGCTCGCGACGTTTGTGGGGCAGCTTCTGGGATGGAGAAATTCCTACCTGGCGGTATCAGGACTAGGGGTGCTGGCGCTTCTCGCGCTGTGGATATGGGTTCCACGTGCAAGCGCACTTGACGGCGGGCCCGTCGTGCAGGAGCTTGAGGCGCTCAAACGGCCTGCAGTCTGGGCCATGATGGCCGTTGCCGCACTGGGCGTGGCGAGCATCTTTGCGGTCTATACCTTCATCGGGCCGCTCGTGACCGACGGCGCCTTCCTGGCTCCGGGCTGGACTCCCATCGCACTGGGCCTGTTCGGCCTCGGCATGACAGCGGGCAACCTGCTCGGCGGAAGACTCGCGGACACTCATCCTTCGCGTGGGTTGATTGCCGGATTCGGCTGTGCCCTGATTGTCCTTGCAGTGCTGGGAGCCGGCGGCGGCCATGTATGGATATTGATGCTGGGCCTGTTCGGCGTCGGTGCCACGATGATGGTCGCCATCCCGACGATCCAGATTCGCCTCACGCAAGCGGCGCCGGATGCACCTGCGCTGATGGGCGCTATGAATCTTGCCGCACTGAATGTCGCAAATGCGATCGGCGCCTGGGCAGGGGCGCGCACCATAGCCAGTGGTTATGGGCTTCTCTCGGCAGTCTGGGCGGGATTCGGGTTGACGCTGGCCGGACTTCTGCTCTTCATTTTCATCTCGCGTACAGGTCGAAGGCGCGTAGGCGGTGAGTCTGCGGCAATTGCACTTGGTCAAGGTGGATTGCAACCGACTGAAAGTAAATAACCGTGCCAGCCGAACCGCGGACTCGGCTGGGCGTGTTGAATGCCACTGAAGTCTGACGGGGGCGGGGCGGACAAAAAAACTTGGACTACACGCTGTGTGGGCAGCAGCTGCTGACGATGCGTGCGGGCTCCGGGATTTGGCTGAACTTCAGCGAAATTCAATGCGCCTTGATCCACAGAACTGTGCGCCTTGCTGGGCGTATGCCCGACGACACGTAACCTGGGCTGTGATCTACAACAGCTTTCCGCTGGATCCCGAGGGGGGACAGCCGGCTGCCGAGGCCCTTGTTGCCAAGACCTGCAAAGGTGTCGAGGCCGAAATACTCAAGGCGATGGCGCGCGCGCCGGGCGGCTGACTGGCCCGGCCGGTAGAAATCGCATGCCGGCGTTCACCAGCTAATCAGCGGTGAGCGGCCCAGCCAGGTATCGGTCCCCACCTGGTCCAGGACGAAGCGCGCAACGTCCGCCCTCGCGATGGTCCCGCCGTGGAAACCGGAGAGGTCCGTGAGGGCACGGATCTTGTGCGTGGGCGCCTTGTCGTTCAGGACCGAAGGACGCACCAGCACCCAGTCCAGGCCGCTGCCCCTGATGATGGCTTCCTGCCTGTCCTTGTCGGCGTACACCTTGCGCAGGAGGGCGGGGAGAATCAGGCGGTCGAACACAAACCCGCCATGACCGGCGCTGTCGCCCGCCCCCATGCCGGTGATGCACACGAGGCGCGACACTTCGGCGGCCTTCATGGCGCTGACAAGTGCCTTCGTTGCCGAGGACAGGAGGGTCACCTCACGAAACGGACTGACCGGCGTGCCCAGGGCGCTCACGACGGCATCCATGCCTTCCAGCGCGTTTCGCAAGGCCGCTTCGTCGCGGGCGTCGCCGATGACGATGTCGGCGCCCTCCAGGCCGGCCGCTTTGGCGGGGGAGCGCACGAGCGCGCGGACCTCGAAGCCGCGCGCGAGGGCTTGCTTCACGATCAGCCGGCCCGTGCCGCCTGTGGCGCCCAGCACCAGGATCTTCGGGCGTGCAAGACCGGAATGCACAGTGTTGGCGGAGTTCATTGCGCACCTCCTGTCAGCTTGCCTTGCGCGAGCAGTTCGCGCGTGCGTTTCAGCGTCGACGCCAGGGCGCTTTTGTAGCCCTTGTCGCTGTCCATCCACGCCTGTTCGGCCTGCTCTTCGGGCCCATTCGGTGCTTTGCCGCGAAGGCCGATGTAGCAATAGAAACGGAGCTGAAGTTGCCCCGCGTCGTCTTCGAAGAGTTCGTTGACGATGGCACCCTCGCGCGGCCCTGCGGCCTGGAAGAAGGTCACCTTGCCCTGCGGCTCGAAAGCGATGATTTCACGCAGGTTACCGCCTGCGATGGTGGCTTCGCGCACGACGTGGGTGTTGCTTTCCTCCACGACTTCGCAATAGGTGCAAAGGCCGGGAGGGAGGAAAAGCCGCGCATCGCGCGCCTTGAGGACCAGGCCGGCCCAGGCCTGGGCGCGGGTGAGCGGCACTTCGCCTGGCGGGTTCACTTCAACGGTGGCGGTTGAATAAATCATGATGGTTTCCTTGGGTTGAGTTGCTCTGCGCCGGCGCTCAGGCCGAAGCGGAAATTGCGGCGGCGAAGTCGCGGTACGAGTGCAGCGGGCGGCCCAGTAGCTTCGTCAGGCGCTCTACGTCACCTGCTTCGGGGACCATGCCCTCCGTCAGGAAGCGTTCGCTCATCAGGCGCATGTCATATGCCATCCAGGCCGGCATGAAGTTGCGCAGGTTCTTCTCGAAAGCTGCGGTGTCGTCGCCGCCGTAGGTGATGGGGCGCTTCAGCACGTCCGACCAGATGGCCGCGACGGCGTCTCCGGTCAGCGTGTCGGGGCCGACCAGGTTGATGCGCTCCAGGGGCAGCGGCCCGGATGCGCGCTCGCGGCGCAGCAGTTCGAGGGCCGCAATCTCGCCGATGTCGCGTGCATCGATCATGGCCAGGCCTTTGCTTCCTATGCTTCCTATAGGCATGGGATACACGCCATGGCCCAGCACCACGTCCTTGATGGTGAGGTCGTTGTCCATGAAGTAGGCCGGCCGCAGGATGGTGGCGCCGAATCCCATCTGCTCCAGCATGCGCTCGACGCCGAACTTGCCCGCGAAGTGCGGAACGTTCAGGTAGCGGTCGCTGTGGATCACCGACAGGTAGACGATGCGGTCTATGCCCGCCTCGCGTGCCAGGTTGAGCGAGACCAGGGCCTGCGTGAATTCATCGGGCACGACCGCATTGAGCAGGAACAGGGTGGAAACGCCGGTAAAGGCGCGGCGCAGGGCGTCGACGTCCAGCAGGTCGCCCTGCACGACGTTCACGCCCGCAGGGAAGTTTGCCTTGGCGGGGTCGCGCACCAGTGCGCGCACGTCGGCGCCGCGGTTGACGAGTTGCTGGACGACCTGGCGGCCGATGTTGCCGGTGGCGCCGGTGACAAGAATGGTCATGAAATTACTCCGTTGGGTTTGAAAGAGCCTTGATCTTCATCGTTTCGTTTAATTGCCGATAGCCGTTATATTTGGACCATCTGTCTCACTGGTGGAACACATGGACCTTCTCGCACTTGCCGATTTCACGCTTGTCGCCCGGCATGGCGGCTTCGGGCGGGCCTCCCGTGAATCGGGCCGCCCCAAGGCCACGCTGTCCCGGCGGGTGGCCGACCTGGAGAGCGGCCTGAACCTGCGCCTTTTCGAGCGGGGCGCGCGCGCGCTGAAGCTCACCGAAGAAGGGCGGGCGCTGTTCGAGAAGACGTCCGTGCTGCTCGCCGAGCTCGACGAGACGACGGCGGCCATCGCCTCCGGCGGCAAGGAACCGCGGGGAAGCTTGCGGGTGAGCGCGCCGCTGCTCTTCTCGCAGGCCGCGATGGGAAAGCTGGCGGCGCAGTTCGCCATGAAGCACCGCGAGGTCCGGCTCGAGGTCACGACCGAGGACCGCACCGTCGACATGGTGGAAGAGGGCTACGACCTGGTGATACGCGTCAACCCGGACCCGGACGAAAACCTGGTCGGCCGCATCTTCCTGAGGGACCGCATCGTGGTGGTGGCAGGCGCGGCGTTTCACCGGCCCGCGGGCGGTGCACCCGTTCCGGTGGTGGAGCGGGGCGGTGGGGGAGGTGGCCAGCCAGCGGTGTGGGAAGTGACGCAGAAGGGAAAGAAGAAGCAACTGGCGGTCCAGCCCGTCCTCAGCCTGTCCTCGCTGTTCATGGTCCGCGATGCAGTCCGCGCGAACGTCGGCGCGGCGCGCCTGCCCCTGTCGCTGGTCGCCAATGACGTCGCCGCCGGAACGCTGGTGCATTGGGGCGATGTGAAGGGGCCCGAGGTCGCGCTGTGGGCGCTCTACCCTTCACGCCGCCTGCTGAGCGCGCGTGTGTCCGCCTTCCTCAACTTCCTGAAGGAGGCCTTCCCTGAAGGGACGCCGGAAGAGCTGGCGGCTTACATCCGGTGAGGCGCGGGCCGGGATTTGTCATAGGACATTCGTCCAATGGCGCCGGAGCCGGTTAAAAAAGACACTGTGGTCTTCCTCAACCAACCTGCTTTACCACCATGAACTTCCTCAAGCTCACCACCCTCGGCCTCGCCGCTTCCATCATGGCCGCTTCCGCCGCCGCTGCACCGCCGGCCGAAGCCAAACCCAGCGTCGTCATCGTGCACGGCGCGTTTGCCGACGGCTCCGACTGGGCCAAAGTGATCCCCTTGCTGCAGGCCAAAGGCGTGCATGTGGTCGCGGTGCAGAACCCGCTCAGCTCGCTGGCCGATGATGCCGCCGCCGCCAAGCGCGCCATCGACGCACAGCCGGGCAAAGTCGTGCTGGTCGGCCACTCCTGGGGCGGCGCCGTGATCACGCAGGCCGGCGACAACCCGAAAGTCTCAGCACTGGTCTACGTCGCGGCTTTCGCGCCCGACGTCGGCCAGGTGATAGGCGAGCTCGGCAAGGGCTTTCCGACCCCCTCGGGAGTGGCCCACTTCGCGCCCGATCCCGCGGGCTGGCTGTACCTCACGCCAGAGGGCATGGGCAAGCACTTCGCGCAGGACCTGCCGGCCGCTACCACCGCGGTGATGGCGGCGACACAAGGCCCGATTCTGGGCAGCGCCTTCGGCGACAAGGTGTCGGTGGCTGCGTGGAAGCAGAAACCCTCGTGGTACCTGCTGGCCGAATCCGATCGCATGATCGCGCCGGAACTGCAGCGCTCCATGGCTAAGGCCATCAACGCCAAACTCAGCACGGTCAAAAGCAGCCACGTGCCCCAGCAATCGCAGCCGGCCAAGGTGGCGGCGGTGATCCTGGACGCGGTGCAAAGCGTCAAGTGAGGGCGGCATAATGCGGGGCGCGCCGTCCGGCGCGCCCCCATTTCCGTTCCCCCATCCGGAGCCCAGCGATGCCCGTCCCAGCCGCCCATGGCGCAGGCTCCCAGGTCCAGGTCTTTGATGCCGTCAAGGCACTCGCCTTTGTCGGCGACCTGAGCATGGGCCAGCCCATCGACCATTCCGCCCGCACCGCGTGGCTGGCCGTGCGCCTCGCGGCGGCGCTCGGCCTCGACGCGCAACTGCAGACGCACGTGGCCTATGTCTCGCTGCTGCGCTGGTCGGGCTGCACCGCGAACGCGCCGGAGATCGCCGACCTGATGGGCGATGACGTCAACGGGCGGCAGGCGATGCTGGCGGTCGGCATGCCGGCGCACCTGTCCGGGCTGACCGGCCCGGCGGCGCAGATCCATTGCGAGGTGTCCGGCGACGTGGCGCGCACGCTGGGCCTGCCCCTACCCGTCGAGCGCGCACTGCGCCGCATCTTCGAGACCCTGGACGGCGGCGGCCAGCCCAATGCGCTCGCCGGCAGTGAGGTGCCGGTCGAGGTGCAACTGGTTCAGGTCGCGGGCGACCTGGAGGTCCACAGCCGCGTCTACAGCCTTGAGCACGCATTAAGCGGCCTGGCCGCGCGCGCCGGCCGGCAATACCCCGCCGAGTGGTTGCCCACCTTGCGCGAGAACGCGGCCGACTGGCTCCACACGCTGGAGCAAGACCCGGCGGGCGTTGATTCGCTCACCCTGGCCGAAGTGCTGCCGGCGCCGACCGCGCCGCTGGAGCTGATCGCCGACGTGATCGACCTGAAGCTGCCCTGGCTCACCGGCTACTCGCGCCGCGTGGCCGAAGCGGCGCAAGGCTGCGCCGTGCAGCTCGGCCTGCCCGAAGCACAGTGCAGTCGCATCCACCGCGCGGCCTTGATCCACGGCATGGGCCGCGCCGCGGTGCCGAATGAGATCTGGAACCTGCCCGGCCGGCCCGGCGATGCGGCGATGGAGCGGCTGCGCCTGGTGCCCTACTGGACGGCGCGCGCCGCGCGGCGTATCGGCAGCCTGGCCGACGAGGCCGACATCGCCTCGTATGCCGACGAACGCCTGGATGGTTCGGGCTTCTTCCGCGGTGCGTCGGGGGACGCGATCGGCATCGAAGGGCGCGTGCTCTCGGCGGCGGCGCAGTGGGCCATGTGGCAGACCGGCCGCCCCGGCCGCGCCGGCCTGGGCGAAGCGGACGCCACGCGGCGACTGCGCGATGAGGCGACGCGCGGGCGGTTCGACACCAAGGTGGTGTCCGCGCTGACCGGCGGGCCGGTGGCCGCGCCCAAGCCTGGGCCCGACCATGCGGCCGGGCTGTTGACGGACCGCGAAATCGAGGTGCTGCGCCGCATCAGCCACGGCGAGAGCAACAAGGAGGCCGCGCGCACACTGGGTATCAGCCCGAGCACGGTGCGCGCGCACCTGGAGAACATCTTTCGCAAGCTCGAATGCACGACACGCGCCGCGGCAACCTTGAAGGCGCTGACGAGCGGGCTGCTGTAGGCACAGGCTCGGCTCGGCTCGGCTCGCAGCGCAATTCACCACGCCCTGGGCACATGGGGCCGCGCGCCTTGCCGGGCGGATGCCTGACGACACGCTTGAGCATTTTTTGAGTTTGACCATTTTGGAGCGAGTGATACATAATGGCGCTTCGTATCCAGAATGCATTGTCATGGCCAGACCCCGACAGTTCGATGAATCCGCAGTCCTTGATGCCGCCGTCCAGTGTTTCTGGTCGCGCGGATACGAGGTCACGTCGGTACGCGAGCTGGCTGAAGGCATGGGCCTTACTAGCGCAAGCCTCTACAACGCCTTTGGCGACAAGCGTGCGCTGTACCGGCGTTCGCTGGAACACTATCTTGAGCAAAGCGTGCGGGACCGTATCAGGCGCTTCGAAGGGCTTGCGCCCCGTGATGCCGTCGCCGCGTTTCTCGGCGAGATCGTCGAGCGATCCATGGGCGACCTGGAGTGCCGCGGCTGCATGCTGGTCAACGCCGCGCTGGAAATCGCGCCGCACGATCCGGAGTTCCGGCTTGTCGTGGCGGAAGAACTCAAGCAGATCGAGGCATTCTTTCGCCGTTGCGTCAGCAGGGGCCAGAAGAGCGGTGAAATCTCCACCGCAGCGGACGCGAAAGATGCCGCGCGCATGCTGCTCGGCGTGCTGATGGGCATTCGCGTGCTCGCACGCGCGCGGCCCGAGCGCGCGCTCCTCGAAGGAATTGTGCGCCCTGCGTTGGGCCTGCTCGATCCGCCGGCACGACCGCCTGGGCAGCTTGCCCACTGACCTGCCCGAAAGCTCGCAGCCGGATGACTCAAACATTCAGTCGACGCTGGTGCCGGGGCCATTGATATCGACCGGGCGCCTCTGCCTGTGCGCCGGAAAACGTGACGACTTCTCATCTTCACCCGTTTTTTACAAGGAGACAAAATGCGCATCATCGTTATGGGAACCGGCGGCGTCGGCGGCTACTTCGGCGCACGGCTTGCCAATGCCGGGCACGACGTCACATTCATCGCGCGGGGAAAGCAGCTTGCGGCGATCCGTGAGGGCGGCCTGCGCCTGGAGAGCCCGCGCGGCAACCTGCATTTACACGACGTCAAGGTCACGGACAAGCCGGCTGAGGCCGGCATCGCCGATATCGTGCTGTTCGGGGTCAAGCTGTGGGACACGGCCAGCGCGGCGCAAGCCATCAAGCCGGTGATCGGTGAGCAGACCGCCGTGGTTTCGTTCCAGAACGGCGTGGTCAAGGACGACACGCTGCGGCAGTCGCTGGGAGACAAGCACGTCATCGGGGGCGTTTGTTATATTGCCGCGACCATTGCCGAACCCGGCCTCATCCGGCACTCGGGAACGATGCAGAAGCTGGTGTTCGGTGAGTACGACGGCAGCAGTTCCGCGCGAATCATGCAGTTTCGTGACGCCTGCACGGAAGCCGGCATTGATGTCGAGGTCAGCGCCAACATCCAGCGCGCGATCTGGGAGAAGTTCGTGTTCCTGGTCGGCTTGTCCGGCACCACCAGCACGGTGCGCACGCCCATAGGGCCGATACGCGCCAACGCGCGCTCGCGGGCCTTCCTGCGCGCGGTGATGGACGAAGTGGTGCAGGTCGCGCGCGCCGAAGGGGTTGCATTGCCCGCCGATTACGCCGACGACAGGCTTGCTTTTGCGGACCAGGTGCCCGCAACCATGAGCTCTTCCATGCACAACGACCTTGAGCGCGGAAACCGCATTGAAGTGCAATGGCTCAGCGGTGACGTGGTTGCCAGGGGCGTCCGGCTCGGCGTGCCGACGCCCTGCAACCGGGCCATCTTCGACATCCTCTCGGTGCATGCCGAAGGGCGCCCGGCATGAACACGCCGAAAGGCCTGGCCGGCCTCACGATACGGGCCATTGAGGCGACGCTGGTGGTCGTGCCGATGCGTCGCGCGCTCGGCACCAGCGCCATGCGCATCACCGAAGCACCGTTGCTGCTGATGGATCTGCTGACCGAAGAGGGCATCATCGGCCGCGCATACCTGTTTTGCTACCTTCCGGCTGCGGGCAAGGCGGCGATGGCCCTGCTACAGGATGCGAACGCGTTGCTCGCCGGCAAAGACGCCTCACCGGCCGAAGTGCGCCGCCTGCTTGAGGCGCGGTTCCGACTGCTCGGCGCGCGCGGCATCGTATCCATGCTCATGGCCGGCATCGACATCGCGTGCTGGGACGCGCTGGCGATTTCGGCGAACCTGCCGCTCGCGCGTTTGCTGGGCGCGCCATTGCGTTCCGTTCAGGCCTACAACAGCAATGGCCTTGGCCTGCTGGACGCGCCGGCTGCGGCGGACGAGGCCCGAGAGCTCGTGGCGGAAGGTTTCCGCGCCATCAAAATGCGGCTGGGCCGGGCATCAGCGCAAGAAGATCTCGCGGCGGTGCGCGCCGTTCGCGCCGCCATCGCCGACGACATTGTGCTGATGTCGGACTTCAACCAGCGCCTGACGCCGAACGAGGCGCGCGAGCGTTGCATGTCGCTTGACGGCGAAGGTTTGTACTGGATCGAAGAACCCGTGGCCCACGATGACTACGCCGCCAGTTCCGGGCTTGCCGCTTTGCTCCGGACCCCGATCCAGATCGGCGAGAACTTCGCGGGGCCGAGGGCGATGGCGCACGCGCTGTCGCAGCGCGCCAGCGACTTTGTCATGCCCGACCTGGAGCGCATCGGCGGTGTGACCGGCTGGATGGCTGCGGCTGCGCTGGCCGACGCGGCGCGCGTCGAGTTCTCTTCCCACCTGTTCCACGAAGTCAGCTCGCACTTGATGGCGGCAACGCCTACTGCGCACTGGCTCGAATACGTCGACTGGGCCGATGCGATCCTTCAGGAGCCCCTGAAGGTGGTTGACGGTTGCATCACCCCGCCGGACCGGCCTGGCAACGGCCTTGTGTGGGACGCGGCGGCTGTCAAGCGGTTCAGGTCGCAGCCTTAGCCTCTTGAATGTGGATCCGGGCAGGGCCGCCTGCCCGGGAGGGCAGTTCGCGCTACGGCGCCGCTTTGATGGCCGCTTCGTTTACATTTGTGGAAATCCCTATTGCATTTCCACAAATGTACTTGCCAGGCGCCTCATGAAAGCCCATCCCCCATTCCTGTCAAATTTGCGAAACGAAATGGCCGACTGGCGGCTGTGGGCCGGCCGCACCGTCGTATTGGCGTCGGCCGTGCTGGCGGGGCTGGCCGTCGTGGCATTTACCTGGCTGACCGAGCATGCGCTGAAGCTCTTTTTCGTGTTCGAAAAGAGCTACTGGTGGGGGCCGCTGTTATGGACGCCTGTCTGCACCGCAGCCATCGTCTGGGCGACCAGGCGCTACGCCCCAGGCGCAGCGGGCTCGGGCATTCCCCAGGTCATGGCGGCCCTGACCTCCGAAGTGCCTGCCGCCTCGCGCGGATTGTTTGTGTCGCTGCGGCTTTCCGCGGCCAAGATGCTGCTGACCGCCTGGGGACTGCTGGGCGGGCTGTCCCTGGGCCGGGAAGGCCCGTCGGTGCAGATTGCCGCCGGGGTCATGTACCACGCCCGTCGCTGGCTGCCTTCCGGCTCCCGGGTGTCGGAGCAGGGGCTGCTGCTGGCCGGCGGTGCGGCCGGCATCGCCGCGGCATTCAACACGCCGCTGGGTGGAGTGATGTTCGCCATTGAGGAACTGACGCGCAAACCCGAGCAACGCAGCAACGGGCTGCTGCTGGCGGCCATCGTGCTGGGCGGTCTGATGGCCGTGTCGATCTACGGCAACGCCACCTATTTCGGCGTAATCCGCGTCGAAAACATCAGCATGGCGCTGCTGCTGCCGGGCTTGCTGGTCGCCGTCTGCAGCGGCTTGGCGGGCGGCTTGTTTTCCAGGCTGTTGGCCGTTTCCCTTGCGGGCGGCACACCCGACTGGTTCAGCCGCTTCCGGCAAAAGGCGCCCGTGCGCTTCGCGGCGGCTTGCGGCCTGGCGGTGGCTGTGCTGGGTTGCGTGAGCCATGGCGATACCTATGGCGGCGGTTATGCCCATACCCGCGCGATGCTGGAAAGCGGCGGGGAATCCTCGTCGCTGTATGCGTTGCTCAAGTTCATCGCTACCTGGATTACCGCCTGGTCCGGTGTTCCGGGCGGAATTTTTGCGCCGTCCCTGGCGATAGGCGGCGCCTTGGGCAACGACATCGCCCAACTGACCGGCTACGTCAATGCGCCCACGCTGATAGCGCTGGGAATGGCGGGATTTCTTGCCGCCGTCACGCATGCGCCCATGACCGCATTCATCATCGTGATGGAAATGGTCGACGGCCACGGCCTGGTCCTCAGCTTGATGGCCAGCGCATTGGTCGCAAGCGCCGTTTCTCGCCTGGTCAGCGTCCCGCTCTACGCCCTGCTGGCCGATCTGCAGTTACTCCGCCTGCCCAAGGCTTGAACGCGTGATGACGCCCCGCGCATTCAGGGAAATACCTGATGCCATATACATTTGAACAAATATAATAGGTATTTCCGGTTTCGGAAAATTTCCCAGCGAGGACTTTAGGGCCTTCAGGGGCTCGAGCCCTCTGGAGGCTCTTTTTTTGCCGAAACGGCATACCGGGTGCAAATTACCTTGCGCCCGGTCCTCGTTACCAGCCATTCATTTTGTGGGCCATGCGAATTGCAGACGCGTGGTGAATGAGGGCTTTCTCCAGGATTGGATATGCGGCCACCACACAACTCAAAACCGCCGGCTGAAGAGAAATCCGGAAACCGGGGCGATCTGGGCGGCGTGTATTCAATCGTTGCGCTTTGTGCTGTCGCAGTCGTTGTCGTCTATTTCCTGGCGGGCGTTTTTTTCGTATTTGCCCTTTGAGCCGAATGACACCGTGCGCCCGGTCGGCTGAATCGCCATGGGTTCGCGGCAGCAAAACAAGACAGTGATCTGTACACGTCTGGTTAATGAACAGGCCTTGAGGAATTGTTCGCGACTGCCGGTACACTCTTCAATGGGTGGTTCATCTTTTCAATGAATCAGGTTTGCGCGATGGTCGGGCCGCCTCGCGGACCTACCCACGCCCATCATGCCGACATCCAACGTTGAATACCTCGCTGCAGGCCTTTTTGCGCTTGCCCTCCTGCACACCTTCAGCACCAAGCAGTTCGAGCGGCTTGCCAATCGTTTTCCACGGCACGCCGGTCTCTTCCATTTGCTGGGCGAGGTCGAAGTCGTTTTCGGCTTCTGGGCCATCGTTCTGGTCCTGGTGATGGCATTCGTGTCGGGCGGCGAACAGGCGCTGGCGTATGCGGAGTCGCGCAATTACGCCGAGCCCCTGTTTGTTTTTGTGGTGATGGTCGTGGCCGGGTCCAGGCCGGTGCTGGACACCGTGCTGCGCACGATCAATGCGGCCGCGAAATTGCTGCCGGTCCCGGCGCAACTGGCCACCGCATGGCTGGGACTGGCCGCCGTTCCGCTTTTCGGCTCCCTCATCACGGAGCCTGCCGCCATGACGATCGCCGCGCTCATGCTAGCGCCACTGGTGTTCCGAAAGGACATGCCTGAGCGGGTGAAGTACCTGGCTCTCGGTGTTTTGTTCGTCAACGTGTCCATTGGCGGAACATTGACGGCTTATGCGGCGCCGCCGGTGCTCATGGTCGCCGCCACGTGGCAATGGGACAGCGCCTTCATGTTTGCCCAGTTCGGCTGGAAGGCCGCGATTGCCGTGATGCTCAATGCATCCGTTGCCGCCTTTGCGCTTCGCAAACACCTTGTTCAGGATGCCGTTCCCGAGGCGGCTGATGGTTCACCATCTTTGCAAGTGCCTTGGCCGGTGGCCGCGGTCCATCTGTTGCTGCTGGCGGCCGTCATCGTGTTCGCGCACCATCCCGTTGCCTTCCTGGGAATATTCCTGCTCTTTCTGGGCTTTGCCCAGGCCTATGAGCGCTACCAGAATCCCCTGCTTATCAAGGAAGCACTGCTGGTGGCATTCTTTCTGGCGGGCCTGGTTGTTCTGGGCGGGCTGCAACGCTGGTGGTTGCAGCCCATTGTTTCCGCCCTGGAGCCGCTCGAACTCTTCTTCGGCGCACTTGGCCTGACTGCCGTGACGGACAACGCCGCATTGACTTACCTCGGCGCGCAAATTTCCAGCATCCCGGCGGACTCGAAGTACATGCTGGTAGCCGGTGCCGTAGCGGGGGGCGGGTTGACTGTGATCGCGAATGCACCGAATCCGGCGGGGTTGGCCTTGCTCAAGTGCGGCTTCGCCGACGAATCGGTAGGCGCAGGAGGCCTGTTCCTTGGCGCGCTGGGACCTACCATCGTAGCTTCAGCAACGCTATTGCTTTTATAAAACGATCCCGAATTTCCCCGGCCGCGAATGCCCGCGCGAAGCACAGTGTCCTCTTCCGCACTGTATCGGCCTGTTGTGCGCCGAAACTCCGGGACACCTCAGCGCAGCGGCCGGTTTTTCTGCCAGATCGCCAGAAGTATCAGCCCGTATGCCGCAAGCCGGACGCTGTAAAAAAGTACGCCGTCCTCATGGGCGCCGATCATCAGCCCGAGCACGAAGCGATTGACGGCCTCCAGCCAGAATGACAACGCGAAATACAGGAAAAACAGATCCCGCGTGTGCCGCCAGAATTTGAAGAAAAAAAGCCCGGCGAGCAGCGACGTAACGGCGATGGCGCCCATCAGCATCTGGTTCATGGTCAGTCCTCCTCCCAGATAAGGCCGAACAGCAGCAAGAGCAGCGCAACCAGTCCGGTGGCGAGCCGCCAGGTGGACAGGTCCACCGCCGGCAGCACGAGCCTGTCGACAACCAGCAGGAAGTTGTTGACGCTCAAGCCCGCAAAACACAGCGCACTCCAGAACAGCAAAGGGGTTCGGCTGGAACGCCACGCACGAAACAGCAGCCCGAAGCAGGCCAGGCAGGTCAAGGCACATAAAAGATAAATGACGGCCGCCATGTCAGGAATCCTTTCGCCAGCGGAACGCATCCGCAAACTGGTTCGCCCGCCGGTTCAGGCTGGAGTGGATCAAATCGGTGACCCCCAGGAGATTGCCCGCGTAATGCGCTGCCACCCGATCCAGCAATTCTGCCAACTCCCGCGACGGCTGGTAACGGTAGACGCCTTCCGCGTCGGGGACACGAACCGCAATCTCCGCAGTTCTCAGCGACTCCAGGAGGTGCGCCGCCTGGGCCACTGGAACGTACAGGCGGCCGGCGAGCTGGGGTGCGTTCCAGGTCGCCCCGGCATCGCGCCGCATGAGAAGAAGCGACTCGATATAGGGCACCGACGGCACGCTCGCGAGAACGAACCGCCGGACATCGTCGGGAAGGGGTTCGCGGTTCATTCCAGCCGGTGCCTTTGTACCCGTTGCGCAATTCGCTCGCGCAGCCGCCAGCGCGCGGCGTCGGAGAGCATCCTGCCCGCCCAGCGATAAACGTTGAATTCCCGCACGGTGGTGCGCAGGCTGGCCATGCGCTCGCGCTGCTCGCCTTCAGGCATCAGCAAGGCCTGGTGCAAGGCGTCGGCTGTTTCCTCAACATGGTAGGGGTTGACGATCAAAGCCTCGGGCATCTCGCGCGCTGCGCCCGCGAAGCGGCTCAAAATCAACACGCCGCGCTCGTCATCGCGCGCCGCCACGAACTCCTTGCACACCAGGTTCATCCCGTCATGCAAGCTGGTGACCAGGCAAGCATCGGTGGCGCGGTACAACTCATTGACAGCCTCGTGGTCGTGGTGTTGCGCCAGCAGCCGGATCACCGGCCCGTCGGGGGTGCCGAAGCGGTTGTTGATACGCTCCGCCACCTGCCGGATCCGCTCCTGAAATGTCCGGTATTCCTCCAGGACACCGCGAGAGGGAGCCGCCACCTGCACAAAAGTAAAGCGGCTCAGCCATTGCGGGTGCTTCTCCAGCATGCGCTCCACCGCATACAGGCGCTCAAGGATACCCTTGGTGTAGTCGAACCGGTCGATGCCGACGGCCAGTCTGTGCCCCTGCGGAATGGCCAGGCGCCCGAACACGTTTCGCCTGCATTGCTCGACCGCAGGCCAGCTTTGGCGCTCAGCCTCATCCGGCCAAGCAATTGAGATCGGATAGCTCTCTACGAAGGTGTCCGCGCCCTGGTAGGAAATCGTCGAGTGTTCGTGTTCGATTCGGGCTTCCAGGTACCGGTCGACCGTCTCAATGAAATTTTTGCAGTGAAAGAGTGTGTGAAAGCCCAGAATCGTGCTGCCAAGCATGCCTTGCAAAATCTCACGCCGCCAGGGGCAAATGCCGAACGATTCGGGATTGGGCCAGGGGATGTGCCAGAAGGTCAGGATGGTCGCCCTTGGCAGTTTGGCCCGCACCATGGCGGGCAGCAGGGCAAAGTGATAGTCCTGCACCAGCACGACAGGGTCTTCGCTTCGCGCCTCGGCCACCACGGCGTCGGCGAACCGTTGGTTGACAGCGCGGTAATGGTGCCAGTCCGACTCGCGGAATATCGGCCGCACGTGCGCAACGTGACACAGCGGCCATAGCCCTGCGTTGGCGAAACCGTAGTAGTAACCCTGTTCTTCCTCTTCAGTCAGCCAGAGCCGGCGCAACACGTATTCGCTCTGCCCCGGCGGCAAGGCGACGCGGTCGTGCCTGTCGACCGTTTCCCTGTCGGCGCTGCCGCTGCCGTGCGCAATCCAGCTTCCCGAACAAGCTCGCATGACCGGCTCAACGGCGGTGATCAGTCCGCTGGCGGGGCGTCGTACGACCACCTGCCCATGCTCCCGGTCATGAATGTAAGGCTCGCGATTTGAGACCACGATGACCTGATCACCGCTCAACTGTCCGCGCAGAAGCGATTGCAGTCTTTGCGGATTCCATTCAGTTTCCGGCCCGTGCGACCGCCGGTACTCGTCCTCCAGGTCCCGCAGGCGGGCGCGCAGGTCGGCTGCGAGCGGTGCGAGTTCCGGCGCGGTGCCGGCCAGGGGGCGCACGAGGCCTTCTCCGCGCAGGAGGGCGCGGGTGCCGGACACCCATCCACGCCAGCTCAGCTGGGCTATGACCATCGTTGCGAGGGCAATCACGCCGCCGAGGCTGGCAATGAGGATGATCAGGTACTGCCGCGTGTCCTTGCTTCGTCGCTCGATAAAGCTGAGATCCTGCAAAAGGACCAATTGCCCGACGTTGCCGGATTCCGCCGTGACGGGATACACGCCCACATGTACCGGGCCGCCGCCAATGCGCAACACCGGATCGGGCTCGCCGGCAATCTGGCTGGCTCGCGCGCAGTCCAGGTCCTTGGGAAACGTCGATGTGCTGTCCAGCAACTTCATGCCCTGGGAGCACACGCCGATTGCCACCAGGCGCTCGTCTTGCACAGCGCGATTGAACAAGGTCTGCAGTTTGCGGCCGCGCGGGTCGGGCAAGGCATCCGCGATCGACTCGGACAACGCGTTCGCCACGAGCGTACCGCGCATGTTCAGGTCGCGCGCGAACCAGCGAAGCGTCAGGCGGTCCATCAAGGGGAGCGCCAGATAGGCGGCCGCTGAAAGGATCACGACCAGCGGGATCAGAAACCGCAGCTGCAGCCGGAAAGTTTTCATGCTTTATGGCGGTAAACCGGTAACGCGATGTTCATCCATGTAATTATATTGGTGCAAATGTATATGCCCGAGTCCGAACAAATACAACGGCAATGACGAGCCTAAGTTCGTTGCGATTTTTTGCGAAATATACCGGCGTTTATTGGCCCTTGACAGGTTCCACTTAGCCTTACGCACGGCAGATGTCGTAGGCCAGGCTGATTCTGGGAGCGCCGCGCCCCGCCGTGGGGCCGGTTTTGATCAGATGTCCGGCTGTCCGAGCGGAATGTTAGCGGCGCGCTTGTCCACCGCGAGGGCCTGGATCACCTTGTCCAGGTCCCGGTTAAGCCGAATGAGCGCCGGCGTGTCGAGGCTTGCCAGCGCTTCAGGAAGCACCCCTGAAAAGGGGCCGGGGGCGCGTTTCAAGACCTTGAGGCCTGCCGGCGAGACGCGAAGCGCCAGGGCGCGCCGGTCGGTGCCGGACCGTTCGACTTCAACCAGGCCCCCGGCCACCAAGGCTTTCAACAGGTTGCTGGCCGTGGACTGATGCACGTCCATTTGATTGGCGAGTTCGCTGACGCCGATGCCGGGCGTGCCGCGCACCACGCTCAGGGCCCAAAGTTGCGCACCCGCCAACCCCGCTTTTTTCTCCACTTCGCGAAAGTGCGTCTTGACCGCGTTAAAGATGAGCCTGAAGCGGCGCAGGGCCTCCGCTGCGGGATCGTTGCGAGTTGTGTTTCGAACTGGAGGTTTAACTGAGGTTTTGGACATTTAAATGGAATCATATGATGCCGCCCCTTGAATACCAGGGAGCCGTCTCGCCTGGGTTCGACGTACGTTGATCTCGGGTAATAAAGTCAAGTCGTCGATTATTCAAGCCTCCTGCTCACATTGGACTGCGCGCCTTGCTCGGCGCATGCCCGACAACCCGCTTGAACGCCCGGCTGAAGGAGGCCTCGGAGTCGAAGCCCAGCCGGTCGGCGGCCGTGGTGACGCGCATGCCGTCCTGCGCGATCCAGCTGCGGGCCTGGAACATGCGGATGCGGGCCACGTAGCGGGCCGGGCTCTCGCCCACAGAGTCCTTGAAGGCTTGCGCAAACCGTGAGCGCGAGGCGCCCATGATGCTGGCCATCTCGGGCACGCTCCAGTCCTGCTCGGGCGAGGCGTGGATGGCGGCCAGCACCTTGCCCACGCCGGGCGAGCGCAGCGCGGCGATCCAGCCCGTCGAGTTGCTGCAGGCGCATTCCACCCAGGCGCGGATGATGCTCGCGGCGAGCACGTCGGCCATGCGCGCCAGGATGCCGCAGGCGCCTATGCGGTTGAGCGAGGCTTCACGCTCCATCGCGTCGAGCAGCATGGGCACGCCCGGGTCGCGCTGGGCCAGTTCGCCGGCGCGTATCACCTCCGGCATCATGGCCAGCAGCGGGTGCAGCGGGTCGAGGTTGAAAGTCATGCTGCCGCAGAACATGACGTGCGAGGGTGCTTGCGCCACGGGCGCGCCGTCCCGCAGCAGGTAGATGTCCTCCGCGACGCGTTCGCGGTCGAATGTCGCGAGGGCCACCGGCGGCACCTCGGGTGAACTGGCGATGGTGTGGGCCGTGCCGCGCGGCAGCAGCACCGCGTCGCCGGCCTTCAACTCCACCCACCCCAACTGCGGCGTGTGCATCCAGGCATCCCCGCTGGCGACGAAATGAAAACGCGCGGCGGCTTGCGGTGCAAAAGAAATGGCCCAGGGCGCATGCATCAGGCAGCGGCCGTATTCGACGCCTTCCAGGCGCA
>NZ_CALROB020000029.1:0-72872 GCF_943369675.1 Polaromonas sp. YR568 | reverse complement strand
CCAGCTTTATGTGCGCAGCCTGGAGCGCGGCATGACGATTTTTGACCTGCCGGCCAGCACCGCCGCGCAGGACCTGCAGCAATGGCAGCCCATCCTCAACTGGATCAGGCCCACGCTCTACCCGCCGCAAGCAGCCAACGACGCCCCCGTGCAGACAAGGCCAGTGGCCAAGGCCGCCCCCCAGAGGATCGCGCCCCGGCCTTCGGTCGCCGCGACACTGTGCGCCAGGCCCCTCAATCCTGCGCCCGCGCAAAAGGCAGCCACATCGCGCCTGGGCAGCTCCCTGCCCGGCAGCCTGATGCCGGCGCAGGAATCGCTGGTGCACGGCGCCCGCATGTCCGCCCAGAGCACGGCCCGCGCGGTCGGCCGGCCTGTGCAGGTGAGCAATGCACCGGCCATGTCGCGCAACGTCAATTCGCCCGACGGCCTGCAGATTCCGCAGTTCCTCAAGCGCGGCACTTGACGCGCTGGACTGGCCTCAGGCCGCGAGTTCCTCCCGCACCTCGCGCGCGGCCTGCACCATGTTTCCCAGCGCCGCTTCGGTCTCGGGCCAACCCCGGGTTTTCAGGCCGCAATCAGGGTTGATCCAGAGGTTTGCCGCCGGGATCACCGCGGCCGCTTTGCGCAGCAGCCGCACCATTTCACCCACCGTGGGCACGCGCGGCGAATGGATGTCATAGACGCCGGGGCCTATCTCGTTGGGGTACTTGAAGTCACCGAAGCCGCGCAGCAGTTCCATGCCGGAGCGGCTGGTCTCGATGGTGATCACGTCGGCATCCATGGCGGCAATCTCCGGCAGGATGTCGTTGAACTCCGAATAGCACATGTGGGTGTGGATCTGCGTTTCATCCGCCACGCCGCTGGCGCTGATGCGAAAAGCGCGCGTGGCCCATTCGAGATAAGGCTTCCAGCCGGCGCGGCGCAGCGGCAGGCCTTCGCGTATCGCCGGCTCGTCGATCTGGATGATGCCTATGCCCGCGCTTTCCAGTTCCACCACCTCGTCGCGAATCGCCCAGGCGATCTGCGCCGTGGTCAGGCTGCGCGGCTGGTCGTCGCGCACAAAGGACCATTGCAGGATGGTGATGGGGCCGGTCAGCATGCCCTTCATGGGCCGCCTGGTGAGGCTTTGCGCGTACACCGTCCAGGCCACCGTCATGGCCGCGGGGCGCGCCACGTCGCCGTAAATCACCGGCGGCTTCACGCAGCGTGAGCCGTAAGACTGCACCCAGCCGTTGGCGCTGAAGGCAAAACCGTCGAGCTGCTCGCCGAAATACTCGACCATGTCGTTGCGCTCGGCCTCGCCGTGCACCAGCACGTCCAGGCCCAGCGCCTCCTGCTTGCGCACCGCCAGCCGGATTTCGGCCTGCATTTTTTCGGCGTACTGCGATTTGCCGATCTCGCCGCGCTTGAAGGCCGCGCGCGCGGCGCGTATTTCGGCGGTCTGCGGAAATGAGCCTATCGAGGTGGTCGGGAACAACGGCAAGGCAAAGCGCGCGCGCTGCACTTGCTGGCGGTGGCTGAAGGGCGAAAGCCGCTGGTCGTCCCCGGCGGCGGCTTGGGCCAGCCGCGCCGCCACGGTGGCGCGGTGCACGCGCGGGCTGCTGCGGCGCGCATGGGCGGCCAGCCGGGCTGCGGCCAGTTCGGTTTCCACCGATTTTTCTCGCCCTTCCAGCGCGGCCTTGAGCATGCGCAGTTCAAGCAGCTTTTCCACCGCGAAGGCCAGCCAGGACTTGAGCTCGGCGTCCAGCTTGTCCTCGGCGTCCAGGCTGTAAGGCACGTGCAGCAAGGAGCACGAAGGCGCCAGCCACAGCTCGCCATTGTGCTTTTCCGCCACCGGCCGCAGCCGCGCCAAAGCGGCATCAGGGTCGGTGCGCCAGATGTTACGGCCGTCGACGATGCCCACCGACAGCACCTTGTGGCTGGGCAGCCAGTCGACCACTCCCACCAATTCTTCGGGCGCGCGCACCGCATCCACATGCAGGCCGGCCACCGGCAACTGGCAGGCCAGGCGCAGGTTCTCCTGCAACGGTGAAAAGTAGGTCGCCAGCAGCAGCCTGGCGCCGCTGCGCGCGAGCTGCCAGTAGCTCGACTCAAACGCCTGGCTCCATTGGGCCGGCAAGTCCAGGCCCAGGATGGGTTCGTCCATCTGCACCCATTCCACGCCCTGGGCCTTGAGGCGGGCCAGGATTTTTTCGTACACCGGCAGCAGCTTGTCCAGCAGGCTGAAGCGGTCGAAGCCTGGCGTTTTTTCCGTCCCCAGCCAGAGGAAACTCAGCGGCCCGAGCAGCACCGCCTTGACGGCGTGCCCTGCCAGCCTGGCCTGCGCGACTTCGTCAAACAGGCGTTCCGAGGCCAGGCTGAATTCGGTGCCCGGGCCGAACTCCGGCACGAGGTAGTGGTAGTTGGTGTCGAACCATTTGGTCATCTCCAGCGCGAAGGCGCCGCCCCCGGCTTTTTCAGGTGCACAGCCGCAGTCCGCGCCGTGGGTGTGGCCGCCTTCGGCATTCACACCGCGCGCCATGGCGAAGTAACGGCTCAGTGCAGGCTCCTGGCCCGTGAAACCAAATCGCGCCGGTTCGCAGCCCAGCATCTGGATGTGGTTGGCCACGTGGTCGTAAAAGGCGAAGTCGCCCACTGTCACGAAGTCCAGGCCGGCTTCTTTCTGCACGGCCCAGTGGCGCTCGCGCAATTCGGCGCCGGCGGCTTCCAGCGCGGCCAGGCCGATGTCGCCGCGCCAGTGTTTTTCAAGCGCGAATTTCAGTTCCCGGTGCGCGCCCATGCGCGGAAAACCCAGGGTGTGTGTATGGACCATGCCGGCTATCTCCCGATTGCGAATCAACAAAGAAGGCAATGGTCGGCCGGATTCAACTATTATTCAAACGAAAGATATTGCCTTTCAACGTGAAAATTATTGATTCACAAGAAATCCATCATGATCCCCTCCATCCTCGAATTGCGCCACCTGCGCACCCTGACGGCACTGCGCGACAGCGGCAGCCTGGTGCGCGCGGCGCAACTGCTCAACCTCACCCAATCGGCGCTGTCGCACCAGGTCAAGCTGCTTGAAGAGCGCTACGCCACGCCGCTGTTCGAGCGTAAATCGGTGCCGCCGCAGTTCAGCACCACCGGCCTTCGCCTGCTGGCGCTGGCCGACGCCGTGCTGCCGCAGGTCGAGGAAGCCGAGCGCGACGTGGCGCGGCTGGCCACGGGGCGCTCCGGCCAGTTGCGCATCGCGGTCGAATGCCACACCTGTTTTGACTGGCTGATGCCGGCCATGGACGCGTTTCGCACACGTTGGCCCGAGGTGGAACTGGACATCGTCTCGGGCTTTCACCCGGACCCGATCGCGCTGGTGCTGCAGGACCGCGCCGACATCGCCATCGTGTCGGAGGCCGACGCCGATGAAACGGTGGACTTCCATCCGCTGTTTCGCTTTGAAATCATGGCGCTGCTGGCCAACCACCATGCACTGACGGCCAAAACGCATCTCACGGCCAAAGACTTCGCCAACGAAACCCTTATCACCTACCCGGTGCCCGACGAAATGCTGGACGTGGTGCGCCAGGTACTGGAGCCGGCGGGCGTCAAGCCCGCGCGCCGCACCACCGAACTGACGATTGCGATGCTGCAACTAGTGGCCAGCGGCCGCGGCGTCGCCGCGCTGCCCAAATGGGCGGTGCAAAGCTACCTGGACCGGGGTTATGTGAGCGCCAGGCCCATCGGCAAGAAAGGGCTGACAGGCCGCCTCTATGTGGCCTGCACCGAAGCCACCTCGGGCCGCCCGTGGCTGGGCGACTTTGTGGCGATCACGCGCGAGAGCTGCTTTCTCACGCTCAGTGAGATCGAGCTTCTGTAAGGGCTGCGGCGCTCAGTGCCGCCCCTGGCGTAACTGCGCCAGGCGCTCGGCCATGGCGTCGATGTCGAGCGCGTCTTCGGCGTTGGCCAGGTAGGTTTCCAGGTCGGCCATCGCGCGCTCGGGTTCGCCGTGGGCGGCCCAGGCCAGGCCCCGGTCGCGGTACTCGATCCAGGCTTCGGGCTGCAGCACGATGAGGCGGTCCTGCACCGGGATCAGGCGCTGCCAGTCTTCCTGGGTTTTGTGGATTTCCTTGAGGTTGCGCAGCATGCGGCTGATGATCTCGCGCGGCGGCGCCGACTGCAGGTACAGGCCCATGGGCACTTCGAACTCGTCGCCCACGCTGCCGCCGTGCTGGCGAAAAGGCTCAAGCCGCTCGGACAGCTCCTCGCGGCTCAGCGACTGGCCGCTGAAGGGGTCTATTACCACCTGGCCCTTGGGCAGGTTGACCTTGACCATGAAGTGGCCCGGAAAGGCCACGCCGCGCGCGTTGAGGCCCAGGCCCAGCGCCAGTTCCAGCCACAGCACGGCCAGCGTGATGGGGATGCCGCGGCGCGTGCGCAGCACGGCGTTCAGGTAGCTGTTGTCGGGGTCGTAATAGTCGTTGACGTTGCCGCCGAAGTTCAGGTCGTGGAAAAAGAACTGGTTCAGCGCGCGCAGCCGCTGCAGGGCCGGCGCGTCGGCCGGCAGGCGCCGCTTGAGGCGGGCCAGCAGCTGGTCGACGTCGCCCAGCACCTGCTGCACGTCCAGGTCGGGGTATTCGTCCTGCGCCAGGCTGATGGCGGCTTCCAGCAAGGGGAAATGCTCGTCGCTTTCCACCAGGCTGGAGAAGTATTGCAATGGTGACGGGACGGTCAGATTTAATTGCATGGCCCTACTTTCTCATAAACCGGCGCAAAAAGGCATGGGGAAAATGCCGCTCAGGGCCTGGGGCATGCCGCCCGTCAATGTCTCAGGAGCTTTGTCACCTTGAGGCCGGACACCCACAGCGCCGCGAAATACAGCACCGCCGATACCAGCAATACCAGTGCCAGCCAACCGATGCGCTCCAGGGAATGGCTTTTCAGGCCGACCCAATTCACCATCCCGGCGGCCCACAGCAAAAAGGCCGCCAGCAGGGCGCTGGCGCCGCCCACCTGCAGCGCAAATTTTCCCCAGCCGGGCAGCGGTTTGTAACTGCCGCGCTTCAAAAGCCCCAGCAACAGCCACAAGGCGTTGATCAAGGCGCCAATGGCGATCGACAGCGTCAGGGCCGCATGCTGCAGCACCGGCACCAGAAAGAAATTCAGCACCTGGGTGAACACCAGCACACAGACGGCGATATACATCGGCGTGCGCATGTCGTGCCGGGCATAAAAGCCCGGCGCCAGCACCTTGACGGCCACGATGCCCATCAGCCCCACCCCATAGTTGCTCAGCGCCGCCGTCGTGCGCTGCACGTCGAGGTCGCTGAACGCGCCATAGTGGTACAGCACCGCGACCAGCGGCTGCGAGAACACCAGCAGGGCCACAGCGCAGGGCACCGACAGCAGGACCACCAGGCGCAGGCCCCAGTCGAGCATGGCGGAATAGCGTTCATCATCCTGGCTGCCCCGCGCCGCGGCCAGTTGCGGCATCAATACCACCCCCAGGGCGACGCCCAGCATGGCGGTGGGGAATTCCATCAGGCGGTCCGCATAGGTGATCCAGCTCACGCTGCCGGTGGCCAGGTGCGAGGCGATCTGGGTATTGATGAGCAGCGATATCTGCGCGACGCTCACACCCAGCAAGGCCGGCAGCATCAGGCCCAGCACCTTGCGCGTGCCTGGGTCGTTCCAGGACTGGCGCAGGGCCGTGAAGCTGGCGCCTATCCGCGGCAACAGGCCCAGGCGCCGCAGCGCGGGCAGTTGCAGGCCCAGTTGCAGCATGCCACCCACCATCACGCCCACGCATTGGGCATAGATCGGCTCGATGCCGTGCCTGGCAAACCAGGGCGCCCCGAGAGTAATGGAGCCGATCAGCGCCAGGTTCAGCAACACCGGAGAGGCGGCGGGCACGGCAAACCGGCGCCAGGTATTGAGGATGCCGCCCGCCAGCGCGACCAGCGACATAAAGCCGATGTAGGGGAACATCCACCGGGTCATCACCACGGCGGCGTTGTAGCCCTGCGGTTTCAGCCCGCTCGCCATGGCCCACACCATCAGCGGCGCAGCCACCACGCCCGCCACGCACAGCAGGACCAGCGCCCAGGTCAGCAAGGTCGCGACGTGGTCGATCAGTTGCTTGGCGCCCTCTTCGCCGTGCTCCGCCTTGCAGGCTGCCAGCACCGGCACAAAAGCCTGGCTGAAAGCGCCCTCGCCGAGTACCCGGCGAAACAGGTTGGGTATCCGGAAGGCGACGTTGAAGGCGTCGGTCATGGCGCTGACGCCAAATACCGAGGCCATCAGCAGATCCCGGATGAGGCCCGTGACGCGCGAGGCCAGGGTCAGCAGGGATACGGTGGAGGCGGCTTTAAAAAGTGACACTGAAGGAGTTTAGCCCCCCGCCGGTCACCAGGATCTCTTACACCAGCAGGGGCCGCGGAACCGGCTTTGCCGGGCCGCAGGCGCAGCGGCCCCCTCGGGGGGCAGGGAGCTACACGCAGTGAGCGACCGTGGGGGTATATAATCGTGGGCTTTGCTGCAACATCCACAGACTCCTCCCCAGGATTAAAGGAATACATATATGGCTACCGCCAAACCCAAGAAAAAGAACCCGCGCCTTGCATCAGGCCGCAAACGCGTCCGCCAGGACGTCAAACTCAACGCCGCGAACACCTCGCTGCGCTCCAAATACCGCACCGCTGTGAAAAACGTCGAAAAAGCCGTTGCAGCCGGTGACAAAGACAAAGCCAAGGACCTGTTCGCCAAGGCCCAAAGCATTGTGGACACGGTTGCCGACAAGGGCATCTTCCACAAGAACAAGGCAGCGCGCGACAAGAGCCGCCTGTCCGCCAAGGTGAAAGCCCTGGCACTGGCCCCCGCAAAGGCCGCCTAAGCAATTAGGCAAATCGCCCGGACGGCATTCTTCTCACGAAAATACCGTCCGCCGTTTTGTAGGGTGCGCTGCAGCAAAGCAAAAAAGCCGTCGAAAGACGGCTTTTTTGTTGGCGCTTCAAAAACCGCAGTCAGTCGCGGTCAGTCTTTACGAGGTGGGTCAGGGATCAGGCAGGCCTCGGCCACCTGCAGATCGTTGTCTTTGGCGAAATTGATGGCGAAATCCCAAGCCATGGGTTCGGCCTCGCGCAGTTCGGAGTTGACGACCACACATTTCACGCCGTTGATGACGGTGGGCACGCACCAGGGGGAATAGGTCAGGTGGCTACCCGGCTGGGGGCCGCCGGGGCGGAAATGGCTCATCACACCGCACAGCCTGTCGGCCCAGTCGCTGGGCCGGAAGGTTTTGCCGTCGCGGGTAATGCCCTGAATGAAGACTTCTTTGGCGGTGTTGGAGACCATCGGGTGGAGGGTTTTTCGCGGTGCCAAACCTGGGAAAGGGATCGATTTCACCCCATGCTGCAGCGCACAACGATTCTAGCTTAACTCAGACTCTTATATAAGACTTGGGCGTAAATTTTCAACGCCTGGGACTGCCGGGGGCGCCGGGCGCCTGCATCGCAGTAATGCAGGAACGTCACAAAAGCCCGCAAAGTCTGCGCCTAAAATCGACCCAGGCCCGCATCACCTGCTGCGGGCCTCGGATTTTCCGCACTGTCTTACAGCCCCTGTTCCGGAGTTTTCCATGACCGCAGCCCTGCCCAAGCACATCGAAGCCGCCTCCCCCCACGTGATGAACACCTACGGCCGCCTGCCCATCGCGCTGGACCACGGCCAGGGCTGCCGCGTCTGGGACGTCAACGGCAAGGCCTACCTCGACACGCTGGGCGGCATCGCCGTCAACACCCTGGGCCACAACCACCCCAAGCTGGTGCCGGCCCTGCAGGAACAGATCGCCAAGCTCATCCACAGTTCCAATTACTACCATGTGCCGCTGCAGGAAACCCTGGCCGCCAAGCTGGTCGAGCTGTCGGGCCTGGAAAACGTGTTTTTCTGCTCCACCGGCCTGGAAGCCAACGAAGCCGCGCTCAAGCTGGCACGCAAGTTCGGCCACGACAAGGGCATTGAGCGCCCCGAGATCGTTGTCTATGAAAAAGCCTTCCATGGCCGCAGCATCGCCACGCTGAGCGCCACCGGCAACCCCAAGGTGCAGGCCGGCTTCGGCCCGCTGGTTGAGGGTTTTATCCGCGTGCCGCTCAACAACATTGACGCACTGAAAGCTGCCACCGCCAACAACCCGAACGTGGTCGCCGTGTTCTTTGAAGCCATCCAGGGTGAAGGCGGCATCAACAGCATGAAGGACGACTACCTGCGCGAGGTGCGGGCGCTCTGCGACGAACGCGACTGGCTGCTGATGATCGACGAAGTGCAGTGCGGCATGGGCCGCACCGGCAAGTGGTTCGCCCACCAGTGGGCGGGCATCAAGCCCGACGTGATGCCGCTGGCCAAGGGCCTGGGCTCGGGCGTGCCGGTAGGCGCCGTCGTGGCCGGCCCCAAGGCCGCCCACATCTTCGGCCCCGGCAACCACGGCACCACCTTCGGCGGCAACCCGCTGGCCATGCGGGCCGGCGTGGAAACCCTGCGCATCATGGAAGAAGAAGGCCTGCTGGCCAATGCCGCGAAGGTGGGCGACCACCTGCGCGCGGCGCTGGCGCGCGAACTGGCCGGTGAAAAGGGCTTGAAAGAAATCCGCGGCCGCGGCCTGATGCTGGGCATTGAACTGACGGTGCCCTGCGGCGAGTTGCTGGCCCGCGCCGCCGAGAACGGCCTGCTGCTGAGCGTGACCGCCGACACCGTGATCCGCATGGTGCCCTCGCTGATCATGACCACGGCCGAGGCCGACGAGGCGGTGGCCATCCTGGTGCCGCTGATCAAGCAGCTTTTGAAAGAGAAAAACGCGTGACCACTGCGATCCCCTCTACGCCGGCGCCCGTGCGGCACTACCTGCAGTTCAGCGACCTCAACGCCGCCGAATACGCCTACCTGTTCGAGCGCGCCGCCCTCATCAAGAAAAAATTCAAGACTTACGAAAAACACCAGCCGCTGGCCGACCGCACGCTGGCCATGATTTTCGAAAAAGCCTCGACCCGCACGCGCGTGAGCTTCGAAGCCGGCATGTACCAGCTGGGCGGCAGCGTGGTGCACCTGACCACCGGCGACAGCCAGCTGGGCCGGGCCGAGCCCATCGAGGACAGCGCCAAGGTGATCAGCCGCATGGTCGACCTGGTGATGATCCGCACCTACGAGCAGACCAAGATTGACCGTTTCGCCGAGCACTCGCGCGTGCCGGTCATCAACGGCCTGACCAACGAATTCCACCCCTGCCAGATCCTGGCCGACATCTTCACCTACATCGAGCACCGCGGCTCCATCAAGGGCAAGACGGTGGCCTGGGTGGGCGACGGCAACAACATGGCCAACACCTGGCTGCAGGCCAGCGAAATCCTGGGCTTCAAGGTGCACGTGAGCACGCCCGGCGGCTACGAGGTGGACCAGTCCATCGCCGGCATACGCTCAGCCGAAAGCTACAAGGTCTTCAAGGACCCGATGCAGGCCTGCGCCGGCGCCGACCTGGTCACCACCGACGTCTGGACCAGCATGGGCTATGAGGCCGAGAACGAAGCGCGCAAGAAGGCCTTTGCCGACTGGTGCGTGGACACCGACATGATGCGCGCGGCCAAGCCCGACGCCCTTTTCATGCACTGCCTGCCCGCCCACCGCGGCGAGGAAGTCGAAGCCGACGTGATCGACGGCCCGCAGTCGGTGGTCTGGGATGAGGCGGAGAACCGCATGCACGCGCAGAAGGCACTCATGGAGTTCCTTTTGCTGGGGCAACTCGCGTAAGACGCGAGCTGACGGCGCGCCGCGCCGTCGCCAGGAACCTGAGCCTTATCCGCGCCCCACAAACGGCATCTTCGTGGCCATGATGGTCATGAACTGCACGTTGGTCGACAGCGGCAGCGAGGCCATGTGCACCACCGCCTCGGCCACTTCCTTCGCATCCATCATCGGTTCAATGGCGATCTCGCCGTTGGCCTGCGGCACGCCCTTGGCCATGCGCGCCGCGAGTTCCGTCATGGCGTTGCCGATGTCGATCTGGCCGCAGGCGATGTTGTACTTGCGCCCGTCCAGCGAGATGGACTTTGTCAGGCCGGTGATGGCGTGCTTGGTGGAGGTGTACGGCGCCGAATTGGGCCGCGGCGCGTGGGCGGAAATCGAGCCGTTGTTGATGATGCGGCCGCCCTGGGGCAACTGGTCTTTCATCAGCCGGATGGCCGCTTGCGCGCAGAGGAAAGAACCGGTCAGGTTGATGTTGACCACGTTGGTCCACTGCTCGAAGGTGATGTCCTCAAGGTTGACGGGCGGCGCGCCCACGCCGGCGTTGTTGAACAGCAGGTCGAGCCGGCCGAACTTTTCTTTCACCGCGGCAAACGCCGCCGCCACGGACTCAGGCTTGCTCACGTCGGTGGGCAGTGCGAACGCACGGTCCGTGCCGGATTCCTTCGCGACTTCATTGAGCGGCTCCACGCGGCGCCCGACCAGTGCCACGCTGTAGCCTTCACGCAGCAGGGCCAGCGCCACGGCCTTGCCGATGCCGGTGCCCGCGCCGGTGACGAGTGCGACTTTGCCGTTGGACTTGTTCTCGGGATTCATGGTGTGCCTTTGTCTCTCTTGAAGGGTTGCAGGAGGTAGTAAATCGATGCAGCGCAAGTGCCGCAGGCTCGAATTGTGCCCGAGGCTGCCGGATTGCACCGGCTAGCCCAAGGCCTGCCCGCGGCGCATCCTCTTCCAATACTTTAGGTTTCAACAATTTTTGAGATTGTTGGAAATAACCGACACCACGCTTTTTTTGCCGGTGCTACCTTTGCACCATGACAGCCCTCAATCCCGCCTCAAGTACATCGCCGCCGCTCAGAATCTGGGACATCTCGCCGGCCGTGGACGAACACGCGGCCGTGTTCCCCGGCGACACGGCCTATTCGCAGCAACTGCATTTTTCGCTCGCGCCGAATTGCCCGGTCAACGTCAACAGCATCACGCTGTCACCGCACACCGGCGCGCATGCAGATGCGCCGCTGCACTATGCCAATGGCGAGAGCAGCGTCGGTGACCTGGACCTGGCCCCCTACCTCGGCCCCTGCCGCGTGATCCACTGCATGGACTGCGGCCCCTTGGTCTTGCCCGAGCACGTCGCCCATGCGCTGCAAGACCTGCCGGCGCGCGTGCTGCTGCGCACCGCGCGCAAGGCCAGCCAGGCCTGGGACGCCTTCACCGCCATCGCGCCGGAAACCATGGAGTTGCTGGCCAGCAAAAATATTATGCTGGTCGGCATAGACACCCCCAGCGTGGACCCGGCCACCAGCCAGGACCTGCCCAGCCACCACCAGTTGCTGGCGCACGGCCTGCGCGTGCTCGAAAACCTGGTGCTCGACGACGTGGCCGAAGGCGACTACGAACTGATTGCCCTGCCGCTCAAGCTCACCAAGGCCGACGCCTCTCCCGTGCGCGCCATCCTGCGCGAACTTCCCTGATATGAAACCCACCATGACAACTTTGCAAGACTGCCGCGCCCTTGATGCGCAAGACCCGCTGCGCGCACTGCGCGAGCAATTCACTTTGCCGGAAGGCGTGATCTACCTCGACGGCAATTCACTGGGCGTGCTGCCCAACACCGCGGCCGCCCGCGTCGCCGAAGCCGTGACGGCCGAATGGGGCCAGGGCCTGATCCGCTCCTGGAACAGCGCCGGCTGGTTTGAACTGCCGCAACGCCTGGGCAACAAGATCGCGCAACTGATAGGCGCGGCGCCCGGCGAAGTGGTGGCCACCGACAGCACCTCCATCAACCTCTACAAGGTGCTCAGCGCCGCACTGCACATTGCGGTGCAGGACGCGCCCGGACGCAAGCTCATCGTCAGCGAACGCAGCAACTTCCCGACCGACCTTTACATCGCTGAAGCCCTGTGCCGCGAACGCGGCTTTCGCCTGCAACTCGTCGAGCCCGAAGAGATCACCGCAGCGCTCACCGCCGAAGTCGCCGTGCTGATGCTGACCCACGTCAACTACCGCACCGGCGCCATGCACGACATGGCCGCCGTCACCGCCGCCGCGCATGCCGCCGGCGTGCTGACCGTCTGGGACCTGGCGCACAGCGCCGGCGCCGTGCCGGTGGATTTGAACGGCGCCAAGGCCGACTTCTCCATCGGCTGCGGCTACAAATACCTCAACGGCGGCCCCGGCGCGCCGGCCTTTGTCTGGGTCAACCCCAAGCATGCCGACCGCTTCTGGCAACCCCTGGCCGGCTGGTGGGGCCATGCCGCGCCTTTTGAATTCACACCCGACTACCGCCCCGCCCCCGGCGTCGCCCGCTACCTGTGCGGCACCCAGCCCATCCTGAGCATGACCGCGCTCGAGTGCGGGCTGGATACCGTGCTGGCCGCCGAAGCACTGGGCGGCATGCAGGCCCTGCGCAAAAAATCGCTGGCGCTGACAGACCTGTTTATCCAGCTCGTCGAAGAACGCTGCGCGGGCCACGGCCTGGGCCTCGCAACGCCGCGCGAACACGCACATCGCGGCTCGCAGGTCTGCCTGACCCGAACCGAAGGCGCCTACGCCATCGTGCAGGCGCTGATCGCGCGCGGCGTGATCGGCGACTTCCGCGCCGGCGACGGCGAAGCCGGCAAACACCTGGACATCCTGCGCTTCGGCTTCACGCCGCTCTACATCGGCTTTGAAGACGTGTGGAACGCCGTCGAGCATTTGAAGCAGGTTCTTGAAACCCGTGAATGGCAGAAAGCCGAATTCAACCAGAAGCACGCGGTCACCTGATGACATGGCCCCCACGGTCGTCCACTGCGTGTGCTCCCTGCCCCCCAAGGGGGCCGCTGCGCCTGCGGCCCGGCAAAGCCGGTTCCGCGGCCCCTGCTTGTTTCAATACCCAGATCGCTTTTCCGTGAAAGATCATCCATGAACACACAACGGCCGGCAGACATCGTGCGCGACGAAAAAGCGCAACTCGACTTCAGCAAATCCATGAGCTACGGCGACTACCTGCAGCTAGACGCCATCCTGGGCGCGCAAAAACCGCTCTCGCCCGACCACAACGAGATGCTCTTCATCATCCAGCACCAGACCAGCGAACTCTGGATGAAGCTGATGCTGCACGAGTTGCGCGGTGCGATTGCCAACATCGCGAATGACGAACTCGGCGGCGCCTTCAAGATGCTGGCCCGCGTGAGCCGCATCATGGAGCAGCTGGTCCACGCCTGGGATGTGCTGGCCACCATGACCCCGCCCGAGTACAGCGCGATACGCCCCTACCTGGCCAACTCCAGCGGCTTTCAAAGCGCGCAATACCGCTGCATCGAATTCGCGCTCGGCAACAAAAACGCCGCCATGCTCAAGCCCCATGCGCACAGGCCCGACCTGCTGGCGCAAGTGCAGGCCGCTTACGAAGCCCCGTCGCTCTACGACGAAGCCCTGCGCCTGCTCGCCCGCCGCGGCCTGGCCGTGCCCGCCAGCCACACCCAGCGCGACTGGACCCAGGGTTATGCCGAAAGCGACGAAGTCGAACAGGCCTGGCTGGTGGTCTACCGCGACCCAAAGAAGTACTGGGACCTGTACCAGCTCGGTGAAGAACTCACCGACCTGGAAGACGCTTTCCGACTCTGGCGATTCCGGCATGTCACCACCGTGGAGCGCGTGATCGGCTTCAAGCGCGGCACCGGCGGGACGGGCGGCGTCAGCTACCTACGCAAGATGCTGGATGTGGTGTTGTTTCCGGAGATCTGGAAGTTGCGTACCGATTTGTAAGGCGAAATCCCCAGGCGGATCACGGTGCCTTCGCGCCCGCCCCATACAACCAGGGCATATCCAGCAGCTTCTCGCCAAGCACCTTCATCGCCAGATCCCGCCCCCAGCGCAACACCCCATCGGCATGGAACACCTGCCCATTGCGCAAGGCCCTCGCCTGCACACGCGCATTGCGCTGCCAGCGGTTGAGCGCATAGCGCTGCAGCATGGTGGGCACGTCCAGGGCCGGGTCCAGCGCCTGGGCCAGGGCGTGGCCCAGTTCGGCGGCGTCTTCAATCGCCATGCCGGCGCCTTGCGCCAGGTAGGGGCGCATGGGATGGGCAGCGTCGCCGAGCAGTGCCACGCGGCCGACGGCGTGCTGATGGGCGCCCTGCATGGGTACGCGATCGTGCAGCACCCAGAGGCGCCAGCCTTCGATGGCGTCCATCACCTCGCGCAAGGCGGCGCAACAACCGGCCGTCGCCGCGGCCAGGTCGGCGGCGTTGGCGCTGTGGTCCCAGAGGTCGGCTTCGGCTGGAACTTCGCCGTGCACGATGGCCACCACGTTGAGGAAGTCACCGCCGCGCACCGGGTACTGCACCACGTGCATGCGCGGCCCCAGCCAGGCGGTGACCTGCTGGCTCCTGAGCGCCTCGGGCAAATCTGCCTGCCGCACCAGCGCGCGGTAGGCCAGGTGGCCGGTACGGCGCGGGAGGCCGTCGCCCAGCAGTTCCTGGCGCACGGTGCTCCACACACCGTCGGCGCCTATCAGGGCGTCGCCTTCAATGCCGGGGCCGTCGTCGGCCTGCACCGTGACGGCCTGGGCGGTCTGGCTGAAAGATTGCAGGGGACGGCTCAGGTGCAGCTTGACGTCGGCCTGCTGCTGCACGGCCTGCAGCAGCACGCCATGAAGGTCGGCGCGATGAAGGGTGAGGTAAGGCGCGCCGTAACGCTGGACCATGGCGGCGCCCAGGGGCAGCTCGCCCAGCAGCTGGCTTGAGACGGCGCTGCGCACCTGCAGGCGCTCAGGGAATGCGGCGACGTCTTTCAGCGCATCGGCCAGGCCCCAGCCATGCAGCACCTTGACCACGTTGGGGCCGAGCTGGATACCGGCGCCGACCTCGCTGAAGGCGCTGGCACGTTCAAACAGGCGAACGTCCCAGCCAGCGCGCGACGCCGCCAGCGCCGCCGCCAATCCGCCGATGCCGCCGCCGGCTATCAGGGCTTGCCTGAACATTTAGGCGAGAAGCTGCCTGAGCACAAACGGCAAAATGCCGCCGTTGCGGTAGTAGTCCACCTCGATGGGCGTGTCCACGCGCAGGATCACGGTGACTTCTTCGCGCGAGCCGTCGGCGCGTGTGATGACCAGCTTGGCCTCGCTTTGCGGCTTGAGCTCGGGGTGCGGGATCACGTCGATGATTTCGGTGCCCGTGAGCTTGAGGGTCTGCCACGATTCGCCCGGCTTGAACTGCAGGGGCAGCACACCCATGCCCACCAGGTTGCTGCGGTGTATGCGCTCGAAGCTGCGCGCCACCACGGCCTTGATGCCCAGCAGCTGCGTGCCCTTGGCGGCCCAGTCGCGCGAGGAGCCGGTGCCGTATTCTTCACCGGCAAAAATCACCGTGGGCGTGCCTTCGTCCATGTACTTCATGGCGGCGTCGTAGATGAACATCTTCTCGTTGCCGGGCTGGAACAGCGTCACGCCACCCTCTTCGCGCGAGCCTTCGGCGTCGGGCGGGATCATCAGGTTCTTGATGCGCACGTTGGCGAAGGTGCCGCGCATCATCACGTCGTGGTTGCCGCGCCGCGCGCCGTAGCTGTTGAAGTCGGCCTTCTGCACGCCGTTGGCCTGCAACCACAGGCCCGCGGGCGAGCTGGCCTTGATGGAGCCGGCCGGCGAGATGTGGTCGGTGGTGATGGAGTCGGCGAACAGCGCCATGATGCGCGCGCCCTTGACGTCCACGCTGCCGGCCTCGCCGGCCTCCATGCTGAAGTCCTTGAAGAAAGGCGGCTCGGCGATGTAGGTGCTGGCGGGCCAGGTGTAGGAGGTGCCCTTGACGCCCTTGATGTTTTCCCAGAGCTTGCCGGGTTCGGTCTTCACCTTCGCGTAGTTGGCGCGGAAGGCCTTGCCGTTCATCGCGTACTTCATGAGCTTGTAGATTTCGTCGCTGGTCGGCCAGATGTCGCCGAGGTAGACGTCCTTGCCGCCCTTGCCCTTGCCGACGGGCTCGGTCATCAGGTCGCGCATCACCGTGCCGGCAATCGCGTAGGCCACCACCAGCGGCGGGCTGGCCAGGAAGTTGGCCTTGAGGTTGGGATGGATGCGCGCCTCGAAGTTGCGATTGCCCGAGAGCACGGCCGCGCAGACCAGGTCGCTCTTGCTGATGGCCTCGTTGAGCTCGGGCGTCAGGTCGCCGGCGTTGCCGATGCAGGTGGTGCAGCCATAGCCGGCCAGCGCGAAGCCGAGCTTTTCAAGGTAAGGCAGCAAGCCGGTTTCGGTCAGGTACTCGGTCACGATGCGCGAACCAGGCGCCAGCGAGGTCTTGATGTGCGGCTGCACCTTGAGGCCGGCTTCCACCGCCTTCTTGGCCAGCAGGCCGGCGGCCAGCAGCACGCTGGGATTGGAGGTGTTGGTGCAACTGGTGATGGCGGCGATCAGTATGTCGCCGTTGCCCACGGTGATGCCGGGCGCGGAATGCACCACCTCGGTCTGCGATTTGGCGGGGGCATCGGTGGTGTTGCTGGCGCGCGCGTGCGCCAGGGTGGGACGGTTGCCTTCCATTTCCATCACCGGGCGCGCGGCACCCGCCGGTGTGGGCGGTGCGGAGGGCAGCGTGTCCAGCCGCCCTTCGTCGGTGCGGCGCACCAGTTGGCGCGTGTTCAACATGCCGGCGGGCTGGTTGAAGCCGTTCTCGGCAATCGGCTTGCTGAACAGCGACTTGAACTGGCCGGCGACGTTGCCAAGCTCGATGCGGTCCTGCGGGCGCTTGGGGCCGGCCAGGCTGGGCGTGACGTCGCCCAGGTCGAGCTTGACCACGTGCGAATAATCGATGTCACCGGCCTTGGCCACGCCGAACAGGCCCTGCGCCTTGAAGTAGGCCTCGAAGGCCTCGATCTCTTCCTTGGTGCGGCCCGTGCCCTTGAAGTAATCGATGGTTTTTTCGTCGACCGGGAAGAAGCCCATGGTGGCGCCGTATTCGGGCGCCATGTTGCCTATGGTGGCGCGGTCGGGCAAGGCCAGCGTGCGCGTGCCTTCGCCGAAGAACTCGACGAACTTGCCGACGACTTTCTCCTTGCGCAGTTGCTCGGTCACGCGCAGCACCAGGTCGGTGGCGGTGACGCCTTCGCGCAGGCGGCCGGTCAGCTCGAAGCCGACCACATCAGGCGTGAGGAAGTAGACCGGCTGGCCCAGCATGGCGGCTTCCGCCTCGATACCGCCGCAGCCCCAGGCCACCACGCCGATGCCGTTGATCATGGTGGTGTGGCTGTCGGTGCCGACCAGCGAGTCGGGGTAATAAATATTGTCTTTGGTCTTGTGCACGCCGCGCGACAGGTATTCAAGGTTGACCTGGTGCACGATGCCGAAGCCCGGCGGCACGACGCCGAAGGTGTCGAAGGCCTGCATGCCCCACTTCATGAACTCGTAGCGCTCGCGGTTGCGCTGGAACTCGAGCTTCATGTTGAGGTCGAGAGAATTTTTCTTGCCGTAGTAGTCGACCATGATGGAGTGGTCGACCACCAGGTCCACCGGCACCAGCGGCTCGATGGCTTTTGGGTTCTTGCCCAGCTTCAATGCCACGCTGCGCATGGCGGCCAGGTCGGCCAGCAGCGGCACGCCGGTGAAGTCCTGCAGCACCACGCGCGAGACGACAAAGGGAATTTCGTCGCTGCGCTCGGCCTTGGGCAGCCAGTTGGCCAGCTGGGCCACGTGTTCGGCCGTGACTTTTTTGCCGTCGCAGTTGCGCAGCACCGATTCGAGCACGATGCGCATGGACACCGGCAGGCGGGCGACTTTGGGGAATTGTTTGGCCAGTTCCGGCAGCGAGTAGAACTTGCCGGCTTTGCCGGACGCGGTCTTGAAGCTTTTCAGCGTGGAGGAAAAAGCGTGGGGAGGCGATTTGGCCATGGCGGACTCCTTTTTTATTGACGGCAGCCCCCATTCTGGCAGGCACGGGGCCGCCGTGGGAGGCTGGGCCCGCATACCCTGCACTCCGGCCCAGTTTTGGCGCCCGCCGGCCCCCCCCCCACAGGACGCTTACCAAGCCGGCTGCGGCGCCGTGCGGCGCAGGCCGAAGTACTGCAATTCCGCCAGCACGGCCACCGTCAAGGCCTGTACCAGCACATAGGCCACGCCCAGCGCGGACGGCGACACCCGGCCACTGAGCAGCAGCAACACGCAAGCCAGCGCCCAGCCCAGGTTGCCGGCCACCAGCGCCCAGATAACGGGCCGCGGCAAAGGCTTACGCGTTGAAACAAAAACCACGGCCGCCGCATAGACCAGCAAAAACTCGCCGCTGTAGGCGACCAAAGCCTCAGGCAGGTTCAGCAGTCGGGCCATCGCGGCTGGGAAAGCCACTTGCAGCACGCCGCAGGCAATGCAGGAAAGTGCATCCACACGCAGCACGTTGCGCAGGAAGTTGGGGGAAGACAGGATGGAACTGGAAGACATGGAAAAACTCCTGATGGTGCGGGTAGCCGGTCATAGGGGTCAGCGCGCCGGGCCACCGGTCGGCGTGCATGGGGCCATCATTCCCGCGCGGCGGCGTCCTGGCGATGACCTGGCAGGTAATGGAAAGCCGGCCGCGGCGGCCTTACGATGAGGCCATGACCGCCAGTACCCATCACCCCAGCCGCCCGGCGCCGCGCAGCGCGCCCCAGCCTTTTGGCGAGCACCTGCGCCACTGGCGCCAGCACCGGCGCCTGAGCCAGCTGGACCTGGCCCATGAGGCCGACATCTCGACGCGCCACCTGAGTTTTGTGGAAACCGGCCGGTCCGTGCCCAGCCGCGAAATGGTGCTGCGGCTGTCGGAGCGCCTGGACATTCCGCTGCGTGAACGCAATGCGCTGCTGGTGGCGGCCGGCTATGCGCCCATGTACCGCGAGCGGCCGCTGGACGACCCAGCCCTGGCCTCGGCCCGGCAGGCGGTGGAACTGCTGCTCAAAAGCCATGAGCCCTACCCGGCCCTGGCGGTGGACCGGCACTGGAACCTGGTGGCGGCCAACCGCATGGTGCCGCACCTGATGGCGGGCGCCGATGCCTCGCTGTTGCAAGGGCCCGTGAACGTGTTGCGTTTAAGTTTGCACCCGAAAGGCCTGGCGCCGCGCATCGCCAACCTGCCGCAATGGCGCGCGCATATCTTTGAGCGCCTGCGCCAGCAGGTCGCGGCGACGGCCGACCCGCTGCTGGCGGCATTGCTGGAGGAACTCAAGGCCTACCCTGTGCCCGAGGAAGCGATGGGTGAGCACCTGGCAGGGGAGCACCCCGGCGTGGTGATGCCCTTCCTGTTCCGCACGCCGGCCGGCATGCTGAGTTTCATCAGCACCACCACCATCTTCGGCACGCCGGTGGATGTGACGCTGCAGGAGCTGGCGATGGAAACGTTTTTCCCGGCGGATGACTTCACGCGCCAGGCGCTGCAGGCGCTGGCGGCGCAAAGCTAGCGTCGGCAGCCCGGCTTCAGAGTTCGACGATGGTCTTGAAGCCACCCCAGAACATGCGCTTGCCGTCAAAGGGATGGTTCTTCGGGTCCATCATGCCTTCCAGGCGCGGGTCGGCCATGACTTTTTTGTTGATGCTGTCGCGCTGCTTGCGCGACTTGAAGGTGATCCAGGAAAACACCACCACTTCGTCCTTCTTGAGCTTGACGCTTTGCGGGAAGGAGGTGAGCTTGCCGGGCTGCACGTCGTCGGCGATGCATTCGGTGTATTCAAGCGCGCCGTATTCCATCCAGATCTTGCCGGCCTTGCTGGCCAGCTTGCGGTAAGCGTCAATTTTTTCGACGGGAACGGGAAGCACAAATCCATCAACGTAACGGGCCATGGGAAATCTCCTTGCTTGAGGGTTCATGAGGGTGAATGCGACACAAGCAGGAACCATGGCCTGGCCATGGCCCCTCTTGTGTACACCGTACACAATATACCGAAAAACCGGAAATACCTCATGGGAAAAAGTAACAAAGCTTGGCGCGCGGCTATCGACTCACCGCCAGCAAGGCGCCGTCAGCGCCCGGCTTTCAGGCGCTGAAAACGTGGGCCTGGCCGGCCACCGTGATGCGCACCATGGCGCCCAGCGCAGGCGCATGGATGCCCGCGCTGTGCACCAGCAGCGGTTCATCCCACCCGGCAGTCGGCGCCGGTGAAGCGGCAGCCGCGCCGGTGCCGCGCACCAGGCGCACCGACAGCACGCAGACCGAGCCGCCGAAGTCGGTGTCGGTGACCGCGCCGTAGCAGGCGTCACCATGCGCCGCCGCCTCGGCCGGCACTTCGGCCACCTGCAGCTGCTCGGGCCGCAGCATGATCTGCGCCGCGCCCTGGCGCCCGCTGTCGTTGACGGCGATGCGGCCCAGCGCGCAATCGGCCCAGCCGCCGGCCAGTTGCGCGGGCAGCACGATGCTGTCGCCCAGGAAACCGGCCACGGCCGCATCGCGCGGCCGCAAATACACATCGAGCGGGCGGCCGGCCTGCACCAGTTGCCCGCTGCGCATCACGGCCACCTGGTCGGCAAACGAAAGCGCTTCGGCCTGGTCGTGCGTGACGAGGATGGTGGTGATGCCGGCGGCGCCCAGCAACTGCGCCACGGCCTTGCGCGTGCTGGCGCGCAAGCCAGTGTCCAGGGCAGAGAAAGGCTCGTCCAGCAGCATCAGCTTGGGCCGCTGGGCCAGCGCGCGCGCCAGCGCCACGCGCTGCTGCTGGCCGCCCGAGAGTTCGTGCGGGCGGCGCGCCAGCATGGCGGTGTCCAGCGCGACCATGTCCATCAGTTCGGCGATGCGCTCGGCGCGTTGCGGCGTGTTGCGCGGCAGGCCGAAGCCGACGTTGCCTTCGATCGTGAGGTGCGGAAACAGCGCGCCGTCCTGCGGCACGTAGCCTATGCCGCGCTCGTGCGCGGGCACGGCGTCGGGGCCGTCGGCCAGTTGCCGGCCGCCCAGGGTGACGCGGCCGGCGTCGGGCGCTTCAAAGCCGGCGATGATGCGCAGCAGCGTGGTCTTGCCCGAGCCCGAGGGCCCGACGATGGCCGTGCGGCTGCCGGGCGCGACGCGCAGGTCCACGCCGCCCAGGGCCTGCACCGGGCCGTAGTGTTTGCGGATGGCTTGCAGTTCCAGAGAAGTCGTCATCGCGTCATCGTCCCGCCGTGCGTTTGGATTGGTTGTAGAGCAGCCAGGTCATGGGCAGCGAGAGCAGCACCATGATGAGCGCATAGGGCGCCGCGGCGGCGTAGTCGATCTCGCTGCTGTAGGCCCAGAAGGAAGTCGCCAGCGTGCGCGTGCCGTTGGGCGCGAGCATCAGCGTGGCGGTGAGTTCGTTGGTGATGCCCAGGCCCACCAGCGCCGCGCCGGCCGCGGCACTCGGCGCGGCCAGCCGCATCGTGATGGCCCACAGCGCCTGCGCGGGCGTGCGGCCCAGGCTGCGCGCGGCCTGCTCCAGCTCCACCGGCGCCTGGGCGATGCCGGCGCGCAGGCTGATCAGGGCACGCGGCAAAAACATCAGCAGGTAGGCCAGCAACACTGTGAGCGCCGTCTGGTAGATCGGCAGTCGCACGGTGACGGTGACGAGGGCCAGCGCCACCACCACGCCGGGCAGTGAGCCGACCATGTAGTTGCAGGCCTCCAGCACGCGCTGCAGGCGGCCCGGCGAGCGTATCGACAGCCAGGCCATGGGCACGGCGGCCACCGTGGTCAGCAACGCGCCGGCCACGGCCAGCGCCAGGGTCTGGAACAGCGAGGGGCCGAGTTCATCCAAGCGCCAGACAGCCGCGCCACCCGCCACCAGCCAGCGCCCCAAGGTGACCAGCGGCACGCCCAGCGCCAGCACGCTGAGCAGCGCGGGCAGCAGCAAGCCGAGCGCGGTGAAGCGGCCCAGGCTGCGCTTGAAAGGCATGCGCGCCGCGCCGGAACCGACGCGGGCATAACGCTCCTTGCCACGCGCGGCCGACTCCAGCCCCAGCAGCGCGAAGCAGCACACCACCAGCACGCCCGAGAGCATGTTGGCGGCGGGCCCGTTATAGGTGGACTGGAACTGGTCGACGATGGCGGTGGTGAAGGTGTCGAAACGGATCATCACGTAGAGCCCGTATTCGGCGAGCAGGTGCAGCCCCACCAGCAGCGAGCCGCCGCACACCGCCAGCCGCAGCTGCGGCAGCACCACACGAAAGAACACCGCCCACGGGCCCAGGCCCAGCGAGGCGGCGCTGTCTTCCATGCCCGGGTCCAGGCGCCGCAAGGCCGCGGCGACCGGCAAATACAAAAACGGAAAGTAAGCGATGACGGAGACCATCACACCGGCCGTGAGACCGTGCAGGCCGGGCGCCACGGTCATCCACGCATAACTGTGCACAAAGGCCGGCACCGCGAGCGGCGCCACCAGCAGCCAGGCCCAGGTGCGCGCGCCGGGCAGCTCACTGCGCTCCGTGAGCCAGGCCAGAGCCACGGCCAGCACGGCGCACAACGGCACCGTGATCACCACCAGCAGCGCGGTGTTGACCAGCAGTTCGCCGACGCGCGGCCTGAAGATCAGCGTGGAGGCGGTGTCCCAGCCGGTCTGGATGCCGACCCAGAGCACAAAGCCCAAAGGCAGCAAGGCCAGGAGCGACACGACCAGCGCCGCGCCGCCCACCCAGGACAGGCGCCAGCCGCCCCGCCCGGTAGCGGGCGAAGGCAGCAGCACCGCAGCCGCCGGGTTCAGGGCAGCGTCGGCATCAAGCGGCACGGCACTCAAGGGGAAGTATCAGATCCACAGACCTGAAGTGATTTACAGCAGGCCGGCCTGGGTCATCAGGTCGGAGACTTTTTTGCTGTTGAGTTTGGAAGGCTCGACCTTGGGCGCCTGCAGGTCGGCCAGCGGCACCAGCTTGGGGTTGGACTGCACGCCCGTGCCGACGGCGTATTCATAGGCGTCGCCGGTCTTCAGGATGTCCTGGCCGCCCTTGCCGGCGATCCACTTCACAAAAGCCTGGGCTTCGGGCTGGTGCTTGCTGGAAGCCAGCACGCCGCCGCCGGAAATGCTCACAAAAGCGCCAGCATCCTGGTTGCGGAAGTAATGCAGCTGGGCGTTGTTGCTGTTCTCGCCGGTCTTGGCCTGGTCGCCGTAGTAGTAATAGTGGTAGATGATCCCTCCCTCGATCTGGCCAGCGTTGACGGCCTTGAGCACCGTGCCGTTGCCTTTGTAAGGCGTGGCGTTTTCCTTCATGGCCTTGAGCCAGGCGGCGGTGGCCGCCTCGCCCTTGAGCTCGAGCAGCGCGCTCACGATGGCCTGGAAGTCGGCGCCCGAAGGCGAAGCGGCCCAGCGGCCTTTCCAGGCGGGGGCGGCCAGGTCCAGCATGGACTTGGGCAATTGCGCCGGCGTGAGCTTGGCCTTGTTGTAAACGAACACCGTGCTGCGCGCGGCAATACCCGTCCAGCGGCCATGCGCGGGGCGGAAGTTGGCGGGCACTTCAGACAGCGTGGCCGCGTCCAGCGGGGCAAACAGCCCGGCCGTGTCGACCAGCGCCATGGCGGGCGAATTCTCCGTCAGGAACACGTCGGCGGGCGATGCGGCGCCCTCTTGCACGATCTGGTTGCCCAGTTCGGTGTCGCTGCCGTTGCGCAGGGTGACCTTGATCCCGGTTTCCTTGCTGAAAGCGTCCGCCCAGGCCTTGGTCAGGCTGGCGTGCTGCGCGTTGTAGACCACGATGCCTTCGGCCGAGGGTTTGACGGCCTGGGCGGTGGCGGCCAGGGGCGCGGCCAGCAGGCCGGCGGCCAGCGCGACGGCGCCGGCAAGGGATGTCAGGGAGAGTTTCATGGAACACCTTTAGGGATGAGGCGGCCGGAACACGGGGCCGGACGGGAATGCGCCTGTAAGCAAGCCGTCATTACAAATGCGAATTACTTGCATCTGTATGGTAACCGCTTCCGCCCTGCCCGGCGTCCGGGCGTGGGTATTCCCGGGCGGCAGGCGGCAAGGCTGTCGGCCCTTGCTGACAGCCGCCCGCGACGACGGCTGAGGCGGCGCGTGGCGACCTCCTCCTAGGATCAACCTTGACGGCACAACAAACGCTTCAAGGAGTTCCCATGAGCACACCCAAATCCGACCACGACACGCTGTGGGAATTGATCAAGGACATACGTTTCGGCATGCTGACGCACCGCCATGCCAACGGCATGCTGCACGCCCATCCGCTGACGACCCAAAACCAGTCCCTTGACGAGGGCTCGCAGCTGTATTTCTTCATCTCGCGCAAAAGCGAACTGGCGCAGCGGCTGCTACAGGACGGCAACGTCAACGTTTCGTACGCGGACCCCGGCGATGACAGCTATGTTTCGCTGTCGGGCCAAGCGGCCATCTCTGAAGACCAGGCCAAAAAAGAGGATCTCTGGTCCCCGGTGGCCCGGGCCTGGTTCCCGGCCGGCGTGAACGACCCGGACCTGGCCTTGCTGGCGGTGCACATCCACCACGCCGAATACTGGGACGTGAAGGAAAGCAAGATGGTGCAGCTGGCCAAGATGGCGAAGGCCGCGCTCACCGGCGAAACGCCGCCGCGGCTGGGTGAGCACAAAGAACTGCACCTGTCCTGAACCGGTGCCACTTCATGCCCTTTATCTCATTCAACAAATCCACCGAACCGGCCGCGCCCGACGACCTTCGCATCAACACCACCGCGGTGCTGTATGTGGAGGCCTCGCGCCCCGACCTGGTCGGCCAGACCACCATCCACATGCTGGGCCAGGGCACCATGGTCAATGCCGTCACCGAGTCGATAGGCACGGTGGTGGCCTCCATAGGCGGCTTGGTGGCGGTCAAGCGCCACTACCTCGCGCCGCCGCCTGACGACGGCGCCAGCACGGTCTATGTATCGCCGGCCAATGTGAGCCACATCCGCCCCAACCTGCCGCTGTCGCCGGAGTTCTGGTACCTGAAGTTTGTCGATGGTTCGGAGTTGCGGGTGACGGATCCCTTGCCGTTGGAGTTCTGACGCAAGTCACATTCCGAAAAAAAGCCCTGCTGTTTTCAGCAGGGCTTTTTTCTTGCAGCAGCCGGTTGCGCGTACCGCTCTATTTTTGCGCCGGCACGTAACGCACAGGCTCGTCGCCCACACGCAAATAATTCACCACGCCCATCACGTCGTCGACCAGCCAGACGGCTTTCTCAAGCGCGTCGGACTGCTCGCGCGTCCTGACGCAGCCTTTGAGGAACACCAGCCGGCGTTCGCCCTGCACCCAGACGCTGGTGTCGTCAAAACGGCCGTCAAGCTTGATGTACTGCGACACGCGCGGGATGATTTCGGCGTCGTACAAATACGAGTTGGCCAGCCGGCAGCGACCCACACGGTAGCAGCTGCCGCCGTGCTGCGCCCGCACATGGGCCACGTCGCGCACTTCCTGCCCGGTGTAAAGCGGCCCCTCAGGAACCGGGCACTGGGCGATGGCCGAGGTGACTTGCAGGAAAGGGTCGTTGAAGGCGTTGGTGCGCGCTTGCTGGGCGCTGAGCGGCAAGCTCATCACAGTGACGGACAAGAAGGTGAAAATCAGCTGTTTCATCATCAAGCAATCCTTCCATTTCATCCAGCGGATGTCAACCACCAGCACCCGCACCACATCTCATAAAATCCCGCAATTGCTCCCAAAACGGGAACATGATAGAGTCTGCCGATGCGAATCATTGCCTTAAGCACCCTGCGTGACTTCTGGGTCAAACAACCCGACGCGCTGGAGCCGCTAAGTGCCTGGTATGCGATTGTCAGCCGCGCCCACTGGGTGTCTCCCGCAGAGGTGAAGTCTGCTTACCGTAACGCCAGTTTTGTAGCTGGAAACCGGGTGGTATTCAACATCAAGGGAAACGACTACCGGCTTGTAGTGGCGATGCACTACAACCGGCAAATTGCCTATATCCGTTTTATAGGTACCCATCGCCAGTACGACCAGATCGATGCCAGCAAAGTTTGAATTTAAGGTGCAAATCATTATGAACATCCACCCTATCCACACCAAAGCCGATTACCGCGCTGCACTGCAGCGCATAGACGCGATTTGGGAAGCCAAACCCAGGTCACCTGAAGCTGATGAGCTGGAAGTGCTGAGCTTGCTGGTCGAAGAATACGAAAAAAGGCACATTGCTATGCCCGATGTAGATCCGGTCAGCCTGATCCTGCATGTGATGGAAGCGCGCCACTTGACCCGCAAAGATCTGGAGCCTTATATCGGCTCACGCGCCCGAGTGGCCGAGGTGCTTAACCGGGTACGTCCCTTGTCATTGGAAATGATTCGTCGCCTGTCCGCTGGGCTTGATTTGCCTGCGGATTTGCTGATTGCTGGTTATGAGTTGAGGGAGGTGGCTTGATGGCGGCAAGTATTGATGCCTTGACTGCTCAATTAATTCTGACCCAGTCATTTTTGACGCGAATCATTCTGACGCACCCCGAGCCGAGAGCTTTAGTCGGTGAACTTGAACAAGCAACCAAAGGAGGTATCGCCGTTGCAACGGTCGCCACGAACGGCGCAAACGAGACGGTCAAGAATATTCAATCTGAAGCTCGGCATTGGCACAAAATAATCGAGGAACAAATTTCCAGAGCGACCGTGCAACAGAAATTTGTAGAAACGGCTCCAACCCCACCCCAAGAATGGGGAGGAAGATAGTTCCAAGGTTCATTGAGCACAAAAAAAGCGGCCCGAAGGCCGCTTTTTCATTGACGTCGCGAGCTATGAAAATCAAGCAGGCACGCCGTCTTTCACGGTGTCGGCCATGTCGGTGTAATCCTTGACCTTGTCGAAGTTGAGGTACTGGTAGACCTGCGCGCTGGCAGCCGTCAGCACGCCCATGTCGGCCATGTACTCGGCCTTGGTGGGGATGCGGCCCAGCTTGGAGCAGATCGCGGCCAGCTCGGCGGAGCCGAGGTAGACGTTGGAGTTCTTGCCCAGGCGGTTCGGGAAGTTGCGGGTGGAGGTGGAGAACACCGTCGCGCCTTCTTTGACCTGCGCCTGGTTGCCCATGCACAGGCTGCAGCCCGGCATTTCCATGCGGGCGCCGGCCGAGCCGAGCACGCCGTAGTGGCCCTCTTCGGTCAGTTGCTTGGCGTCCATCTTGGTCGGCGGCGCCATCCACAGCTTGACGGGAATGTCGCGCTTGTTTTCGAGCAGCTTGGAAGCCGCGCGGAAGTGGCCGATGTTGGTCATGCAGCTGCCGATGAAGACTTCATCGATCTTGCTGCCGGCCACTTCGCTGAGGGTCTTCACGTCGTCCGGGTCGTTCGGGCAGGCCACGATGGGTTCATGGATGTCGGCCAGGTCGATCTCGATGACGGCGGCGTATTCGGCGTCCGCGTCGCCCTTGAGCAGCTGCGGGTCGGCCAGCCAGGCTTCCATGGCCTGGATGCGGCGTTTGATGGTGCGCACGTCCGAGTAGCCCGTCGCGATCATCCACTTCAGCATCGTGATGTTGCTGTTGATGTACTCGATGATGGGTTCCTTGTTCAGGTGCACCGTGCAGCCCCCGGCGGAACGCTCGGCCGAGGCGTCGGAGAGTTCAAACGCCTGCTCCACCTTGAGGTCGGGCAAGCCTTCGATTTCCAGGATGCGGCCCGAGAAGATGTTCTTCTTGCCCTGCTTGGCAACCGTCAACAGGCCGGCCTTGATGGCGTACAGAGGAATCGCGTTCACCAGGTCGCGCAGCGTGATGCCGGGCTGCATTTCGCCTTTGAAGCGCACCAGCACCGATTCGGGCATGTCCAGCGGCATGACGCCGGTGGCGGCGCCGAAGGCCACAAGGCCGGAGCCCGCGGGGAAGCTGATGCCGATGGGGAAACGCGTGTGGCTGTCGCCGCCGGTTCCGACGGTGTCGGGCAGCAGCATGCGGTTGAGCCAGCTGTGGATGATGCCGTCGCCGGGGCGCAGCGAGATGCCGCCGCGGGTGCTGATGAAATCGGGCAGCTCGTGGTGCATCTTCACGTCGACGGGCTTGGGATAAGCCGCCGTGTGGCAGAAGGATTGCATGACCAGGTCGGAGCTGAAGCCCAGGCAGGCCAGGTCTTTCAGTTCGTCGCGCGTCATCGGGCCGGTGGTGTCCTGCGAGCCGACCGAGGTCATCTTGGGTTCGCAATAGGTGCCGGGGCGAACGCCCTGGCCTTCGGGCAGGCCAACCGCGCGGCCGACCATTTTTTGCGCCAGCGTGAAGCCGCGGCCGTTGTCTTCAGGGCTGACGGGCAGGCGGAACTGGGTGGACAGCGGCAGGCCCAGCGCAAAGCGCGCCTTGGCCGTCAGGCCGCGGCCGACGATCAGCGGGATGCGGCCGCCGGCGCGCACTTCGTCGAACAGCACGTCGCTCTTGAGCTTGAACTCGGCGATGACCTTGCCGTCCTTGAGCGCCTTGCCGTCGTAGGGGCGCAGCTCGATCACGTCGCCCATGGCCATCTGGCTCACGTCGAGTTCGATCGGCAGCGCGCCCGAGTCTTCCATGGTGTTGTAGAAAATCGGGGCGATCTTGCCGCCGAGGCAAACGCCGCCGAAGCGCTTGTTGGGCACAAAGGGAATGTCCTGGCCGGTCCACCACAGCACGGAGTTGGTGGCGGATTTGCGCGAGGAACCGGTGCCGACCACGTCGCCGACGTAGGCCACGAGGTTGCCCTTGGCCTTGAGTTCTTCAATGAACTTGACCGGGCCGCGCTTGCCGTCTTCTTCGGGCGTGACGCCGGGGCGCGCATTTTTGTGCATCGCGATGGCGTGCAGCGGGATGTCGGGGCGGCTCCAGGCGTCGGGCGCGGGCGAGAGGTCGTCGGTGTTGATTTCGCCGGCCACCTTGAAGACGGTCAGCTTGATCGATTCCGGCACTTCGGGGCGGCTGGTGAACCACTCGGCGTCGGCCCAGCTTTGCAACACGGCCTTGGCGTATTTGTTGCCCTTTTCGGCTTTTTCCTGCACGTCGTGGAACTGGTCGAACATCAGCAGGGTGTTCTTCAGGCCGCTGGCGGCCTGCGTGGCGACGCTGTCTTCGGCGTCGTCGAGCAGCGCGACCATGGGGCTGATGTTGTAGCCGCCCAGCATGGTGCCCAGCAACTGCGTGGCTTTTTCGCGCGAGATCAGTTCGCACTTTTCCGTGCCGTGGGCCACGGCCGCCAGGTAGCTGGCCTTGACCTTGGCGGCGTCGTCAACGCCTGCCGGAACGCGGTGGGTGATCAGGTCGACGAGGAAGGCCTCTTCGCCCTTGGGCGGGTTCTTCAGCAACTCGATGACTTCGCCGGTCTGCTTGGCGGACAGCGGCAGCGGCGGGATGCCGATGACAGCGCGCTCGGCGACGTGGTTGCGGTAGGTTTGCAAAAACTCGGATGACATGCTGCTTACTCCTGTAGTCAAAATCGTGGGTATTAAAAAGGTTTGTTTTATTTGGAAGGCGAGGCCGGCTGCTCGGCACCGGGTGCGGCTGCAGCGGCCGCCACTGGCTTGGGCGCGTCCAGCACGCTGGCGGGCGGGTTCAGCTTGATGGCTTCAGCCACCTTCATCTGCACAGGGCTCATGCAGTCGTCGGCCAGGCGCATGCCCAGCTTCTGGTTCATCAGCATGGACTTGTTGGGCAGTTGCAGCCAGACGGCGCCGGCCTTCTGGTCTTCCAGGCGAATCGCGCCGGTGGTGGTGGCCACAGGGAACATGCGGTACTTGAAGTTTTTGCCGTTCACGTCGAAGTAGCCGGCGTTCTTGGCATCGGCCGTCACGTTGACCGAGGAGCCCAGCTCGCAGGGCAGGTTGCCGACGTGCACGCGCTCGGCGATGGCCAGCTCGGCCGGCGACATGGCGGCTTCTGCGGCTTCAATGCCGGCGGCCACGTTCTTGGCGGCGCTTTTCAGGTTGGTGCGGTTGGCCGGGTTGACCACGGGCTGCTTTTTAACGGCCGGTTTTGCCGCTGCGGGTTTAGCGGCAGGCGTGGCCGGCTTGACGGCCGCAGCCTTGGCAGGGGCCGCAGGGGCGGCCGTCTGGGCCACGGCCAGGCCGGAAGCGGTCAACAGAACGGCCGTAGCCAAGGTTCCGGCAAAAGAAGTGTTGAAGTTTTTCATGGGGGTCTTTCGTGCGGTGATGGTTGGCGTTCAATGAAGCGTGGTCGGCTGGAAATAAAGTTGCGCCTCGGGAGGAAGCGCCCGGCCGGTCTGGTGCGCGCGCTCCAGGACCTGCCAGAAATAGCGGTAGCTCGCGCGGTCGTGCAGCTTGCCGTCAAAGCTGATGGGGGCCCAGTCTGCGCTGGCTGCGGCGGTGATGATTTTTGCCGCGTCCTCAATCTCGCCTTCACCGGGTGCGAAGGCCTCCAGGATGGGACGGATCTGGTTCGGGTGGATGCTCCACATCCGGGTGTAACCCAGTTCGCGGGCGGCATGGCGTGCGGCGGCGGTCATGGCTTCAATGTCCTTGAATTCCGTGACAACACAATGAGAGGGCACCTTGCCGTAGGCGTGGCAGGCCGATGCGATTTCAAGTTTGGCGCGCAGCACCAGCGGATGCGTGAACTGCCCGCGGCTGCTCATGCCGGCGGCGGGAATCGCGCCCGCGTGGGCCGACACAAAATCCATGAGCCCGAAGCTCAGCGACTGCACGCGCGGGTGCGAGGCGATCTCAAAGGCGTTGCGCACCGCCAGCGGCGACTCGATCAGCACATGCAGCGGCAAGTCGGCCGCCGAGGCGGCGAGCAGCGCCTTTTCGGCGCGAATGACATCAGCCACCGACTCGACCTTGGGAACCATGATGTGCGACAGGTGGCGCGCCAGCTTGCCGGCAATCACCGCCATGTCGGCATCAAAGGCCGGGTGGTCGACCGCGTGCACGCGCACGGCGACACGGGCCCTGTCGCTGGCAAGGGCCGCCAGCGCCACCACCATGGCCGCATGGTCGGCCTCGCCGCCCACGGGCGCGCCGTCTTCGCAGTCCAAGGTCACATCGAACACGCAGGCGCCGAACTCCTCGATCATCTCTGCCTGCAGTTGCAGGCTTTTGCGCATGCGCGCTTCCACGCCGCTGTAGTGGTCGCAGACGGGCAGCGTCATGGCACCGGCCTGGGCGCCTAGCAGCACTTGTGCGGGATGGACGGCGGTCGCGCTCATGGTTTGCGTTGGGCGACGATGAACATGCGGGGAAACGCCAGCAGCAGCTTTCCGTCGCTGCGAACGGGATACGCCTGTGCGACCCGCCGTTCGTATCCAGCAAGATAACTCGCCTGCAGGTCCGGTGGAAGGCGGTCGACAAAGGGCTTGAGGCCGGTCGCGCGCACCCATTCGACGATCGCCGCGGCGGAGGCCATGGGGTGCTGGTAGGCGGTGCGCCAGACATCGACATGCGCGGCCTCTGCGGCCAGCAGGTCGTAGTAGCGGTCTATCGAAAACAGCTCGGTGCGCAGCTTGGAATAGTCACCGATCGCGTCGGTCCACGGCGCTTCGGACGCAAGCTCACGCATCAGGCGATGTGTAGGCTCGTCGCGGTTGTCGGGCATCTGGATGGCCAGCACGCCGCCGGGGGCCAGCGCGGCAAACAGCCGCGGAATCAGTTTGGCGTGGTCGGGCACCCATTGCAGGGCCGCATTCGCATAAATGAGCTGCGGTGCGGCATCGCCGGAAGCGGGCTGCCAATTGGCGATGTCGCTCAACTCGAAACGCGAGGCCGGCAAACGCTTGCGCGCGCTGGCCAGCATGGCTTCGGAGTTGTCCGTGCCGGTGACCACGGCGCCGGGAAAGCGGCGGACCAGCAACTCGGTGGAGTTGCCCGGCCCGCAGCCGAGATCGAACACATTGCCCGCCTGCGCCAGCGGAACACGCGCCAGCAGCTCCTGGGCCGGGCGCGTGCGCTCGTCCTCATAGCGGCTGTAAAGGGCGGGGTTCCAGTCGCTCATGGGTGACGGCGGCGGTGTGCGGGCAAGGTGTGGGGCGGCCTCGTGCTGAATTACAGGAGGTGCTTGACGCCGTCCTGCTCACCCTTGAGCTCGTCCAGCGTCTTGTTGATGCGTTCCTGGCTGAACGCGTCGATTTCCAGGCCTTCGACCAGTTTGTACTCGCCGTTTTCGCAGGTCACGGGGAAACCGAACATGATGTCCTTGGGAATGCCGTACTGGCCGTCCGAAGGGATGCCCATGGTGACCCACTTGCCGTTGGTGCCCAGCGCCCAGTCGCGCATGTGGTCGATGGCGGCGTTGGCGGCCGATGCGGCCGAGGACAGGCCGCGCGCTTCAATGATGGCGGCGCCGCGCTTGCCGACGGTGGGCAGGAAGGTGTTGGCGTTCCATTCCTGGTCGTTGATCATCTTGGCGACGCTTTCGCCCTTGATGGTGGCGAAGCGGTAGTCGGCGTACATCGTGGGCGAGTGGTTGCCCCAGACGGTGAGCTTTTCGATGTCGGCCACGGGCTTGCCGGTCTTGGCGGCGATCTGGCTGGCGGCGCGGTTGTGGTCCAGGCGCAGCATGGCGGTGAAGTTCTTGCGCGGAAGATCCGGCGCGCTCTTCATGGCGATGTAGGCATTGGTGTTGGCGGGGTTGCCGACCACCAGCACCTTGACGTTGCGGCTGGCAACGGCGTTGAGCGCCTTGCCCTGCGCCGTGAAGATGGCACCGTTGACGGCCAGCAGTTCGGCGCGTTCCATGCCGGGGCCGCGCGGGCGCGAACCGACCAGCAGCGCGTAGTCGGCGTCCTTGAAGGCCGTCATCGGGTCGCTGTGCGCTTCCATGCCGACCAGCAGCGGGAAGGCGCAGTCGTCGAGTTCCATCATCACGCCCTTGAGCGCTTTTTGCGGGCCCTCAACAGGCACTTCGAGCAGTTGCAGGATGACGGGCTGGTCCTTGCCGAGCATTTCGCCGGAGGCAATGCGGAACAGCAGTGCGTAACCGATTTGGCCAGCTGCACCGGTGACTGCAACACGGACGGGTTTTTTGCTCATGATTGAGGGCTCCAGGAAAGTTAAGAATCGGTTGGATGAGGATGTGGTGTGAGATGTCTGGCGCGAGCCTGGGATATTCGGAGATGGTTCGGACGGGGCTGTCCACCCCTCAAAATCACCGCAAAACGGCAGGCCATGCACTGGCTCAGCCAAAGATTTTACGCTTGAAAAGCGACGGGCGTCAATTTGTCTTATGTCTTATATAAGATATGATTCAGGCTTGTTTCGGACTTTAATTTCCGGGATTGCCGCGTGCCTGCTGCGGTACCCATACAACCTGCTTTAACCCGCCCCCAACCGCCAGTTACTGCTGCTAACCTGCTGCTCTATGGCCATCAACCCGTCCTCACTGACCGACAGCGCCACCCTCGCGGGCGATGCCGGCGCGGCGGTGGGCGTGGCACCGGCTTTCAGCCCGCTCTACCAGCAGATCAAGGTGCTGATCCTGCAAAGCCTGCAGGCCGGCGAATGGAAGCCCGGTGAAGCCATTCCCAGCGAAATGGATCTGGCCGCGCGCTTTCGCGTCAGCCAGGGCACGGTGCGCAAGGCGATTGACGAGTTGGCCGCCGAGAACCTGGTGGTGCGCCGCCAGGGCAAGGGCACCTTTGTGGCCACGCATGCCGAGCAGCATGTGCAGTATCGCTTCCTGCGCCTGATACCCGACAGCGGCGACACCACCAGCGAAGGCCCGGCCGAGCGGCAGATCATCGATTGCAGGCGCCTGCGCGCGCCGGCCGACATCGCGCGGCCGCTGTCGCTGCGCGCCGGCGACGCCGTGCTGCAGCTGCGCCGCGTGCTGGCCTTCCAGGGCACGCCGACGATTCTTGAAGACGTCTGGCTGCCGGGCGGTCCGTTCAAGGGCCTGACCGCCGAGCGGCTGGCCACGCACCGCGGCCCCATGTATGCGCTGTTTGAAACCGAATTCGGCGTGCGCATGGTGCGCGCCGAGGAAAAGATCCGCGCCGTCGCGGCCGATGAAGCGTCGGCCGCGCTGCTCGGCGTGGCGGTAGGCGAACCGCTGCTGAGCGTGGAGCGCACCGCCTACACCTACAACGACCTGCCCATGGAATTGCGCCGGGGCCTGTACCGAACCGACACCCATCACTACAAGAACGACCTTAGTTGACGGGAACCCTCAGGAAGCTGACAACGTTTGTATTCTCATTGCTGCGTTGCAATAGAATCCGGCTGTTTAGCTGTAATTGCATTCCCGGTTCCCACCAGTTACACCCACGAAAGCCTAAAAATGACAGAGCTGGCATCCAAACAGCGTCCCAAGCGGCCCGAGTTCCGCAACATCAACGCCTTCACCGACCTTCCCTCCTACCGGCTTCCGCTCGCAGGCATCGTCTCGATCCTCCATCGCATCAGCGGCTTCATCATGTTTTTGCTGATGCCCTTCATCATCTGGATGTTCGACACCTCGATCTCTTCGGAAATCTCCTTCGAAAAATTCAAGGCCGCCTTCAACATCGGCATGCTGGGCCTGCCCGGCATCCTCTGGAAGCTGGTCGCGCTGGCCCTGATCTGGGCCTACCTGCACCACTTCATCGCCGGCCTGCGCCATCTCTGGATGGACACCAGCCATTCAGCCGTCAGCAAGGAGTTCGGCAAGTCCTCGGCGCTCTTCACGCTGGTCGTGAGCGTGGCCCTGACGCTGATCCTGGCCGCCAAGCTGTTCGGCTTTTATTGATTTGAAGGAGCACAAAAATGGCAGTTAACTACGGCTCCAAACGCATCGTTGTCGGTGCCCATTACGGCCTGCGCGACTGGCTCGCGCAGCGCATCACGGCCGCCCTGATGGCCCTCTTCACCGTGCTGCTGCTGGCCCAGGTCATCCTCAGCAAAGGACCCATCGGCTACGACAAATGGGCCGGCATCTTTTCGTCGCAATGGATGAAGACGCTGACGTTTGTGGTCATCGTCGCCCTGCTCTACCACGTGTGGGTCGGCATGCGCGACATCTGGATGGACTACGTCAAGCCGGCCTCCATCAAGCTGGTACTGAATGTTTTCACGATTGTCTGGCTGGTCGCTTGCGCCGGCTGGGGCATCCAGGTCCTGTGGCGTCTCTGACGCGCCGCTGACACCTGCAGACCCGACAAGAAGACCGACACCCCACAAAAAATCATGACAGCAACATCCAATCTCCCCAAGCGCAAATTTGACGTCGTCATCGTCGGTGCCGGCGGCTCCGGCATGCGCGCATCGCTGCAGTTGGCGCGCGCCGGCCTCAACGTGGCCGTCCTCTCCAAAGTGTTCCCCACGCGCTCGCACACCGTCGCAGCGCAGGGCGGCATTGGCGCCTCGCTCGGCAACATGAGCGAAGACAACTGGCACTACCACTTCTACGACACCGTCAAGGGCTCCGACTGGCTCGGCGACCAGGACGCGATTGAATACATGTGCCGCGAAGCGCCCAAGGTCGTGTACGACCTCGAGCACATGGGCATGCCTTTCGACCGCAATCCCGACGGCACGATTTACCAGCGCCCCTTCGGCGGCCACACCGCCAACTACGGCGAAAAGCCCGTGCAGCGCGCCTGCGCCGCGGCCGACCGCACCGGCCACGCCATGCTGCACACGCTTTACCAGCAAAACGTCAAGGAAAAAACCAGCTTCTTCGTCGAGTGGATGGCGCTGGACCTGATCCGCGATGCCGCCGGCGACGTGGTCGGCGTGACCGCCCTCGAAATGGAAACCGGCGACGTCCACATTTTTGAAGCCAAGACCACGCTGCTGGCCACCGGCGGCGCTGGCCGTATTTTTGCCGCGTCGACCAACGCCTTCATCAACACCGGCGACGGCCTGGGCATGGCGGCGCGCGCCGGCATCCCGCTGGAAGACATGGAGTTCTGGCAGTTCCACCCGACCGGCGTGGCCGGCGCAGGCGTGCTGCTGACCGAAGGCTGCCGCGGTGAAGGCGCGATCTTGCGCAACAGCAACGGCGAACGTTTCATGGAGCGCTATGCGCCCACGCTGAAAGACCTGGCGCCGCGCGACTTCGTTTCGCGGTCCATGGACCAGGAAATCAAGGAAGGCCGCGGCTGCGGCCCCAACAAGGACTACATCCTGCTGGACATGACCCACCTGGGCGTGGACGCCATCATGAAGCGCCTGCCCTCGGTGTTCGAGATCGGCCATAACTTCGCCAACGTTGACATCACCAAAGAGCCGATTCCCGTGGTGCCCACCATTCATTACCAGATGGGCGGCATCCCGACCAACATCCACGGCCAGGTCGTCACGCAGGACGCCAACAACCAGAGTCAGGTCGTCAACGGCCTGTATGCGGTGGGCGAATGCTCCTGCGTCAGCGTGCACGGCGCCAACCGCCTGGGCACCAACTCGCTGCTGGATTTGCTGGTCTTCGGCAAGGCCGCCGGCAACCACATCGTCGAGTTCGCCAAGACCACCACGCACAAGCCGCTGCCGGCCGACGCCGCCGACAAGACCCTGGCCCGCATCGCGCGCCTGGACAACGCGACCGACGGCGAGTACGCCCAGGACGTGGCCAACGACCTGCGCGCCGCCATGCAGCAGCACGCCGGCGTGTTCCGCACCCAGGCCATCATGGACGAAGGCGTGACGAAAATCGCCGCCCTGCGCGCGCGCGTCAACAGCATCGGCCTGAAAGACAAGTCCAAGATCTTCAACACCGCGCGCATCGAGGCGCTGGAAGTCGAAAACCTGATCGAAGCCGCTGAGGCCACCATCGTGTCGGCCGCAGCCCGCAAGGAAAGCCGCGGCGCGCACTCGGTCGACGACTACGGCGACACGCCCGAGCACCCGAACGGCCGCAACGACACCGACTGGCACAAGCACACGCTGTGGTACAGCGAAGGCAGCCGACTGGCCTACAAGCCGGTGCAGATGAAGCCCCTGACCGTCGAGTCCGTGCCGCTGAAGACGCGCACGTTCTAAGCACCTGAAAAAATACGCACAGCCGGCCTGCGACCCCACAAGAAGCGAGAACCCCATGACCAAACGCACCTTCAAGATCTACCGCTACGACCCGGACACCGACGCCAAGCCCTACATGCAGACCATCGAGGTCGAACTCGACGGCCATGAGCGCATGCTGCTGGACGCGCTGATGAAGCTCAAGGCGCAGGATCCGTCCATCAGCTTTCGCCGCTCCTGCCGCGAAGGCGTCTGCGGCTCGGACGCGATGAACATCAACGGCAAAAACGGCCTGGCCTGCCTGACCAACATGCTGACCTTGAAGGGCGACATCGTGTTGAAGCCCCTGCCCGGCCTGCCCGTGGTGCGCGACCTGATCGTCGACATGACGCAGTTCTTCAAGCAGTACAACTCGATCAAGCCCTACCTGATCAACGACAACGTGCCGCCTGAGAAGGAACGCCTGCAGAGCCCCGAAGAGCGCGATGAACTCAACGGCCTTTACGAGTGCATCCTGTGCGCCAGCTGCTCGACCTCCTGCCCCAGCTTCTGGTGGAACCCCGACAAGTTCGTCGGCCCGGCCGGCCTGCTGCAGGCCTACCGCTTCATCGCCGACAGCCGCGACGAAGCCACCGCCGAGCGCCTGGACAACCTGGAAGACCCGTACCGCCTGTTCCGCTGCCACACCATCATGAACTGCGTCGACGTCTGCCCCAAGGGCCTGAACCCGACGAAAGCCATCGGCAAGATCAAGGAGATGATGGTCCTCAGAGCAGTCTGAAGATATGGCCCCCACGCTCGTCACTTCGTGTAATTCGCTGCCCCCCGAGGGGGCTGTTTCGGCTTGGGGCGGCCCGGCGCCGAAACGCATATCATGATTACCCCTGACCCATTGCTAGACGAGCGCGCCCTGAGCAAGCTCAAGTGGCGTTGCCGGCGCGGCCTGCTTGAGAACGACCTGCTGATCGAACGCTTCTTCCGGGGCCATGAGGCCACGCTCACCGTCAGGCAGGCAAAAGGGTTGAATGATTTAATGGATTTGTCCGACAACGACTTGCTGGACCTGCTGTTAAAACGAAAAGACGCCACCCAGCTGCCCGATGAAGCGGCCAAGGCAAGCGCCTCTACTTCCGAAGCCCATGAAGTTTTAAAGTTGCTGCAGCCCGCAGCGCCGGCCCCGTGATTGCATGCCGTCCCCAAATTCACACTGATACGAAAGAAAGAAGCAAGAAATGAAGCTAGCTGACAACAAAGCCACCCTGTCCTTCAGCAACGGCAGCCCCAGCATCGACCTGCCGGTGTACCAGGGCAATGTCGGCCCGGACGTCGTCGACATCCGCAAGCTCTATGCCCAGACCGGCATGTTCACTTATGACCCCGGTTTCCTGTCGACCGCGGCCTGCCAGTCGGCGATCACTTACATCGACGGCGACAAGGGCGAGTTGCTGTACCGCGGCTACCCCATCGAGCAGCTGGCCACCAACTGCGACTACATGGAAACCTGCCACCTGCTGCTGTACGGAGAGCTGCCTAACGTGGCGCAGAAGACCGACTTCGTGCACCGCGTGACCAACCACACCATGGTCAACGAGCAGATGCAGTTCTTCCTGCGCGGTTTCCGCCGTGACGCGCACCCGATGGCCATCATGACCGGCCTGGTCGGCGCCCTGTCGGCCTTCTACCATGACAGCACCGACATCACCAATCCGGAACACCGCGACATCTCGGCCATCCGCCTGATCGCCAAGATGCCGACCCTGGTCTCCATGGCCTACAAGTACACCGTGGGCCAGCCCTACATGTACCCGAAAAACAACCTGAGCTACGCCGGCAACTTCCTGCACATGATGTTCGCCACGCCGTGCGAAGAGTACAAGGTCAACCCGGTGCTCGAGCGCGCGCTGGACCGCATCTTCATCCTGCACGCCGACCACGAGCAGAACGCCTCGACCTCCACCGTGCGCCTGTGCGGTTCCTCCGGCACCAACCCCTTCGCCGCCATCGCGGCCGGTGTGGCCTGCCTCTGGGGCCCGGCCCACGGCGGCGCCAATGAGGCAGCCCTCAACATGCTGGGCGACATCCAGAAGCAGGGCGGCGTCGAGAAAATCGGCGAATTCATCAAGCAGGTGAAAGACAAGAGCTCCGGCGTCAAGCTGATGGGTTTCGGCCACCGCGTCTACAAAAACTACGACCCGCGCGCCAAGCTCATGCAGGAAACCTGCAAGGAAGTGCTGAAGGAAATGGGCCTGGAGAACGACCCACTCTTCAAGCTGGCCATGGCCCTGGAAAAGATCGCCCTCGAAGACGACTACTTCGTCTCGCGCAAGCTCTACCCCAACGTCGACTTCTACTCCGGCATCGTGCAGCGCGCCATCGGCATCCCCGTGCCGCTGTTCACCGCCGTGTTCGCGCTGGCCCGCACCGTCGGCTGGATTGCCCAGCTGAACGAAATGATCGGCGACCCCGAGTACAAGATCGGCCGCCCGCGCCAGCTGTTCACCGGCTCGACGACCCGCCAGGTCAAGCCGCTCGACAAGCGCTGATCAGACCGGCAACCCACGAAAAAGCCCGCTTGCGCGGGCTTTTTTCTTTTCTGCCTGCAGTGGTCCCGTCCTCTCTTCTGGTGGCCGCCGCCCGCTACTGCGTGTCGCCGGACGATTCGGCAAAGCCCGCATGGAGCTCTTCAAGAATCTTGAGGAAAAGCTCGGCGCGGTGGGTAAAGGGATGTGCGGGATTCGTGACCGCGCAAATGGGGTGGCTGAAAGCCGGGCCGCCGGCCTGAAGCCGCAGCGGATAACGCTTGGCCAGCAGGTTGCCGAAATAGGTGGGCAGCAAACCCTGGTAATGACCCGTGGCGATCAGCACACCGATGGCCTCCAGCCCTCCGGCGGCCGGACCACGCTCGTAGCCCCATTTGTCGATCGCCTGCTGCACATAGGGATGCATGCGAAACACCAGCGGCAGCTTTTTGCCCTCCTGCTCCCCGACCAGCGTTGAGACGTAGACGCGGTGCGTCTCCTTGAACAGCGGCAAATACCTGAACTCACCGTCCTCCACGTACTTGCCGCGCAAGGCGATGTCCACCCGGTTTTCCCGCAGGGCCTGGTTGAGCTCGGGGAATGTCATGACCGAAATCTCGGGCTTCACATTCGGCGCGCGCTCGCGCAAGCGCGCCAGCGCCTGGGGAAACCTGAAATCCGCATGCGAAGTGGCGTGCTCGCCTATGCCGATGGACAGGCAACCCGACAAGACCCCGTGCACCGCATCGATTTCAGGCCGTATGCGCTCCAGCGAGCGCAGCGCGCTGGAGGCCAGCTTCACGGCCACCTCACCCTCCGGCGTCAGCCTGAAGCCCGCTGGCCCGCGTTCGCAAAGCTGCACACCCAAACGTTCTTCCACCTCCCTCACATGGCGGCTGATGGAGGCTTTTGACATCAGCAACTGCTTCTCGGCGGCGGCGAACCCCCCGGCCTGCGCCACGCTGCAGAACACACGCAAAGAGCGCAGGTCCTTTTCGTCAAAGTCGAGCTTGATCATGGGTTCAGTCGTGAAAGGTATTGAATTCTAAGACTACACCCTCAAAAAAGTCATTTTTTGATTTGCTTCACGGTCATTAAAGTGCAATGCAAGACCCGCGAATCCCCCGACGAACCTGACTTTTACAACAACGCCCCACCCATGGAATCCCTCACAGTCCCTCCCCGCACCGGCCACAAGACCTTGCTGTACTCCGAGCTGGTGACGCAGCTTGAAGGCCTGCAATCGGACATCGCCATCCTCGGCATGCCCTTCGGCTCCGCCTACAGCCCGCGCGGCTTCACCAACGACCAGACGAATGCGCCACAGGCCATACGCGACGTCACGGACCGTATTGTTCGCGCGCCCGAGCATTACGACTTCGACATCGACGGCCCCTTGCTGCAAGGCCGCACCGACATCCGCTTTGTGGATTGCGGCGACGTGCTGCCCGACCTGAAGATCCCGGGCGACCACTACCGCAAGGCCGAACTGGCCGTGCGCCACATCCTCAAGGGCGGCGGCCTGCCCATCGTCCTGGGCGGCGACCACGGCATCACCAACCCCATCCTGCGCGCCTTCGATGAGGTCGGTCCCATCACCCTGGTCCACGTCGATGCACACCTTGACTGGCGCGACGAGGTCAACGGCGTGAAGGACGGCCTGTCCAGCCCCATCCGGCGCGCGTCGGAACTGCCCTTCGTCAAGCACATCGTGCAGATTGGCCTGCGCGCCCAGGGCAGCGGCCGCCCGGCCGACTACCAGGCAGCCCGCGACTACGGCGCCGTGCTGATCTCCGCCTACGAGTTGCATGAGGTCGGCATGAAGGCCGTGCTGGACCGCATTCCCTCAGGCGGCAATTACTACCTCACCATCGACGCCGACGGCCTGGACCCGACCGTCATGCCCGCCGTGGATGGACCCGCACCCGGCGGCGTCGACTTCGTGCAGGCACGCGCGCTGATTCACGGCCTCGTCAAAAAAGGGCGCGTGGTGGGAATGGACATCGTGGAGATCCAGCCCGCCAAGGACACCGCCACCAAGTTGACCTGCGTGACGGCGGGCCGCCTGATCGTCAACCTCATCGGCAGCACCATCAAGGCCGGTTACTTCGACAGGTAACACCGCCCCTCCGCCGGCAGCACCCAATTTTTTCCCCACATCCCACTATCAAGAGCTTATTCATGGCACACACACGCATCCGGAAATTCAACACCAAGGACACCTACCCCGAGCAGTCCATCAGCAATGATTTGTGCCAGGCCGTCGTGGCGCGCGGGACCACGGTGTTCCTGCGCGGCCAGATTGGCCAGAACCTCGACACATCCGAAAGCGTTTGCATTGGTGACGTTGCCGGGCAAACGGAACAGGCGATGAAGAACATCGACATGCTGATGAAAGAAGCCGGCGGAAAACTCGAGCACATCTGCAAACTCACCGTGTACATCAGCGACCCGCGCTACCGCGAAGACGTTTATCGCGTCGTCGGCAAATGGCTTGCCGGTGTTTACCCCGTGTCTACAGGCATCGTGGTGTCGGCTTTTGCGCGCCCTGAATACCTTGTTGAAGTGGATGCCACCGCGGTCATTCCTGATTGAAAAATTCGCGGCGGCATCGATAGCGGTCCATGCGTTTTGAAGAAGAAAATAAATATTCAAAACACGATGAATCTCCAATGAAAAAAACGTTTTTGGCATGCGTCTTGCACCATCAATAAAGTACCCGACAAGCGATGCAATGAAGAATTTTTTCGTGCATCGCCTGGCTGGTTCCACGAAGCCGGTGCTGAAGTTTTTTTTGATCGCGGAGCTGGAGATGCGTGCCGAATTTAAAGGCGCATTGAAAAAAGAGCGAGGCAATTCGAACGCTTGAGATCGGTTGGTTAAGGCAATCATGAATCCCCACCTGGAAAGAACCCTTCACATGAAACGCAGATCCACACTACTCGCCTGCATGGCCCTGTTGAGCAGCTTGCTGGCTTTTCCAGCTGTTGCAGCCGATGATGCACTGAGCAAAATCCTGTCGCGAAAAACCATTCGCGTCGCAGTGCCGACAGACTATCCCCCTTATGGGTTCGTCGGCACCGATATGGCGCCAAAAGGGTATGACATCGAGATGGCCAACATCATCGCGACCAAGCTGGGCGTGAAGCTGGAACTCATTCCCGTCACCGGGCCCAATCGCATCGCCTACCTGCAAACACAAAAGGCCGACCTCACCATCTCTTCGCTTGGCAAGACACCCGAACGCGAAAAAGTCATCGACTACAGCGTCGCCTATGCGCCCTTTTTTGATGCGATCTTCGGCAGCAAGGAAGTGCAGGCCAAGACCTTTGGCGAACTCACGGGAAAAACCATTTCCGTAACCCGCGGCTCCATGCAGGATGAAGAGCTGCAACGCCTTGCGCCCGCCGCCGTCGTCAAACGCTTCGAAGACAACAACAGCACGCTGGCCGCTTTCCTGTCGGGGCAAACACAGATGTTTGCAACCGGCACGGCCGTCGCCGCCGCCATCAAGCAGAAGAATCCGGCGCTGAGCCTGGAACTGAAGGTCATCCTGGCGAACGCCCCTTGCTATGTGGGCGTCCCCAAAGGAGAAACCCAGCTGCTGGCGAAGGTCAACCAGATCATCCTGGACGCCAAAAAAGCGGGAACGCTGGACGAAATTTCCCAGCGATGGCTGGGCGCGCCTGCGGGCAATCTTCCGGAGTAAGTTTTTCCCCAGGCATGCGTGCCTCATCCTTCCCGTCGACCATCTTTTTTTCAGATGCGACGGGAACACCGCTACTTGACTTGATCCAGCTACCGCCCGGTCATGGAAGGGCAGGCATGTCTCAGAAAGAATTTCGATGACGACGACGCATCTCTCTGTGACCCAGAGGCTGGCCCGCTGGGCGTCAGATCTGCAAGGCGGCGCCATTCCCGCGGCCGTCCGGGCGCACGCCGGAACCAGCCTGGTCGATACCGCGGGCGTTGCCATCGCGGGATCCCGGACGCGCGTGGGCCGCATCGCCATGGCGGCGGGCCTTCAGGCCGGCTCGCACGGCTGGTCGACGCTGTTTGGCACCAGCGCGCGCGTTTCGGAACAAACGGCGGCCTTCATCAACGGCGCCTCGGCCCACGCACTTGATTTCGACGACAACTGCTATGCGGGTGTCGTGCACGGGTCCGCGGTGATCGCCCCCGCAGCAATCGCGGTCGGCCAAAAGGTCAACGCGTCAGGCAGAGACCTGGTCACGGCTTTTGTGGCCGGATCGGAATGTGAGTACGCGGTAGGCGCGGCGTCAAAAAACATCCTGTACGAGCAGGGCTGGTGGACCACCGGTGTGCTGGGCCCCATAGGCGCCTGTGTGGCCGCATCGCATTTGCTCAAACTCGGCCCGGAGAAGATGAGCTCGGCCCTGGGCCTGGCGATCACCGGCGCCGGCGGAACCAAGGCCTGTTTCGGAACCGACGGCAAGGCCTTGATGGCAGGCCGGGCCGCTGAGGCGGGCGTTGCCTGCGCGCTGCTCGCGGCGCAGGGCGCGCGCGGCCCAATGGATGCGATTGAATCCACCAACGGCTTCGCCAGGCTGTTCAATGAAAGCGTGTTTGATCTTGCCGTGATGGATGACCTGGGCTCTCGCTGGTTTTCACGGGAGCCGGGCGTGGACATCAAACGGATTCCGGTCTGCCTTTCTTCCCATGCCGCGGTTGATGCGCTCATGCACCTGGTGGCCGTGCACAACATCCGGCCCGACGACATTGAGCGCATGGTGTGCGACGTGCCGCCCATGGTGTCCAGAAACCTGGTTTACGCCCAGCCGGAGACGATCCAGCAGAGCCAGTTCAGCATGCAGTACGCCATCGCCGTCTCCTTGAAGTTCGGGAATTTCACGCTGGAACACCTTGACGAGAAGTTGCTGAAGAACCGGGAACTGGTTTCACTCATGGCGAAGGTTGAAATGCGCACAGGGCCTCTCTGGGATGACGCGGCGCTGCGTCAATCAGCGCCGGAAGGCGCGGAGGTCCATCTCCATCTGCGCGGCGGGAAAGTATTCCAGCGCTTCAGGGCTACCGCGCGAGGCTCCGTCGGCTCGCCGCTCAGCGACCAGGAGATCGGTGACAAGTTTCTCGCCTGCGCAACGCCGGCCATGGGCAGTGGCCCCGCGGCAAGCCTTCTTTCACGCCTGGGCATGCTCGATGGGGATATTTTGGTGCGCGACCTGTTTGAAAGCCCGACGACCTCATGATGAGACACCCAACGCCCCTTTTCTTTTATCCATTGGATCGCCATGTCGGTACTTGATTTTTCCGCCGTCGTGCAAGCCTGGCCCTTGTTCCTGGAGGGCTTGTGGCTGACCTGCGTGCTGACCGCCGTGAGCTGCCTGGCCGGCACCTTGCTGGGTGCCGCTTGCGCCTGGGGCCGGATTCAAGGACCCGCATGGCTTAAGGCCGGGCTGGCCTGCTATGTCGAGCTGTTCCGCAACACGCCCTTCCTCATCCAGATCTTCTTCATCTTTTTCGGCGTGGCATCCGTCGGCCTGAAGATGAGCGCGATACCGGCCAGCCTGGTCGCCCTGGTCCTCAACCTGGGCGCCTATGCCTGCGAGATCATCCGCGCCGGGATAGAAGCCACACCCAAAGGGCAGATCGAAGCGGCCCAGTCGCTGGCCTTGAGCCGCTGGCAGATTTTCACCCGCGTGCTGATCGCACCGGCGCTGGCCCGCGTGTGGCCCGCGATGGTCAGCCAGCTGGTCATCATCATGCTGGCCTCTTCGGTCTGCAGCCAGATCTCCGCGGAAGAAGTGTCCTATGCGGCCAATTTCGTGGCGGGCAAAAGCTTTCGCAGCTTCGAGGCCTTCATGGCCGTCACCGCGTGTTACCTCGTGCTGGCCATCCTGCTGCGCAAACTGCTTTTATGGATGGGCCCGCGTTTTGTCTTCGGGCGAATGAAATTCTGAAAGTCAAACGATGAGCAGTTTTAGCACCTGGGACGTCATCCGCAACCTGTTGTTGTCGGTGCCGTGGACGCTTTTTCTTTCGGCCATCGCTTTTGCGGGCGGCTCCCTGCTGGGGCTCATACTGCTGGTGCTTCGCATCATGAAGCCGGATTCGCTGGGCCGCGCCATCACCTGGTATGTGCAGCTTTTCCAGGGAACACCGCTGCTCATGCAGCTGTTCCTGACCTACTTCGGCCTTGCGCTCTTCGGCCTCAATCCCTCGCCCCTGCTGGCCGCGACCTTGTGCCTGTCTTTGTATGCCGGCGCTTTTTTGACGGAAACCTGGCACGGCAGCGTGATGTCCATCCCCAAGGGGCAATGGGAAGCCTCGAGCAGCCTCGCGCTGAACCTGCGCGAACAACTGCGCTACGTCATCTTTCCGCAGGCCATCAAAGTTTCAGTTCCGCCCACCGTGGGCCTGGGTGTGCAGATCATCAAGAACACCTCCCTGGCTTCGGTGATCGGATTTGTCGAACTGACGAGAACCGGCCAGATCATCACCAACGTGACCTACGACCCCTTCTTCGTTTACGGCGTCGTGGCCTTGCTGTACTTCGCGATCTGTTTTCCCTGCTCCCTGTGGGGCCGCGCGCTGGAGCGCAAATTCAGCTTCAAACATTGAGGAATGCCATGACAAACGACCAGCCCACCTGCCTGGTGGAAATCAAGAAACTGCGCAAAAGCTACGGCCCGGTCGAAGTGCTCAAGGGCATAGACCTCGGTATCCAGCGCAAGGAGGTGGTGTGCATCATCGGCAAAAGCGGCTCGGGGAAAAGCACCTTGCTGCGCTGCGTGAACGGGCTCGAGGTTTTCCAGCAGGGTGAACTGCTGGTCGATGGGCTGCCGGTGAAAAGCCAGGACGCGCAGGCCATGCGCGCATTGCGGCAAAAAGTCGGCATGGTATTCCAGAGCTTCAACCTGTTTCCGGCCATGAGCGCGGGAAGCAACGTCATGCTCGCGCCCAGGCTGGTGAAAGGTTTGCCGGGCGCGCAAACCCGTGCGCTCGCAGAAAAGCTGCTCAAGCGCGTGGGGCTGGAAGACAAATTCGACAGCTACCCCCATGAGCTGTCGGGCGGCCAGCAGCAGCGGGTGGCGATTGCGCGCGCGCTGGCCATGAACCCCGAAGTGATTCTTTGCGATGAAATCACGTCGGCCCTTGACCCCGAGCTGGTGGGGGAAGTTCTGCAGGTGATTGAAGGGCTGGCCCGGGAAGGCGTTACCCTGATGATCGTGACCCACGAAATGAACTTCGCCAGAAAAGTCTGCGACCGCATCATCTTCATGCACCAGGGCCTGGTGCATGAAATGGGAACGCCGGAAGCCATCTTCACCAACCCGCAGACGCCGGAGCTGCGAAACTTTTTATCCATGAACCATGGCTGAACTCATGCCGGAAAACACTCCCGCCAAAGCGCATGCGGTGCAACTGCAAGCGCCAACCATCACGTCCCGCGCCGCCTCCGCCACCGGCGTTGACTACGTGCATGAGCTCGACTCAGGGCGGCAAGGGCCCGAGGTGCTGGTCACCGCGCTGGTGCATGGCAACGAATACTCCGGCGCGACGGCGCTGGATGCTTTCCTCGGCAGCGGCATCCGCCCACGCAAAGGCCGCATCACCGGCGCGTTCTGCAACGTGGCGGCTTTTGCGCGCTTCGACCCGGCCAGCCCGGACGCCTCGCGCTTTGTCGACGAAGATTTCAACCGCGTGTGGTCGCTTGAACGGCTGGGCGGTTCAGGCCAAAGCAGCGAACTGGAGCGGGCACGGGTGCTGCGGCCTTTTGTCGAACGTGCCACTTACCTGCTGGACCTGCATTCCATGCACGAGCCCTGCGAGCCGCTGCTGGTCACCGGCCTGCTGCAACGCAACATCGACTTCGCCCAATCGCTGGGCCTGGGCGCGCAGGTGATCGTGGATGCCGGGCACGACGACGGCGTGCGCATGCGTGATTTCGACCGGCTGGCGGATCCCGCGCGATCGGAGATTGCGCTGCTGCTGGAGGCCGGCCAGCACTGGGACCCGTCCTCGCTTCAAACAGCCCGCAATGCGCTGATGCGGTTCCTGGTCGCCTCCGGCATGATCGAAAGCGGCGACGTGCCGCCCGGCTGGACCTTGCCGGACGTCCCGGCGCCGCGGCCCCTGGTCGTGACCCACCGCATCGTGGCCAAGTCCATGGCCTTCCGGTTTGTCCAGGATTTCCGCGGTGGCGAAGTCATCGCCAGGGCCGGGGAACTCATCGCCTGGGACGGCGGCGAGCCCATCGTCGCGCCCTATGACGGCTGCGTGCTGATCATGCCCTCCGTCAAGCAACTGCGGCCGGGCGTGACCACGGTTCGGCTGGGGCGCAGGGCCTGAGGCCTGAGCCCCGGGTCGGCAATTCAGCGGAAAACGCCCATCGGCAAGCGGGTCATCGCGTATTGCGATGGCAAAATCCGGTTCTTAGCGGCAAAATAGCGCCTCAACGTCGTCGAACACGATGACGCCACGCCATAAGCCCTATGAAAAGCTCAGAACGCAACTTTGCCCGCCGCATTGACCTGACCTCGCTTCAGCTCTTTGTGGCCGTGTGCGAGCTGGGCAGCATCGGCAAGGCAGCCGAGCGCGAGTTCATCGCGGCCTCCGCCGTCAGCAAGCGCCTGTCCGACCTCGAGGCCACGCTGGACACGCCGCTGCTGTACCGCCACACGCGCGGCGTCGATTTGACGCCGGCCGGCGAAAGCCTGCTGCACCATGCGCGCTCGGTGCTGTTCAGCCTCGAAAAAATGCAGAGTGAGCTCAGCGAATACGCCAACGGCGTGCGCGGCCATGTGCGCGTGCATGCCAGCATCTCGGCCATCGTGCAGTTTTTGCCCGAAGACCTGGGCGCTTTCACGCGCGAGCATTCCGGCATCAAGATTGACCTCGAAGAGCACCTGAGCACCGAGGTCGTGCGCGCCGTGCAGGAAGGCGCGGCCGACCTGGGCATCTGCAACACCGCAGACGGCACGGGCGACCTGCAGACCCTGCCCTACCGCACCGACCAGCTGGTGCTCATCGTTCCCCGGGGCCACCCCTTGTGCGCCCAGGGTGCGATCCGCTTCGAAGCCGCACTCGACTACGACCAGGTGGGCCTGCATTCCAACAGCTCGATCTACCTGGCTATGCGCGAGGCCGCGGCGCGGCTGGGCCGCACCATCAAGCTGCGCATCCACGTGACCGGCCTGGACGCCATGTGCCGCATGATCCACAACGGCCTGGGCGTGGGCGTGATGCCGCAGCGCGCCTTTGAGCTGACGCACGGCGTCGGTGAACTCGAATCCATTCCCCTGCTGGACAGCTGGGCGGAGCGCCAGATCCAGCTGGTGGCGCGCGACTTCTCCACATTGCCCCTGACGGCGCGGCTGCTGGTGGACCACCTGGTGCAACCCGTCCCACAGACAACGCGGGGCAAACCCGCCAAAACCATCGCAGCCCCCGCCCACGCAGCCGCCTAAAATCACCGCCACCTCACCCCGTATCACCCCACGACAGACGACAACAAGAGACCACGAAGGAACACCATGGGACGCACCCTCTACGACAAAATCTGGGACGAGCACGTCGTTCACACCGAAGAAGACGGCACGGCCGTGCTCTACATCGACCGCCACCTGGTGCATGAAGTCACCAGCCCGCAGGCTTTTGAAGGCCTGCGCGAAGCCGGCCGCAAGGTCTGGCGCATCAGCTCCATCGTCGCCACCGCCGACCACAACACGCCCACCACCGGCTGGGAACTGGGCTATGACGGCATCACCGACCTGGTCAGCAAAGAGCAGATCACCACGCTGGACAGCAACATCAAGGAATTCGGCGCGGCCGCCTTCTTCCCCTTCCTCTCCAAGCGCCAGGGCATCGTGCACGTCATCGGCCCCGAAAGCGGCGCGACCCTGCCCGGCATGACGGTGGTCTGCGGCGACTCGCACACCTCCACCCACGGCGCCTTTGGCGCGCTGGCGCACGGCATAGGCACCAGCGAGGTCGAGCACGTGATGGCCACGCAGACCCTGCTGGCCAAGAAGGCCAGGAACATGCTCGTGAAGGTCGAAGGCAAACTCGCGCCCGGCCTCACCGGCAAGGACATCGTGCTGGCGATCATTGGAAAAATCGGAACAGCGGGAGGCACCGGCTACACGATTGAATTCGGCGGCTCGGCGATACGCGCGCTCAGCATGGAAGGCCGCATGACGGTCTGCAACATGGCGATTGAAGCGGGCGCGCGCGCCGGCCTGGTCGCGGTGGACCAGAAGACCATCGACTACGTGAAAGGCCGGCTGCTGTCGCCCACCGGCGTGGAATGGGACATGGCCGCCAAGTACTGGAACACGCTGCAGTCCGATGCCGACGCGAAATTCGATGCGGTGGTTGAGCTCGACGCGAGCCAGATCCGGCCGCAGGTCACCTGGGGCACCTCGCCCGAAATGGTGCTGTCCATCGACGACCGCGTGCCCGATCCCGACAAGGAAAAAGACGCCAACAAGCGCGACGCCATCGAGCGCGCCCTGAAGTACATGGGCCTGGAGCCCGGCAAGGCGCTCAACGACCTCTACGTCGACAAGGTGTTCATAGGCTCCTGCACCAACAGCCGCATCGAAGACATGCGCGAAGCCGCGGCCGTGATCAAGAAGATTGGCCAGAAGGTCGCCAAAAACGTCAAGCTCGCGCTGGTCGTGCCGGGCTCGGGCCTGGTCAAGGAACAGGCCGAGCGCGAAGGGCTGGACAAGATTTTTGTGGCCGCCGGTTTCGAGTGGCGCGAGCCGGGCTGCTCCATGTGCCTGGCCATGAACGCCGACCGGCTGGAGCCGGGCGAGCGCTGCGCCTCCACCAGCAACCGCAACTTCGAAGGCCGCCAGGGCGCGGGCGGGCGCACCCACCTGGTCAGCCCCGCGATGGCGGCCGCTGCCGCCGTGCACGGCCACTTTGTCGATATCCGGAAATTTTCCTGAATTCCAACGCGAACTCCAAAACACCCGAGGAGAACATTGATGAAAAAAATCGCCACTGTGTTTGCCCTGATGGGCCTGGGCTTCTTCCTTGCCGGTTGCAATACCGTCAAGGGCATGGGACAGGATGTGCAAAAGGCCGGTTCGGCCATTGAAAACGCCGCAAAGAAGTAAATGCAAAAATTCACCGTACACAAGGGCCTCGTCGCCCCCATGGACCGCGAGAACGTCGACACCGACGCCATCATCCCCAAGCAGTTCCTCAAATCCATCCGCAAGACGGGCTTCGGCCCCAACCTGTTTGACGCATGGCGCTACCTGGACCCGGGCTTCCCAGGCCAGGACCCGGCCTCGCGCAAGCCGAATCCCGACTTCGTGCTGAACCAGCCGCGCTACGCCGGTGCGTCCGTCCTGCTGGCGCGCAAGAACTTCGGTTGCGGCTCCTCGCGCGAACACGCGCCCTGGGCCCTGGACCAATACGGCTTTCGCGCCATCATCGCGCCCAGCTATGCCGACATCTTCTTCAACAACAGCTTCAAGAACGGCCTGCTGCCCATCGTGCTGCCCGAAGCGCAAGTTGCCGCGCTGTTCGACGAAGCGCTGGCCTTCCCCGGCTACCAGCTGACGGTGGACCTGGAGCGCCAGGTCATCGTCAAGCCGCAGGGCGAGGAACTCCCCTTCGACGTGCAGGCCTTCCGCAAGTACTGCCTGGTCAACGGCCTGGACGACATCGGCCTGACCTTGCGCCAGAGCGACAAGATCAAGGCTTTTGAAGCCGAGCGCCTGGCCACCAAGCCCTGGCTGAACCACACCGTCGCCGGCTGAACGCCTATCCCGCATCCGCCGCGGCCCGCCAACACGGGCCGCGGCCCTCACAAAGACAGCAAAAATGAAAATCGCAATCCTGCCGGGTGACGGCATTGGCACCGAAATCGTCGCGGAGGCCGTCAAGGTCTTGAAGGCGCTTGACCTGAAGTTTGAAACCGAAAGCGCATTGGTAGGCGGCGCCGCCTATGAGGCCCACGGCCATCCGCTGCCCGAGGCCACGCTCAAGCTCGCCAAAGACGCCGACGCCGTGCTGTTCGGCGCGGTCGGTGACTGGAAATACGACAAGCTGGACCGGCCGCTGCGCCCCGAGCAGGCCATCCTGGGCCTGCGCAAGAACCTGGGGCTGTTCGCCAACTTCCGCCCGGCGATCTGCTATGCGCAGCTGGTGGACGCCTCCAGCCTCAAGCGCGAACTGGTGTCCGGCCTGGACATCCTGATCATCCGCGAGCTGACCGGCGACATCTACTTCGGCCAGCCGCGCGGCCGCCGCGTCTCGCCCGACGGCCACTTCCCCGGCTCGGAAGAGGCTTTTGACACCATGCGCTATTCGCGCCCCGAGATCGAGCGCATCGCCCACGTCGCCTTCCAGGCGGCCCGCAAACGCGACAAACGCGTGACCAGCGTCGACAAGGCCAACGTGCTGGAAACCTTCCAGCTCTGGAAAGACGTGGTCACCGAAGTCGGCAAGGAATACCCCGACGTCGCCCTGGACCATATGTATGTGGACAACGCCGCCATGCAGCTGGTGAAAGCGCCCAAGAAGTTTGACGTGGTCGTCACCGGCAATATGTTCGGCGACATCCTGAGCGACGCCGCCGCCATGCTGACGGGCTCCATCGGCATGCTGCCTTCGGCCAGCCTCAACGACAAAAACCAGGGCCTGTACGAACCCAGCCACGGCAGCGCGCCGGACATCGCCGGCAAGGGTGTGGCCAATCCGCTGGCCACCATCCTGAGCGCGGCCATGATGCTGCGCTTCAGCCTGAACCAGCCCGAAGCCGCCGCCCGCATCGAAAAAGCCGTCGACGCCGTGCTGAGCCAGGGCCTGCGCACGCCCGACATCTACAGCGAAGGCACGACCAAAGTCGGCACGGTGCAGATGGGCGATGCCGTCGTGAAGGCGCTTGGCTGACGTTTTTTCGCCGCAAAGCGCTTCAAACCACGGTTTTGCCTATGGTTTGGGGCCGCTGTCAGCCTCGGCAAAGCCAAGCCTGGCTACAATCGACACCTATGCGCAAAAGCCCCGCTTTCACCCACTGCCCCGCCGCCCTGCGCGCGGGACGTGCGGCGCCGGTTTTTGCCCAGATCACCAAGACGACCACCATTAAAGGCTAGCAAGCCTGGTTCGTCGTGCCCCGCCGGCTCGATGAGCCGGGCCAAAAAGCCATTTTTATGTACTTTTTGAAGGGGCAGTTCCAATGAAACTCAAAGGCAATCTCACAGGGCTCGTCGGCTGGCGCGGCATGGTCGGCTCGGTCCTGATCGACCGCATGCAGGCCGAAGGCGACTTCGACCTGATCGAGCCGGTGTTCTTCTCGACCTCCAACGCGGGCGGCAAAGCCCCCGCCCAGGCGAAGAACGAGACCACGCTGAAAGACGCCTTTGACATTGAAGCGCTCAAGAAGTGCGACGTCATCATCACCGCCCAGGGCGGCGACTACACCTCCGAAGTCTTCCCCAAGCTGCGCGCGGCCGGCTGGAAGGGCCACTGGATCGACGCGGCCTCCACGCTGCGCATGAACGACGACGCCGTCATCATCCTGGACCCGGTCAACCTGCCCGTCATCCAGAACGCCCTGGCCAAGGGCGGCACCAACTGGATAGGCGGCAACTGCACGGTCAGCTGCATGCTGATGGGCGTGGGCGCGCTGTACAAGGCCGGCCTGGTCGAGTGGATGACCAGCATGACCTACCAGGCGGCCTCCGGCGGCGGCGCGCAGCACATGCGCGAGCTGCTCACGCAGTTCGGCACGCTGAACAGCGAAGTCCGCACGCTGCTGGACGACCCGAAATCCGCCATCCTCGAAATCGACCGCCGCATCCTGGCCAAACAGCAGTCCCTCAGCGCCGGCGAAACGGCCAACTTCGGCGTTCCGCTGGGCGGCTCGCTGATCCCCTGGATCGACAAAGACCTGGGCAACGGCATGAGCAAGGAAGAGTGGAAGGGCGGCGCAGAGACCAACAAGATCCTGGGCCAGGGCGCCAGCTTCGGCACGGCCGAAACCCCGGTCGACGGCTTCTGCGTGCGCATAGGCGCCATGCGCTGCCACAGCCAGGCGCTGACCTTCAAACTCAAGAAGGACGTGCCGTTGGCCGACATCGAGGCCCTGATCGCGGCGGACAACGAATGGGTCAAAGTTGTGCCCAACACACGCGAAGCCTCCGTCAAGGACCTCACCCCTGTGGCCGTCACCGGCACCATGCAGATTCCCGTGGGCCGCCTGCGCAAGCTGGCCATGGGGCCGGACTACCTGGGCGCCTTCACCGTGGGCGACCAGCTGTTGTGGGGCGCGGCGGAGCCGTTGCGCCGCATGCTGCGCATCCTGCTGCAGGCCTGAACTAATGGAGGTGAGCGGCTGCCAACATACGACCGCGCATCCGTAACTACATGTCACAGGACGTTGTCGTCAGACAACATCCGAAACTTGTAAGTTGCTGCTAACTCGCTGTGTCAAAACTTAAGTGGTGTCTTAGCTTGTCAGCCTAATGCCTTGATGTTAAGGTTGTTTTTCGAAAATTCGCATCGAGGTTTTTGTGCGCATAAGCAGAATAAAGTTACATGCAGACCGAGCACTGGAGGCTCACAACCCCATGAATAAACGCGGTCGTTGGCGTATCGGCGCCCTGGCAAGTGCCATTGCACTTTTGGGTAGCCTGGCAAGTCTGGAAGCCCATGCGCTCGCGCTGGGCCGGATCACGGTTCAATCAGCGTTAGGGGAACCCTTACGCGCCGAAATCGAGATCGCCGACATCCGGCCCGATGAGGCCTCAAGCCTCAAGGCCGGCGTGGCACCGCCCGACACCTTCAAGGCCGCCGGCCTGGAATACGGCAGTGTGGCGGCCGGCGTCGAAGTCAGCCTGCAACGCAGGGCCGACGGACGCTCCTTCCTTCGCCTGAGCAGCAACCGGCCCGTCACCGAGCCTTTCGTCGACCTGATCCTGGAAGCCAGCTGGGCCAACGGACGCATTACGCGCGACTACACCATGCTGTTCGACCCGCCGGCCATGCGCTCGGCAGGTTCGGGCGCAGCGATCGCCCCCACGGCGCCCGTCCTGTCGTCCCGCCCTGCGGCGCCACCGGCCAGGGGCATGGCCTCCATCCCCTATTCACCGCCAGCAGGCCCCAGCCCCGCTACCCGGCCCGCGCCGGTCGCCAAGGCCCCTGCTGCGCCTCTGGAAAAAATACCCGCCGGCGGCGACAAACAGGTCACCGTCAAGACCGGTGACACCGCCGGCAAGATCGCCGCCCAGAACAAGCCGGCCAGCGTGTCGCTGGACCAGATGCTGGTGGCCCTGCTGCGCAGCAACCCGGACGCATTCATAGGCGGCAACGTCAACCGCGTGAAATCGGGCGCCGTGCTGGATATCCCGAGCGCGGACACGGCCGGCGCGATTTCCGCCGCCGAAGCCACCCAGACCATCGTGGCGCAAAGCAAGGACTTCAACAGCTTCCGCCGCAAGCTCGCCGAAGGTGTGCCGGCCACGCAAGTGGCCAGCGCCGACCGCCAGGCCGGCGGCAAGGTGCAAGCCAAGGTCGAAGACCGCGCGCCTGCCAGCACCACGCCCGACAAGCTGACGCTCTCCAAGGGCGCCGTCCAGGGCAAGGCGGCCACGGCGGCCGAAGAAAAGATCGCCAAGGAACGCCAGGCCAAGGAAGCGTCCACCCGCGTGGCGGAGCTGTCCAAAAACATCAACGACCTGAGCAAGCTGGGCGGAGCCCCCGCGGCGGCACCGGCAGCCAAGGCGCCCGCTGTTGCCGTTCCCGCGCCCGCAGTCCTCCCAGCCCCCGTGCCGGCACCCGCCGCACCGGTAGCCGCGGCGACGCCTGCGGTGACAGCAGCCCCCGCAGCAACGGCACCCGCCACGACGCAGACGGCCAGCGCCGCCGGCAGCAGCCTGCCGGCATCCGTTTCCCCGGCGATGGCGGCCTCCGACGTTTCCGCCGGCCCGGCGCCGGCAGTTGCGGCCGCCGAACCCGCGCCCGCCGCCAGTGCAGTGGTCGCCGCCCCCGTAGTAGCCCCCAAAAAGGCCGTGGTTGTCCCACCACCCCCGCCTGAACCCAGCCTGATCGACGAATTGCTCGAGAATCCGCTGGTATTGCCGATCGCCGGTGGTTTGCTGTTGTTGCTGGCCGGTTTCGGTTTTTACCGCTACCGCCAGCGCGGCGGCGGGGCCCAGGTTGACAGCTCATTCCTCGAAAGCAGGCTGCAGCCAGATTCTTTTTTCGGCGCCAGCGGCGGCCAAAGAATTGACACGAATGAAGGCAACGCCACGGGCTCGTCCCTGGTGTATTCGCCCAGTCAATTGGATGCCGCTGGCGACGTCGACCCCGTAGCCGAAGCCGATGTATACCTCGCGTATGGACGCGACCTGCAGGCCGAAGAAATCCTGAAGGAGGCCATGCGCACCAGCCCGACGCGCGTAGCCATCCATGCCAAGCTGATGGAAATCTACGCCAAGCGCCGGGACAGCAAGGCCTTTGAGACGGTCGCCATCGAAGCCTTCAACCTGACACACGGCAACGGCCCCGAATGGGCCTACATCACCGAGATGGGCCGTGAGCTGGATCCTGCCAACCCGATGTACCAACCCGGCGGCCAGCCCGGCGGCGCCGCCAAAGCCGGCGGCACCTCGGCATTCAGCCCGGGCGGCACCGTTGCCATGGTGGCGCAGCCGGTTCATGCGCCGGCGCCCGCGCCTGCGACGGATATCGACCTCGACCTGGACTTCTCGCTGGATGACGAGCCTGATACGGCTGCCACCACACCTGCGGTGATCTCGGCCCCGCCGCCCCCACCACCACCTGCCCCGCCGGTGGTGGCCGTCAAGCCGGAACCAGCCCCCCTGAACATGGATTTCAGCAGTGCCACCGTGGCCTTGCCCACGGCGCCGGCAGCCAGGCCGGTTGCGGTTGCGCCTGCGCCCGAAGACTTCCTGTCCGAAGGCCTGAACTTCACGCCGGAACCCTTCACGCCCGCCCCCAAACCGGCCCCGGTGAAAGTGGCGGCGGCTCCCACGCCCGCCGTGGCCGACAGCGGCATGCTGGAGTTCGACCTCGGTTCGCTATCGCTGGACCTGAACGGCCCGACCACGGAAAGCCCGGCTCTCCCGCTGGAAGTTTCGTCCGACGACCCGCTGGAAACCAAATTCCTGCTGGCCGAAGAATTCCGTTCTTTGGGCGATTCCGATGGCGCAAGGTCCCTGGCCGAAGAGGTCATGGCCGAAGCCAAGGGCCCGCTGAAGGTCAAGGCGCAGGCCTTCCTGAACGCCCTGTCGTGAGCGCAGCCTGAACGCGCTGCGTTCACTGCGTGCCCGCCTGTGAGGATTGCACTCGGCATCAGCTACAGCGGCAGCGGCTACGAAGGCTGGCAGAGCCAGCTTTCGGGCAACACGGTGCAGGACAAGCTGGAACTGGCGCTCGGTAAATTCGCCGCCCAGCCCATCCGCACCCTGTGCGCCGGCCGTACCGACGCCGGCGTGCATGGACTGATGCAGGTCGTGCACTTTGACACCCTCCTGCAGCGCGACATCGCCTCCTGGGTGCGCGGCACCAATGCCTTTTTGCCACCTGATATCGCGGTGCAATGGGCGCGCGAGGTTCCTGACGAATTCCATTGCCGCGGCAGCGCCATCGCGCGCCGCTATGCCTATGTGGTGCTGGAGTCGCCGGTGCGCCCCAGCGTGGAAGCCGGGCGCGTCGGCTGGGTCTACCGGCCGCTGGACGAATCGGCCATGCGGCAGGCCATCACGCACCTGCTGGGCGAGCACGATTTCAGTTCCTTCCGCGCCGCCCAGTGCCAGGCCAAATCCCCGGTCAAAACCATCAAACGTATCGAGATTTCGCAGCGTGGCGTACCGGGCGCGCGCTACTGGCGCTTCGAGTTTGAAGCCAACGCCTTTTTGCACCACATGATCCGTAACATCATGGGCTGCCTGGTGGCCATAGGCCAGGGAAACTACCCGCCGGACTGGCTGGCAGGCGTGATGGCCGCACGCAGCCGCGATGCCGCCGCGCCCACTTTCTCACCAGACGGCCTGTATTTTCTGGGGCCGGTCTATGAAGACCACTATGGCCTCCCAAGCCGCACCGCGGCCTATGATTGGTTGCCATGACGCCAGCCCCCAGCATCCGCACCCGCATCAAGATCTGCGGCCTGACCCGCGAAGAAGACGTGGACGCCGCCGTGGCGGCCGGCGTGGATGCTGTCGGCTTTGTGATGTACGAGGCCAGCCAGCGTTATGTCACGGCCGAACGGGCCGCGGAACTGGCCCGCCGCCTGCCGCCTTTCATCACGCCGGTGCTGCTCTTCGTCAACGCGCCGGCCGAGAAAATCAGCGCCGCCTGCGCCCTCATCCCCAACGCTTTGCTGCAATTCCATGGGGACGAGACCCCCGAGACCTGTCTGGCTGCCGGCCGGCCCTTCATGCGCGCGGCGCGCATTCCTCTGGGTGAAAAAGCAGACGAAACCACCCCGGGCTTCCCAGGCGGCTTTGATCTCGTAAAATACGCCCAGGACTTCAAGGCCGCACAAGCCATCCTGCTCGACGCCCATGTCGAGGGATACGGCGGCGGCGGGAAAACATTCAATTGGTCACTTCTTCCTCCAAACGTCAGCGCTCACCTCGTTTTGTCTGGTGGATTGACGCCTGCAAACGTGATCGATGGCATTTCGCAAGTCAGGCCGCGTTGCACAACGCTGGCCGTTGATGTCAGTTCCGGCGTCGAGATTTCAAAAGGAATCAAAAGCGCCGACAAAATCAACCAGTTCGTCGCGGCCGTTCGTGCCGCCGACGAGTTACTTGCAAAGAGTCCCCATCATGTACGAGTACCACCAGCCTGACGTTTCAGGCCATTTCGGAATTTACGGCGGCAGTTTTGTTTCGGAAACGCTGACCCATGCGATCAACGAGCTCAAAGACGCCTACGCGAAATACCAGCACGACCCCGAGTTCATCGCCGAATTCCATTCCGAGCTGAAGCATTTCGTCGGCCGCCCCTCGCCGATCTACCACGCCGCGCGCATGAGCCGCGAGCAAGGCGGCGCACAGATCTACCTCAAGCGCGAGGACCTCAACCACACCGGCGCGCACAAGATCAACAACACCATAGGCCAGGCCATGCTGGCGCGCCGCATGGGCAAGCCGCGCGTCATCGCCGAAACCGGCGCCGGCCAGCACGGCGTGGCCACCGCCACGATCTGCGCGCGCTACGGCCTGGAGTGCGTGGTCTACATGGGCAGCGAAGACGTCAAGCGCCAGAGCCCCAACGTCTACCGCATGAACCTGCTGGGCGCCACCGTGGTGCCGGTTGAAAGCGGCAGCAAGACGCTCAAGGACGCGCTCAACGAGGCCATGCGCGACTGGGTCGCCAACGTGGACAACACCTTCTACATCATCGGCACCGTGGCCGGCCCGCACCCCTACCCCATGATGGTCCGCGACTTCCAGAGCGTGATCGGCGCCGAATGCCTGCAGCAAATGCCGGAATTCATCGGCAACAAGCAACCCGACGCGGTGATCGCCTGCGTGGGCGGTGGCAGCAATGCCATGGGCATCTTCCACCCCTACATCCAGCACGCCAAAACCCGCCTGATAGGCGTCGAAGCGGCCGGCGAAGGCCTGGAAAGCGGCAAGCACTCGGCCTCGCTGCAACGCGGCCTGCCCGGCGTGCTGCACGGCAACCGCACCTACGTGCTGCAAAACGAGGACGGCCAGGTCACCGAGACGCACAGCATCAGCGCCGGGCTCGACTACCCCGGCGTCGGCCCGGAACACGCCTTCCTCAAGGACATAGGCCGCGCCGAATACGTGGGCATCACCGACAAGGAAGCGCTGGAGGCCTTCCACTACCTGTGCCGCACCGAAGGCATCATTCCCGCGCTCGAATCCAGCCACGCCGTGGCCTGCGCCATGAAAATGGCGCGCAGCATGCGCAGCGACCAGAGCCTGCTCGTCAACCTCTCGGGGCGGGGCGACAAGGACATCGGCACGGTGGCCGACCTGTCAGGCGCCGATTTCTACGACCGGCCGTCGATGCGAGGCCTGTCCGTCAAGGGCGGCGGCGCGGCATTGGCGGCGTCCTTCGACGCCAGCGGCGCCAAGGGCAGCGGGGTGCAATCATGAGCCGCATCGCCTCCACTTTCTCCACCCTCAAAAGCCAGGGCCGCAAGGCCTTGATCCCCTACGTCACCGCAGGCTTCCCGTTCGCCGACGTGACGCCCGAGCTGATGCACGCCATGGTGGCCGGCGGCGCCGACGTGATCGAGCTGGGCGTGCCGTTTTCCGACCCCAGCGCCGACGGCCCGGTAATCCAGAAGGCTGGCGACAAAGCCCTGTCCTTCGGCACCGGCCTGGCCCAGGTGCTGGAGATGGTGCGCCAGTTCCGCGCCAAGGACAGCGCCACGCCTGTTGTGTTGATGGGCTATGCCAACCCGGTGGAGCGCTACGACATCAAGCACGGCGGCAGCAAGACCGAAAGCGCCTTCATCCGTGATGCCGCGCAGGCCGGTGTGGACGGCGTGCTGATCGTTGACTACCCGCCCGAGGAATGCGTGGAATTTGCCGCGCGGCTGCGCGCCCACGGCATGGACCTGATCTTTCTGCTGGCACCCACCAGCACCGACGCGCGCATGGCCCAGGTCGCCGAAGTGGCCAGCGGCTATGTCTACTACGTCTCGCTCAAGGGCGTGACGGGCGCCGGCACGCTGGACGTGGACGCCGTCGAGGCCATGCTGCCGCGCATTCGCAAACATGTGAATGTGCCTGTGGGCGTGGGCTTCGGCATCCGCGACGCGGCCACGGCAAAGGCCATCGGCAAGGTGGCCGATGCCGTGGTCATAGGCAGCAAGATCATCCAGCTGATCGAAAACCAGCCGCGGGACCAGGTCGCGGCCGTGGCCCAGGCATTTTTGCGGGAAATCCGTACTGCTTTGGACTGACTTTCAAGCGGGCCGGCGCCCGGCGGAACACCGGGCAAACCGGCGCATAATTGCGCTTTTCGCCCGGCAAGGCCTCAGGCGCTGCCCGACACCACAAGGACTGACTTCATGTCTTGGCTAGAAAAACTTCTCCCCCCCAAAATCAGCCCCACCGACCCGACGGAACGCCGCCAGGTGCCCGAGGGCCTGTGGATCAAATGCCCCAGCTGCGAAGCGGTGCTCTACAAGACCGACCTGGAAAAGAACCAGAACGTCTGCCCGCAGTGCAGCCACCACCACCGCATAGGCGCGCGCGCCCGGCTGGACGCCTTCCTGGACCCGGAAGGCCGCTACGAACTCGGCCAGGAAGTGCTGCCGGTCGATGCCCTCAAGTTCAAGGACAGCCGCAAATACCCCGAGCGCCTGAAGGAAGCCCTGGAAAACACCCAGGAAACCGACGCGCTGATCGTCATGGGCGGCGCGGTGCACAGCATAGGCGTGGTCGTGGCCTGCTTTGAATTCGACTTCATGGGCGGCAGCATGGGCAGCGTGGTGGGCGAGCGCTTTGTGCGCGGCGTGCATGCGGCTATCGAGCAAAAAGTGCCCTTCATCTGCTTTACCGCCACCGGCGGCGCGCGCATGCAGGAAGGCCTTTTGAGCCTCATGCAAATGGCCAAAACCAATGCCGCCCTGACCCGCCTGGCCAAAAAAGGCCTGCCTTACATCAGCGTGCTGACCGACCCGACCATGGGCGGGGTGAGTGCCGGCTTCGCTTTTGTCGGTGACGTGGTCATCGCCGAGCCCAAAGCCCTGATCGGTTTTGCCGGCCCGCGCGTCATTGAATCCACCGTGCGCGTGACGCTGCCGGAAGGCTTCCAGCGCGCCGAATTCCTGCAGACCAAGGGCGCGATCGACTTCATCTGCGACCGCCGCGAACTGCGCAAAACCGTCGCCAACTCTCTGGCCATGCTGCTCAGGCAGCCGGCGGACGCCGTCAGCTAAGGACGCCGCAGTCCTCTTGCATTTGCGGCGTCAAGCCTCCCCGAAAACCCCTTGAGCCCGGCGTATTAGGCGCATGAAATATTCGCGGCCCGGGGAGCGTGGGATGATGTGGCTCACTGCAATCCAAGCGCGATGAGACCATGCCCGAAGCCCTGACGCTGAGTTCCCTTCCCCTTTTCCCGCTGGGCGCGGTGCTGTTTCCAGGCGGTGTTTTACCGCTGCGCATTTTTGAAGTGCGCTACCTCGACATGATCGGCAAGTGCCACAAGGCGGGCGCCCCTTTTGGCGTGGTGTCGCTCACGGAAGGCTCGGAAGTGCGCCGCCCCGCCGATACTGGTCCCACGGGCGACGGCTTCGCGCACGAGGCTTTCAACAGCATCGGCACCCTGGCCACCATCACCGAATTTTCCATACCGCAGCCGGGCCTCATGGTCATACGCTGCGTGGGCGCGCAGCGCTTTGAAATCTCGCGCCGTGAAAAACTCAAGCACGGACTGTGGATCGCCGACGTTACCCGGCTGGAAGACGACCAGCCCGTGAGTATCCCGCCTGACCTGCAGGGCACATCCGATGCGCTGGGCAAGCTGATCAAAAGCCTGCAGCAACGCGAGGTGCCGCAGCCACAGATGCCGCTGCTGTCGCCTTACCGCCTGGACGACTGCGGCTGGGTCGCCAACCGCTGGTGCGAATTGCTGCCTATGCCGGTGGAACTCAAGCAACGCCTGATGCAGCTCGACAACCCCTTGATGCGGCTGGAGCTGGTGAGCGACATCCTCGAGCGCACCGGTATTGCGCTGTAAGCGCTGCCAAACACGCCTTTTCGGGCGGCCGCGTCAAAACGCCCCCGTAAAAACTTAAAATCAGCGATTCGGCGCTTTTCAGGCCTTCCACCCAAGGCGGGGCGCCCGACACCTTTTGATCTCTTTTCCGGAAACACCGACCTTATGTCCATCCAGCCGACTTCGCCCGCCACCGGCAGCGCCGCACCCGCCCCACAAGATGAAAACCAGTTGATCATCGAGCGCCGCGAAAAGCTCAAAGCCCTGCGCAAGAACCAGGCGGACGGCAAGGGCGTGGCTTTTCCCAACGACGTCAAGCCGACGCATCGCGCCGGCGCGCTGTTCGAGCAATACGACGGCAAGACCAAGGAAGAACTCGACGAACTGGCGCTCAAGGTACACGTCGCGGGCCGCATGATGCTCAAGCGCGTGATGGGCAAGGCCAGCTTCGCCACCATCCAGGACGCGTCGCTGGGCGCTTCGAACGGCCGCATCCAGCTCTACATCAACAACGAAGGCGTGGGCGAGGAAGTGCACGGCGCCTTCAAGCACTGGGACCTGGGCGACATCATCGAGGCCACCGGCACGCTGTTCCGTACCAAGACCGGCGAACTCTCGGTCAATGCCGACGGCATCCGGCTGGTCACAAAAAGCCTGCGCCCACTGCCCGACAAGTTTCACGGCATGGCCGACCAGGAGGTCAAGTACCGCCAGCGTTATGTGGACCTGATCATGGACCCGGAAGCGCGCAAGCGCTTTATATCGCGCAGCAAGGCCGTCAGCAGCATCCGTGAATTCATGATCGCCAACGAGTTCCTCGAAGTCGAGACGCCGATGCTGCACCCCATCCCGGGCGGCGCCAACGCCAAACCCTTCAAGACGCACCACAACGCGCTCGACCAGGAAATGTTTTTGCGCATCGCGCCCGAGCTTTACCTCAAGCGCCTCATCGTCGGCGGCTTCGAGCGCGTGTTCGAAATCAACCGCAGCTACCGCAACGAAGGCATCAGCGTTCGCCACAACCCCGAGTTCACCATGATGGAGTTCTACGCCGCGTGGTGGAACTACTCGGACCTGATGACGTTCACCGAAGCGCTGATTCGCGACGTGGCCCAGAAGGTCACCGGCTCGCTACAGCTGACCTACGGCGAAAAACCCGTGGACCTCAGCCAGCCTTTTGAGCGCCTGACCATCCGCGAGGCCATCGTCAAGCACACCGAAGCCGGCGAGCACGTGGACGACACCGCGTGGCTGACCAACGCGCTGCGCAAGCTCGGCATGAACGAGGAAAAAGACCGCCTCGGGGCCCGCTCGCTGGCCAGCCTGCAGGTGCTGTACTTCGAAGAACTGGTCGAAGAAAAACTCTGGCAGCCGACCTTCATCATGGAGCACCCTACGGAAATCTCCCCGCTGGCGCGCGCCAACGACAGCCGGCCCGAGGTGACCGAGCGTTTTGAGCTCTACATCACCGGCCGCGAATTCGGCAACGGCTTCAGCGAACTCAACGACGCCGAAGAGCAGGCCGCCCGCTTCAACGCCCAGGTCGCGGCCAAGGACAGCGGCGACGACGAAGCCATGTTCTACGACCACGACTTCGTGCGCGCCCTCGAATACGGCATGCCGCCCACCGGCGGCTGCGGCGTGGGCATTGACCGCCTGATGATGCTGCTGACCGACAGCCCTAGCATTCGCGACGTGATCTTGTTCCCCGCCCTCCGCCGCGAGGCCTGAAGCGCAAGCGGTAGGGCGTCTGGCCTGAATTCCTGATGGCCGATGCCTTCCCCCTGAAATACCTCGCCGGGTACCCCGAAAACCTGCGGACCCAGGTGCAGCAATTGCTGGATCAGAGACGGCTGGGCGAGGTGCTGCTCGCCAAATACCCCCAGGGCCACGGCGTGCGAACCGACAGGGCGCTGTACGACTACGTCATGGCGCTCAAGAGCGATTTCCTGCGCAGTTCCGAGCCCCTGTCCAAGGTGGCCTTCGACAGCAAGCTCCACGTGATCGCACACGCGCTGGGCACGCACACGACAGTGTCACGCGTACAGGGCAACAAGCTCAAGGCCAAACGCGAGATCCGCGTCGCCACGCTGTTCAAGGACGTGCCCGTGGAGTTCCTGCGCATGATCACGGTCCATGAGCTGGCCCACATCAAGGAGAAAGCCCACGACAAGGCTTTCTACCAGCTGTGCACGCACATGGAGCCGCAGTATCACCAGTATGAGTTTGACCTGCGGGTCTACCTCACGCACGTGGACGTGGTGGGCAAGCTGGCCTGGCCTGGAAGCCAGGCGGCCTGAGGTTCAGGAGCCCGCAGGCTGCGGCATCAGGGAATCAACCCCACCGCATGCATATACGCCGGCTGCACCATCAACTCATCCCAGCCAAACGCCCTGCCCTGCGGCAGCAGCGCCAGCCGCCGCAGCTCGCTGGCTTCCATGGCTTCCCACTGGCCCTTGAGCAGTGCTTCGGACATGCCGTCCAGCAGTTCGTCGACCGGCTGGCCCTCGCCCACCGACTGGTTGCACAGCAGCACCATGTCGCAGCCGGCATTCAGCGCGGTGACGGCCGCCTCGGTGTAGCTGACTTCCTGGCCATCGATCAGGCGGGCGCCGGCCATGCTGAGGTCGTCGCTGAAAATCGCGCCGCCAAAGCCTAGCTGGCTGCGCAGGATGAAGTTCAGCCACTGGCTGGAGAAACCGGCCGGCCTGGCGTCGACCTTGGGGTAAATCACATGGGCGGGCATGACGCTGGTGAGCGTGGTGTTGAGCCAGCCGTAGGGCGCGGCGTCGTCGGCCAGGATGGCTTTGAGGCTTCGCTTGTCGATGGGGATGTCGGTGTGGGAATCGGCTTTGACAAAACCGTGGCCGGGAAAGTGTTTGCCGCAGTTGGCGACGCCGGCTTGCAGCAAGCCGTGCATCAGGCTTTTGGCCAGCAGCGTGACGACGCGCGGGTCGCGGCCGAAGGCGCGGTCACCGATCACGCCGCTTTCGCCGTAGTCCAGATCCAGCACAGGCGTGAAGCTGAAATCGACGCCGCAAGCGCGCAGTTCAGCACCCAGCACATAGCCGCAGGCAGTCGCGGCATTGGTGGCGGCCAGTTGGTCTTTCATCCACAACAGGCCCAGCTCGCGCATGGGCGGCAGGTGGGTGAAGCCGTCGGTTTTAAAGCGCTGCACGCGCCCGCCTTCGTGGTCCACGCAGATCAGCAAGTCCTCGCGGATGTCCTTGATCTCGGCGCACAGGTCGGACAGTTGCCGGCGGTCTTTCCAGTTGCGGGCGAACAGGATGATGCCGCCGGTCAGCGGGTGTTTCAAACGCCGGCGGTCGGCCTTGGTGAGCGAGAAACCGTCGATGTCGATGATGAGGGGGGCGTGCTGGGTCATAAGGAAATCCGGGAAGTTGGGATCAGGAGAGCTTTTCCACCACGCAGAAACTGGCGGCGTAATCGGTCTCGTCGGTCACGGTGACGTGGGCGGTGAGCTGGCGCGCCTCGAACCAGGCTTTGAGGGCGCCGTGCAGAACGATTTCGGGCTTGCCGCTGGCGGCCTTGGCGATTTCACAGGAGCGCCAGGTCATGGGCATGCGCATGCCCATGCCGATCGCCTTGCTGAAGGCCTCCTTGGCGGAAAAACGGGTGGCCAGGTAGCTGACGCCGCGGTCGGGCCAGCGCGCGCTGCGTTCTTTCCAGGTGGCGAGTTCACCGTCAGCCAGGATTTTTCTGGCAAACCGCTCACCGTGCTTTTCCAGGCTGGCGCGGATGCGGCGTATGTCGCAAATATCAGTACCGATACCGTAGATCATGCGGGTGCGAACGCCCGGTCTATGCAACTCAGGTAGCTCCTGACGGTGGCGGCGTAGCCCAGCTCCAGCGCGTCGGCAATCAGCGCATGGCCTATGGACACTTCCAGCACGCCGGGCACCTCGCGCACAAACTCGGTGAGGTTGTCGCGGTTCAGGTCGTGGCCGGCATTGATGCCCAGGCCGGCTGCAGCGGCCGCCTGCCCCGCGCGGGTGAAGCGGGCCAGCACCTCGGCCTTGTCGGGGCCCGCCCAGGCGCGCGCATAGGTTTCCGTATAGAACTCCACGCGGTCGGCGCCCACGGCTTTGGCGGCCGCCATCGCTTCCGGGACCGGGTCCATGAAGAGGCTGACGCGCACACGGCGGTCATGCACCTGCTGGATCAGGGGCCGCAGGCGCTCGGCATCCTCGGGAAAGTTCCAGCCGTGGTCGCTGGTGAACTGGTCTTCACTGTCGGGCACGAAGGTGCACTGGTGCAGCGGCAGGCCGCGGGCCGCCAGGTCGTGTACAAAACCCATGAGGTTCTGGAAAGGATTGCCTTCAATGTTGAATTCGCGATCCGGCCAGTCCTTCATCAGCGCCGCGAGTTCAAAGACGTCGTCGGGGCGGATGTGCCGTTCGTCGGGCCGAGGGTGCACCGTGATGCCCTGGGCGCCGGCCTCCAGGCACAGCTCGGCGGCGCGGCGCACGCTGGGAATATCCAGGTGGCGGGTGTTGCGCAGCAGCGCGACCTTGTTGACGTTGACCGACAAAGCCGTCTTGTGGAATGCGTTGGGAACGAGGGGAGCGGGTGAAAGGAGTTTCATGGCGGTGGCTCGTTAAAAAGCTTGCAGGTCCATCATCATCTGCCGGGTTTTCAGGACCTTCACGCCGCAATGGTAGTGCAGCAAGGCGCGCAACTGGGTTTTAAGCTCATTGAAGCCGGGGATACAGGCCCGCACGGTGTCGGAAAACAAGGCCTCGTCGCCCAGCGCCTGCTGCAAGGCCTGCCATTGCCCGCCGGGCAGGCTGACGCGGTCGTCGTCATGCGCCTGCCGCAGGCCCGCCTCGGGCACCAGCACATAGAGGGTCTCCGGGTCCAGCGGCGCCAGCGTGGCTGTTTCGGCGTCCAGCAGGGGCAAGAGGCCAATGTCGCGCAGCAAGCGCAGCTCAAAGGCGCGCAAGGCCAGCTGCAGTGTCTCGGCGCTCTGCGCGGCGATCAGTTGCACCGTGGCGGCGTAGGCGTCGAACAGCACCGGGTGCGGGTCGTCCCGCGCCATCAGGCGCATGAGCAATTCGTTGAGGTAATACCCCGACAGCAACGCATCGCCGGTCGGCATCACATGGCCGCCCTGCCATTCGGCGCTCTTGAGGGTGCGGATTTCCGCATCGCCGCCGAAAGCGATGTGCAGCGGCTGCAAAGGCAGCAAGATAGGCCGGAAACTGGAACTGGGCTTTTTCGCGCCCCGCGCCACCAGCGCTACCCGACCGTACTTGCGGGTGAACACCTCCAGGATCAGGCTGGACTCGCTCCAGTCGTAGCGGTGCAGGACGTAGGCGGGTTCATCGCCTATACGTTTAGTAGCCATGACGGGACGTCAGAAAAAAAACCAACAACTCTTCGTCACGTCAGCGAACCAAGGCAAGCAAGGGCTGCGGAACCGGCTTTGCCGGGCCGCAGGCGCAGCGCCCCCTCGGGGGGCAGCGCATTACACGTAGCCGAAGGCGAAGTGAAAAGCGTGGGGGCTCTATTCATACCCGAATGTCTTGACTCTGGCCTCATCGTCCGCCCAGCCCGAGCGCACCTTGACCCAGATCTCCAGGAACACCTTGCCGCCCGTGAGGGTCTCGAGCTCATGCCGGGCCTCTGTGCCTATGCGTTTGAGCTTTTCGCCCTTCTCGCCAATGATCATGCCCTTGTGGCCGTCGCGCTCGACCACGATGGTTGCGGCAATCTTGCGCAGGGAGCCCTCTTCCTCGTACTGGTCGATGATGACGGTGGAGGTGTAAGGCAGTTCATCGCCGGTGAGGCGGAACAGCTTTTCACGGATGATCTCGGCGGCCATGAAGCGGTCGCTGCGGTCAGTCAGTTCGTCGGCGCCGTACATCCAGGGCTGGACCGGCAGGTATTTTTCGCAGATGCCGAACAGGCGTTCGATGTCCTTGGCGTTGTTGGCCGACATGGGCACGAACTCGGCGAAATTGTGCCGCTCCTGCATCTCCTTGAGCCAGGGCGCGATCTCGGCGCGCCGGTGTATCAGGTCGAACTTGTTGGCCAGCAGGATCGCGGGGGTATTTTCGGGCAGCAGCGCCAGCACCTTGGCATCGGCCTGGTTGAACTGGCCGGCCTCGACCACAAAAACGATTAAATCCACGTCGTTGACGGCGCCGACCACGGTGCGGTTCAGCGAGCGGTTCAGCGCATTGCCATGCCGTGTCTGGAAGCCCGGCGTGTCCACGAACACATATTGCGTGGCCTTGACGGTGCGCATGCCAGTGATGCGGTGGCGCGTGGTCTGGGCCTTGCGCGAGGTGATGCTGATTTTTTGCCCCACGAGTGCGTTGAGCAGCGTGGACTTGCCCACGTTGGGCTTGCCGACGATGGCGATCAGGCCGCAGCGCTGCTCGCCGGCGAGAGGCGCGGGAGCTGCGTCGGGGGCGGGCACGGCCGCGCCGCGCGAAGACAGCGCCTGCGCCAGCATGGCTTCCAGGGCATCGGGCGGCTGGACGGCCTCCAGGGCTTTGGGCTGGCGCTTTTTAGGCGCAGCCGCGGGTGTGGCTGCTGCTGCGGCGGTCGCCGGCTTTTGGGGTTCTTTTTTACCTGTACTCATAATCTTGGTGTGTTGGCCCGCAGCCCCTGGGCGGCCGCCGGCGCGGAGTCAGGAATCCAGCGTCTTGACAAACATCAGCATGGCCGCCGCGGCAGCCTGCTCTCCGGCACGGCGAGAGCCGCCTATGCCGCGCTCGGCCCGCCCGTATTCGGCGATTTCGCATTCCACGTCGAAGGTCTGCTTGTGGGCGGCGCCCATGGTGCCCACCACGCGGTAGATGGGCAGGTTCATTTTGCGCCCTTGCAACCACTCCTGCAATTCGGTCTTGGGATCCTTGCCGATGGCCTGCATCTGGGGGTTGATCTCCACGTCCTTGAAGAGGCGGTGCACCAGCCGGGCGGCCGTTTCAAAGCCCGCGTCGAGGTAGACCGCGCCTATGACGGCTTCCAGCGCATCGGCCAGGATGGACGGCCGCTTTTGACCGCCGGACTTGGCCTCGCCCTCGCCCAGCCGCACCATGTCGGGCAAGCCCAGCACCACCGCAAGCTTGTGCAGGGTGTCCTGCTTGACCAGGTTGGCGCGCACGCGTGAAAGATCGCCCTCGGGCAACTCACTCAGTTGCTCATAGAGCAAACCGGCGACCGCCAGGTTCAGGACGGAATCGCCCAGGAATTCGATGCGCTCGTTGTGGTCGGACGAAAAGCTGCGGTGCGTCAGCGCCTGCTGCAGCAGCTTGGGGTTGGAGAACTCATGCTCCAGGCGCTTTTGCAACGCCGGCAGGCCTGGGCTTGATGGGGCGCTGGCTCGCACTTATTTGGATTTGCCGTTGTACTTGAGCAGCAAAAAGGCGGGGCCGGCCATGTGGATTTCACGGGTGTAAGCGAACGCCACCACGGTTTTGTCGCCTTCCTTGGTGATTTCCAGGTCTTTGCCGGTGATCGACTTGATGTCGTCAATCTGCGCCGACTTGTCGAAAAGGGTTCTGACCTCGACCACGGTGCTGCCTTCCTTGGCCCTGTTGACAGCCTTGGTGATGTTCTGGAGTTCAATCAATGTCGGCAGGACCTGGGCGGCCAGAATGCCGGCGCAGACCAGGAAGACGCACACAAACAGAAGGCCGATGAAGGAAATACCGCGTTGCTGACGTTTCATTTTTTCTCCTGCTCTGATTAGAAAGTATGACGGCTTCCGGCCTGGGCCGCGTTGCCGCCCGCGCCGGTTATTCGAAAGAGCCGATACGTTTGAGGTTGCCGAAATTCATCCAGACAAAAAAGGCCTTGCCCACGATGTTTTTCTCGGGGACAAATCCCCAATACCGGGAGTCCAGCGAATTGTCACGGTTGTCGCCCATCATGAAGTACTGCCCCTCGGGCACCTTGCAGACCATGCCCTCGCTACTGTAACGGCAATTTTGCTTGAAGGGGAAGTCCAGCACCTCACGTTCGTCCACCCCGGCGCGCCGTGTGTCGTCATTGAGCAGGCGGTACTTTTTGCCGCCGTTGACCTCTTCGAACTGCTTGGCGTAACGCAGCACGTCCTCGTCGAAAAAGTCCGGCAGCGGCGTCTTGGGCAAGGGCTTGCCGTTGACGGTCAGCTTCTTGTTGACGTAGGCCACCTCGTCCCCGGGCACGCCGACCACACGCTTGATGTAGTCCAGGCTGGGCTTGGGCGGGTAGCGGAACACCATCACGTCGCCGCGCTGCGGGCTCTGGTTGTCGATCACCTTGATGTTCAGCACCGGCAGGCGCACGCCGTAGTGGAATTTATTGACCAGGATCAGGTCGTTGATCAGCAGGGTCGGGATCATGGAGCCCGAGGGAATCTTGAAGGGCTCAAACAGGAAGGAGCGCAGCAGGAAGACCACTACGATCACCGGAAAGAGGCCGGCGGTCCAGTCCAGCCACCAGGGCTGCATGATGAGCCGGGTCCTGGCTTCGACCAGATTGCTTTCGTTGTCGACCTGGTCTATGCCCATTTTGGACAGCTCCGCCTTCCGGCTGGCGGCGTTTTGTTCAAGCGTCGCGGCGGCCTTGTAGCGCTGCGGCAGGAAATAAAAGCGTTCTGCCAGCCAATAGATGCCGGTGACTACGGAGGCCAGGAACAGCAGCAGGGAGAAGTTGCCTTCGACGGCGCCGAAATACCAGGCGGCGCCGTAGCCCACAAATGCCGCCAGCACTGCGGCCGTGATCGTGCCCATTGCGCCGCGCATCAGTCTTCCACCTGCAAAATGGCCAGGAAGGCTTCCTGGGGTACTTCAACGGAACCGATTTGTTTCATGCGTTTTTTACCCGCTTTTTGTTTCTCTAGGAGCTTGCGCTTGCGTGAAATGTCGCCGCCGTAGCACTTGGCGATCACGTTTTTGCGGAGGGCCTTGATTGTCTCACGCGCAATAATGTTGGCTCCGATGGCCGCCTGGATCGCGACGTCGAACTGCTGGCGCGAGATGATTTCGCGCATTTTGGCCACCACGGCCCGCCCGCGGTAGGCCGACTGGCTGCGGTGGACAATGATGGACAGCGCGTCCACCTTCTCGCCGTTGAGCAGGATGTCGACCTTCACCACGTCGGAGGCCCGGAATTCCTTGAATTCGTAGTCCATGGACGCGTAGCCGCGCGAGACGGACTTGAGCTTGTCGAAGAAGTCCAGCACGATCTCGCCCAGCGGCATCTCGTAGGTCAGCATGACCTGCTTGCCGTGGTAGGCCATGTTCAGCTGGACGCCGCGCTTCTGGTTGGCCAGCGTCATGACGGCGCCGACATAGTCCTGCGGCATATAGAGATGCACGGTGACGATGGGCTCGCGGATCTCGTTGACTTTTCCACCGTCCGGAATTTTGGACGGGTTCTCGACCTTGATGGTCTGGCCGTCGGACTGAAGCACTTCATACACCACGCTGGGCGCCGTCGTGATCAGATCCTGGTCGAACTCCCGCTCCAGCCGCTCCTGGACGATCTCCATATGCAGCAATCCCAGGAAACCGCAGCGAAAGCCGAAGCCCAGCGCTTCGCTGACTTCCGGCTCGTAATGCAGCGAAGCGTCGTTGAGCTTGAGTTTTTCCAACGCGTCGCGCAGGGATTCGTATTCGCTGGCTTCGGACGGATACAGGCCGGCAAAGACCGCGGGCTGAATTTCCTTGAAGCCGGGCAGCGCCTCGGTGGCGGTGAAAGCCGCGCCGCCCGTGCCGGCCTTGATCAGCGTGACGGTGTCGCCCACACGGGCGGCCTGCAGCTCCTTGATGCCGGCAATCACAAAGCCCACTTCGCCAGACTCCAGCGCCTGGCGCGGCTCGGTGTGCGGCGTGAAGACCCCCAGCTGTTCGGCGTTGTACATGGCCTCGCTGGCCATCAGCTTGATGCGGTCGCCCCTGGCGAGCCGGCCGTCCACCACGCGCACCAGCATGACCACGCCCACATAGGCGTCGTACCAGCTGTCGATGATCATGGCGCGCAGCGGGCCGTCGGGGTTGCCCTTGGGCGGCGGAATCCTGGCGACGACGGCCTCCAGGATTTCGTCGATGCCCATGCCGGTCTTGGCGCTGCAGGGAATCGCGTCGGTCGCGTCGATGCCGATCACTTCCTCGATTTCCTGCTTGGCGTTCTCCGGGTCGGCTTGCGGCAAATCCATCTTGTTGAGCACCGGCACGACTTCGACGCCGAGGTCCAGCGCGGTGTAGCAGTTGGCGACGGTCTGCGCTTCCACGCCCTGGCTCGCGTCCACCACCAGCAGCGCGCCCTCGCATGCGGACAGCGAGCGGCTCACTTCATAAGAGAAGTCGACGTGGCCCGGCGTGTCGATCAGGTTGAGGTTGTAAACCTCGCCGTTGAGTGCCTTGTATTTAAGCGCGGCGGTCTGCGCCTTGATGGTTATCCCACGTTCTTTTTCGATATCCATCGAATCCAGAACCTGCGCGCTCATCTCGCGGTCCTGCAAACCGCCGCAGCGCTGGATGAGCCGATCGGCCAAGGTGGACTTGCCGTGATCGATGTGCGCAATGATCGAAAAATTTCTGATGTGATTCATCAACGAGAACGCCTAAGTACTTGAAAGTATTGCGAAGAGATTGGACTCAATTCGCGAGGGGCCATAAAAAAGGGCGCGTCGATTGCGACGCGCCCTGAACCAACAATCTATGGCAACTGCGATAGTTGGAACTTCATTGTAGGCAAAAAGCCAGAGCCGAACAGTCCCGAAATCGCCATATTTTTGTCGTTGCAGGCTAGCAACAGGAATCTTATGCACAACTTATTCACAATTTTAAACTGCTTGTCTCTGGACAACTTGTGGGTGATCTGTGGATCAGTGGGTATTACCCAAAATTAAGATGGAAAGCGGGTCTTTGAGCTTCCCGATATATCCAAAAGGCACAGAGGCAAGCCGGTATTCTACCGAAATCCGTCCTTGACCTGTTTTATTGTGAGC
>NZ_CALROB020000028.1:0-72948 GCF_943369675.1 Polaromonas sp. YR568 | reverse complement strand
TACGGCTACCGCCGGCTGCAGGCTTCGTTGACCAGGCAGCGCGTCACCATCTCCGGGAAGGTCGTGCAGCGGTTGATGAAACAAGAACGCTTGGTCGTTGCCAAGCCCAAGCGGCGTCGCTACGGCTCCTACCTGGACGAAATCAGCCCTCAGCCGGAAGTAGCGGAGTACTGTTGTCAGCGGTCATAAGCGAAGTATTGCGCCAATGCTGTCATGCGTCTACCTGCCGGTTCAAGACAAACCGGCTCCGTTAACCAGCCTGATCGGTACCTTGGACAAATCGACCCCCTCAAGGCAGCAAGCATTGATGGCCCAGCCCTCAAACGGCAGCTTGCCTTGCGCTATTTCTTCTGCGGTCGGCGCGCTCGGAATCCGAAAAGGCATGATTCCGCAATTGGGACAGAAGTAATCTTTGGCGGTACGCGAGTTCCATTCATAGACAGTCAGGTTTACAAGCGGGGTGAGCATGCGAAGCGCTGACTTGGGAACCCTGTGGATCAGCGCACCTCGGCGTCTGCACACTGAGCAATTGCAGCTCCTGACGTGATCAAGGTCGGTATCTACTTCGAAGCGGCAAGCGCCGCAGTGGCATGAGCCTTGGAAAGTATTCATAGCTGTGAATTTTTACGCAAATCCTCGCTTGCCGGCTATTCGCTCGAGAGCGGCATAAGTGTCAAGAGTACGCTAGTGAAAACTTGGCGCGGTTCCCTCCACGAAGCAGATCTGCGAGGATCGATGAGCTCACCTGGCATCCGTACTACCATGCACAAGCGGAGAGCCGATCCCGAGAGGTTTACCTCAAACCCGGATCGGACGTCCGCGTGGCACGTTTGGATTCTCGCCATGCGGCCGGTGTCGACCCGACCTCGCGCCGAAATACCGCGTTCAGGTACTGCACTGAGCGGAACCCAGAGGCCTGCGCAATCTCTGCAATGCCCGTGTCTGTGTGGGCCAAAAGCTCGAAGCAGTGTTCCAGTTTGCGCTGCAGGATTTGGTCGTGCACCGAGCGATTGAGGTCGCGGCGGAAATACATTTCCAGCGATGAACGCGACATGCCCATCATCTCAGCCACCTGCTCGGTCTTGATGCCCTGGCAGGCGTACTGGCGTATGTAATAGAGCCCCCGCATCACCGCCGGGCTGTGCTTGACGTCGCGGGTGGTCGACGCCCGGCTCTGGACACCGGCCGGCGGTACCACCACGCGGGTGCCGCGAACCGGCGAGCCGCTCAGCGCCTGATGCAGCAGCTGCGCCGCGCGGCGGCCCATCTCGGCCGTGCCCTGGCTCACGGAGCTGAGCTCAATGCGGGTGAGGTGCTGCCCCAGCGTATCGTTGTCAATGCCGATGATCGCCACCTCGTCGGGCACGGCGATGTCGGCGACGATGCAGGCCTGCAGCAACTGGCGCGCGCGCGCGTCGGTGACGGCGACGATGCCGATCGGCTTGGGCAGGCTGTCCAGCCAGGCGATCAGCTTCTTGGTGGCGCTCCCCCAGGTAGGTGCGCTGGTGGCGAGGCCGCGGTGAATCTCGCCCGAAGCGCCGTTGCGCAGCAGCCATGCCGAAAAGGCCCTCTCGCGCTCCTGGGCCCAGCGGTTGAGCGGGGATTCCGGGAGGCTGTAGCACGCGAATCGCGTCACGCCGGCTTCCACCAGATGTTCCAGAGCGTGCGCGACCAGCAACTGGTTGTCCGTGGCCACGTAAGGGACCTGGCCCGGGTAGCTGGAGGGGTCCTCGTACGAGCCGCCGATGGCGATGACCGGGACATGGGCGCCCGTGAGCGCCCGCGCGACGGCGGGGTCGTCGTAGTCCGCGATGATGCCGTCGCCCTCCCACTCGTGGATGCCGTCCAGCCGGAAGCGGAAGTCCTCCTCCAGGAACAGGTCCCAGGCCACCCGCGTCTGTTTCACATAGTCGCCGATGCCGATGAGTATCTCGCGGTCGTAGACCTTGCTGGCATGGAACAACAGGGCCACGCGCAGGACTGCGGGGCCGTTGGTCCGGCCGGGCCGGCGCGGGGTCGGGCTTTTGCTCATGGAAGGCCGATCTTGGCACATCAAGCCAATTGCTGCGATGCAGAAAGAAATTTCGTAAGCCGCACTCGGCAATTTCGCAAGCCGCCGCGCGGGCGCACCCGCTAGCATCGCCACTCTGCTTGTCGCGGTGGGGGGCACTCCTCCCATCGCGTGAAGGCGCGCCCTCCATGGGCGCGAAGCAGAAAACGGCTTCCGGGGAAACCAACGAGGAAATCGATGACTGAGCCAACCCGCTACCCGAGTCTCAACGGCAAGAGCGTGCTCATCTCCGGCGGCGCCACGGGGATAGGCGCTTCCCTCGTGGAGCATTTCGCCGTGCAGGGCGCCCGGGTGGGGTTTGTCGACATTGACACGGAAGGGGCCCTGACTTTGTTGGCCAGGCTCGAAGGTGAAGGGCTGCGCGGCGTCCATTTCGAGGAATGCGATGTGACGGACATCCCCCGCCTGCGCGGCGCCATAGGCGCGCTCCGCCGGCACATCGGCCCCATCCAGGTTCTGGTGAACAACGCGGCGAATGACCAGCGCCATCTGATTGAAGAGACCACGCCCGAGTCCTGGGATGCCGGCGTGGCCGTAAACCTCAAGCATTACTTTTTTGCCGCTCAGGAGGTTTTCAAGGACATGAAAGCCCTGGGCGGGGGCTCCATCATCAATTTCGGCTCGGTGAGCTGGATGGTCAAGACGGGCGGGATGCCTGTGTACACCACCTGCAAGGCCGCGGCCCAGGGACTCACCCGAAGCCTTGCGCGCGACTTCGGCCCGCATCGCATCCGTGTCAACACGGTGGTCCCGGGTTGGGTCATGACCGAAAAGCAGGTTCGGCTGTGGGTGACCCCGCAAGCGAAGATCGAACTGGCGAAAGCGCAGTGCCTGCCCGGCGAACTTGCTCCCGGGGACCTCGCGCGCGCCGTGCTCTTTCTTGCCTCCGATGACAGCAGCATGATGACGGCGCAGGACCTGGTCGTTGACGGTGGCTGGACATGAACGCTCCGGCGGCGCGCGATCTCATCCTTGTGACGGGCGCGACCGGCAAAGTCGGGCGGTCCTTCATCGAGCGTCTGCTGGGCGATGCGCGCTACGGCAGGTTTCGGCTTCGCGCGCTGTGCCACAAGCGGACCTTGCCTGCGCACCCCCGGGTCGAATCCGTGCAGGGCTCCATCCAGCATCGAGACGACGTCCGCCGCGCGCTGGAAGGCGCAACGCACGTGCTGCACCTGGCGACCAGCAAGGAGACGCCGGACGATGTGATGGACGTGGCGGTCAAGGGCATGTTCTGGCTGCTCGAGGAATGCCGCGCCAGCAGCACATTCCGGCAGTTCCTGCTGGTGGGGGGAGATGCCGCAGTGGGCCACTTCTACTATCCGCACAGCGTTCCCGTCGTCGAGAGCCAGCCGCACAGCGCCTACCCGGGGTGTTATGCCCTGTCCAAGGTGCTCGAGGAAGTGATGCTCGAGCAATACCAGATCCAGTACGGGCTCAACGGCTGCTGCCTGCGCGCGCCCTGGATCATGGAAAAAGACGATTTCCGTTATTCGCTGTCCTTCGGCGACGACGTTTTCGGCGGTCCCCGCTGGCACGAGCTGGTGGGGGCGGCGAGGGCGCTCGAATACATGGCCGCCGAAGCCATTCCGGTGATGCTGGATCCGCAAGGCAAGCCGGTGAAGCGCAACTTCGTGCATGTGGACGACCTGGTCGAGGCGCTTTTGCTGGCGCTAGATTCGCCGCAGGCCAGGCACCAACGCATGAACGTCTGCATGGATGAGCCCGTCGATTACGGGGCGCTGGGCGACTACCTGGCGCGCACGCGCGGAACGCCGCTGGTTCCCGTACCCACCCCCTACCACTCGACATGGCTGGACAACAGCAAGGCGAAATTCCTCCTGGGCTGGCGCCCCCGGTACGACATGGCGCGGCTGGTGGAGGCAGCGTGGACCTACCAGCGCTCCGCCGGGGACCCCCGTATCGTCTGGTATCCCGGATAGGAACACCCGCTCCACTCGCCGCCGCACCGGGAGGAGCAGGGAAGCAGAAAGACCGGGTGCCGGCGCGCTTTGACCAAACCAACATTCAGGAGACAGGACATGAGACCTCTTCAGCGACGCACCTTCACGGCAACCCTGGCCGCCGGCCTCGTGCCGGCATGGAGCCCGTTTGCCCACGCCCAGGCCCCAGGCAAGAAACTGGTGATCGGCTTTGCCCAGACCGGCGCCGAGAGCGAATGGCGAACCGCGAATACCGATTCGGTCAAAGCCGCTGCCAAGGCGGCCGGCCACGAATTGAAGTTTTCCGACGCGCAGCAGAAACAGGAGAACCAGATCAAGGCAATCCGCTCCTTCATCACCCAGAAGGTGGACGTCATCATTCTGGCACCGCTGGTCACGACAGGCTGGGACACCGTGCTGAAGGAGGCCAAGGCCGCGAAGATTCCCGTTATCCTGGAGAGCCGCAACGTGGTGGTGAAGGACCCCTCCACCTGGACTACCTTCATTGGCTCCGACTTCGTCGAGGAAGGCCGCCGTGCGGCGAAATGGCTTCTCGACAATACGAAGAACACCACGGGCCCCGTCAACATCGTCGAGCTCCAGGGAACGGTCGGCTCGGACCCCGCGATCGACCGCAAGAAGGGATTCGACGAAGTCATCAAGACGAATCCGCGCTACAAGGTCATCCGCTCCCAGACCGGCGACTTCACGCGCGCCAAGGGCAAGGAAGTGATGGAGGCCTTTCTGAAGGCCGAGGGCAAAAAAATCAACGTTCTGTACGCGCACAACGACGACATGGCCATAGGCGCGATCCAGGCGATCGAGGAAGCCGGCCTCAAGCCCGCCAAAGACATTCTTGTCATCGGCGTTGACGCCGTCAAGGGTGCCTTCGAAGCCATGATCGCGGGCAAGATGAACGTGAGTGTGGAGTGCAACCCTCTCCTTGGTCCGCAACTGATGGAGGCGGCGGCGAAGGCTGCCGCCGGCCAGCCCCTGGAGCGCTGGATCAAGACCATCGAGGGTGTATTCCCGGCCGAAATCGCGGCCAAGGAGTTCCCCAACCGCAAGTACTAGCGAACGTACTGGCGAAAGACCGGCGAACCGGTTTTGCATTCGTAGGGCGACAAGAAAGCGGCTGGCCTGGAAGTCGCGGCCCATTACGACCCACCCGCGCGGTTTCGCGATCGCGCGCATGCCGCCAGGCCGGCAAAAAAACGATCAGGAGACAGCCATGCATACAAGACGAGACATTCTTGCCGCAAGCGCCGGCGCAGCACTGGCGGGTATCGCGGGCCCCGCGGCGGCGCAGACCTATGAGCCCGCCTGCTTCAAGCCTTTTTCCGCCAGCACCAAGACCATCCAGTACCCCGCCAAGAAAGGCCCCTACCGCATCGCCCTGGCCAACGGCTACGCGGGAAACAGCTGGCGCATCCAGATGATCAAGTCGCTCAAGGCCTACGCGGCGACGCCGGAGATGAAGCCCCACATCAAGGAACTGAAGGTGGTCTCCACCGGCACCGACGTCGCCGCGCAACTGGGCGCCGTCGACAACTTCATCAATGCGGGCTTCGACGCCATCCTCACCATCGCGGTGTCGCCCACGTCCTTCAAGCCGGTGATCAAGCGCGCCAGGGATGCGGGTGTGGTCCTGATCCCCTTCGACAATGTGCTGGACACCGATGAGGTCATCCAGGTCAACGAGGACCAGTTCGAGATGGGCCGCCTCATGGGGCGATGGCTGGAAAAAAACGGCGTCACCAGCGGCAAGGTGCTTGAAATCCGCGGGCTGCCGGGAAACTCGGTCGATCGCGACCGGCACCTGGGCTTTCGCGAGATCATGGAAAAGCACAAGGGCGTGCAGATCGTCGAGGTTGTGGGCAACTGGGACGACGGCACTTCCCAGAAGGTGGCGGCGGACGCCATCGCCGTGCACGGCCGGTTCAACGGCATTTACACCCAGGCCGGCTCCAACGGCACGGTCCGCGCGCTGATCGAGGCCAAACATCCTTTCGTGCCTATCGGCGCCGAAGGGGAAAACGGCTTTCGCAAGATGGTCTACGCGCATAACAAGGAGGGACTCAAAGGCGCCTCGGCCGCGCAGTCCCCCGGCCTGGTGGCCGTGGCGCTGAAGGCGGCCATCGCCGCGCTGCAGGGGCAGAAACTGCCCCAGTACATCTCGGTGCCCATCCCCTACGTGGAATACCCGCAGATGGAGCCGGGAAAGAACTTCTACCCCGAGCTGCCGGACACCTTCTATGTGGCCAATGAGTTCCCGCCGTGCAACATCAACATCACGGCGCCGGACATCATGAAGCAGAGCGAAGGCAACACCTGAAGGAACGCGCCATGCCCGAGGCCTTGCTGCAGCTCCAGGGAGTCTCCAAGCGCTATGCGGGCGTGCGCGCGCTGGACGGCGCCGACCTCACCTGCCATGCCGGTGAAATCCATGCCGTTCTCGGTGAAAACGGCGCGGGCAAGTCCACCCTGATCAAGGCCATCGCCGGGGTGGTGCAGCCCGATGCCGGCCGCATCCTCATGGAGGGAGCCGAGCTGCGCCTGGTGTCGCCGAACGTGGCCAGAGACCACGGGATCGCCTGCGTGTTCCAGGAGTTGTCCCTGGTGCCTGACCTCTCGGTGGCGGAGAACATCTTCCTGGCGCGGCCGCCGCGCCGGCGCGGGCTGATCGACGCCAGGGCCCAGCAAGAGCAGGCGCTGGCGTTGCTGGACAGGCTGGGCTGCGGCGACATCCATCCCAAGGCGCGCGTGCGCGACCTGCCGCTTTCCAGGCGCCAGCTGATCGAGATCGCCAAGGCGCTGAGCCTTCAGCCGCGGCTGCTGATCCTCGATGAGGCGACCTCCGCCTTGAGCGGTGAGGACGTGGAGCGGCTCTACAAGCTCCTGTTCGAGCTGCGGGCGAGCGGTGTGGGCTGCCTGTTCATTTCACACCGCATGCATGAGGTCAAGGCGCTGGCCGATACCTGCTCGGTGTTTCGCAGCGGCCGGCGCGTGGACACCTTCCCCAGTGGAAGCCGCTCCGATGAGGAGGTGGTGCAACTGATGGTAGGCCGCGATGTCGCCAGGTCCTATCCGCCGAAAACCGGTCCCGCGCCCTGGGCCCAGCCCGCCATCAGCGTGGAGGGCCTGAGCTGGCCTTCCGAGCTGCACGACATTTCGCTGGAGATCAAGGCGGGTGAAATCGTCGGGCTGGGAGGGCTGGACGGGCAGGGCCAGCGGGAGCTGCTGCTGGCCCTGTTCGGTGTGCTCAAGGGCGTCCAGGGCAAGGTGCGGGTGTTCGGCGAGCCGCGCGGCCTGGCGCCGCACAGGTGCAGGGATCCGGAGCTGGGCATTGCGCTGATCCCCGAGGACCGCAAGACCGAGGGGCTGATCCTGCCCATGAGCATCCGGGAGAACATGAGCCTGGCCAACCTGCCGGCGCTAGGCCGCCTGGGCATCCTCAGCGCGACGGCGGAGCACTCCGCCGTGGCGCGGATGGTGGAGCAGCTACGCATCAAGATCGGCTCCACGCAAGATGCGGTGCAGACCTTGTCGGGCGGGAACCAGCAGAAGGTGGTGATCGCCAAATGGCTCATGACCCAGCCGCGCGTGCTGCTGCTCAATGACCCGACCCGCGGCATCGACGTGGCCACCAAGCAGGAGCTGTATGCGCTGCTGCGCCGGCTGGCCGGCGAAGGCGTGGCCGTGCTGCTGTATTCCACCGACTACGAGGAGCTGGTCGGCCTGGCCGACCGCGTGCTCATCATGTATGAGGGCCGGATCGCCCGCACGCTGGCCGGCGGCGAGATCAGCGAACACGCGATCGTGGCTTCTTCGCTCAATGTTTCGCTCAACGACTCGCTCAACGTTCCCTCCGGCGGCCGGGAGGCCGCCACCGCATGAACCGGCGCGGCGAATGGGCCATGGCATTGCGGCGCAACAGCGGGCCGCTCGCCGCCCTGGCGGTGTTCGCCCTGATGTTTGCGCTGTTCCTGCTGGAGCATCCGCGCTCGATCTCCGTGGCCATCGTGACCACCGCCTCCAACAAGGCGGTGCTGCTGGCCATCGTGGCGATGGCGCAGACCTTGCCTGTCATCACCCGGGGACTGGACCTTTCCGTCGGCATGGTGATGGTGCTGACCGGATGCCTCGCCTCCACGGTGGTGAACGGTGCGCCCTGGCAAGTGGCCCTGGGCGTCGTGCTGGTGCTGGCCTGCGGCGCGGCGGCGGGCGCCCTCAACGGCGCCATCGTGGTGTTCGGGCGCCTTCAGCCCATCATCGTCACGCTCGCCACCGGCGCGGTGTACTTCGGCTTTGCGCTGCTGCTGCGGCCCGCGCCCGGCGGCGAGGTCAGCGAGGGGCTGGCGGACGCCCTGACCGGCCGGCTGTTCGGGGTCATCCCCGCCACCCTGGTCCTGCTGGCCGCGCTGGTGGTGCTGGGCTGGATGCCTTTCCGGCGGACGGTGATCGGGCGCGCATGTTATGCCGTCGGCTCGTCGGAGCAGGCCGCCTACCTTTCCGGCGTTCCGTCCGAGCGCGCCAAATTTCTCGCCTACACCCTCGCCGGGCTGCTGTCGGGTGTCGCCGGGCTGCTGCTGTCGCTGATCGCGCTGTCGGGTGAGGCCAGCGGCCCGCAGGCGGGGCTGTACACCCTCAACTCCATCGCGGCGGTCGTGATAGGCGGCACCTCGCTGTACGGCGGCACCGGCGGGATGGTCGGCTCCATCCTCGGCGCCTTCGTGCTGCGCACCATCGGCGACCTGCTGTTCGTCTTCAACGCGCCGGCGCTGTGGCAGCCGCTGTTCGAGGGCCTGATCCTGCTGGGCGCCGTGTGCATGGGCGCGGCGCGCGTGCTGCGCGTCAGAAACCGCCTGGAGCTTTTCTGATGAACGCGAGTGAAGTGATCGCCGCACAGCCTTCGTCCGGGGCCCGGAGGCGGCCCGTGCGATGGCTGCTGCTGAACCCGCCCGCCGTGGTCGCGCTGTGCTGCCTGGCGCTGCTGCTGGCCGGCAGTGCCGTGAACCGCAACTTCCTGATGCCCACCTACCTGCTGCAGCAACTGCAGATCGCCGCTTTCCTCGGGCTTGCCGCGGCGGGCTTGATGGCCGTCATCCTGCTAGGCCACATCGACCTGTCCGTGCCGTGGACCATCACCACTGGCGCCATGATGGCCGCCGCCGCGGGGGCGGCCTTCGGGCCCGGGTGGGCCATTCCCGCCGGCCTGCTCTGCGGAGCGCTGATCGGATTGGTGAACGGCCTGGGCGTGGCTTTCCTGCGGATTCCCTCGATGATTTTCACGCTCGGCGCGAATGCCGTGCTGCAGGGCCTGATGGTGCTGTACACGGGCGGCCATGCACCGCAGGACGCGGCCACCCCGCTGATGCGCGACCTGGCCGTGGGCAGGACTGCGGGCCTGCCCAACGCGGTGCTGACCTGGGCGCTGGTCTCGCTGCTGGCGTACCTGCTGCTGACGCGCACGGCGGCGGGCCGCTACGTCTACGTGATCGGCAACAGCGAGCGCGCCGCCTACCTCAGCGGCGTGCGAACCGCCGGGATGACGGTCGCCTGTTTCGTCGCCTGCGGCATGCTGTCCGCGTTCGCCGGCGTGCTGCTGGCCGGGTATTCGGGCAACGCCTACCAGGCCATGGGCGACCCCTACCTGCTGCCGGCGATCGCGGCCGTGGTGCTGGGCGGCACCAACATCCTGGGCGGCCGCGGCAGCTACCTGGGAACGGTCGCCGGTGTCGTTTTCATCGTGCTGTTGCAGAGCATGCTGGCCGTCCTGCAGATGCCTGAAGCAGGCCGGCAGATCATTTACGGCGTGCTGATCCTGGCCATGCTGATGCTGTACGGAAGATCGGCCAAAGTGAGGTAAGTGGAGTGAGCATGGGTGAACACTATGGCATTCGCGGCGAGTTCCGCCTGCACGACGCGCGCTTTCGCGGCGTGGTGCCCCCTAACGGTTTTGTCGAGAAGCTCTACTGCGGCGCGCGCTGGGCCGAAGGGCCGGTGTATTTCCCCGCGGGCGATTTCCTGCTGTTCAGCGACATCCCCAACAACCGCATCCTGCGCTGGGTGCCCGATGGCGCCGGGCCCGGATGTGTCGTGGAGTTCCGCAAGCCCTCTGATTTCACCAACGGCAACACGCGCGACGGCAAGGGCCGCCTGCTGAGTTGTGAACATGGCACGCGCTGCGTCAGCCGCACCGAACATGACGGGCGCCGCACGGTGATCGCCTCCTCGTTCCAGGGCAAGAAGCTCAACTCGCCCAACGACCTGGTGGCCGGGCCCGACGGGGCCTTGTGGTTCTCCGACCCGACCTACGGCATCCTTTCCGACTACGAGGGTTATACGGCGGAGCCCGAGTACGGAGGCCGCTACGTGTTCCGTGTCGATCCCGCCGGCGGCCGGGTGGACGCCGTCGCGACTGACTTTGTCCAGCCGAATGGGCTGGCCTTCTCGCCTGACGGAAAGCGGCTGTACATCGCGGACTCGGGGGCCTCGCACGACCCCGAAGGGCCGCGCCATATCCGTTCGTTCGAGGTGGCAGAAGGCCGGCTGCGCGGAGGCGAAGTGTTCGCAACGGTGGACACCGGTATCCCGGACGGGCTGCGCGTGGATGCCCTGGGCAATGTGTGGACCAGTGCCGGCGACGGTGTCCACTGCTTCACGCCGCGGGGTGAGCTGCTGGGCAAGATCCTCATTCCGGAGCCGGTGGCCAATCTCGAGTTCGGCGGTCCCCGGGGTAACAGATTGTTCATCACGGCGACCACTTCACTGTATGCCTGCTACCTGGCGGTGTCCGGCGCCGGCGCCCACGCACCACGGCCCGGCTGAGCCGTGCTCCGGTGCCGGGCCAAGCGCCCTCACGCCGATTCGCACAGGTTCACGTCAATTGCTGCAATGCAGAAAGAAATTTCATAAGCCGCGCTCGCCAAATTCGCAAACTTGCGCGGCGGCGCAGGGGCTAGCATCGCCACTTTGGTTGTTCCGGCGCAGACATGACCTCCTTCGAATCCCTACCCCAGGTCCTCTATGAGGGCCCGCAGTCGACGAATCCACTGGCCTACCGCCATTACGACGCCAAGGAGCGCGTGCTGGGCAAGACGATGGAGCAGCACCTGCGGCTCGCCGTCTGCTATTGGCATACCTTTGTGTGGCCGGGTAACGACGTGTTCGGGCAGGGGACCTTCGCGCGGCCCTGGCACGTGCCCGGCGACGAGTTGACGCTGGCGCGCCGCAAGGCCGACGCCGCCTTCGGCCTGATCTCGCGGCTGGGCGTGCCCTTCTACACTTTTCACGACACCGACGTGGCGCCGGAGGGCGCGAGCCTGGCGGACTACCGCGGCAACCTCTCGGCCATGGTGGACGTGCTGGCGCAGAAGCAGCAGGAGACGGGCATAGCGCTGCTGTGGGGCACGGCCAACCTCTTCAGCCATCCACGCTACGCCGCCGGGGCCGCGAGCAACCCCGACCCCGAAGTCTTCGCCTATGCCGCGACGCAGGTCTTCAGCGCGCTCAATGCCACCCACCGGCTGGGCGGCGCCAACTACGTGATGTGGGGCGGCCGTGAAGGCTACGACACGCTGCTCAACACCGACCTGCGGCGCGAGCGCCGCCAGCTCGGCCGCTTCATGCAGATGGTGGTGGAGCACAAGCACAAGATCGGCTTCCAGGGCCAGCTGCTGATCGAGCCCAAGCCGCTTGAGCCCACCAAGCACCAGTACGACTACGACAGCGCCACGGTCTATGGTTTCCTCAAGGAATTCGGCCTGGAGCACGAGATCAAGCTGAACATCGAGGCCAACCATGCCACGCTGGCGGGCCACAGCTTCCAGCATGAGATCGCCACGGCCGCTTCGCTGGGCATCTTCGGCAGCATCGACGCCAACCGGGGCGACCCGCAGAACGGCTGGGACACCGACCAGTTCCCCAACAGCGTGGAAGACCTCACCCTGGCGATGTATGAAATCCTGCGCGCCGGCGGCGTCGGCAGCGGCGGCTTCAACTTCGACGCCAAGGTGCGCCGCCAGAGCATGGATCCGGTGGACCTGCTGCATGGCCACGCGGGCGCCATCGACGCGCTGGCCCTGGCGCTCAAGAGCGCCGCACGGCTCATCGAGGCCGGTGAGCTCGAGCGCTTTCGCGCCGAGCGTTATGCCCGCTGGGAGGGTGACCTGGGCCGCGGCATCCTGGGCGGGGACATGAAACTCAGCGAGGTCGCCGAATACGCCTTCGTCCAGGACATCAGGCCCAAGCCGGTAAGCGGCCGGCAGGAGTGGTTGGAAAACCGCGTGAACGCCGCGATCTTCGACCCCGTCGTCTGAAGCACCGGCAGGAGCGCCCACCATGAACCCGGCCGTCGGCTTCCAGCAGGTGACAAAGCGCTTCGGCCCCGTGCAGGTGCTGCACGGCGTGAGCTTCGCTTTCGCACCCGGCCGCGTGTACGGCGTGCTGGGCGAGAACGGCGCCGGAAAATCCACGCTGATGAAGATACTGGCCGGCTACGAACAGGCCAGTGAGGGTTCGGTGGAGATCGCCGGCCAGGCCGTGAGTTTCCGCGGGCCGCGCGACGCCGAAGCCGAAGGCATCGTGATGATCCACCAGGAGTTCAACCTCGCCGACGACCTGACCATCGCCCAGAACATCTTCCTCGGGCACGAGTTGATACGCCATGGCTTCCTCGACGAGGCGGAGATGGCGCGCCGCGCCGAGGCGGCCATGCGCTCGGTGGGGCTCACCTGCAGCCCGGGCCGGCGTGTGCGCGACCTGATCGTGGCCGAGAAGCAGCTGGTGGAGATCGCCAAGGCGCTGAGCCGCAATGCCCGCGTGCTGGTGATGGACGAACCCACCGCCACGCTCACGCCGTCGGAAACCGACCGGCTGTTCGGCCTGATCGCGCAATTGCGCGACCAGGGCGCCACGGTGCTGTACATCTCGCACAAGCTGGACGAAGTCGAGCGCATCACCGACGAGGTGCTGGTCATGCGCGACGGCCGCCTGGTGGCGCAGCGGCTCACGGGCAGCGTGAGCCGGCACCAGATGGCCAGCCTCATGGTGGGCCGTGAACTCAGCGACCTGTTCCCGCCGCGGCAGCCCGTGCCGGACGGCGCGCCGGTGCTGCTCAAGGTTGAGGGCCTGCAGGTGCCCGGCTGGGCGCAGGACGTGAGCTTCGAAGTGCGCGCCGGTGAGATCCTCGGTTTCGCCGGGCTGGTCGGCGCCGGGCGAACCGAGTTGTTCGAGGGCTTGCTGGGCCTGCGTCCGTCGAGCTGCGCGGCGGTGGAAATCACCGGCCGTCCATGGACGCGGCGCAGCCCGCGCTCGGCCGCGCGCCTGGGACTGACCTACCTGAGCGAGGACCGCAAGGGCCGCGGCTTGCACCTGCGCATGGGCCTGGCGGAGAACCTCACGCTGATGGCGCTGGAGCAATACGCCCGGCCCTGGCTTGACCCCGCGGCGGAGCGCGCGGCCCTGAAGCAGGCCAGCGAGGCCTTCGGCATCCGCGCGTCGGCCGGTGTGCCGGCCTCGGCGCTGTCCGGCGGCAACCAGCAGAAACTGGCGCTCGCGCGCGTGCTGCAGCCGCAGCCGCAAGTCGTGGTGCTTGACGAGCCCACGCGCGGCGTGGACGTGGGCGCCAAGCGCGACATCTATTTCCTGATCCGGCGCCTGGCCGCCGAGGGCCGCGCCGTGGTCATCGTCTCGTCCGAACTGCTGGAGCTCATCGGCCTGTGCCACCGCGTCATCGTCATGCGCCAGGGCAGGCTGGCGGCCGAACTGCCGCAGGACCAGCTCACCGAAGAATTGCTGATCGCCCATGCAACTGGAACCCACTAAGCCCATGGCCGGCGCAGCGCCGGCGCCTATGGCCGCGCGCCGGTGGTCCGGCCTGCGCGGCGGCGGCCCGCTGGCGGGCCTGGTCCTGGTGTGCCTGCTCGGCGCCATGCTGAACGAGAACTTCGCCAGCCTGGACAACGTCATGAACGTCCTCACGCGCACGGCCTTCATCGGCATCATCGCCGTGGGCATGTGCTTCGTGATCATCTCCGGCGGCATCGACCTTTCCGTGGGCTCGATGGCGGCGCTGATCGCCGGCACCATGATCCTGCTGATGAACGCCGCCGCGGGCGCCGGCTGGCCGCCGCTGGCCGCCATCCTGGCCGGCATGGCCTGCGCCATCGCGCTCGGTGCGCTGTTCGGCCTGGCCCATGGCCTGCTGATCACCAAGGGGCGCATCGAGCCCTTTATCGTGACCCTGGGCACCCTGGGCATCTTCCGCGCCTACCTGACTTACTTTTCCAACGGCGGCGCGATCACACTGGATGGCACGCTGGCCACCGCCTACGGCCCGGTGTACTACGGCAGCTGGCTGGGCGTGCCGGTGCCGGTATGGGTCTTCATCGTGGTCGCGCTGCTGGGCGGCCTGATCCTGAACCGGACCGCCTACGGCCGCTATGTGCAGGCCATAGGCTCCAACGAGCAGGTGGCGCGCTACGCGGCCGTGGACGTGGACCGCGTGAAGGTGATCACCTACATGCTGCTGGGCATCTGCGTGGGCATCGCCACCGTGCTCTACGTGCCGCGCCTGGGCTCGGCCTCGCCGGCCACGGGCCTGCTCTGGGAACTTGAGGCGATCGCGGCGGTGATCGTCGGCGGCACGGCGCTCAAGGGCGGCGCCGGCAGCATCACCGGCACGGTGATCGGCGCGGTGCTGCTCTCGGTGATCAGCAACATCCTGAACCTCACCAGCATCATCAGCGTGTACCTGAACGCCGCGGTGCAGGGCTTCGTGATCATCGCGGTGGCGTTCTTCCAGCGCGGGCGCAAATGAGGCATTCCACCGGCGGCACTGCCGTCTTTTCAGCCAACCCAAAGAGGAGACAAACCATGAAACCGATCACCCAACTGCTCGCGGCAGGCGTCGCGGCCCTGGCCTTGTTCGGCACCGCGCCTGCGGCGCTGGCGCAGAACAAGCCGCACATCGGCGTGTCCATCCCGGCCGCCACCCACGGCTGGACGGGCGGGGTGGTGTACTGGGCCAACCGCACCAAGACGGAGCTGGAAAAGCAATACCCCGGCCTGAAGGTCACCGTCAAGACCGCCGGCTCCGCCGCGGAGCAGGCCAACCAGGTCCAGGACCTGCAAACGGCCAACAAGATCGACACGCTGGTCATCCTGCCCTTCGAGTCGGCCCCGCTGACGCAGCCCGTGGCCCAGGTCAAAGGCAAGGGTGTGTACGTGACGGTGGTCGACCGCGGCCTGACCGACCCCAGCGCACAGGACGCCTACGTTGCGGGCGACAACCCGGGCTTCGGCAAGGTGTCGGGCGAATACCTCGCCAAGGCACTGGGCGGCAAGGGCAACGTCGTCGTGCTGCGCGGCATCCCGACCGTCATCGACAACCAGCGCGTGGACGCGTTCATGGCCGTGATGAAGGGCCAGCCGGGCATCAAGGTGCTGGACGCCAAGCACGGCAACTGGAACCGCGACGACGCCTTCAAGGTGATGCAGGACTTCCTGACGCGCTTCAAGCAGATCGACGCCGTCTGGGCTTCCGACGACGACATGGCCGTCGGTGTGCAGAAGGCCATCGAGCAGGCCAAGCGGACCGACGTCAAGCTGGTGCTGGGAGGCGCAGGCTCCAAGGACTACATCAAGAAGGTGATGGACGGCGACAAAGTCGTGACGGCCGACGTCACCTACTCGCCCAGCATGATCGCCGACGCGATGAAGCTCACCGCGGCCGCGCGCGTCAAGGGCGAGAAGCTGCCGGCCTCCACCATCATCCCCTCGGTGCTGGTGACCAAGGACAACGCCAGGCAATACTATTTCCCCGACTCCCCGTTCTGAGGCAGCCATGGCCAGACCCGTCACACTTTTTACCGGACAGTGGGCCGACCTGCCGCTGGCCGAACTCGCACCCCTGGCGCGCGGCATGGGCTATGACGGGCTCGAGCTGGCCTGCTGGGGCGACCATTTCAACGTGCAGGAAGCGCTGGCGAGCGAAAGCTATGCGAAGGACAAGCGCGCGCTGCTGGAGAAGCACGGCCTGCGCTGTTTCGCCATCGGCAGCCACCTGGTGGGCCAGGCGGTGTGCGACCTGATCGATGAGCGTCACAAGGCCATCCTGCCCGCGCATGTCTGGGGCGACGGCGACCCGGAAGGCGTGCGCCGGCGCGCCGCGCGCGAGATGCAGGACACCGCCCTTGCGGCCGGCAGGCTCGGCGTGAAAGTCGTCACCGGCTTCACGGGCTCCTCGGTCTGGCATTCGCTGTACGCCTTCCCGCCGACCTCGCAGGAATACTGGGAGCAAGGCTTTCGCGACTTCGCGCAACGCTGGAAGCCCGTCCTGGACACCTTCGAGTCCGTGGGCGTGAACTTCGCCCTGGAGGTCCACCCCACCGAGATCGCTTTCGACACCGCCTCGGCGCAGCGCGCCGTCGAAGCCGTGGCGGGGCACAAGCGCTTCGGCTTTAATTTCGACCCCAGCCACCTGGGCTACCAGGGGGTGGACTACGTGAAGTTTTTGCGCACCTTCCATGACCGCATCTACCACGTGCACATGAAAGATGTGTGGTGGGGCAAAGGCGACGGCACCGTGGGCGTATTCGGCGGCCACACCAGCTTCGGCGACGCGCGCCGCCACTGGGACTTCCGCAGCGTGGGCCGCGGCATGATCGACTTCGAATCCATCATCGTGGCCCTGAACGACATCGGCTATGCCGGGCCGCTCAGCGTGGAATGGGAGGACAGCCGCATGGACCGGGTGCACGGCGCCACCGAAAGCGCCGCCTATTCCAAACGCCTGGACTTCAAGCCGGCGGCCGGCGCCTTCGACGCGGTCTTCGACAAGGCCAAGCAGGGCGGGATGGCCGGGTCATGAAAAAGCTGCGTTATGCCATGGTGGGCGGCGGGCAGGGAGCTTTCATCGGCGCCGTGCACCGCAAGGCCATGGCGCTGGATGGGCAGATGGAACTGGTGGCTGGCGCGCTGTCGTCCGACGCTGAGCGCGCGCGCACGTCAGGCCGGGAACTCGGCCTGCGCCCGGAGCGCAACCATGGTCGCTGGCAGGACCTGCTGACCGACGAACTGAAGCGGCCGGTGCAGGACCGTATCGACTTCGTCTCCATCGTCACGCCCAACCACGTGCACTTCCCGGTGGCTCTGGCCTTCGCCGAGGCGGGCATCCACGTGGTCTGCGACAAGCCGCTGGTGCACAGCAGCGAAGAGGCCCAGGCGCTGGAGCGCGCCGTGCAGCGCAGCGGCTGCGTCTTCGGGGTGACCTACAACTACACCGGCTATCCCATGGTGCGTGAAGCCCGCGAGCTGGTGGGCAAAGGCGTGATCGGCGAAGTGCGCAAGGTCATCGTCGAATACAACCAGGGCTGGCTTGCCACCAAACTGGAAGCGACGGGGCAGAAGCAGGCCGACTGGCGCACCGACCCCGCGCGCAGCGGCCTGGCCGGCGCCATCGGCGACATCGGCTCGCATGCCGAGAACCTGGTGGCGACCGTCACCGGGCTGGAACTGGACAGCATCTGCGCGGACCTGACCGCCTTTGTGCCCGGGCGCCGGCTGGACGACGACGGCAATGCGCTGCTGCGCTTCAGCAACGGCGCCAGGGGTGTGCTCATCGCCTCGCAGATCGAGGTGGGGTGCGAGAACGATCTGCGCCTTAGGGTGTTCGGCACGCAAGGCACGCTGACCTGGCACCAGGAAGAGCCGAACCGGCTGGTTCACTCGCCCATCGACGCGCCCGCGCGCGTGCTGACCCGCGGCTCGCCCTGGCTGGGCGAGGCCGCGCGCCGCGCCACACGCCTGCCGACCGGTCATCCCGAGGCCTTTCTCGAAGCCTTCGCGAACGTGTACCTCGGCGTGGCCGCGCACATCCGCGCGCTGCAGGCCGGCCTGGCGCCGGATCCGCTGGATGCCGACTATCCCCGCCTGGCCGACGGCGCGCGCGGCGTGCGCTTCATCGAAAAAGTGGTGGAGTCCACCGGCAGCCAGGCCAAGTGGACGCCGATGCGCTGACGCATGTTCCTCGGCATCGATCTCGGGACTTCCAGCGTCAAGGCCGTCGTGCTGGACCGCCGGCACCAGGTGCTGACCGTCGGCACGGCGCCGCTGGCGGTCGACCAGCCGCAGCCGCTGTGGCGCGAGCAGGATCCCGATGCCTGGTGGCGCGCTTGTGATGGCGCCGTCCGGGAAGCGCTGGCCGGCCTGGTGGCGGCGGGGCACAGCCCCGGCGACGTGGCGTGCATCGGCCTGACCGGCCAGATGCACGGCGCCACCCTGCTCGATGCGCAGGACCAGGTCCTGCGGCCCTGCATGCTCTGGAACGACGGGCGGTCCGCCGCGGAATGCGAGTTGCTGGAAAGCCAGGTGCCCCGCTCGCGGCAGATCACCGGCAACATGATGATGCCCGGCTTCACGGCGCCCAAGCTCTTGTGGGTGGCGCGCCATGAGCCAGCGGTGTTCGAGCGCGTGCGCCGCGTGCTCTTGCCCAAAGACTGGCTGCGCTGGCGCATGACCGGCGAATACGCCACCGACATGTCGGATGCGGCGGGCACGCTGTGGCTGGACGTTGCCAGGCGTGACTGGAGCGACGAACTGCTGGCCGCCTGCGGTCTGTCGCGCGCGCACATGTCAACGCTGCACGAAGGCCCCGAGGCCACCGGCATGCTGCGGGCCGATCTCGCGCAGCGCTGGGGCTTGCGTTCCATCCCGGTGGCCGCCGGCGCGAGCGACAACGCCGCCGGCGCGCTCGGCGCCGGTGTGTTCCGCGCCGGCGACGCCATGCTGTCGCTGGGCACCTCGGGCGTTGTCTTCGTCGCCACGCGTGAATTCGTCTCCAATCCCGCGCAAGCCGTGCACAGCTTTTGCCATGCCTTGCCGCAGGCCTGGCACCTGATGTCGGTCATGCTGTCGGCGGCCTCGTGCCTGGATTTCACCGCCTCGTTGGTCGGCGAGCCCGACGTGGAACGGCTGCTGGCCGAGGCCGAGGCGCGCGGCTTGAGACCGTCCACGCCGCTGTTCCTGCCCTACCTGAACGGGGAACGCACGCCGCACAACAACCCGCATGCCCAGGCCGTGTTCTTCGGCCTGAATGCCGGCACCGCGCGCGCCGACCTGGTCAATGCCACCCTGGAAGGCGTGTGCCACGGGCTGGCCCAGGGCATCGCGGCCTTGCAGGCCACCGGCGCCGGGTTCACGCAGGTCAGCCTGATTGGCGGCGGCTCGCGAAGCGCCTACTGGGCCCAGATGCTTGCGGACGCCACGGGGCTGGAAGTAATCCGGCGCGAGGACTCCGCCGCGGGCCCCGCCCTGGGCGCGGCCCGGCTGGCCTGGCTTTGTGTGGACAAGGCCGACGCGTGGGGCGTCCTCAAGGCGCCCGTGACATTGGACAGTTACGTACCCCGGGCCGCCGAGCAGGCGCGATGGCGAGACCGCGGGGCGCGTTTTGCATCGCTATATGCCGGTGTGGCGCCCTTGTACGGTTCGTAGCGGGGCGCCCTAAGCCGCAAGCGCATGACCGTCTCCAATTCAAGGTCCGATCTGGGGTGCGCTAACGACGTTTTCGTGAGCTACAAGCCGGGCGCCTTGATCGACGCCAGCACCCGGTCGACATCACGAGGCGACAGCTGCATCCATCTCTGCCTGGATGATAGCGAACGACTCGGACGGATTTTCTGAGCGAGAGATAGAACGCCCGACGACGAGATGGGTTGCCTCCCAACGTATGGCATCGAAGGGAGTGTTAAGTTGCAATAGGTTGTTCCCGCCAAGTCTGGGGGCTGAAGGCTTGTAGCCGAGAGCCGAGTGGGGCCTTCGGGCGTTGTAGTAACTCAGGAACGCGGGCAGCCAGGCGGTACGCTAGACAAAATACCTACTTGTCACAGCACAAAAGGCGGCTCGCCCGTCAAGATACCGTAGGTTACAGACCGAGCGGACATCAGCGGAACCTATTTGGGGCATTCATGATGGAGATTGCAGCTGCGATGGAACGCCTCTGACGGCTGTTGGCGAGAAACCAAAACGTTTCTTGAATCGGACCGAAAAACGCGAGGCTGATTCGTAGCCGACTTGATAGGCAATTTCTGAAATCGGACGGTCGGTGACTTGCAAGAGCGTCAGTGCCGTCGTCATGCGCACATCGATCAGGATGTCGTTGAAAGACTGTCCCTGATCCGCGAGCCGACGTCTGAAGGTCGCTTCGCTCAATGCGAGAGATTGCGCCAGATCTTTTGAGATCCAAGTTTTTTCCGGTGCGGCCCCGATCATGAGGCGCACTTTCCGTTGCAGATCGGAAGGCGTTTCTGGATCGAAGATCAGCCCTGAATGCGCCAGCCAAGCCAGCAGTTCCAGCATCCGGTGCTCGGCAACCACGCCTGGAATGCGGCCGGGCGTGGCAATGGCTTGGGCGGCACGTTCGAACGATTGCACGAATTCACTGCCCAAGCCTCTTAGCCCAGCGACATCCTTCAGCTTTTTGTAATTCGGAAGAGTTCGCTCTAGCTTGGAGAGGATTGAGTTTTCGCAGACGATCCAAGTGGATTCAAACTGCCCTCGTTCTGTTTCGTTTTGAACATCGCAACTCGCACCTGGCGCAACCGCCACAGCATCGCCGGGTGACAGAACGATCCTCTTACCGCCGATCTTGATGGTCTTCCTGCCACGCCTCAGCAAGATGAGCGAGGGGTGATCGGTTGTGAAGGTGTGAACGAGCAAATCGTTCCGCTGAAGAACCGATGCGGTCAGACCGACGTCTTGCCTCGACCAGACCATTCGTTGGATTTGGAGTTCGCCCTTCACGTTCTGCCTCGGCATGAATCAATTTGATCGGATCGGCACAGCGATTGATGGTATCAGCACATCCGGTGAAGGAGCCTGCATCTATTCTGAGTACGAACTTTAAACGATGAAGAAGGAGAAGATACGATGATTCTGTATGCCTCACCGCTTGCCTGCTCGGGCGCGGCCCACATGATCCTGCTTGAGCTTGGCCTACCTCATGAAATCGAATTCGTCGATATCTACGTGCAACCCCATGTCTTGATCGACGATGGATCACTATTCACTGACGTGAATCCAAAAAATTCCGTTCCGGCGCTTAGACTGGATTCCGGCGAACTGCTGACCGAGGTCGGCGTCATCCTGCAATACATTGCCGACCTGAAGCCCGACTCCAGTCTGCTCCCGAAAGCGGGCAGCCTGGCGCGCTATCGCGTGATGGAGTGGTTGAGCTACGTGGGTTCCGATGTACATAAAACCATCGGACCGTTGTTCCATCCGCATATGCCAGAGGCAGCGAAAGAGATACACAGGCAGAACCTGCACCGCAGGCTGACCTGCATTGAGCAACTGCTGGTGCATCAACCCTACGTGACAGGCGATGCTTTCACGGTAGCTGATGCCTATCTGTTCGTGATGATCGGATGGGAGCCTTATTTCAAATTCGATCTGACGCCATATCCGAACCTCGCAAAGTTCCACGGACGGGTTGCATCGAGACCGTCATATATGCGCTTTCGTCAGATCATTGCACCGGTGTTTGAGCGAGTGAAGCTTCCAATCTTTCCCAATGTGGGATTGGAGGCAATGAGAAGATAGTGCGCTTCGGGCCGATCTTGGCGGTACTGCAATCTTTTGCCTAGCCACCAAAATACCGGGGAACATACCGGGGAACAAAAAACTGAAAAAGTTTTACAGCGCAGTATTTACGGGGTTTGGCGGGGATCTTCAGCAAGCGGCCTTTTTCTTTTGGCGCATGGCTGTTTCACGCATCGACAGCTTGCCGGGATCGCATTCCATGCCCGAACGTAGCCGCATGTGAGCGAATGCTCATCCGGTTTCATCCAGCCTTCGCAGGACCACTCGCAAGGCTTTGGCAAAGCGCGGATCCGCGACGGCCCCCACGTTGAAGCGTGACCACTTCGAGCGTTGTGACGAGTCCACGCAGAACACCTTGCCCGGCGCCGAAACAATTTTTTCGCTGAGCATCTCCTGCGCCAGCTTCAATGAGTCCGGCACGCCGGGCAGCGCCGCCCACAAATAAAGCGTTTGCGGCGGTTTGGCGAAAATCTCACCGCCCACACCCTCGAACAGGCGGACCGCCTTGGCGGTGGCTTCGGTGATGCGGTCGCGCAAGCGCGCCAGGTGGCGCTGGTAATGGCCTTCGCTCAGGATGACGTCCACCGTGCGCTCGCAATATTCTGAACTGCTGACGTGGATCAATGCCTTCAGGTCGGCCAGGTCGCTGGCCAGGTCAGCGCCGCAGGCGATGAAACCCACCCGCAGCGCGGCGGAGAAGGACTTGGAGAAACTGCCGCTGTAAATCGTACGGTTGAGCTGGTCGAGCGCCGACAGGCGCGGCATGGACATGGGCTTGAAGTCGGCCAGCGGGTCGTTTTCAACCAGCAGTAAGTCATATTTTTCGGCCAATTGCAGGACACGGAACGCCTTGGCCGCGCTGATGTCCGAGCCCGTGGGGTTGTGGCCCACCGACTGCGTGAAGAACAAGCGCGGCCGGTGTGTGATGAGCAATTGCTCCAGCGCCTCGAGGTCGGGCCCGTCGGCCAGCCGGGGTACGCCGACGATGCGGGCGCTCGCCAGCTTGAGCTTGCCGAACAGCGGGTAATAGCCCGGGTCATCGGCCAGCACCGTGCCGCCGGGCGGCACAAAGTAGCGGATGACGATGTCCATGGCCTCGTTGGCGCCGTGCGTCAGCACGATTTGCCGCGCTTCGGCGCCTATGCCCAGGTCGGCCAGCTTGCGCACCAGGTGGTGGCGCAGCGGCTCATAGCCGAAGCGGCTGCCGTAGCGGAAGAGGGCGCCCAGCCCGGTGCGCACGACCTTGTGGTGAAACTTGTCCAGGCGCGCGCCGGCCAGCCACTCCACCGGCGGAAAGCCGTCACCCACGCTGAGCTGGTCGGCCTCCCACTTGAGCTGCTCGCGCATCAGCCAGACGATGTCCATCGCCCGGCCCAATGATCCGGCTTCTTCTTCCGCCGGCTTGGGCGCCGCGGCGCCCAGCACGTAATAGCCCGAACCGCGCCGCGGCTCGACGATGCCGCGCGCCACCAGCAATTCAAAGGCCGCCACCACGGTATTTTTCGCGTAACCGTGCAGCTCGGCCAGTTCGCGCAGCGACGGCAGCTTTTCGCCGGCCTTGAAGGCGCCCTCCGCGATTTGCCTTTCCAGTGATGCGGCCAGCGTGGCGGCGATGGTGGTGGGCTGCGCTGGTGATTTGGTTCTGGGCATGGAAGCTGTGATCAATCGTGTTGGATCGTGATATGGGACCGGACGCCGCTATCGCCGCCGGCGGCTGTCCGGCGCCGTTCGAGCCCGCTGTCCCGCCAAACTGTACCTTTATCTGATGGTACAGATTACCTACAGTGTCCTGACCGTACTGCTTCCCCGAGCCCGATCTTTTGCGGGCAATGCCGTGACACCAGGAAAAAAGAGACATGACTGTTGATTCCCGCCTTCCCAACTTCCGCGCCCTGAGCCCAGCCGGGCGGCTTGCGCATCTCGTGCGCGCCGCCGGCCTGACGCAAGCCGATGCGGCCCTGCTGGCCCAGCCCGGCGCGCTCGGCGTGGACCGCGCCAACGGCATGATTGAAAACGTCATCGGCACCTTCGAGTTGCCCTTTGGCGTGGCCGGGAATTTCACCGTCAACGGCAAAGACGTGCTGGTTCCCATGGTGGTGGAAGAGCCCTCTGTGGTCGCTGCGGCCTCCTTCATGGCCAAGCTGGTGCGGGAATGCGGCGGCTTTGAAACGTCGAGCAGCGAACCGCTCATGCGCGCGCAGGTTCAGGTGCTGGGCTGCACCGACCCCTATGGCGCGCGCCAGGGCTTGCTCAGGCGCCGGGCTGAAATCCTTGAAGTTGCCAACAGCCGCGACAAGGTGCTGATCGGCCTGGGCGGCGGCTGCAAGGACATCGAGGTGCATGTCTTTCCCGACACCGCGCGCGGGCCCATGGTGGTGATGCACCTGATCGTGGACGTGCGCGATGCGATGGGCGCCAACACCGTCAACACCATGGCCGAATCGGTCTCGCCGCTGGTGGAAAAAATCACCGGCGGCACGGTGCGCCTGCGCATCCTCTCCAACCTGGCCGACTTGCGCCTGGCCCGCGCCCGCCTGCGCGTCACGCCTGAGGCATTGACGACGCCGGAGCGCCCCGGCGCCGAGGTGATTGAAGGCATCCTCGATGCCTACACCTTCGCCGCCGTCGATCCCTACCGCGCCGCCACCCACAACAAGGGCATCATGAACGGCATAGACCCCGTCATCGTCGCCACCGGCAACGACTGGCGCGCGGTGGAAGCCGGCGCCCATGCCTGGGCCTGCCGCAGTGGCCAATACACCTCGCTCACCACCTGGGAAAAAGACCGCAGCGGTGCGTTGGTCGGCACGATTGAAATGCCGATGCCGGTGGGCCTGGTCGGCGGCGCGACCAAGACGCATCCGCTGGCGCAGTTGTCGCTCAAGATCATGAAGGTCGAGTCGGCGCAGGAACTTGCCGAGATCGCCGTGGCCGTGGGCCTGGCCCAGAACATGGGCGCGCTGCGCGCATTGGCCACTGAAGGCATACAGCGCGGCCACATGGCGCTGCACGCCCGCAACATCGCCCTGGTGGCCGGGGCCACGGGCGACGAGATCGACAAAATCGCCAGCCGCATGGCCGGCGAAAAAGATGTCCGTACCGACCGCGCCCTGCAACTGCTCGCAGAGATCAGGGCTTAGCCCGCGGGTCTTGTTTTTTGCTTTTTTGTTTTCCGTCCCGCTTCCCCTTGCATCAATAATCAAATCAGGAGACAAGCATCATGTTCAAACAGTGGATTCAGTCCAGAACCCTTTCCGCGCTGGCTTCGGCCCTCACGGCCGCATTTGCGCTGGCCGCCCCGGCGCACGCGCAGGACATCAAGGTCGGCTTCAACGCCGACCAGTCCGGCACGGCCGTGGCCGAACTCGGCATTGCCGCGCGCCACGGCTTTGACCTGGCGATCGAAGACATCAACAAGGCCGGCGGCGTGCTGGGCCGCAAGCTGGTGGGCGTGATCCGCGACGACACCGGCGCCCCGCCCAAGTCCATCCAGAATATGACCGAGCTCATTGACAGCGAAAAAGTGGTTGCCGTCCTCGGCCCCGCCAACTCGGGCAACGCGCTGGCCTGGCTGCACCTGCCGCAGCAAAAGAAAATCCCGGTGATCGTTCCCGTGGCCACCGCCACCGACATCACCCGCCGCTATGCCAATGAATCGCAGAACTACATCTACCGCATCTCGATGGTGGACCGCGAGCAGGTGGCGCTGCTGCTGGCCTACGCCGTCAAAGCCACCAAAAATAAAAAGATCGCCTTCATCGCCGACTCCACCGGTTTCGGCCAGCAGGGCGTGAAGGACCTGACCGAGGTGCTCGCCATGCACGGCCAGCAACCCGTGGCGGTGGAGAAGTTCGGCCCCAAGGACACCGACATGACGTCGCAGCTCGCCAAGATCCGCGACTCCGGCGCCGACACCGTCATCGTCTACGGCCTGGCCGACGCCAATGCCCAGCTGCTGCGCAGCATGGAGAAGATCAATTACTTCCCGACCACGCTGGGCACCTGGGGCAATATGAGCACGCCGCTGCTCAATATCGCGGGCAAGAAACTTTCCGAGCACATCATCTTCGCAACTTCCACCGCCGAAGACAGCAACCCGCGCGCCGTGGCCCTGGCCGCGCGTGTACGGGAGCGTTATCCGCAAATGCCGACCTTCGTGGCCGCCGCCCAGTCTTACGACTCGATGATGCTTCTGGCCGCCGCCATCAAGCAGGCCGGCACGACGGACGGCGCCAAAGTCGCCGCCACGCTGGACGCCGGTGTGCCCGACACGCAAGGCATCATCAAGCTCTACAAAAAGCCCTTCAGCAAGACCGAACACGACGCGCTGTCGGTGTCCGACTTCAACCTGGCGCGCTGGAAAGACGGCAAGGTCACGGCATACAGTGACGCCATCACCAAGGCCATGACGCCCGCGGACCTGAAGAAGTAAGCGGGTTTTCCAGCCGTCAAGCCACGGCAGCCACAATTGCCGCGGCGGCACAATCAAGGCAACTTCGCCAGGCCGGCGGCGTTGCCACAGGAGACATACCGGATGATCAACTTGCTGCAGGCACTGCTCAGCGGACTGGCGCTTGGCGGCATTTATGCCCTTGTCGCGCTGGGCTTCAGCATCACGCACACGACCACCAAAACGCTGAATTTCGGCCAGGGCGAATTCCTGGTGGCCGGTTCACTGGTCGCGGTCGGCACGCTGCTTTTGATTTCCGGCAAGAGCCAGACCGGCGTGCTGACCAGTGCCGACGTCAGCCTGCTGAATTACGGCATGGCGCTGGTGGTGTCCCTGGCCGTGCTCGGGGTGCTGGGCGTCATTCTTTATTTCACGGCGGTGCGGCCTTTCTTCGGGTCGGCCGGCATGTCGTGGGTGATGAGCACCATAGGCTTCGGCATCATCCTGCAGAACACCGCACTGGCGATCTGGGGACCGGGGTCCATGAGCATGCCTTCGCCGCTGGGCGAGTCGGTGATCCGCATCGGCGGCGCGGGGATCAGGCCGCAGGAAATATTGGTGCTGGTGGTCACTGCCGTCGTCATGCTCGCGCTGGACCACGTGCTGCGCCGCACCCGCATCGGCAAGGCGGTGCGCGCTGTGGCCGCCAACCGGCAGGCGGCGGCATTGATGGGCATCAACGTGGCGGCCATCGTGGTGCTGGCCTTTGTGGTGTCTTCGGGCCTTGCCGGGCTGGCGGGCCTGCTGATTGCGCCCATCACCACGGCCTCGGTGTTCATGGGCCTGTCGATCGCACTCAAGGCCTTTTCAGCAGCCATCGTCGGGGGGCTGACCAGCCCGCGCGGCTGCATCGCGGGCGGCTTTCTGCTCGGCTGCGTCGAAGCGCTGGTGGGCCTGTGGCGTGCCGAGATGCGCGAGATCACGATCTTTGCGCTCATCATCCTGGTGCTGGTGATCAAGCCTGAGGGCCTGTTCGGCCAAAAACCGTTCGAGAAGGTCTGACGTGAAACCGCACACCATTGGACTGGTGATCGCCGCAGTGCTGGCCGCGGCGGTGCCGGCTTTGCTCACCAACGAGTTCTACCTCAAGATCATTTTCACGGCCGGCCTGTATTACCTGGCCGCCTGCGGCCTCAACGTGCTGGTCGGCTGGAGCGGGCAAAAATCGCTGGGCCATGCCGGGCTGTTCGCGGCCGGTGCTTATACCGTTGCGCTGCTGACCACCAAGGGTGGCTGGAACCCCTGGCTGGCGCTGGCGGCCTCCGGGGTGGTTGCCGGCTTGTTCGGTGTATTGATCGCCTTGCCCTCGCTGCGCGTCAAGGGGCCGTCGCTGGCCATGGTGACCATAGGCTTCGGCATCGTGGTCGAAAAAATCGTCACCGAATGGCAGGACGTCTTCGGCGGCCAGCAGGGCATTTACGGCGTGGTGCCGCCCAGTTTTGCCGGGCACATGCTGGGGACGCGCGAATGGGCCTGGCTGGTGCTGGCCTTTGCTTTTGCCGCCCACCTGCTGCTGCGCACGCTGCTGTCGGGCAAATACGGCCGCGCGTTCCAGGCCGTGCAGGCCGCCGAAGTCGCGGCTGAAAGCGTGGGCATCAATGTCTACCGCATGAAGGTGCTGGCCTTCGTCATCAGCGCCGTCACCTGCGGGCTGGCCGGCGCCTTGCTGGCGCAGCAAAACCAGTACATCAACTCCGACTTCATCACCTTCAACCTGTCGATCTTCCTGCTGCTCATCGTGTTGTTCGGCGGGCCGTCCTGGTACGGCCCGGTGCTGGGCGCCGTGGTGTTGACCCTGCTGGACGCCTTCCTCGCGCGTTGGCCGCACCTGCAGCATTTCACTTACGGCGCCTTGCTGCTGTTTGCGCTGTACGCCATGCCGCAGGGGCTGGCGGGGGCGCTGTCGAAAGCGGTGCGCAAGCTCCGGCCCCGGAAATCCGCGGCCTCACCGCCGGCGCCCCCGCAGGGCGAATGGCAGCCGAAGTTCGCGTCCGCGCGTGACGAAGCCGGTGCCATGTTGCGTGCCCAGGGTTTGTGCAAGGCCTATGGCGGGGTGATTCCCACCAGCGATGTCAGCTTCGAGCTGCGGCCGGGCCACGTGCATGCGTTGATAGGCCCCAACGGCGCTGGCAAGACCACGCTGCTCAACATCCTGTCGGGTGTGATTCCGGCGGACAGCGGGCGCATCGAATTTTGCGGCGCAGACATCACCCGCACCGGCGCCAGCGCCGTCTGCGCGCTCGGCATAGGGCGCACCTTCCAGAACCTCAAGCTCTTCCCGCACATGAGTGTGCTCGACAACGTGCTGTCGGGGCTGCACCCGCACCTCAAGGTGGGATTCTTTGCCAGCCTGCTGGGCCTGCCCGCGGCGCGACGCGAGGAGGCCTGGGCGCGCGGCGAAGCGGTTCGCCTGCTGGAATTTGTCGGCTTGCTGCCTCGCGCCGGCGACCAAGCGGGCAGCCTGCCGTATGGCCTGCAGCGCCGGCTTGAGTTGGCGCGCGCATTGGCCACCCATCCGCGCCTCTTGCTGCTGGATGAGCCGGCGGCCGGCCTGAACCCGCAGGAAACACAGGACCTGACCCGCCTCATAGGCCGCATCCGGGACAAAGGCATGACGGTGCTGCTGATCGAGCACCACATGGACCTGGTGATGGAGGTGTCCGACCACGTTCTGGTGCTGGACTACGGCGCCAAAATCGCCGAGGGAACTCCCGCCGCCGTGCAAGGCAATCCACGCGTGATTGCCGCCTACCTTGGCGTGGAGGACGATGATGATGGCGACCTTATGCCATCCACCGCCAACCTGTAGCCTGCCTGAGCCCACCATGCTGAAGATCAATAACCTGGCCGTTCGTTACGGCGCGATTGAAGCCCTCAAAGGCGTGAGCCTGGAAGTGAAGGCCGGCGAAGTCGTCACCATCATAGGCGGCAACGGCGCCGGTAAAAGCACGCTGATGAAAGCCATCTCGGGCCTGGAGCCCGCCTTTGCGGGCGGCATCGAATTTGAAGGGCATGACATCACGCGCATGCCGGCGCATCACCGCGTGGCACTCGGCATTTCGCAGTCGCCCGAAGGCCGGCAGGTGTTCGCCGACCAGAGCGTGCGCGACAACCTGCTGCTGGGCGCTTACCTGCGCAAGGCCTCCGACCCGTCGATTGCCCTTGACGTCGAGACGCAATTCACCACCTTCCCGCGCCTGCGTGAGCGGCAGCATCAGCTGGCCGGCACGCTGAGCGGCGGCGAGCAGCAGATGCTGGCGATTGCCCGTGCCTTGATGGCGCGGCCGCGCCTGTTGCTGCTTGATGAACCCTCCCTGGGCCTGGCGCCGCTCATCGTCAAAGAGATATTCGCCGTGATCCGCGCGCTCAAGCAAAGCGGCGTGACGATACTGCTGGTGGAGCAGATGGCCAACCAGGCGCTTAAAGTGGCCGATCGTGCCTATGTGCTCAAGACCGGCGAGATCACCTCATCGGGCGGCGCCCGCGCCATGCTGGACGATCCCGCAGTCCGGGAAGCCTATCTGGGAAAACACTGAGCCGGTTATCCCGGGATACTGTGGGCTACGTTGTGGATAAGTTTGTGAACAGGACGCCAAAGCCGCGCCGCTGCTGGCTTTCGGCGTGCTGCCTGTTTTTGTCGCATCCGCAGCAAGCCGGCCATGCTATGCCGGCAGGCCGCCCGCCCATTCGACCAGCAGTTTGGTGAACTCCGCCACGGCCGGCGCGACATGGTCGGTGCGCCAGAGCACGTAGACGTCACCGTTGATGTCCGGCGCCTTGGCCGCACGGGTCCGCGCTCCTTTGGCGTCAGGCTGCGGGGTTGGCCCGAGCCGGCAAATGCCCACGGCGTCGGACCTCAGTTGCGCCATCGATGCCGGCACCAGCGCCACCCCCAGGCCGGCGGCCACGAGGTTCAGCGCCGCAGGCACTTCGACCACGTGCTGCGCAATCCGCGGCGCAAAACCCGCCCACAGGCAGGCTTCAAACAGGCGCGCGGCAAAAGGCGAGGAGTCCAGCCGCAAAAACACAAAATCTTCATCGCGCAAATCGGCCAGGCTGAGCCGGCGGCGGCTGGCCAGCCTGTGGCCGGGCGGCAGGGCCACCACCACCGGGTCGCGCCACAGCAGCGCGGCGCTGACCTGCATGTCATTGAGCGGGTTGCGCGAGACGCACAGGTCCAGCCGTCCGTCGCGCAAGGCTTGCAAGTGGTCGGACGGTTTCATTTCGTGCAGCACGACCTCCACCGCGGGCCGCTGCAAACGGAATTGCTGGATGAACTTGGGCAAGGGCCCCAGAAAATGCGAGCCTGCCAGCCCGAGTTGCACCCGCCCCTGCAGGCCGCTGGCCACGCGCGTCACGTGGCTGCGGGCTTCCTCCAGCCGTGCCAGCACCGCCTGTGCATGGGGCAAAAAAGCTTTGCCGGCTTCGCTGAGCACCACGCTGCGGCTGGTGCGGTCAAACAGCCGCGCGCCCAGCTCGGCTTCCAGGCTGGCGATCTGGAAACTCAAAGGCGGTTGCGATACATGCAAACGCTTTGCCGCGCGGGTAAAGCTGAGCTCGTCCGCGAGCACGGTGAAGTAACGGATCTGACGCAGTTCCACGTGTGGCCTTCAGGAGGGTATCTATCTGGTTTCGGTATGGGTCTATCCTGATTATGTATTTGTTTGTATGGATCAAGCGGCAAAGAATCGGGGGCTTGAACCCGCCACCAGGAGACATGCATGCAAGCCGCTGAAGGCCAGACGCCAAAAAATTACCGGATCGGGCTGATCGTGCCCAGCTCCAACACCACCATGGAAACGGAGATCCCGGCCATGCTGCGCGCGCGCGAGCAGGTGCTGCCCGAGCGCTTCACCTTCCACTCCAGCCGCATGCGCATGAAGTCGGTCACCAAAGAGGAGTTGGCGGCGATGGACCGCGATTCCGACCGATGCGCGCTCGAGCTGTCGGATGCGCGCATGGACGTCATGGGTTACGCCTGCCTGGTCGCCATCATGAGCATGGGCAAGGGCTATCACCGCGAGTCGCAGCGCCGCCTGCATGAAGTCACCGTGGCCAACGGCCTGCCCGCGCCTGTCATCACCAGCGCCGGCGCCCTGGTCGAAGGCCTGCAGGCCCTGGGCGCCAAGCGTGTTGCCATCATCGCGCCCTACATGAAGCCGCTGACGCGCATGGTGATCGACTACATCGAGAACGAAGGCATTGAAGTGATCGACAGCATTTCGCTGGAGATCCACGACAACCTCGCCGTGGGCGCGCGCGACCCCAAGGCCCCGGCCGAATTGTGGAAGCAACTCAACGTCAAGGGCGCCGACGCCATCGTCGCCTCGGCCTGCGTGCAGATGCCCTCGCTGGCCTCGGTGCCGTTGATCGAGGCGGCCAGCGGCCTGCCCGTGGTGTCCAGCGCGGTCTGCACAACCTACGCGCTGCTCAAAAGCCTGGGGCTGGAGCGGCGCGTGCCGGGCGCAGGTACGCTGCTGTCGGGCCGCTATTAATCATTTGCGGGTTTCCTGCCGTTAGTCATTCACCATTCATCACCATTCATCGATATCAATCGATACCACTCATCACAACAAGGAGGCTGAACCATGAACGCTTTTCCCCCGACATCCTTTCGCCGGCTGCTTGCCGTCACCAGTGCCGCGCTGCTCGCGGGCCTTGTGAGCGGCGCCGCGATGGCCCAGGCCTATCCCAGCAAGCCGATCACGCTGGTGGTGCCCAACCCGCCGGGCGGCTTTGTCGACGCCTCGGCCCGCATCCTGTCGGACTCGCTGGCCAAGGTCACCAGCCAGCCCGTCGTGGTGGACAACCGCGGCGGCGGCAGCGGCAATGTGGCCTACCAGTACGTCGCACGTGCCAACCCTGACGGCTACACGCTGCTCAACTCCTACTCGGCCTACCACGTCGGCAACCCCAACCTCACCCCCAAGCTGCCATGGGCGCAAAAGGACTTTGTGCCGGTCGCGCTGATCACGGTGGCCACCAACGTGATTGCCGTGCATCCGTCTATCCCGGTGAACAACCTGGGCGAGTTCATCAAATACCTCAAGGCCAACCCCGGCAAGCTCAGCTACGCCAGCCAGGGCAACGGCTCGCTGTCGCACATCGGCACCGAGATGTTCAAGCTGCAGACCCAGACCAGCATGGTGCACATTCCCTACCGCGGCTCCGGCCCGGCGCTGCAAGACGTGCTCTCGGGCCAGGTGCAGGTGTTCATCACCACGCCGCCGTCGGTCATGGGCCAGGTGCAGACGGGCAAACTCAAAGGCCTGGCAGTGGCCGGCAAAGCCCGTCATCCCGGCCTGCCCGGGGTGCCCACCACCGCTGAAGCCGGCCTCAAAGGCTTTGAACTTGAAGCATGGGTCGGCATCTTCGCCCCCGCCGGGACGCCCGCCGACGTTGTGAGCAAACTCAGCAGCCAGATCAAGGCCGCGCTGGAATTGCCGGAAACCAAAACCCGCGCCGACGGCGCCGGCGTTGAACTGCGCTACCAGCCGCCCGCGGTGCTGGACGCCCTGGTGAAAAAAGACACCGACTTTTGGGCCAAGACCATCAAGACCGCCGGCATCAAGCCTGAATAAATTGTTGAGCGCGGCCGGGCCTTCGCCGCCTGCTTTTGAAAACCGGCCTGGCGCCGGGACGTAGCACTAAAGTGTCGGCATCATAAAAAATGCCCCCCTTGAGACTTCAAGGGGGGCATTTTTTTTGGGCGTTCCAACAACGGCAAGGCGCAAAACATTCTTGACACCGTTCTGAAAGAAACCTATAAACGGCATCAGAATGAAAATTCTAATGAATGTGAAAAACAGAATAAATATTCTAACACGTTTCATTCGGTGATTCGGTAGCCGCCAGAAAACAGGGCAGCGGGGGACACGGCCCCGCTACGACCCACGCCCGCAATAACTAATGCCGTGTCCATAACGGAGACATTCATGAGAAGTGCACGCACATCGCCCCTGGCGATGATTCTCCTCGCCCTGTCCTTCCTGCTGCCGTCGGCGGCGTATTCCGCCGGGCCGGGACTTGGGAATCTGAGCTACACCACGGACCAGATCTTCAAGCCCCTTTCCATCCTCAAAAGCAATTGCACCATCTCGGGCGGCGTGCAGCAGTGCCCCAACCAGCGGGGCGAGGGCACCGTCATGATGTATGACGGCTACCTCTTTGTTCCCTTCGGCAAGGATTCGGGGGTGTCCGGTGGCGGCTTCGCCTTCTGGGACATCTCCAACCCGCGCGCGCCGGTCGAAGTCAAGAAAATGGACGTTCCCGCCCTGCGCGAGCCGCACGGCTTCGGCTTCACCGGGCGCCTCGCGGCGATGCAGGCCATCAACGGCGTGCAGTTCTGGGACTTCACCAATCCACTCGCGCCCGTGCTGCTGAAATACATGACGCTTCCGGGCATCGCGGAATCCGACTACGCGCTGGGCAACTGGTGGGTGTTCTGGCAGGCGCCGTACATGTACATCGGCGGTTCCGGCAACGGCCTCTACATCATCAATGCGGCGGATCCGGTCAACCCGGTCCACGTGAAGACCATACCGACCAGCACCTGGGGCGGCTTCCGCGTGGGCCCGACCTTCGCCGTCGGCAACCTGCTGGTGATGACCAGCATGGACCAGTCTGGCATAGCGACCATGGACATCAGCGACCCGCTCAACCCCAAGCTGCTGGCCTCCACCAGTTCGACCGCCGGCCAGTACAGCGGCATCGTCAACGGCGAGCGCCTCATCACGGCCGGCACCGACAACCGCCTGCACGTCTACAACATCAGCAACCCCGCCGTCATCACCCAGACGGCGCAATCCCCCGACAACGGCGGCAAGGGCGGTTATGTTTCCATCCAGGATGGTTACGCGCATGCGGGCTTTTCCACCAAATACGCCAAAGTCGACCTGAGCACAGGCGCGATCGCCGGCACCGGCACCTCGGGGCTTGCGAGCCGCGACGAGGACTTCGGCACCGTGTTCGGCAACCTGGTGCTGATCGGCAACGACCACGGCAACGGCAGCGCCATCGTGGCGCACCAGACCGGGCAGGACCTGACCGGGCCGTCCGTCAACATGGTCTCCCCAAAGAACGGGTCGACCAACCAGGCGCTGACCAGCCGTATCGGCATCACCCTCACGGACAACGTCGACCTGCGCACCGTCAGCAACACCACCTTCATCGTGCGGCCCCGCGGCGGCTCGGCGCTGGCGGGCAAGTACAGCGCGCAGTCCGGCATCGTCAATTTTTCGCCGAACTCGCCGCTCGTCGCGGGCACCACCTATGACGTCGTGATTTCGGCCGGCGGCATGAAAGACGACGCCGGCAACGGCGTGCCCACCACCTTCACGTCCAGCTTCACCACGGCCGGCTCGGCCGTTGCCAGCTGCACCCTGAACACACGCACGGCCGCGCCGGTGAGCACCAGCGCCACCTTCAATCCCGGCACCACCTCAGGCAGCAGCCTGGAGTATTCCTGGAATTTCGGCGACGGCGGGACCACGGCATTTTCGTCAACCTCGACCGCCACCCACACCTACGCGAACCCGGGGCACTACCCGGTGATCCTGAGCGTGCGCAGCGGTACGGTCACCAGCACCTGCTCGGCCAACCAGACCATCCACACGGTGGCCACAGCCGCCGCGCCCACGTCGTCCTCCACCATTGCCTTTGATTCCGCGCGCAGCCGGGTCTGGGTGGTCAACTCGGACAACAACACCGTCACCGCGATCAGCTCGACCGCCAACACCAAGTCGCTGGAAGTGCCGGTCGGCGAGAACCCGCAGACCCTGGCGCAGGCGCCCGACGGACGCATCTGGGTGGCCAATGCCAACTCCGGCACCATCAGCATCCTGAATCCGGACACCGGCGCGGTGGCGCAGACCATCGCACTGGCCGCCGGCTCGCGTCCCTTCGGCGTTGCCTTCAGCCGCAACAGCAGCGCCGCTTATGTGACGCTGCAGGGAACCGGCAACCTGGTGAAGCTCAACCCAAGCACTGGGGCGCTGCTCGGCACGGTGTCGGTGGGCCCCACGCCGCGCGGCATCGCGATCACCGGCGACTCCTCGCGCATCTTCGTCACCCGCTTCATCTCGCCGGCGACCCAGGGCCAGGTGACGGAGGTCAGCGCTTCGGCCTTCACGGTAACCCGCACCATCGCGCTGGCCACCGACCCGGGGCCGGACACCGAGGCCTCGGGCCGGGGCGTTCCGAACTACCTGAACTCGGTGGCCATCCAGCCCGACGGCAAGCGCGCCTGGATTCCTTCCAAGAAGGACAACACCCTGCGCGGCACTTTCCGTGACGGCAATCCGCTGACCTTCGAGAGCACCGTGCGGACCATCGTGTCGCAGATCGACCTCACGACCAACCTCGAAGTGCTGGGTTCACGCCTGGACCTGAACGACCGGGAAATGGCCAACCTCGTGCTGTTCAGCCCGCTCGGCGACTACGCCTTCGTCTCGACACAGGGCACCAACCAGATCGAGGTCCTGGACGCCTACACCCGGCAGATCAGCACCGGCATCATCAACGTCGGCCGCGCGCCGCGCGGCATGCTGATCACGCCCAGCGGGCGCCTGTTCGTGCAGAACTTCATGTCGCGCTCGGTGGCGGTCTACGACGTCAGCGGCATCCTGAACTCGACCTCCAACGGCGCGCCCAAGCTGGCCGACGTCGCCACGGTGTCGAGCGAACTGCTGCCCGCCAACGTGCTGCAGGGCAAGCAGATCTTCTACAACGCCGACGACCGCCGCATGAACCGCGACAAGTACATCAGCTGCGCCAGCTGCCACCAGGACGGCAGCCACGACGGGCGCGTCATGGACTTCACCGACCGCGGCGAAGGCCTGCGCAAGACGATTGCCCTGAACGGCCGGCGCGGCGTTGGCCAGGGCCGCGTGCACTGGACCGGCAACTTCAACGAGATCCAGGACTTCGAGCACGACATCCGCAACAGCTTCCTGGGCACAGGCTTCATGAGCGACACGGCCTTCAACACCGGAACGCGCAACACGCCGCTGGGCGACAACAAGGCCGGCGCCAGCGCCGAGCTGGACGCGCTCGCGGCCTATGTCACCTCGCTGTCCACCGTCGGGCGCAGCCCCTTCCGCAACCCGGATGGAACGCTCACCACCGACGGCGTCGCGGGCAAGGCGATCTTCACGGGAACGGCCCAGTGCATCAGCTGCCACTCGGGGGCGGACTTCACCAACAGCGCGGGCGGCACCCTGTTCGACGTCGGCACCATCAAGCCCTCATCCGGCAAACGCATGGGCGCGACGCTCACCGGCTTCGACACCCCCACGCTCAGGGGCATCTGGAGCACGGCGCCTTACCTGCACGACGGCTCGGCCGCGACGCTGCTGGACGTGCTGAACAACGCCAAGACCACCGGCAAGCACGGCACCGTGGCCGCGCTCACCGCCACCGAGATGAACCAGCTGGTGTCCTACCTGCAGCAGATCGACGACAGCGACGTCCCGGCGGAAACCGTGATCAGCAACTTCTCGGTGAAGGACACGGGCAATGCCGTGGACTGGTCGGTGCGCACCAACCTGCAGGTGGGCAACGCGCAGTACGGCGACCGCACCTTCGCGTTCACCGCGGTGCCCGCCCTGGTGGCCGGGGCGCAATGGATACGCACGGCCAACGACTCCAAGGCCTTCACGGCCAATCCCACGGTGACCTTCACCATCAACCGCGCCGCCGACGTGTATCTCGCCCTCGACGACCGCGTCGGCCTGCAGTCCTGGATGACCGGCTGGACCAACACGGCCGTCAAGCTGGTGAACAACGAAGGCACGCCGATCAGCTTCACGCTGTACCGCAAGAACTTCGCGGCAGGCACGGTCAGCCTCGGCCCCTCGGGAACGGGCGGCGGCATGTACACCATCGTCGTCAAGTAGGGGAGCGGCAATGGAAAGAGATTTCGCACCCCACGGAAAGTCGCAAAGCCCATAGCGGTGGAATACCGGCCTACGCACGGGCGTGGGCCAGGAAGTCAGGCTCCCCTTCATGCCGTCATCGAAGGCGGCGGGGGAGTTGTTTGCAGAAAGAAGAGGAACGGCTGCGGCTGCATTGTTGTCGCCGCAGCAACGAGATCGATTTCTTCACGGCAAGACAACGAAACAACGAAACAACGAACAGGAGATTTTCATGTCAGCAAATCCCAAACACACAAAGCCGGACTCCGGCGCTGCGCCCACCAGCTGGAAGGCGGTATTGGCCGCCGCCGTTTTTGCCGCTTTTGCGGTGAACGCACCGGTGCAGGCGGCCGGCGTTCCCTCGGGCTTCACCGACACCCAGGTGGCCAGCGGCCTCACCAGCCCGACCTCGATGACGGTCATGCCGGACGGCAGGGTGCTGGTCGTGCAGCAGAACGGCGTGATCCGCATCCTCAAGAACGACGTGATGCTGGCGACCCCGTTTACCACCGTAGCCAACGTGGATTCGACCAATGAACGCGGCTGCCTGGGCATCATCACCGACCCGGCCTTCGCCACCAACCACCACGTCTACATCTACTGCTCGATCACCAACGGCACCAACAGCTTCAACCGCATCATGCGCGTCACCGAAGGCAGCGACACCGTGGTGGCCGGCAGCCTGACGACCATCCTGGACCTGCCGACGATACCGGCCGCGACCAAGTGGCACATGGGCGGCGCGCTGCGCTTTGGCGCGGACGGAAAGCTGTATGTCGCCGTGGGCAACCATGAAGACAACGTCCAGACCTTTGAAAACTCGAATGCGCAAAAGCTGTCTGTTCCTTTCGGCAAGATACTGCGCATCAACAAAGACGGCACCATCCCGACCGACAACCCCTACTACACGACGGCGGGCGCCTACACCGCCAACTGGAACCTCGGCTTTCGCAACCCCTTCACCTTCGACATCCAGCCCGGCACCGGCCTGATGTACGTCAACGACGTGGGGCAGGGCACCTGGGAAGAAATCAACCGCGGCCTGGCCGGCGCCAACTACGGCTGGCCCTCCGCAGAGGGTAACTCGACCGACGCGCGTTTCACCAACCCGGTCTACGCCTATTCGCACAGCGGCGGCTGCTCCATCAGCGGCGGCGCCTTTTACAACCCGTTGACCAATCAGTTCCCCGCCTCCTACACCGGCAAGTACCTGTTCGCGGATTTCTGCAACGGCACCATCAAGGTGCTGGACCCGGCCAACCCGGCCACACCGGCCGGCTTCGCCACCGGCATAGGCAACCCGGTCAACATCGGCCTTGCGCCCGACGGCAGCCTTTACTACCTGGCCCGCAACCAGCAGACCGGCAACCCCACCGTGGGCGCGGGCACAGTCAGCAAGATCAGGTACACCGGCAGCCTGGCGCCGCAGATCACCACCAACCCGCAAAGCCAGACGATTTACGTCGGCAACCCGGTGACCTTCAGTGTGGTCGCCAGCGGCGCCACCAGCTACCAGTGGCGGCGCAACGGCGCCAACATTTCCGGCGCCACCGCGGCCAGCTACACCATTCCCGCCGTGGGCACGGCGGACAACGGCGTGTCCTTCACCGCGGCCGTGACCAATGCGTCCGGCACCACGGTGTCGACCGCGGCCGTGTTGACCGTAACCACCAACCAGTTCCCGGTGGGGCGCATAGACAACCCGACCACCGGCAGCGGTTATGCCACCGGCGACAAGATCATCTATTCGGCCACCGGCAATGACGCCGAAGACGGCTCGCTGCCGGCGACCGGCTTCACCTGGAAGGTCGACTTCCACCACGACACGCACAGCCACCCCTTCATTGCCGCCACCACGGGCGCCAAGAGCGGTTCCTTCGTGCTGCCTGATTTTGAGGCGGACGCCGGCAACACCTGGCTCAGGTTCACGCTGACGGTCAAGGACTCGGGCGGCCTCACGCACACCGTGATCCGCGACATCTACCCGCGCAAGATGCTCAGCGACATGACGCCGACCGGAACGCCGGTCAACGGCTGGGGAACCTTCGAGAAGGACAAGAGCAACGGTGAAGCCGGCGCTGCGGACGGCATCACCATGTCGCTGGCCGGCATCACCTATGCCAAGGGCCTGGGCGTGCATGCGCCTTCGGAAATCCGCTACAACCTGGGCGGCGCCTGCAGCGGCAAGTTCATTGCCGACGTCGGCATCGATGACGAGGCCGGCGACGTCGGCTCGGTCATCTTCCAGGTCTTCCTGGACGGCGTGAAGGCTTACGACAGCGGCATTGTGCGCGGCAGCGACCTTCGCGCGCTGGCCAACGTCAGCGTTGCGGGCAAGAACGAGCTGAGGCTGGTGGTGACGGACGCCGGCGACGGAACCACCAAAGACCATGCCGATTGGGCCGGCGCCCGGGTGACCGGCTGCAATGCGGTCACTTCGATGTCGGTGCTGGACACTGCCAACGCCGCCGACTGGTCGGTGCAGACCAACCTGCAGGCGGCCAACATCGCCTACGGTGACCGTGCCTTCACCTTCGATGCCGTTCCGGCTGTTGTCGCGGGCGGGACATGGATACAGGCCGCCAATGACTCCAAGACCTACACCGGCAGCCCGCTGGTCAGCTTCAACCTGACGGCCGCGTCCACGGTGTACGTGGGCCTTGATGACCGCGTCGCGCGCCCGGCCTGGCTGGATGCGACGTGGGTGGACGCCGGCGTCGACCTGGTCGTGCGTGAAAGCGCCACCGTCACGCGCCCGGTGAGCCTGTACAGAAAATCGCTGCCCATAGGCACCGTATCGCTGGGCGCCCTGAACAACTCGAACAGCAATATGTATGTGGTGATCGTCAAGTAATTACCGCCCTTACCCCGGCCAGGCGACCGCCTTTAGCGGTCGCCTGGCTTGGCTATTGATGGGTGCGAACAGCATGGCCGGCGATGCGGCGGCGCAGCATTGGAAGGCTGCGAATCCGGCGTATGGATTAAACATGCCGAACGAAAAATGAATTCAGAAATGGTGATTGGAAAAAATGAAACACAAGGATGAAAACGCTAGTGTGCAGAGTGAAAAACAACGCTGCTTCGCCTGAAGCCGGAGGTATATTGAATTGCATAGACCTCAGTCATCCGCGCGGCGGAATTTCACTGAGCCATCGGCCGGCCGAAGGGACAATAATCCGCGGCCCGATGAATGTACGTTCCCCGCCTTGAGGATTTTCTCCATGCATCGCACAGTGTCCGGAAAATCGGAAGCAGGGTTCACCTTGCTGGAGTTGCTGGTCGTGATGGTCATCATCGGCCTGCTCGCAGGTTACGTCGGCCCGCGCTACTTCGCCCAGATCGGCAAATCGGAAATCAAGACCACGCGCGCGCAGATCGATGCGTTTGAAAAAGCGCTGGACCAGTACCGCCTGGACACCGGCCACTACCCGACCAGCGAGCAGGGACTGGGCGCCTTGATGGCCAGCCCTTCGGGCGAGACGAAGTGGGGCGGGCCCTACCTGAAAAAAGCCGTGCCCATGGATCCCTGGGGCAAGCCCTATGTCTACCGTCGGCCCGGCCAGAAAGGCGAGTTCGACCTGCTGTCTTACGGAAAAGACGGCCAGCCCGGCGGCAGCGGCGACGGCGCGGATATCGGCAACTGGTGATGCTCACGCACAAGCGCTACCCGGGCGGACGTCTCCAACAGGCGAAGGGGCAGCCGTGCTCTACCAGGTAAAGGCCTACCGCGACCCGGAAGGCGTGGTGATGCTGAGTTTCGACGCCAGCGGCCCGGACGAGATCGTGCGCAAGGCCGAAAGCCAGGGCTACAAGGTCATCTCGTCGAGGGCCAAGGCTTCGTGGGGCATGCGCGGCAGCCGCTACCGTTTTCCGCTGGCGCTGTTCAGCCAGGAGCTGCTGTCGCTGCTGGGCGCGGGACTCAGCCTGCTCGAGAGCCTGGAGACCCTCGCCGAAAAGGAAAAGCACGACCTTCCGCGCAAGGTGTATGCCCAGCTCATCCGCCTGCTGCAGGAAGGGCAGCCGCTGTCGCATGCGATGAAGCAGTTCCCCGACGTCTTTCCGTCCCTGTATGTGGCCACCGTGCAGGCCAGCGAAAAGACCGGCGACCTCAGCGAAGCGCTGGTGCGCTACCTCGCTTACCAGCAGCAGATCGACCTCGTGCGCAAGCGCATCGTGAGCGCCGCGATCTACCCGGTGCTGCTGCTGGCCGTCGGCAGCCTGGTCATCGTTTTCCTGATGGCCTACGTCGTCCCCAAGTTCAGCCGCGTCTATGAAGACATGGGCGACAAGCTCCCGTGGATGTCCCGCATGCTGATGCAGTGGGGGCGCCTGATTGAAGGCCACGGCGCGGCCATAGGCCTGGCGCTTGTACTCGCGGTGGGCGCCGCGGTGTTCTGGGCGACGCGCCCCGCCACACGCAGGCGGGCCGTGCAAGCCATGTGGAAAATTCCCGCGATCGGCGAGCGCATGCGGGTGTACCAGCTGGCCAGGTTTTACCGCACGCTGGGCATGCTGCTGCGCGGCGGCATTCCGCTGGTGACAGCGCTGGACATGGTGGCCGGCCTGTTGCAGCCCGGGCTGCGCAGCAACTTGCAGGGCGCCTGCCGCATGGTGCGAGAAGGGCAGCCGGTGTCCGAGTCCATGCACAGCCAGGGCCTGGCCACCGAAGTCGCGCTGCGCATGCTGCGCGTGGGCGAGCGCACCGGAAAGCTCGGCGAGATGACCGAGCGCATCGCCAGTTTTTATGACGACGACATGGCGCGCTGGGTCGACTGGTTCACACGCCTGTTCGAGCCCTTGCTGATGGCCTTCATCGGGCTGGTCATCGGCCTCATCGTGCTGCTGATGTACCTCCCCATCTTCGAACTGGCGGGCAACATCCAATGAACATGTCGCAACCCGATTTCAGCGCGGACGGGATTCCGGTGTCCCTCATTGAAGAGGTGCGCGCCGAGGTCAAAGGCACTTCGCTGCGCCTGGTCAGGCTGCTGGAGGAACGCCTGGGCGCCGACGCGGAGACCTTCATGCGCCGGCTCGGAATCACCGTGGGCTACCCGGTGCTCGACATGCAAAGTCTGCATCGCCTGCAGCCCGCGTTCGACGTCGTGCCTTTCAACGACGCCATCGCGCGCGAGTGCCTGGCTTTTCGTGAGGCGGACGGCGCCTTGCTGCTGGTGTTCGCCGACCCGTTCAATGCCGCCCTGGCGCCGTGGGCGGAGGAATTCATCCGCCGGCCTTTCGAGCACTGCCTGGTCCATGCCACGCACATTGCCGCCTACCTGACGCAGCACGAGGAGACCGCCCGCGCCATCGACGGCGTGCTGGAGCGCGGCGCGGAATCCGTCGTGCTGGACGCCTCGCTGGAAAGGCTGTCGCTGAAGTCGATAGGCGAAGACACCAGCCCCGTCGTCAAGCTCGTGAACTCCACGCTGTACGACGCGCTGAAGTCGCAGGCCAGCGACATCCACCTGGAGACGGCGCCGTCGGGTATGACCATCAAATACCGCATCGACGGCGTGCTGTCCAAGGTCGGGTCCACGCCCGGACTGGAAGTCGCCGAGCAGGTAATCTCCCGCATCAAGGTCATGGCCGAACTCGACATCGCCGAAAAGCGCGTGCCGCAGGACGGCCGCTTCAAGGTGTCCATCAAGGACCGCGAGGTCGACTTCCGCGTCTCCATCATGCCCAGCATTTTTGGTGAAGACGCCGTGCTGCGCATACTGGACAAGCAGCAGCTGGCCGACCAGGTCCAGGGCCTGCGCCTGGACTACCTGGGTTTCGACGCCGGCTCCATGGCGGTGATGCGCAAGCTGTCGAACGAGCCCTACGGCATGGTGCTGGTCACCGGCCCGACCGGCAGCGGCAAGACCACCACGCTGTATGCGGCCATCACCGAGATCAACCACGGCCACGACAAGATCATCACCATCGAGGACCCGGTCGAGTACCAGCTACCGGGCGTGTTGCAAATCCCGGTCAATGAGAAAAAAGGCCTGACCTTCGCGAAGGGGCTGCGCTCCATCTTGCGGCACGACCCCGACAAAATCCTGGTGGGCGAGATCCGCGATGCCGAAACCGCGCAGATCGCGGTGCAGTCCGCCCTGACCGGCCACCTCGTGTTCACCACCGTGCATGCCAACAATGTGTTCGACGTCATCGGACGCTTCATGCACATGGGCGTGGACCCCTACAGCTTCGTGTCGGCGCTGAACGGCATCGTCGCGCAGCGGCTGCTGCGTGTGATCTGCACGCACTGCAGCGCCGACTACGAACCGGAGCCGCAGCTGCTGCTGGACTCCGGCATAGACCCGGCCGAGGCGGGGAGCTTCGTTTTCAAACATGGCCTGGGCTGCGGCGCCTGCCGGGGCAGCGGCTTCAAGGGCCGCAAGGCGATCGCCGAAATCCTGCACCTGAACGACGAGATCCGTGAACTCATCGTCGCCAGGGAGCCGATACGGAAAATCAAGGACGCGGCCCGCCGCAACGGCACCCGCTACCTTCGCGACGCGGCGGTAGATTTGGTGCGTTCCGGCGAAACCTCACTGCAGGAGATCAACCGTGTCACCTTTGTGGCGTAAGCGCGTGCGCATCGCATTCGCGCCCGACAGCGTGGCCGCGGTGCTGATGGCGTGCGGCCGCAAGCCGGCGGTGGAGAAAAAACTCGCCTGGCCCTGCCAGCCCGGCCCGTCGGACACGCATCCCTGGCAAGCCGCCATCCGCGCGCTCGCCGGGGGGATAGGCGAGTTGCAGGCGAAAGGCGCCGACGCAACCGTCGTGCTGTCCAACCATTTTGTGCGCTATGCGCTGCTGCCGTGGTCGGACCAGGTCACCGGCGCCGAAGAGAGACAGGCCATGGCGCGCATCAGTTTTGAACGGCATTTCGGCGGCGCGGCCAAGGGCTGGTCCGTGCGCCTCAGTGACGATGCCTACGGCAAGCCATCGCTGGCCAGCGCGGTGGACATGCCGCTGCCCGAGGCCATCGTGCAGGCCTGCAATGGCGCGGGCCTGAGGCCGGTTTCCGTCCAGCCTTACCTGATGTCGGTGTTCAACCAGTACCGGCGGCAACTCGCGGCGCCCAACACCTGCCTGGTGGTGGCCGAGCCGCGAAAGATTGGCATGCTGATGGCCGGCGCGGATGAGTGGTTCGCCGTGCGGACGCTGCCGCTGCGCGATGGGCTTTCGCAGGAGCTGCTGCCGCTGGTCCGGCGCGAACTCTTGCTGGCCGGCCTGCCGGCGCCCGCGCGGGTTTACCTGCATGCGCCCGGCGAGGTGGCCGCGCCGATGGCGGACGGCCAGCCCTTGGACCTGCTTGAACTGCCGCCGCACGCGGGTTTTTCGCCCCGCGACGATGTTGCGTATTCAATGGCCATGAGCGGAGCCGCCTGATGCGACGCCTCGACCTTGACTACATCCCCCGGCCCGCGTGGGCCAACCGCGCCGGCCTGGCGATCCTGCTGCTTGCGTTGCTGGTTGCGTGCGGCATGCCTGTGCTCTATGTCTATCACGCTGACGAGAAGCAGGCGTTGCAGGCGCGGCACAGGCAGCTGGAGCGTTCACGGCAGTACCTCACCGGCCACACCGCCTTGAGCGGTGCCGCCATGCAGGAAGCGCAATCGGAGATCAAACGTGCCAACGAAGTCATTCTCCAGCTCGACCTGCCCTGGGGTCCCTTGTTCGAGGCGGTGGAGGGATCCAGCCACGAGACGGTGGCGCTGCTGGGCATACAGCCCGATGCGCAGAAGCGCGCGCTCACGCTGGCGGCCGAGGCCAAGGACATGCCCAGCGCGGTGGCCTATGTGAAACGTCTGGGGCACGAGGCCATCCTGTCCGAGACCCACATCATCAACCACCAGGTGCAGGACCAGGACCCGGACAAGCCCCTGCGGTTTTCCGTGCAGGCCGTGTGGCGCGAGAAAGCGCGGGGGGCCGCGAGATGAGCGTGGACGAAAAATCGATGCTGCCGCGGTTGGTCTGGAACGCCCGCGAAGTGCGCCGCATCATCGGCCTGCCCGGCGCCGTCGGCGCTGCCATGCTGGCCGCCGCGCTGCTGTTTTATGCGGTCGCCGTGCTGCCGGTGGCGGCTGAGTCCGCCGCGCTGGCGCGCGAAATCACCGCACTCGAAGCCGCGCGGCAGGCAGCCCCCGCAGACGGCACCCGCGAAAAGCCCTCCGACCCGGTGCGGCAGCTGGCGGAGTTTTACCGCTTCTTCCCGAAGAGCAGCCAGGCCCCGGACGACCTGGCGAAGCTGCATGAACTGGCCGCCGTCCACCAGGTCCAGCTGGATCAAGGCACGTACCGTTTGGTGCGCGACCGGGTCGGAAAACTGTTGATGTATGAGATCGCGCTGCCGGTCAAGGGCGACTATCCGCAGCTGCGCAAGTTCATGTCGCAGGCGCTCACCGAAATTCCTTACCTGTCGCTGGACAGCGTGTCTTTCCAGCGCCAGAAGGCCAGCGACACCACGCTGGAATCCCAGATCAAGTTCACGCTGTTCCTGGTGGAGGCGCCGTGAGCATGGCCTTCACCCGCCGCCGTCTTGTCCTTGCCGTGATGCTGTGCCTGACCCTGGCGGCGACCTTGTGGGTCAGCCAGGGCGAGGAGGCCGAATCCGCACCCGATTCCGCCGCCGCTACAAGGTCTGACTCTGCACACCAGCCGTCGCGCCGCGACGCCTCGGTGGACAGCTCCCCCTTGCTGCTGGACAGGCTGGCCCGCCGGGCGCCGGCCGGCCCGAACCAGGACGCCTTTGCCGGCCGCAGCTGGGTCGCGCCCCCGCCGCCGGTTGTGGAGGCGCCGCCGGCCGCGCCCAGCGCGCCGCCTTTGCCCTTCACCTACATCGGAAAAATGCAGGAGGGCGAGACCGGCCCGCTCACCATTTACCTGGTGCAGGGAGAGCAGGCCTACAGCGTCAAAAAAGGCGACGTCATCGACAAGACCTACCGGGTTGAAAGCATGGACACCACGCACATCGTGTTGACGTATTTGCCGCTGGCCGTCAAGCAAACCCTAACCTTCGGAAACAGCTGACCATGAATCCCCGCCTGAAATCCCTGTACAGCACGGCCGGCCTGTTGTTTTTTCGGGGGCTTTTCCTCGTGGCGTTGAGCGCCTGCGCCACCGAACCCCCGTCGCGTGAACCTGCCGACCTGTTTGCCGCCGGGCGTTATGAAGAGGCGATCGCCAAACTCGAACAGCTGGCGCGGGACGACCCCGCCAACCTCTCCTACCGGGCCCGCATCATCAGCCGGCGGGAAGAGGCGGTGAATCGCCTGCTCAACGACGCGGCCGTGGAACTGGATGCGTCGCGCCCCGACAGCGCCGACGCGATTTACCGGCGCATCCTGCGCCTTGAGCCGGCCAATGAGCGCGCCCAGCAGGGCGTGGCCGCCGCGGCGCGCCTGGGCCGCAACAGCGAACTGCTGGCCCAGGCCAGGGAAGCGGTGCGCCGGGGCGAGGGGGAAAAGGCGCAGATGCTGCTGCAGGCCGTATCCCCCGAGTACGCGAACAACCGCGAACTGGCCGACCTCAAGCGCAGCGTGAGCGAACTGCAGTCCAGGGAAGCCCTGGTGAGCCCGACGCTGAAGGCGGCGTTCAAGGAGCCGGTGAGCCTGGAGTTCCGCGACGCCAACCTCAAGATGGTGTTCGAGGCGCTGTCGCGCACCACCGAGATCAATTTCATCCTGGACCGTGAAATCAAGGCCGACCAGAAGACCACCCTGTTCCTGAAGAAGTCCACGCTCGAAGACGCGGTCGACATGCTGCTGATCACCAACCAGCTCGAAAAGAAAGTGCTGAACGCCAACAGCGTGCTGATTTACCCCAGCACGCCGGCCAAGATCAAGGAGTACCAGGACCTGATCGTCAAAAGTTTTTACCTTGAGAACGCCGACGTCAAGCAGACGCTGAACATGGTCAAGACTATGCTCAAGACCAAGGACGTCTACGTCGACGAGCGGCTGAACCTGATGGTGATGCGCGACACGCCGGAAGTCATACGCCTGGCCGAAAAACTCATCGCCATGCACGACATGTCCGAGCCCGAGGTCATGCTCGAAGTCGAGGTGCTGGAAATCAAGCGCTCGCGGCTGCTGGACCTGGGCATCAACTACCCGAACCAGCTGACCCTGTCGCCGCTGCCCTCGTCCACCACCAACTCCACCATCGTCGGCCCCGGTGGCACCACGCTGACCAACCCGACGACGGGGCCGCTGACGCTGGCGGACCTGCGCAACCTCAACTCCAGCCGCCTGGGCGCGGCGATTTCGCCGCTGGTGATCAACCTCAAGAAGGAAGACGGCACCGTCAACCTGCTGGCCAACCCGCGCATACGCGCGCGCAACCGCGAAAAGGCCAAGATCCTGATCGGCGACAAGGTGCCGGTCATCACCACCACATCGACCGCGACGGGGTTTGTGTCGGAGAGCGTTCAGTACGTCGACGTCGGGCTGAAGCTCGAGGTCGAGCCCAACATCTACCTGCTGGACGACGTGGCGATCAAGGTCTCGCTGGAGGTCAGCTCCATCGTGCGTGAGTTGCGCAGCAGCAGCGGTTCGCTGTCTTACCAGATCGGCACCCGCAACGTCAGCACGGTGCTGCGCCTGAAGGACGGTGAAACACAGGTGCTGGCGGGCCTGATCAGCGACGAGGCGCGCGCCTCGGCCAGCAAGATCCCGGGGCTGGGCGACCTGCCCGTGCTGGGCCGCCTCTTTTCCAACCACAGCGATGAGAGCCAGAAGACGGAAATCGTGCTGTCGATCACGCCGCGCCTGGTGCGCAACCTCAAGCGCCCGGCCGCCGAGGAATTCTGGTCCGGCACCGACGCGGCATTCCGCACGCGTCCGCTGGCGCTGGTGCCGATGGCGGAAAGCAGCACCGGCAGGTCCGGCGCGGTGCCTGTCGTCAGCGTTAGCGGCGAGGGCGCGGCCGCGGCGATGGCGCCTTCCGCCGCTCCCGGCACTGCGGGTGGGGCTGCGGTTGGAGGTGCGGGCGCGAGGGCCGGCACGGGCGCATCGGGTGCCCGCTTCTCCTGGGACAGCCCGGCACAGGTCAAGGCCGGGCAGTTGTTCCGCGCGTCGCTGCGCGTGAAGGCCGAGGGCAGCGTCGGCTCCCTGCCGTTCCAGCTCGGCTACGACCCGCGCAGCCTGGAAGTGGTCGACGTGCGCGAGGGCGACTTCTTCAAGCAGGGCGGCGCCAACGGCAACTTCACCAGCAGCGTGGACCCGCTGACGGGCAAGGTGACGGTCGATACCTCCTCGCCGGATGCGGATGGCGCCAAAGGGGAGGGCACGCTGGTCAACATCACCTTCAAGGCGCTGGCGCCTTTGCCCAAGGCGGAGATCAAGCTGCTGTCGGCATCGGGAAGTTCTGGTGCACTGCCCGAGCCGCATGTGTTTTCGATCTCGAGGAACTGAGCGGGTGATGGCGGCGGAGCGTCAGGTGCGGGCCGGAACACAGCGCGGTTTTACGCTGGTGGAACTGGTCGTCACCGTGGCCATCGTGGCCCTGCTGGCGTCAGTCGCCCTGCCGCTGGCCGAAGTTGCGGTGCAGCGCGGCAAGGAGCAGGACCTGCGCCGTTCGCTGCGCCAGATTCGCGATGCGATCGATGCCTACAAGCTGGCCGGGGACGAGGGCAGGATCGCGCGCAACGTCGGCGAGTCCGGCTACCCGAAGACGCTGGCCGTGCTGGTCGAAGGCGTGGAAGACGTCAAGAATCCCAAACGCACGAAGATTTATTTCCTGCGCCGGCTGCCGCGCGAGCCCCTGGCGCGCGACGCCTCGCTCAAGCCGGAGGAAACCTGGGGGCTGCGCAGTTATGCCTCCAGCGCCGACAACCCCGTGGAGGGCGACGACGTGTACGACGTCTACGCCAAAAGTGCCGGCTCGGGGCTCAACGGCGTGCCCTACAGGCAATGGTGAGGGCATGGCGATGACCCGACACGACCGCCGCCGCATCGGCGGTTTCACGCTGATAGAGCTGCTTGTGGTGATGGCCATCATCGCGGTGCTGCTGAGCATTGCCGTTCCGCGCTACATGGGCAATGTGGCCAAGGCCAACGAAGCGGTCTTGCGGGAAAACCTGTTCAGCGTGCGCGACGTTCTGGACAAGTTCCATGCGGACACGGGGCGTTACCCGGAAACCCTGGACGACCTCGTCACAAAAAAATACCTGCGCAAGCTGCCCATGGACCCGGTGACGGGCAGCACCGACACCTGGATCATCGTGCCGCCCGAGAACCGGCAGAACGGCGGCGTCTACAACATCCACAGCGGCGCCCCGGGAAAGGCGCGCGATGGTTCGCTCTATGGTGAATGGTGAGGTAGTCATGGGGAGGCGGCATACCCAATCCGGCTTCACCTACCTGGGGGCCTTGCTGCTGATCGCCGTGATGGGCGCCATGCTGGCGTCGGTGGGCTCCGTGTGGCACACCGCCAGCCAGCGGGAAAAAGAATACGAGCTGTTGTATGCCGGCGAGCAGTTCCGCAACGCCATCCAGAGCTATTACGAGAAAACCCCGGGCGCGGCCAAGCAATACCCTAAAACCCTGGACGACCTTTTGCAGGACAGGCGGCACTCCGTCGTGCAGCGCCACTTGCGGAAAATTTTTATCGACCCCATGACAGGCACCACGAAGTGGGGCTTGCTGATGTCGGAGCAGGGCGGCGTCCGGGGCGTGCATTCCCTGTCCGGCGCCGAAGCCATCAAGACCGGCAATTTTTCGCGCCAGAACCGTGACTTCGAAGGCAAGGTCCTGGTCGGGGAGTGGCATTTCGCCCACGGCGCTGCCGCACCCGTCCCGGAAGAAGCCAGGGCCTTGCGTGCCGGGAATGCGGCGGCAACGCAGGCCAAGCCGTCGGCCGCAATCCCGCCATAGCACGGTCGCGCGGGAATCGGCCTCAATCCCGGCCGGGCGACAATACGCCCATGGCAAGCATGCAACTTCAAGAAATTCTCTTCTCCCAGGGCTTTGGCACGCGGCGCGTGTGCGCGGGGCTGGTTCAACAAGGCCACGTGGCGGTGGACGGCGCGCCTTGCGACGACCCGGCCGCCGAATTCGAGGCCCTTGAAGGCCTGCGCTTCACGGTGCAGGGCGTGGCCTGGGAATACCATGAAAAAGCCTATCTGATGCTGCACAAGCCGGCGGGGTATGAGTGTTCGCAAAAACCCAGCACCTACCCGAGCATTTACACGCTGCTGCCGGCGCCTATACGGCAGCGCGGCGGCGGCGCGGCGGCCGGGGTGCAGGCGGTGGGGCGGCTGGACCAGGACACGACGGGCCTCTTGCTGCTGTCGGACGACGGCAAGTTCATCCACCGCATGAGTTCGCCCAAGCACCATGTGGCCAAGGTCTACGAGGTGCTGGCCAAGCACCCGGTGGACGACAAGCAGGTGGCCAAGCTGCTGGCGGGCGTGGTGCTGGACGACGACCCCAAGCCCGTGCGAGCCGCGGCCTGTGAAAAAACCGGCGAGAACCAGTTGAGCCTCACGTTGACCGAAGGCAAATACCACCAGGTCAAGCGCATGATCGCCGCCGTGGGCAACCGGGTGGAAGACGTGGGCGGCCTGCACCGTTCGCGCATCGGCTCGCTGGGCTTGCCGGCTGATTTGAAGCCCGGCGAATGGCGCTGGCTGACCCTGGAAGACATGGCCAGCATTTCAGCGAAAACCTGAAACTCGGGGAAGACCTGAGCCACCGCCGGCAAGAGGCGGTTACGCTGGCGGCCTGGGAATACACACCACACTGAGGAGCTGATTCATGATGAACAAACGCCGTCAATTCCTGGGCGCCGCCGCATGGGGGGCCGTGGCCCTGCCGTCGCTGGCACCGGCCCAGAACGCGCCCAAGGCGCAAAAAGGCCCCACCTTGCTGACCATCAGCGGCCTGATAGGCGCCGGCAACCGCGGCGCGCTGGACCCGGCGCTGGACCAGATGATGGCCAAGCAGAAGATCAAGTTCGACAAGGCCCAGGCCTTTGACTTCGCCGCGCTGGCCGCGCTGCCGGCCGTCACCATCAAGCCGACGCTGGAATACGACAGCAAGCCGCACACGCTCAAGGGCCCCTTGCTGGCCGACGTGCTGAAGGCCAGCGGCGTGAAGGTCAACGACAAGACCACGGTCTTCCTGCGCGCAGTGGACGGTTATGCGGCCCAGGTGACTGCCGCTGAAATCGCCAAATACCGCTTCGTCATCGCCACCCACATGGACGGCCAGCCGCTGTCGCTGGGCGGGCTGGGCCCGCTCTGGGCGGTGTATGACGCGGACCGCTTCCCCGACATGGCGGCCAAACCGCTGCCCGCGCGCTTTGCCTGGTGCCCGTGGGCGACGTATCACATCGAGGTCAAGGAAGCCTGAGGCTTCAAGCCGCAGCCTTCAGGAAATCGGCGATCGCCTCCACCGTCTTTGCGGGTTGGTCGCGCTGCGGTGAATGCCCGCAGGCCGCCAGGCGCAGTTGCCGGGCATGGGGCGCGGCCAGCGCGATCTCGTCGAGCTGCCGCATGGTGCCGTATTCGTCATCCAGGCCCTGGATCAGCAGCAGCGGCGCCGTGATGCGGCGGCATTCCCCGCGGATGTCGAAGTGGCGAAAGGCCTCGGACAGCCAGACATCGTTCCATTGCCGGAAGGCCACGTCCACGTCGGCGTGGTAACGCGCCAGCCTTTCGCGCAGGGCGCCTGACTCATAGGCGGCCCGGGCTTCGGTGATGGCCTGCACGGCGATGTCTTCCACCAGCACGTGCGGCGCCATCGCGATGCAGGCAGCCACGGGATGGCGGCTGGCATGGAGCAGGGCGATGGTGGCCCCGTCGGAATGGCCCACCAATACCGGTTGGCTGATCTCCAGGGCCTGCAGCAGGGCGGGCAACACTTCCCAGGCCTCGCCGTGCATGTAATCAGGCGGTAGCCGGCCGCTGCCGCGCACGTCGGGCACGGGCGCCGACTGGCCGTAACCGCGCCGCGAATACACCACGCCGGCCCGGCCCGTCGCGGCGCACACGGCCTGCGGCCAGTCCAGGCCGCGCTGGGTCCACAAGGCGACCGAACCCAGGCCTTCATGCAGGAAAACGATGGGAGCCGGGGCCTGCGGCCCGGCGATGCGCCTGATTTCCAGTGCCACCCCGCCGATCTCCATCGTTTTTGCCGTCTCCGTTGAATTCATCGTCAGATCGTAAGGGATGTAAACGAATCGGGCATTCCGCGCATTAGGAGGCTAAGGGGTGGTATTTGCCTGCCCTTAGTGGTTTGCGGCAACTTCGCACCGCTACACTAGTCAATTGCCCGTAGAAAGACCGTTTTTGTGAATGTTTTCGCCCGCTTTGCAGCCGCCTGGCTGTGTGCCTTTGCCGCCTTGATGAGTTTTCCGGCTTCCGCCCAGACTGCGGCGGCGCCGGCGGCTTCCGGAATCACCACGCCCGTCTTCGTGCTCAATTCGCTGGAAGACAGCGTCAGCGTGATCAACCCGGCCACCTGGACCGAAACCAAACGCATCGCCACCGGCAAGCAGCCGCACCACCTCTACCTCACGCCCGATGAAAAATCGGTGATCGTGGCCAACGCGCTGTCGGATTCGCTGACCTTCATCGACCCACGAACCGCCGAAGTGCAGCGCACCATACGCGGCATCATCGACCCTTACCAGCTGCGCTTTTCGCCCGACATGAAATGGTTCGTCACGGCCGCCAACCGCCTGAACCACATCGACATTTATAAATGGGACGGCAAGGACATCACGCTGGCCAAACGCGTGGCCACCGGCAAGACACCCAGCCATTTGTGGATAGACAGCAAAAGCACGACGATCTACTCCACCATGCAGGACAGCGACGAACTTATCGCCATCGACCTGGGCACCCAGTCCATCAAATGGCGCACCAAGACCGGCTCCATCCCGGCCGACGTCTACGGCACGGCCGACGACAAATTCATGCTGGTGGGCCTGACGGGCGGCGACGCCGTCGAGGTCTATGACGTGAGCGGCGCACAACCGCAGCGCACCAAGGTCATCAAGACCGGCGCCGGCGCCCACGCCTTCCGCGCCTTTGGCGACAAGCGCCATGTGCTGGTCAGCAACCGCGTGGCCAACACCATCAGCCGCATAGACCTGCAAACCCTGGAGGTGGTCGACCACTATCCCGCGCCGGGCGGCCCCGACTGCATCGACGTGAGCCGCGACGGCAAGCAGATCCTGGTGACCTCTCGCTGGGCGCGCAAGCTCACGGTGATCGACGTCGCCAGCCGCAAGGTGGTGCGCCAGGTCAATGTTGGAAAGAGCCCCCATGGCGTCTGGACGCTTGACCATTCACCACGGTAACAAGCCCCCAAGGTCGCTCACTTCGTGTAGCTTCCTGCCCCCCGGGGGGGCCGCTGCGCCTGCGGTCTGGCAAAGCCAGTCCCGCGGCCCCGGCTTGGTTTTGGGTTTGCCGCAATTGCTCATTGCCGTTGCTCTTGTCGCCGCTTATTTGCCCTCTGCTGGGGCTGCAGGCCCAGCCAAAGCGGTGGCCGAAGCCGCGCCCTGCAAACCCGTCTACCTGACGCTGGACACCGGCCACATGGCTGTTGCGCCCTTGATGGCCGAGGTGCTGAACAAATACCAGGTCAAGGTCACGTTTTTCGCCGCCAACGAGCGCACGCAGGCCGGCGACGGCAGCCTGGGCACGCACTGGGCGCCCTGGTGGAAGGCGCGGGCGGCCGAGGGCCATGAGTTTGCCTCGCACACCTGGGACCATGTGTACTGGCGCGGCGACGTGCCCGCTGTGCCGGGTGCGCAGCCGCAATTCAGGATGCGGCCCTCGGCGGGACCGCTGGAGGGCAAGGACTTCACCTGGACGGCCGCGCAGTATTGCGAAGAAATCAGCAAGTCCAGCAAGCGCCTGGAAGCCATCACCGGCAAAAAGACGCTGCCGCTGTTCAGGGCGCCGGGCGGCAAGACCTCGCCCGCGCTGCTGGCCGCCGCCAAGGCCTGCGGCTACGAACACGTGGGCTGGTCGCCCGCGGGTTTTCTGGGCGACGAGCTGGCCAGCGAAAAATACCCCAACGACTTTTTGCTCAAGAAAGCGCTGCGCGACGTGCGCTCCGGCGACATCCTGCTGGCGCACCTGGGCATCTGGTCGCGCAAGGACCCGTGGGCGCCCAAGGTGCTGGAGCCGCTGATCACCGGCCTGCAGTCGCGCGGTTTTTGCTTCAAGACCCTGCGCGAGCATCCCCAGTACAAGGACTGGATTGAGGCGCAGCCCGGCCCGGCGCCGGCCAAGCCTGCAAAATAAGCGGCATGGACTGGTTCAGCGATCTTTTTTCAACGGCGCAGCAGTGGCTGTTCGAGGCGGCCGTGCAACCGGCCATGTTCGCGCTGGGCATGGGCAACCTGCTGGAAGACGCCTATGACGCCACCGCCTGGTTCATGGCGGGCGTGATCCAGGTGGCGATTTTGCTGGCCGTCATCGGCCCGCTGCAGCGCTGGCGGCCTGTGGAGGCTGTGACCGACCGCGCCACCATACGCACCGACGTGCTGTACACCTTGATCCACCGGCTGGGCCTGTTCCGCATCGCGCTTTTCTTCACGCTGGACCCGTGGTTCGACGAGGCCTTCGGCGCGCTGCGCACGGCAGGTTACGGCACTTTTCACCTCGACCAGCTCTGGCCCGGCGTGACCGACAACGCGCTGGCCAGCCTGCTGATTTACCTGGTGGTGTTCGACTTTGTCGCCTACTGGACGCACCGCGGCCAGCACCAGATCGAATGGTGGTGGCGCCTGCATTCGCTGCACCACGCGCAGCGCCAGATGACGATGTGGAGCGACAACCGCAACCACCTGCTCGACGACATCCTGGTCGACACCATCGTGGTGCTGGTGGCCCAGCTCATCGGCGTGCCGCCCGGCCAGTTCATCGCCATCGTGGCCTTCACCCAGCTCAGCGAAAGTTTCCAGCACGCCAATGTGCGCCTGTGGTTCGGCCGCATCGGCGAGCGCTTGTGGGTCAGTCCGCGCTTTCACCGGCTGCACCATAGCATCGGTATTGGGCATGAGACGGTGAAGGCCGAGCGCACGGTGCTGGGTGGGCATAACTTTGGGGTGTTGTTGCCCTGGTGGGACGTGCTCTTCGGCACGGCGAATTTTGAGCAGCGCTACGACCCCACTGGCATTCGTGACCAGGTCGAAGCTAACCGTGACTATGGCAAGGGTTTCTGGTCGCAGCAATGGGTTGGCCTCAAGCGCCTGTTCGGCAAAGCCTGAAAATCTACCTCCCCCGTCCAGGCTCACTGCGTGTAGCCTGTTCCCCCCTCAAAGGGGCGGCGCCTGCGGTCTGGCAAAGCCAGTCCCGCGGCCCCCACTGGTAGTGCCCACTGAAGTCTTAAACCCAGCATGAGCCGCGGAACCGGCTTTGCCGGGCCGCAGGCGGGCGGCCCCCTAGGGGGGCAGGGAGCTACACGCAGTGAGCGACCGTGGGGGCTGCGTTATGCTTGCTTTTATGAGCAAACTTTTAGACGCCTTCTGGCGCGCCGCGATGTACTGCCTGCACCCGCGGGTCATTGCGCTGTCGGTGCTGCCGCTGGTCATCATGGTGGCGATCTCGCTCGGGCTGGGCTATTTTTTCTGGAGCGACGCGGTAGAGGCCATCCGCTCGCAGCTCGGCAATTTCGAACTCGTCAACACCATGGTCCGCTGGCTGGAAGCGCTGGGCCTGGGCGGCCTGCGCCTGGTGCTGGCGCCCGCGCTACTGCTCTTCCTGGCCATTCCCGTGATCGTGATCGTCTCGCTGCTGTTTGTGGCAATACTGATGACACCGGCCATGGTGTCGCTGGTGGCCGAGCGGCGCTTTCCGCAACTCGAACGCAAGCTGGGCGGCTCGATGATGGCCAGCCTGTTCTGGTCGCTGGGCTCGACCCTGCTGGCGGTGGTCGCGCTGGTCGTGTCGATCCCGCTGTGGCTGATTCCGCCGCTGATCCTGGTGCTGCCGCCGCTGATCTGGGGCTGGCTCACCTACCGCGTGATGTCTTACGACGCGCTGGTTGACCACGCGAGCAGCGAAGAGCGGCGGCAGATTTTCAAGGAGCACCGCGCGCCGCTGCTGGCCATAGGCGTGCTCAGCGGCTATCTGGGCGCCGCGCCCAGCCTGATCTGGGCCTCCGGCGCGATGTTCGTGGCCATGGCGCCCATCCTGGTACCGGTGGCCATCTGGATCTACACCCTGGTGTTCGCTTTCTCCTCGCTCTGGTTCGCTCACTACACCCTGGCCGCGCTGGAGCAGCTTCGCAAGAAGAACAACGCGCTGGCCCCTGATCCGCTGGCACAGGCCGCCATCACGTCGATGGCGGCCGAAGTGGCCCCGGAGGCCCTGCCGGGGCCGGCGCCCAGCTTCGGTTCACTGGGCGGCAAGCCCGATATACCCCTGCCTTGAATCCTGAAAAAACATGACCCCTCACTTCGGCCTCATCATCGTCGGCGATGAAATCCTCTCGGGCAAACGCGCCGACAAGCACCTGCCCAAAACCATTCAACTGCTGGGCGCGCGCGGCCTGCCGCTGGCGTATGCCGACTACGTGGGCGACGACCCGGCGCGCATCACCGCGACCTTGGCGCGCGCCTTCGCGGCGGCGCGTGAAAGCGGCGACGTGGTGTTTTCGTGCGGCGGCATAGGCGCCACGCCCGATGACCACACCCGCCAGTGCGCGGCCAGGGCACTGGGCGTTGAGCTGGCTTTGCATGCGACGGCCAAAACCCTGATCCTGGAGCGCATGGCCGACATGGCCAAGGAGCAGGGCATCCCTTATGAGCCCGACCGCGGCGACAACATCCACCGCCTGAACATGGGCGTGTTCCCGGTCGGCGCGGAGATCATTCCGAATCCGTACAACAAGATCCCTGGCTTCACCTGCCGCGCGGGGCAGGGCGCGGTTCATTTCGTGCCTGGTTTCCCGGTGATGGCCTGGCCGATGATCGAATGGGTGCTGGACACGTACTACGCCCACCTGCACCAAAAATCGCCCAAGGTCGAAAAGTCGGTGATCATTTTTGGGTCCATGGAGGCCATGCTCACGCCGCTGATGCTCGCCATTGAAGCGGCGCATGCCGGCGTCAAGGTCTTCAGCCTGCCCAGCGTGGACCATCCGGAATACGGCCGCCATATTGAATTGGGCGTCAAAGGCGCGCCGGAAGCGGTCAACCTGGCCTACCCGGCCATGCTGGCGGGACTGCACAAATTCGATCTCAAATTCGGCCCCGAATTGGTGCGCTGATGTTTTGCACCGATTCGGTGCGATAAAGGTGATGCGCCAGAATGGTGCAATCGTTGCCAGCCGGTGTTTTTTCTCTTTTCAGCCTGCCCAGGGCCTGAAGTGGGGCCAGATAACGGCACAATCCGAGGCTTGGCAGGAAACAGAGCGGCCAACGCCTTTGGCACAAAAAGTGCATTCAACAGGCCTGAAGACAATTTTTCAACCACCCATCCAGCACACAGGAGATTTTGATGGCAAAGACCGTCGCAGACGTCATGAAAATGGTCAAGGAAAACGAGGTCAAGTTCGTTGACTTCCGTTTCACCGACACCCGGGGCAAAGAACAGCACGTGACCGTGCCGGTGTCCCACTTTGACGAAGACAAATTCACGTCGGGCCATGCGTTCGACGGCTCCTCGGTTGCCGGCTGGAAGGGCATTGAAGCCTCCGACATGCAGCTGATGCCTGACCCCAAGACGGCCAACATCGATCCTTTCTTCGAAGAAACGACGCTGTTCATGAGCTGCGACGTGCTCGAGCCTGCCGACGGCAAGGCCTATGACCGCGACCCGCGCTCCATCGCGCAGCGCGCCGAAGCCTACCTCAAGGCCTCCGGCCTGGGCGACACCGCTTATTTCGGCCCCGAACCCGAATTCTTCATCTTTGACGACGTGCGCTGGAACACCGACATGTCGGGCACCTTCTTCAAGATCGAAGAGTACGAAGCCCCCTGGAATTCGGGCGCCAAGCTCGAAGGCGGCAACCGCGGCCACCGCCCGACCGTCAAGGGCGGCTACTTCCCCGTTCCTCCCGTCGACAGCACGCAGGACATGCGCGCCGAAATGTCCCTGATCCTCGAATCGCTGGGCATCCCGGTCGAAGTGTTCCACCATGAAGTCGCCGGCGCCGGCCAGAATGAAATCGGCACCAAGTTCAGCACGCTGGTTCAGCGCGCCGACTGGACGCAGATCCTGAAATACGTGGTGCAAAACGTGGCCAACGCCTACGGCAAGACCGCCACCTTCATGCCCAAGCCCATCGTCGGCGACAACGGCTCCGGCATGCACGTTCACCAGTCCATCTGGAAAGACGGCAAGAACCTGTTCGCCGGCGACGGCTACGCAGGCCTGTCCGATTTCGCGCTGTACTACATCGGCGGCATCATCAAGCACGCACGTGCCCTGAACGCCATCACCAACCCCGGCACCAACAGCTACAAGCGCCTGGTTCCCGGCTACGAAGCACCTGTCAAGCTGGCTTACTCGGCCAAAAACCGCTCGGCTTCGATCCGCATTCCTTACGTCGCCAACCCCAAGGGCCGCCGTATCGAAGCGCGTTTCCCCGATCCACTGATGAACCCTTACCTGGGCTTCTCGGCCCTGATGATGGCCGGCCTGGACGGCGTGGAGAACAAGATCCACCCCGGCGAAGCCGCCACCAAGGACCTGTACCATCTGCCGCCCGAGGAAGACGCGAAAGTCCCAACCGTGTGCCACAGCCTGGACCAGGCGCTGGACTGCCTCGACGTGGGCCGCAGCTTCCTGACCAAGGGCGGTGTGTTCACCGACAGCATGATCGACGCCTACATTGAACTGAAGATGGGTGAAGTGACCCGCCTGCGCCAGGCGACCCACCCCATCGAATTCGATATGTACTACTCGCTGTAATCAGCGGACCAGGCTCAGCCGCTACTGTTGTTCTTTACAGTTTGTGGCCAAAAAAGGACGGCGGATGCCGTCCTTTTTTATTGTCCCGGCAGGTTGTGGGTGTGCTGGCTTTGTGTTTTGGCCCCTTTGCCGCATACTGATAGACCCTCCCAGCCCTTACCGGCACCGGAAGTTTCCTATGAAAAACACCTTTTTGCTTTCTGCCTTTTCCCTGCTGCTGGCCGGCGCGGGGAATGCCGCATGGGCGCAGCAGGTTTTCCGCTGCGCCGGCACCGGCGGCGCCACGCCCGAATACATCAACAACGCCAAAGAGGCGCAGACCCGCAACTGCAAGCTGGTTTCGGGCGGCAACGTGACAGTGGTGCAGAGCACCCCCGTCGCCAAAGCCCCGGTCCGCGTGGCGGCGGCGGCCGGCTCGGGCGGGCCGCGCACCGACGGCAGCCCGGAGCAGCGTGCCCGCGACAGCGATTCGCGCGCCATCCTGGAAGCCGAACTGAAAAAGGCCGAAGCCAAACTGGCCGAGCAGCAAAAAGAATTCAACAACGGCGAGCCCGACAAGCAGGGCATCGAAGGCCGCAATTACCAGCGTTACCTTGACCGCGTGGCTGAACTCAAGGACAACATCACGCGCAACCAGAGCGACATCGCCGGCCTCAAGCGCGAGATTTCCCGGCTTCCTTCGGCGCCCGCCGCCAATTAAGCGCCGCGGCATGCCGGCTTCTGGGTGAAAATGGACGGCTTGAACAAGCCCTCCTTACGCACCCTGTCCTCCGCCCCGGTTTCGGGGCTCCCCCGCTTCCAGGCCTTCGATTTGCTGGCCACGCTGGTGGCGGTCGTCCGCACCAACGGCACCGTGGTGTTCGCCAATGCCGCGCTTGAAGACGCGCTGGGCACCTCCCGGCGAACCATCGAAGGCTCACAGCTCCCCGACTGTTTCACCGAACCGCTGATCCTGCAAAACGCGCTGGAAGGCGCGGGCAGCAACGAGTTCGCGGCCCTGCGCTACGACGCCTGGCTCAGGCGCCTGAACCACGAACCCATGCCGGTCCACGTGGTGGTGGCGCAGACCGATACTCCGGGCGAGGCCATCGTGGAACTGTTGCCGCTGGAACAACAGGCCAAGCAGGAGCGGGAAGAGCGCCTGATCGACCAGGCGCAGGCCAACAAGGAACTGATCCGCAACCTGGCCCACGAAATCAAGAACCCGCTGGGCGGGATTCGCGGTGCGGCCCAGTTGCTGCAAATGGAAATCGGCAAGGACCTGACCGAGTACACCCAGGTCATCATCCATGAGGCGGACCGGCTGCAGACCCTGGTGGACCGCCTGCTGGCGCCGCACCGCCGGCCGCACCTTGTGGGCGATGTGAACATCCACGAGGTTTGTGAGCGCGTACGCTCCCTGATCCTGGCGGAGTTCCCCAAAGGCCTGAAGGTCACGCGGGATTACGACATTTCGATTCCCGATTTCCGCGGCGACCGCGAGCAACTGATCCAGGCGGTGCTGAACATCGCCCACAACGCCGCGCAGGCGCTGGCCGAGCGCATCGCGGCGGGTGATGCGCACATCACTTTCAGGACCAGAATCGCCAGGCAAGTAACTTTTGGCAAGCAGCGCTATCGCTTGGCACTGGAATTGCATGTTATCGACAATGGACCGGGCGTGCCGGACTCCATCAAAGACCGCATCTTCTATCCCCTGGTCTCAGGGCGTGAGGGCGGGTCGGGGCTGGGGCTGACATTGGCGCAAACTTTTGTCCAGCAACACCACGGTTTGATCGAGTGCGACAGTGTGCCGGGCCGTACAGATTTCAAGCTGCTCATACCGCTTCCTTGAAATGTGTCTCCTCCAAGATTGATACATAACGCGACCGGCGCGAGGGCTTCAAAAGAGCCCTGCGCTGAAAGCACGAAAAAAGGGACTGCATACATGAAACCGATCTGGATCGTTGATGATGACCAGTCCATCCGGTTTGTTCTGGAAAAGGCCCTGCTCCGCGAGGACCTTCCTACGCGCAGTTTCACCAATCCCCGCGAAGTCCTTGCCGCACTGGAAACCGCGACGGAAGAAGACGGCCCGCAAATACTGGTGAGCGACATCCGCATGCCGGGCGGCTCGGGCCTGGACCTGCTCGAAAAGGTCAAGGAAAAACTGCCCGGCCTGCCGGTCATCATCATGACGGCCTTCTCCGACCTGGACAGCGCGGTCTCGGCCTTCCAGGGTGGGGCTTTTGAGTACCTGCCCAAACCGTTTGATTTGCCCAAGGCGGTGGAACTGATTCGCCGCGCGGTGGAAGAAAGCCAGCGCGAAGAGGTGGCCGAAGAACGCATGGCCGCCGCACCCGAAATGCTCGGCCAGGCGCCGGCCATGCAGGACGTGTTCCGTGCCATCGGGCGCCTGAGCCAAAGCATGGTGACGGTGATGATCACCGGTGAATCGGGCTCGGGCAAGGAGCTGGTGGCGCGCGCGCTGCACAAACATTCGCCGCGCGCCAACGGGCCTTTTGTCGCCATCAACACCGCCGCCATTCCCAAGGATTTGCTCGAAAGCGAACTCTTCGGCCATGAGCGCGGCGCCTTCACCGGCGCGCAGACCATGCGGCGCGGCCGCTTCGAGCAGGCCGAGGGCGGCACGCTTTTCCTCGACGAAATCGGCGACATGCCATTTGACCTGCAGACGCGTCTTCTGCGCGTGCTCAGCGACGGCCATTTCTACCGCGTCGGCGGGCACAACGCCGTCAAGGCCAATGTGCGCGTGATTGCCGCCACCCACCAGGATCTGGAGCAGCGCGTCAAGGAAGGCGGTTTCCGCGAGGACTTGTTCCACCGCCTCAACGTGATCCGCCTGCGCCTGCCCGCGCTGCGCGAACGCCGCGAAGACGTCTTCATGCTGACGCGGCACTTCCTGCAGCAAAGCGCCAAGCAGCTGGGCGTGGAGCCCAAGCGGATTTCCGACACCGCCTTGCAGCAGCTGAGCAACTTCGGCTTTCCCGGCAACGTGCGCCAGCTTGAGAACATCTGCCACTGGCTGACCGTCATGGCGCCGGCCCAGGTGATTGAGCCCAAGGACCTGCCGCCCGAAGTGCTGGGCATGATCCCGGAACCCGCCGGCAAAGCTGCGGCCATGGTTGAACGGACCGAAGCCCCCCGCGTCGAGTGGACCGCAGGCGCCGACAAGGCGCCCATGGCGCACACGGCTGAAGCGGGTGTGCCTGTGGCGGCCGGCCTGGACCACAGCTGGGAAAGTGGCCTCGAAGCCGAGGCCCTGGCCTTGCTGGCCACCGGGCGCAGCGACGTCTGGGACGTGCTGACGCGGCGCTTTGAATCCAAGCTGATCCAGACCGCGCTGGCCAATACGCGAGGGCGCCGCATCGAGGCGGCCCAGAAGCTGGGCATAGGGCGCAACACCATCACGCGGAAAATTCAGGAACTCCATCTGGAGTGATGTGGCCCCCACGGTCGTTCACTTCGTGTAACTCCCTGCCCCCCGAGGGGGCCGCTGCGCCTGCGGTCTGGCAAAGCCAGTCCCGCGGCCCCTGCTGGGTTTAAGAGTCCATTGGGCGCAACCTGGTGGGGGATTTCACCAGTGGGGGCCGAGGGTCCGGCTTCGCCGGCCCCAGGCGCCGCCCCCTTGAGGGGGGAACGGGCTACACGAAGTGAGCCCGGACGGGGGTCAGCCTAGCTCCACCGTCACCGGCGCATGGTCGCTGGGCTTTTCCCATTTGCGCGGCACGCGGTCTATGGTGCAGCCTTTTACCTGCGGCTTCAGCGCCCCGCTGACCAGGATGTGGTCGATGCGCAGGCCGCGGTTCTTCTGGTAGCCCAGCATGCGGTAGTCCCACCATGAATAGCTTTTGGGCAACTGCTCGAACATGCGGAAGCTGTCCGTCAGGCCCAGCGCCAGCAACTGGCGGAAGTGCTCACGCTCTTCCTTGGTGTGGTGGATGGTGTCGCGCAGGCCTTCCGGGTCGAAGGAATCCTGGTCTTCCGGCGTGATGTTGAAGTCGCCCAGCAGCACGAGTTGCGGGTGCGCCGCCATCTCGGCGCGCACATAGGCCTGCAGGCCGTTCAGCCAGCGCATCTTGTAGGCGAATTTTTCGCTGCCGGGCTCCTGCCCGTTGACGAAGTAGCCGTTCATCACGCGTAGGGGCCCCGCCGGGCCGTCCACCGTGGCGGCGATCACGCGCGAATGTTCGTCTTCAAAACCGACGATGTTTTTTACCACCTCGCGCAGGGGCGCGCGCGACAGGATGGCCACGCCGTTGTAGGTTTTCTGTCCGAAGGCGGCGGCTTCATAACCGGCGGCCTTGAGTGCCTCCAGCGGAAACTTGTCGTCCGTCATCTTCAGTTCCTGCAGGCACAGCACATCGACGGGATTGGCCGCCAGCCAGTCCAGCACATGCGCCAGCCGCGCGGTCAGCGAGTTGACGTTCCAGGTCGTGATCTTCATGGTTTCATGCTCCAGCCCGCAAGAGGGCTTCAATGGCGATCAGATATGCAGCGCGGCCAGCGCGCCCACCACCAGCCCGATGGCCGCCATGGCGAACATGCCGTATTCCAGCCACTTCTTGCGCGTCAGCAGCGCAATTGCCGCCAGGGCAATCGACACCTGCAATACCGTCGTCGCCTGGGCCCAGCGGTGGTGCTGGTGCATCTGCTCGTCCGAGGATGTGTCCCAGGTGGCGGCTTCGGCTTCGAGCTTCTCGGCGCCCACCTTGATCTCGTTCTTTTCTTTTTCGTAGCGATCAATCTTGCCCTGGTAGCCGGCTTTTTTGTCCTCGGGCGCCAGGTCGCGGGCGAGCTCAGCCAGCGATTGTTTGGTGCTTTTGGCCTGAAAAAAATTCCACTGGTTGGAGGCTTCCGTCTTCTTGATGGCCGCGTTGTTTTTATACAGGCCCGCATTGGCCTGCGTGGCGCCGCCCATGTAGGAAAAGATGGCGCCCACGGTCGCGATGATGGCGGTGATGACCGCGATCTGCGCGATCATGCCGCCGCTTGCGTGCCCGTCATGGCCGCCGTGACTACCTTGAGCCGCATGCTCGAGTTCATGGTCGTGGGGCCCATGCACGTGAAATCCGCCTCCTGACATATCGTTTCCCTTTGTGTGTTGTTATGGGTTGTGGATGGATTATTTTTCGTAGGTGACGAAGCTGAACTTCAGCCCGTTCGTCGACACGTGGTCTTCGCGTGCGACCTCCCGCCATTCGGGGCCCAGCTGCGGCGCATACGCGTCGCCCTCAAAGTCCTGGGCAATCTCGGTGACTTCAATGCGGTCGGCCAGCGGGACGGCCTGCGCGTAAATTTGCGCGCCGCCCATGATCCACACCTCTTCGGCAGCGGCGCATTGCGCCAGCGCGTCGGCCAGACTGGCGGCGGTTTCGGCGCCGGCTTCTTTCCAGTCTTGTTGCCGCGTGATGACGACATTGGTGCGGCCCGGCAAGGGCCGGAATTTCGGCGACAGCGAATCCCAGGTCTTGCGGCCCATGATGACCGGCCGACCAGTCGTCAGGCGCTTGAAGCGCGCCATGTCTTCCGGCAGGTGCCACGGCATGGCGTTGTTGTGGCCGATCACGCCATTGGCGGCGCGGGCAAAGATCATGTGGATGCGTGTCATACCGGCACCTGTTGGCTAAACAGCCACGGGAGCTTTAATCGCCTCGTGGTGCTGGTAGTCCAGGAACTCAAAATCTTCAAACTGGTAGTCGAAGATCGATTCGGGCTTGCGCTTGATCTGCAGCGTGGGGTAGGGGAAGGGCTGGCGGCTCAGTTGCAGCGCGACCTGTTCGTGGTGGTTGCTGTAGATGTGGCAGTCGCCGCCGGTCCAGATGAAGTCGCCCACACCCAGGCCGCACTGCTGCGCCACCATGTGGGTCAGCAGCGCGTAGCTGGCGATGTTGAAGGGCACACCGAGGAAGATATCGGCGCTGCGCTGGTAGAGCTGGCAGCTCAGCTTGCCGGGTTGGCCCTGCACTTCGGACGGCGCCACGTAGAACTGGAAAAACGCGTGGCAGGGCATAAGGGCCATCTTGGAGAGGTCGGCCACGTTCCAGGCGCTCACGATGATGCGGCGCGAATCGGGGTTGGTCTTGAGCGTCTTGATGACTTCGCTGATCTGGTCGATGTGGCCGCCGTCGGGCGTGGGCCAGCTGCGCCACTGCACGCCGTATACCGGGCCCAGGTCGCCGTCTTCACGCGCCCATTCGTCCCAGATGCTGACGCCGCGTTCCTTGAGCCAGTTGTTGTCACTCGACCCCTGCAGAAACCACAGCAGCTCGTGGACGATGGACTTCAGGTGCACTTTTTTGGTGGTGACCAGCGGAAATCCCTCGTTCAGGTCGAAGCGCATCTGGTGGCCGAACACGCTTTTGGTGCCGGTGCCGGTGCGGTCGGCCTTGAAGACGCCGTGGGCGTCCACATGGCGCATGAAATCTTCGTATTGGGAACGGATAGGCCGTGAGCCAGCTTGTGTCATTAATAAGCTCCAAAAAGCGTGTCAAGCGCATTCTGAATAGTGAGTTGGTGGGGTGTCAGATTGGCGACCACTTTACGTAAAGCGACTTTCGGCACCGCGCCCAAGGCAGGTGTGTCCATCACCAGCAGCCGACCGTCAAACTCAAATTCGGGATGAAGGTCTTCGGCCTTTCCTTCGAAGTGCTCCGCATCCCAAAGTGGAACCACGACCCGCGTTTCCAATCCCTGCATATGGTCGCTTTGCACATCCAGATAGAAGGGAATCCACGTGTTTTCCGGTTTGTCCGGATTGCTGTAAACATCAAAGCGAGCCACGCTTATTCCTCTTGCTTTCCATCACCCAGACTCTTTGCAAAACTACGGTATTTGGCCAGGGGAAGACCGTGTTTCGCAATGCGGGCGTTGTAAGACGCAATCGCCCCTTTGTTCCGCTCATTCCATTGCTCCCAGTAGCGCCGTTTGACTTCATCTGCCAAAAGCGCATCGACGGTTTGCGAGATATTCATGCCCATCTCGCGCGCAACTTCCAACACCTTGGAGTTGAGTGACAGATTGGTAGCTTTTTTGGGGGCATGGTCAAATTTGAGCATGATCATCCTTCATGAGTCATGCGCATATTATATGCGCAGAACTCGCCCCGGGTTCATCAGGTTCAGGGGGTCCAGGCCCTGCTTGATGGCGCGCATCATGTCCAGCGCCACAGGCGATTTGTGCTTGGGCAGCGAGTCCACCTTGAGGCTGCCGACACCGTGTTCGGCCGAGATGGATCCCCTGTAGCGGTCTACCGCTTCGTAGACAAGGGCATTCATGGGCGCCTCCTGCTCGTTGAGGAAACGTGCCTGGTCCTGGTTTTCCGGCGCCTGCACGTTGTAGTGCAGGTTGCCGTCGCCCAAGTGGCCGTAGACGACCATGCGCGCGCCGGGAAAACGCGCGAGCAGCAGGGCGTTGGTCTCTTGCACGAACTCGGGGATGCGCGACACGTTGATGGAGATGTCGTGCTTGATGTTCAGGCCCTCTTCGGCCTGCGCCATCGGGATGCTCTCGCGGATGTGCCACAGCGCGTGGGCCTGCGCCATGCTTTCGGCGACAACCGCATCGGCCACGCAGCCGGCCTCCATGGCGGCCTCCAGCAGGCGTTCGAAACATTCGCGCGCATGGGCTTCGGATTCGTTGTCCGAGTTCTCCAGCACCACGCACCAGGGGTGCTCCTGCCAGAAGGGCACGCGCTGCTGCGGGAAATGTTTGGCCACCAGGCCCAGTGCGAACTGGCCCATGACCTCAAAACCGGTCAGGCCCGAGCCCAGGTGCTCATGCGCCAGGCCCAGCAACTGCACGGCCGCCTCAAGCGTGGGCACGGCGGCAAAGGCGGTGAGCTGGGACTTGGGCATGGGATACAGCTTCATGGTGGCGCCGGTGATCACGCCCAGCGTGCCTTCGCTGCCGATGAACAGGTGGCGCAGGTCGTAGCCGGTGTTGTCCTTGCGCAGGCCCGTGAGGCCGTCCCAGATTTCGCCCTGCGCGTTGACGACTTCCAGCCCCAGGCAGAGGTCGCGCGTGTTGCCGTAGCGCACGACCTGGGTGCCGCCGGCATTCGTGCCGAGGTTGCCGCCTATGGTGCAGCTGCCCTCCGAGGCCAGGCTCAGGGGGAACAGGAAACCGGCTTTTTCGCAGGCTTCCTGCAGGTTTTGCAGCACGCAACCGGCGTCGACGGTAATCGTCAGGTTGCCGGCGTCCAGCGTGCGCACCTTGTTCATGCGCGTCAGGCTCAGCACCACCTGGGTGCCGCTGGCGTCCGGTGTCGAGCCCACCACCATGCCGGTGTTGCCGCCCTGCGGGACGATGCTCACGCGCGCCGCGGCGCAGGCTTTCACCACGGCCGCGACTTCCTGCGTGGAGCCGGGGCGCACCACGGCCAGGGCCTTGCCGGTTTCGCGCTTGCGCCAGTCCTGCACCCAGGTGGTCAGGTCGCCCTCGGTCAGGACGTTGGGGGCACCCACGATCTGGCGCAGGGATTCAATCAGCGGGTTATGCGTGCTCACGGTGTTCGGGCTCGGGTTAGGGGGTTGATGGGGTGGGGGCGTTTTTCAGGCGCACGCGCACATGCAGCGCGCAGGCGGCGAACAGCGTGAGGCACAGGAACACCTCGATGAGGCCCAGGTAGTTGCCCGGCGCGCGGTCGCTCCAGGCCCGCACCACGCCTTCGGTGAAGTACAGCCACACCAGCAGGCTGACCCAGCGGTAGGTGTACATGCGGTTTTTCAGGATGCCGGCCAGGGGGATGCACAGCGGCAGCACCTTGAGCGCCAGCAGCGAGCCGCCGGGGCGGATCGGTGCCAGCCACATTTCCCAGGCCAGGCCCAGCACGATGAGGCCCAGCAGGCTCGCCAGCGCCAGGCGGCGGGTGAAGTCGATTTGCTCTGTTTTGTTCATGGTCGATGGCATGATACCGGGGATGAAATTCCAGCAATACCTGCAGGACCTCCTGGCCGACCTGTCGCGCTTCCCGTGGCGCGGCACGGCGCTCACCCTGCGCGACCGTTTCCGCGAAGACCACATGGGCCTGACGGCCAGCAGCCTGACCTTCACCACTTCGATTGCCCTGGTGCCTTTTTTCACCGTGGCGCTGGCGGTTTTCACGGCCTTTCCGATGTTCTCCAAGCTGCAGGGCGCGCTGCAGGCCTGGCTGATCCAGAGCCTCATCCCCGACAACATCGCGCGCCAGGTGCTGGGTTACCTCACGCAGTTCAGCCGCCAGGCCAACAAGCTGGGCATCGCCGGCCTGGCGGTGCTGCTGGTCACCGCCATCGCGCTGATCCTCACCATAGACCGCACGCTCAACGGCATCTGGCGCGTCAAGAAGGCGCGGCCGCTCACGCAGCGCGTGCTGATCTACTGGGCCGCCATCACCCTGGGGCCGCTGCTGCTGGCGGCCAGCCTGGCGGTCACCTCTTATGTGCTGTCGGCGTCCGGTGGCCTGGTGGGCGCCTTGCCGGCCAGCCTGCGCTTTTTGCTCAACATCCTGCAGTTCTTCCTGGTGGCCGGCGGCATGGCGGCGATGTACCGCTATGTGCCCAACACCTTTGTGAAATGGACGCATGCCTGGGCAGGCGGCCTGTTCGTCGCCGCCGGCATCGAGGTGGCCAAGCGGGTGCTGAGCCTGTACCTCAGCGCGGTGCCGACCTATTCGCTGGTCTACGGCGCCTTTGCGACCCTGCCGATCTTGCTGGTGTGGATTTACGTTTCCTGGGTCATCGTGCTGATGGGTGCGGTGATCGCCGCCTACCTGCCCAGCCTGCTTGCGGGTGTGGCGCGCCGCGGCAGCGCTCACGGCTGGTATTTCCAGCTGGCCATTGAGGTGCTGCAACAGCTGCACAAGGCGCTTGCCACGCCGCGAAAGGGCGTGAGCGCCTCGCAGCTGGCCGAAGTGCTGCAGGTGGACGGCCTGCAGCTGGAGCCGGTGCTGGAAACCCTGGTCGCGCTGGACTGGGTGGGCCAGCTCAACGAGGCTGAAGGCGAGACCGAAGCCCGTTACCTGCTGCTGGCCGATCCTGACGCCACGGCGCTGGAGCCGCTGATACAGCGTTTCCTGCTCGACAAGGCCGACGCGGTGCAGAACCTGTGGGAAAAGGCCCGCTGGCCGGATTTGCGGCTGCGCGACGCGCTGTAAAAGATCCGCTCCATCGGGGAAAAACCGATAAACCGGCAGGGGAATTCTTGTGGGCGATCTGGCGCCGTCACAAAATAAAAGCCCTTTGTTTTTCAACGCACAAAACGATGCCAGCAAAAGCCCATGCCCGGGAAAAGCTTGACGGCGCCATTGCCCAGGAGCGGCAGGCGCAGCGCGACGCCAGGCAAGTGTATGAAGAACTCACGGCCAGGATGTGGGCCTACCAGACCGGCAACGGCCCGGCGCCGACCAATGAAGACTTCGAGCGATGGAGCCACGCCGTGGAGCAGCGCGTCAAGATGAAGCAACTCGGCATCCGCGTGGACGGTGAGCCCGAGGCCTGAGTCGCCGCGCGTGCCGCTTTAAGCGTTACCCGGTAAGACACGCCGCACAGCCATTTGCGGCGCAGGCGCACTTTTATGCCGCGGAAAAATTCCTACGATGTGAACCTGGCCTGCCAAAGGCGGGCCTTCACCCACCTTCACCCTCAAGGAGATTTTTCATGCTGAAAAAATTGCTGGTATTTGCGATCACCTCCGGCCTGGCGGCCAAGCTCTACAAAAGCTATACCGAAAAACAGGCCGCCTCCCGGTCGCCGTCTTCCACCGGCGGCAAGCCCGTGGCGCGCAAATCTGCGGCGCCAAAACAGGCTTGAGTTGGCGCCCGGCGCGAGTTGATCGAAGACGGTTCTTGCCGCCCCTATCATCCGGAAGCTCATAAGCTGAGGTTGTAAGGGCGTCAAGCTTTTGTCAAGGTTGTTAATCGCCTGTGACCTCCGCCACGTTTCGTTGCTTGTTTTTCGTGGGACTTCACACAGGCGGGCGGGATTCTTACAAGGATGCCGCGATGCCTGAGTCAAGATGCCATCCATCCCATCAACCTAGCTGGAGAAAACCGTGACATCACCCGCCTACGCCTCTGCTGATACGTCCAACAAAGCCATCGACATCACCCAGGAAGACTCTTTGAATTACTGGGTTGCCGCGCTGGACTGCAGTGAACTGGAGTTGCGCGTGGCTGTGGCCGAAGTCGGCCCCGCCGCCAAAGACGTCAGCAACGAATTGGGGAAGATGCTGTGAGCGCCATGCCCCCTTCGTTCCCATTGCCACCGGGGCCGCTCGCCGTTCGCGTCAAGGAACCTTCCGCCGGCCTTTTTTACTGGGTGGTCACCCAGCTCTCCGCTGATGAACGCATGGCCGACCTTCGCATTGAAGGCTCAGACCATCCTTATCCGACACATGAAGCGGCCCTGCTTGCCGGTGCCGCTTGCCTGAAGGCGCTCAAAGCCACGGTGTTCCAGCCGCAAGGCCCGCACTAGGCTTTCTTCGGGGGCGGGGCCGCTACGCGCCCTTGAGGCGCTTGAAGCCCTGCACCCACATATCGCGGTACATCACCCAGTCGCCCATGAAGCTGTAGAGCGGCCGCTTGAACGAAGCCGGCCTGTTCTTTTCAAACCCGAAGTGCCCGATCCAGGCAAAGCCGTAACCGCAGAGCAGGCCGGCCAGCAGCCACCATGGATTTCGCGTGACGGCCAGTGCCACCAGGCACAGCAGCGTGAGGCTGGAGCCCACAAAATGCAGGCGGCGGCAGGTGGGGTTGCGGTGTTCGTTCAAATAGAACGGATAAAAGCTTGCGAAGGAATCGAAGCTGCGTGGGTCTATGGGGGCTGCGGATGGCGCGTTTTGCGCCGCCTCGCTGTGCGTGGCATTCATGGTGCTTGTCTCCTGTGCCGGGGTTTGCCCCCGTGTCGCTCACCATTTTGCGGCGCTGGCCATAATAGTCAATCCTCGATTTCTCTCCCGCAATGCATATCTTCCCAACGCCGCAATCGGCATCCCCCGGCCCGCCGGATCTTCCGGTTCACTGGGTCGTCTGCCTGTGCGCGGACTGGTGCGGCCTGTGCCGGGACTATGGCGAGCTGTTTGCGCAAATGGCGGCCCGTTATCCGGGCAGCCGCTTTGCCTGGCTGGACATCGAGGACCATGCCGAGGTGGTCGGCGACATCGAAGTGGAAACTTTTCCCACGCTGCTGATCGCCGATGCGAACGGCACGCGTTTTCTGGGCCCGCTGACGCCGCATGCGCAAACCCTCTCGCGCCTGCTCGATTCGCTGGCCCAGCCAGGCCAGCCTGCCACGCCCCATTTGCCCTCCACGCGGGCGCTGCTGCGGGCCTTGCAGGCCGCGCCGCAGCACTGGATAACTGCCAGCTAGGCGACGGAAAACGGCGCTTTCAGGAATCCCCTGAATCGCGCGCGGCCGCCGCGCGTGGGCTTGGCCGTCAAACGGTAAGCCGGAAAGCGCTGAAGAAACCGGCCAATCGCGATGCGGCCTTCCAGCCGTGCCAGGCTGAGGCCCGCGCACTGGTGGATGCCGAAACCGAAAGCCAGGTGGCGGTTGTTTTGCCGCGCCAGGTCCAGCGTGTCGGGGTCGGCAAACTGCGCCGGGTCGCGGTTGGCCGCGCCTATGCACAAGGTCAGCAGGCTGCCGGCGGGCATGTCCACACCGCCAATGTTCGCGTCCACCAGCGCGCGCCGGTTGCTGAGCTGGTTGGACGATTCGAAACGCAGGAACTCATCAACGGCCGGCGTCAACAGCGCTTCCATGCCCTGCGGATCGTGCGCCACACCTTGCATGCCGGACAGCAAACCCGCCAGCGCCGCCGGCCGCTCCTGCAGCGCCACCAGTGCGTTGCCGATCAGGTTGGTCGTGGTCTCGTGGCCCGCGTTGAGGATGAACACGCAGTTCTGCAGCAGCTCGGTTTCGCTGAGCTGCTCACCCGCGCCTTCGCCGCCGATCAGGCGCGTCAGCACGTCGTGCTCCGGGTCGCCGGGATGACGGCGCCGGTCGGCCACCAAGCTCTTCAGATAAGCCGTGAACTCGCGCACGCTGTGGTTGCCCAGGGTTTCCTGCTTCGGCGTCAGCTTTGGCTCCAGCGCGCCCAGGATGGCCAGCGACCAGCCGCGCAGCGGCGCACGGTCCGCATGCGGCACGCCCAGCAGGTTGCCGATGATCTCCACCGGGATGGCCGAGGCGAAGTCCTCCACCAGGTCGCCGCCGCCCCTGGCTTCAATCGCATCGAGCAGGCCGTCGACCAGCGTGACCAGGCCGGGCTCCATGTCGGCGATCGCGCGCCGCGTCAGCGCGCCCATGATGAGCTTGCGCACGCGCGTGTGCAGCGGCGGGTCGTTGAAGACCAGGCTGGTGGTGTGGTGCTCGAACAGCGCGGAGGCCGCGCCGTACTTGGGCTCGAACTCCACCTTCTTGTCGGAACTGAAAGTTTGCGCATCGCGGTAGACCGCCACCAGGTCGGCGTGGCGCGTCAGGAAAAAAGGGCCGTCGGGCATGCGCCTGACCGGTTCGGCCTCGCGCAGCGCGGCATACACCGGATAGGGGTTGGCGTAAAAGTCAGCGGGCAGGGCGCGCAGGTCCAGGCTTGCTGCGATCTCGCGCGCGCGGGCCTCGGCCATGGGCGGCGTGGCGGTGAAAGGCGGCAGGGCGGTCACGTGGGTCCCCTCAGAGGTTGCCGGCAAACAGCTTGCGTAAAAACATTTTTTTGAAACTGGTGGCGTCGTCCAGGCCCAAGCGCTGCAGGTAGGCGGGCGGCGCCTCGCGCGTGCCGGCCAGGCTTTTGAGCACCATGGCAACCAGCTCGACCGGATGCCGCGTGGCTTCCTGCATTTTCCGCAGCGCGGTCACCATCTCGATCTCGCCCGCCGTCAGGTCGGTGCCGAAAGGAAAGTCGGGCAACTGGCCGGATTGGCGCCAGGGCTGCAGGCGCTCACGCAGCACCTCGGGCAGGTTCCGGCGGTGCTGCTCGGGCACGGCATAGTTCGCGTCCAGCTTGCCGGCGGCCTTGGCTTGCGCGACCAGCGCGTCCTGAAAGCGCGAGTCGGCGATGGCGATCAGGCGGTGCACCACTTCGCCGTCGGGCTGGGCCCGCAGGTCGGCCACGCCGTATTC
>NZ_CALROB020000027.1:0-74798 GCF_943369675.1 Polaromonas sp. YR568 | reverse complement strand
CGCCAGCAGCTGTCCCGCGGGCAGGTCGGCCATGTAGTTATGGATGAACAGCAGGTTGTTGTGCGCCAGGACGTTATCAGGGTCAATTTCAAGTGCCTGGCGCAAGGTGTCCGACGCCTCGGCAAGGCGCCCGATATCTTTCAGGGCGCCACCCAGGTTCCCGTACGCATCGGCATAGCCGCCCCTGGCCTTGATGGCCCGCTCGAAGCTCGCGATGGACTCGGCCAGCCTGTTGGTACGGGTGAAGATTACGCCGAGATTGTTGTGTGCCTCGGCAGACCGGGAGTCGAGTTCCAGCGCCCGGCGGCAGGCCGCCTCGGCTTGGTCGATTTTGCCGAGACGCTGCAATACGCTGCCGTGATTGGAATGGGCGATTGCGGAGTCGGGGTTGATGTCCAGTGCTTGTTGGTAGCTTTGTGCTGCGGCATTATCCTGCCCGAGGGCTTGCAATACGCTGCCTATGTTGATATGGGCAGCTGCATACTTGGGTCGAATGGACAAGGCCTTTTGAAAGCAGAGCAGAGCCGCTTCCATTTTGTGGCGCTTCTTCATGGCGAGGCCCAGGTTGTTGTGGGCCTCCGCGGAACCAGGCTCAATCTCAAGGGTGCGGCGCAGGCACTGTTCCGCCGCGTCCAGTTGTCCCATTGCCAGCAAGGCAACGCCCTGGTTCAGGTTGGCCTCCGCGTTGCGGGGGGCGATTTCGAGAGCGCGGCGATAGTGGGTGACGGCATTAGCGTGTTCGCCCTGGTCTCCTTGAATGTTTCCTAGTTGAACCCAAGTCGCCGCATTGTCAGGTGCGATCTCCGCCGCCCGGCGGTATCGGGTGAGCGCCTCTTCCATCTTCCCGAGAGCCTGTAAAGCGTCGCCCAGATTCGTCTGGGTTGCCGCATTGTTAGGATCCGCCTCCATGGCGCGCTGAAAATACGACACTGCCTGGTCGGCTCGTTTTTCTTGAAGCAGTATGACGCCAAGGTTGTTGCAAGCCGCTATGTGATCGGGCTTTATGGTGATGGCTTGGCGATAGAAATCTTTTGCGCGATCAAGCTGCTCGAGGTCCTGCTCGGCAAGGCCTTGTTGAAAGCAGGTCTCGGCATAACCGGCGCTGACCTCAAGTGCCATCTCAAGTGCGGCGCGGGCATCCGAAAAATCCGGCTTCAGTGCGATCGCCTGCCGGTAGGCTGTGATGGCGGCTTCAGGCGCCTCAAGGCGCAGGTGGGCGTTGCCCATATTGAAATGCGCCGCAGCCGAATCCGGTTTGTAACGGATGGCCTCCCCGTAAGCATTCAGCGCACCCTGCGCGTCGCCGCGGTCGAGCAAGATGTTGCCGCGATTGAAATGGGCTCGCGCGAGGGCCGGCATCAAATCGATGGCGGATTCATAACAGCTCAAGGCCTCGTCCAGCTGGCCCTGTTGTTCGAGCAGCAAGCCTTTTTCGAGCCAACGCTCAGCATCAGGGGCAGAACTCAACGCCGCGCTACCGGCAAGGTTCGGGGTGCCGCTTTTGCGTTGTGTCAATCGATCAAAAAGTCCCATTGCTCATTTACTCTATAAGGCAGCTGTCGCTGGCCGGGGATGAGATGCATCAAGCGCCAACTGGACGGCCGGTTTGATTTGATGGGCGCGAAACCTGCTGATTCTATAATCGCCGCACGAGCAACACTATCAGGGATCTATATGGCACTGGCTTGGTTTGACGCTGGCGAGGCGAAAAAATTTGGCGAATCTCTTGCGCAGTTTTTCCTCGAAAAAATCCCCAAGGCATCGCAAAAGGGGGACAAGGAATTTGCCAAAAAAGTAGACTACGTCCTGGAAAAGATGGTAGTGCAGATTGTTCAATTCAAAGCACAACATAAACTGAATACCTACAAGAAGGCCCAGCTTGGAAATGTTTTCAAGTGGGTGCTTCTCGATGCCGGAATTTCAGCGGACTACGCAGACGAGATGACAACCTGGCTGATGAAAAAAATAGGATAAGCCGCCAGCAAGCCTTGATGTGGGCGGCGCGACAAAAATGTCAGGCTGGAGTCGGGCGGTGACAAAAATCGGCCTCAGAAGTCGCGGTTCCCCACAAATTTTCGTGAAAAACAGGGGCTCAGCGGATTGTCCGGTACTGGCATGAAAACTGCACAGCTTTGATGCCTTTCAATTTTATTGTTCTTCATCAAGGAGTTTTTCATGAAGCGTTCTCTCCAGCAGGGTTTTACCCTGATCGAATTGATGATCGTTGTTGCGATCATCGGTATTTTGGCGGCCGTGGCTTTGCCTGCTTATCAGGACTACATGGTTCGCGCCAAAATTTCTGAAGTCATTCTGGCTGGTTCTGCCGGCCGTACGGCTGTTTCGGAAACCTATTCGCAGAAAAACACCATGTCGCTGACGCGCGACTCGATGGGCATACAAAACCAGACCAGCAAGTATGTGGCTTCCGTCGGCTGGTCCGGTCAGGCCACCACTGGTGACATCATCGTGCTGACCACAACCGATGCTGGCTTGCCGGCCCTCGCTGCGGGTAAAACCGTTATATTGCGTGGTGACGCACAAGGATCCGGCCAAGTGATATGGCGGTGCGGCAAGGGTAGCGGAACTGCCGGCGTGGACACCAAGTACCTGCCAAGTTCTTGCAAAGACTTCTGATCGATTAAGTTGTCAAAAAAGCCCCTTGGCCTTATGCCAAGGGGCTTTTTCTTTTTCCCCTCGATCTCTTTCCACTTATGCGAGTTCCCCGCATCTTCACCCTGGCCGTATTTTTCGTCGGCGCAGTGCTTATAGCCCTTTATTGGCCGGGCTTGCGTGGAGGATTTTTCTTTGATGACGGTCCCAGCATTCTCCTCGCGCAAGGCGTTCGCCTTGAAGATCTGTCGCTGGAATCGGTCCATCAAGCGCTCGTGAGTGGTGGTGCCGGCCCTTCCGGGCGGCCGGTGGCCCAATTGAGCTTTGCGCTCAATTACTATTTCAGCGGTTTTGAGCCTTTTGCCTTCAAGGCTACCAATCTCGCGATTCACCTTGCATGCGGTTTGCAGGTGCTTGCCCTCGTGCTCAAACTGCTCACTTCCGGCTCGCCTGCCGCAAAACCTCGCGACGTCTTGATCGTATCCAGTGCGGTGGCGGCCCTGTGGCTGTTGCAGCCCATCCAGCTTCTTCCTGTTCTCCATGTCGTGCAGCGCATGACGAGTTTGTCGGCTTTCTTTCTTCTTGCTGCGCTATTGCTTCACATTGGTGGGCGGGAGCGAAGCGACCGGACGGGCGGTGCCTGGATCCTGCTGGCTTGGGTCGTCTTTTGGCCCTTGTCTTTCCTTAGCAAGGAAACAGGAGCACTTTTCCCTCTCTTCGTACTTGTTTGGGAAGTGATTATTCGCAGGGTTTCATTTGGGAGACTGGACCGCTTTGCCCGCGCCTTCCTTGTTTTGGCGGGTATTGTTCTGGCTGCCGGCGTCGGGTATGCGCTTCTTGGAGGCGCCGGATGGTTGTGGGCGGGCTACGATCTTCGCCCGTTCTCGCTCCCGGAGCGATTGATGACGGAGGGCCGGATACTGTGGTTTTATCTTGGCCTGATGGTAGTGCCGCGCATCGACGCGTTTGGCCTGTATCACGACGATATCGCTATTTCCACCGGTCTGCTCACTCCGTGGACAACCTTGCCCGCGCTGCTTGGGCTGGCCGGCCTGGTCTGGCTGGCTTGGCGGGTGCGAAGAAGCGCGCCGCTCGCGGCCTTCGGGATTGCGTGGTTCCTGATCGGTCATGCCCTGGAGTCCACCGTGTTGCCGCTGGAACTTGCCCATGAGCACCGAAACTACCTTCCTCTTCTAGGCGTCTTGCTGGCCGCGGGGTGGGCACTGGCTCGCGCGCTGAAGGACGAACGGTATCGGGTTCTGGGTATTGCGCTTGCGGGCACAGCCCTGGTCTACTCATCTTTTGTCACCGGGCTGCGAGCGCACCAGTTCGGCAATGACTTGGGGCGCACGCAGATCGAAGCGCAGCATCATCCCGCATCGGCCCAGGCGAGGCACGAGGCGGGGATTGCGCTGTCGAGCTTGCCGGATGCCGCCGCGCTGGATTCTCAAATTTACACCCTTGCCCGCAACCACTATGAAGCGGCCAGTGGACTTGACCCGGATTTCAAGATGAGCTTGCTCGGCTTGATTCAGCTGGACTGCGAGGCAAAAAAAGCTCTCAACCGAGCCGCATTCGACGAGCTGTCTCGCCGTTTGCGTGAAACACGCTTCGCGCCCGGCGACAGAAGCGTGCTGTACAGTCTCAAGTTAATGGCCATAGAGGGAAAGGCATGCATGAGCAGGCCGGAGGTGGACGGTTTGTTCGCCGCCTCCCTCGCCAATCCCGGCGCCTCGCCTGGTGTACAGGCTTTCTTGCATTCCTGGCATGCCGACTATTTATGGCTGCACGAACGAGATCTGGGAGCAGCCCGGCGCGCACTGGGACAGTCGCTCGCGTTAAACCCGGGCAATCCGAGCAACCGCCTCAAATGGGCGCAGCTACTGTTGATTTCGGGAGCTCAGGAGCAAGCGCGGCGCTTGCTGCGTGAACTGCAAGGTGAGAATCTTTCGGCGGACGAACGCCAGACACTTAACGAATTGCTCGCTGCAAATAACATGACGCGGCACTGACGCGAATTGCCAAAGGTTTTCATGATCCACACAGCCAAAGTCTCCATCGTGATTCCCGCCAGGAACGAGGCGGAAAATCTGCGCGGCATCCTTCCCCGCCTTGTAGCCCTCTTGCCAAATGCGGAAATACTGGTTGTCGATGACGGATCGGACGACGATACCGCTGCCGTGTGCATTGAATCAAGGGTCAAACACCTGAGGCATCCCTACCCCAAAGGCAACGGCGCGGCCATCAAGACTGGCGCCCGTGCCGCGCAGGGCGAGGTGATCGTTTTCATGGATGGCGACGGCCAGCACAAGCCCGAAGATGTTCCCATCCTGCTTGAGAAATTCCGCGAGGGCTACGACATGGTGGTGGGTGCGCGGCAAACGGGTTCGCAGGCAGGCCTTCACCGTGCCGCCGCCAACGACATCTTCAGTCGTTTCGCGAGCTGGATGGTGATGCAGCCGATCGCCGATCTGACTTCGGGCTTCAGGGTTGTTCATGCCTCCAGGTTTCGCCAGTTCCTGTACCTGCTGCCAAACGGGTTTTCGTATCCGACCACGATTACCATGAGCTTCTTCCGTGCCGGTTACAGCGTGGCTTATCTGCCTATCCACTCGCCGCGCAGGGCCAACGGCGCCAGCCATATTCATCCCCTACGCGACGGCGTGCGTTTTCTGTTGATCATCATCAAGATAGGAACGCTCTTTTCCCCGCAAAAGCTTTTTCTTCCCATTAGCGGAGGCTTTTTCCTGACGGGGCTTGCTTACTATCTGTATACCTATCTGACTGCCGGCCGCTTCACCAACATGAGTGCACTCCTGTTCATCTCCGCAGTGTTTACTTTTTTGATCGGCATCGTTTCCGAACAGATATCCGCGCTGCACTACAAGGACATCGAAAGCAGCGACCGGGAAAGCAAATAAGGCGATCACGCGTCATTGAATCGACGGCATACCTCAAAAAAAACTTTTCATGGCTCCTCGTTTCACCCGTTTTTTCACTTCCCGCGGCGCCATGCCTGCGATTGCACTGGCCCTGCTCGCTGTCGCGATGGTATTGGGGCTGATGCAATACGCGACGGGTGGACGAGTTGCGTATACGATGGATTCATTAACCTACCGGGACGTCGCGCTCAACTTCGTGGCCGGTCATCCCATGCAGTCGACTAATGTCGAGCTACCGCCACCGGCTCCAGCGTATGTGCCCTTGCTCAATTGGCCGCCCGCCTACCCGGCGCTATGGGCATCCGTCATGAGCGTGGGACACATCGACATAGACGACGTGCCGGCTCTGCTGAATCCGGTCCTGCTGGTTCTGGCCACCTTGACGATCTTTTGGGTGGGCTGGATGGTCACCGGAAATCCCGCCATAGCCGCCGTCATGGCGTTGGTGAACGCATGCACGCCCGGCAACCTGATCGTTTATGGGCATGCATGGAGTGAGACGCTGTTCATTCCGCTGCTGACCATGGCTTATGCCACCTTCTGGAAGTACCGGATCTCGCCGCAGAACCTCATTTGGCTGGCGGCCGCCGCAATCTGCATCGGGATTGCCAACTGGGTCCGGTATGCGGGCGTGGCCTTCTTTCCGGTACTGGGTCTCTCGGTGCTGCTGGCATCGGGTGCGGTCTTCTGGAAGCGAATTCTCCATGCCGCGGGCGCGATGCTGCTTGGCGCCGCCTTGGTGGTGCCCTTGTGGTTCCGCAACTGGCAATTGGCCGGCAACATCTCCGGATCGACACGTGGTGGCGTGTCGAGAATGGAGAGGGGATTTGATGATGTGGCCGCCATCATCGATCTGGCTGAACATTCTTTATTTGCCTTCAGCATGGTGCTCAGGGCAAATCTTGAAATCCTGATTCTTGTCGCAGTGGCCGTTCTTGGCTTCAAAGCCTTTCAGCGTCACGGTGTCCGGTGGCTTCGCCCACCCGAAATCTGGTTGCCAATTGTCTGGGCGATGGGATACCTGCTATTTCTGCTGTACGCCAGGAAGGTTCAGGCAAACGTGGACCTTGACTTGCGCATGTTGGCCGTGGCAGTTCCTTTTCTTCTCATCGCCATGATCCCGGCTGTCGATGCCATATTTTCCGATCGATCCATGGGTTTTGGGAAAGTTATGGTTGTTTTGCTGCTTGGTTTGTTGATCAATACCGGTGTTCAACAAGCGTATAAAACACACGACAACTATGCATCTTACGGTGTACCTCGTTTTCGTGCCACCTTCGGCCTCGGATACCGGGACGTACGGAGCACATCTCCGAGTAGCCGGGCATTGGCGGAAAACATCGGAAGCGTCGATGAATCTGAATTTATATTGACGGATTACCGGGCAATTCATCTCCGATACCTCTCTGGGAAAAAGGTGTACGCTCCCACTGGCAATAGTTGTGGCGCTTGGGCGGGTGTTCTGGATGGGGGGGTATTGTTCATTGGAGCCGCGGAACTTCCACCATGGGCAATAGACTGCCTGAAGGGCGCATCGCAATGGCGGCTGCAGCGTCCCGCCGGGCGGGCAATGCCGTCGGCGTATGTGGATTGACGGTCTTCAGCTAGCGTGACGCCGAGAGAAGGCCAGTAGTGCAAGGCCACGCCGGAAATGAACCAGGGAAATCCATCCGCCGGAACATGACCGCAGCCCCGATTGTTGAAAAATTACCTTGGTGCGCTTAGAAAACAATGGCGATTAAAAAACGTGTACTGGTTTTGACGTCTACCTTTCCGCGCTGGCAAGGTGACAGCGAACCTCCGTTTGTTTTCGAGCTATGTCGCAGACTCAAGGACAAGTTCGACGTCCTCGTCCTGGCGCCCCACGCCGACGGCACGGAACGATTCGAAAAGATGGACGGCGTTGAAGTTATTCGCTTCCGCTATTTCCCGCCCCGTTGGGAAAAACTGGCCTACCAGGGAGGCATTCTGGCGAATTTGAAGCAGAGCCGTTGGCGCTTTTGTTTGCTGCCCTTCTTTTTTGCCGCGCAAATAATGGCTTTGCTCCGGATTTTGCGTTGTCAGCGGATTGATCTGATTCATGCGCATTGGCTGGTTCCGCAGGGGCTCAGCGTGGTGATGGCCGGCGTGGTGACAAGACGGATACCGCCCATGGTCTGCACGTCGCACGGTGGCGACCTGCTCGGCTTGAACGGCTGGCCGTTGACGTCCATCAAGCGCTGGGTCATTCGCCGTTCTTCGCGGTTCACGGTGGTTAGCAAGGCGATGACGGATTTCGCGCTTTCGCTGGGTGCAAGGCCCGGGCAATTGCATACGATTTCCATGGGCGTGAATGCCCAAACACTTTTTATGCCCGATCCTGCCGTGGTGCGCGCGGACAATGAATTGTTGTTTGTGGGACGTTTGGTTGAAAAAAAAGGAATCGCCGTCCTGCTCGATGCGATGCCGGAAATCATTCGACGGCAGCCCGGCACGTGCCTTCGCGTTGTCGGTAGCGGGCCCATGGGCGATGCGCTGGAGCAGCAGGTTCACCGCCTCGGCATCGCGCATGCCGTCACTTTCACCGCGGCGTTGCCAAACTCGGACCTTCCCGGGCTCTACCGGCGAGCGACGGTGTTCGTGGGCCCCTCCATCATTACGGACCAAGGTGACCAGGAGGGGCTGGGCCTTGTGCTGGTCGAAGCTTTGGCCTGCGAGTGCCCAGTCGTTGCGTCTGACCTGCCTGCGATACGAGATGTCGTCATTCATGGTGAGACCGGTTTAATGGTCGCGCAGAAAAATCCCGCCGCCGTTGCCGGCGCCGTGATCAGGTTGTTGGCAGAAGCCGGTTTACGGACGCAAATGGCGCGCAATGGCAGGCAGCACGTCATGCGGCATTTCGATTGGGACGGTGTTGCCGCCCGCTATGGCCGTCTGTTTGACGAGCTGGACGGGGCCGCACGACAATGATCTCGATACATCCATGAAAAAGAATCGCCGCCAGACATCTTCTTCTCCACGTGATCCATCATGAAGACAACCCTGCAAACAGCTATCAGCAAACTCAAACAAGACCCCATCGGGTTCCTGGCCCGGGCCTTCTACAAGACATTGGTGGCGCCGGTGAAATACCGGACGAAGGACGGGTACGATGCCGCGAGGTACTGGAGTGACAGGTTCACGCGGTACGGTACTTCCTTGAAAGGCGTGGGAGACGAGGGATTGTCAGAGCAGAATAACCAGATCATGTATGAAAAGGCCTCCGCGGCTTTCCTTGAGCTGTGCCGGGTCGAAGACATCGATATCTCAAGCGCGCGCGTGCTTGAGATCGGCTGCGGAAACGGGTTCTATACCGGGCTCCTCAAGGAGCAAGGCGCCACCCGTTATCTGGGACTTGATATCACCGACACATTGTTTCCCGTGCTGACGGCGCGCTTCCCCGGATTTCAGTTTATTCGCCGGGACATCACGGCTGACTTGCTGGAGGGCGAGTTCGACCTGATTCTGATGATAGACGTGATTGAACACATCGTGAGCGAAGAAAAGCTCGATTTAGCCATGAGCAACGTGCAGCGCTGCCTTGCCGATAACGGCAAATTCATGGTGGCACCGGTTGCCGCTCAAGGACGGCACTCACTCTTTTATGTGAGATTCTGGACGATTGAAGATATCAGGAGACGGCTTTCGGCGTGTCAGTTCGGTGAGCCAAAATCGTTTCGGGACGACAGCCTTTTGATAGCAAGAAAATCGCCGAGAGAACTTCTGAACGCAGGCTAGGCAATAGCCACTGAAAAAAGATTGAGCCTGAAAATGAATACGCCCATCTGCTCGATCTGCATCGCTAACTACAACGGCATGGAAATGATTGATGACTGCCTGCGTTCAGTGATGGCGCAAAAGGGCCAGTTCATGATCGAAATTCTGGTTCATGACGACGCGTCCACCGACGACTCAGTGGCCTATATCAGAGATCGTTACCCGGGGGCGAGGCTGATCGTCAGTGAGAGCAACGTCGGCTTTTGCGCCGCCAACAATCGAATGGCGGCCGAGGCCAGAGGCGAGTACCTGCTGCTGCTCAACAATGACGCGGCGCTTTATCCGGATGCCTTGCTGACCTTGCTGTCGGAGACGACTCGCCTTGACCAACCCGCCGTTCTCAGCCTGGCCCAGTATGATTTTGACAGTGGAGAATTGCTGGACATCGGCAGCTTGTTCGACCCCTTTCTCAACCCAATTCCCAACCAAAATCCGGACCGAGGCGAGGTTGGCATGGTGATGGGCGCCTGCTTGTGGATTCCGAAGGCCCTATGGCAGGAACTCGACGGCTTCCCGGAATGGTTTGAGAGCATTGGTGAGGACCTACAACTTTGTTGCCGGGCGCGATTGGCGGGCTACCCCGTCCGTGCTCTCGGACAGTCGGGCTATAGGCACCGAGTCGGAGCCAGCTTCGGCGGGGGCAAGGCGATGGCGGGGCGCCTGGTCACAAGCTACAGGCGGCGGGCGCTATCAGAACGGAACAAGACGTTCGTGATGATTCTTTGCTACCCATTCTGGCTGTTGGTTGTGGTGTTGCCTTTGCACTTAAGCATTCTTTGTATTGAAGGAATCGTGCTGAGCGCACTGAAATGGAGTCCCAGACCGTGGCGGGAAATATACGTCCCATTACCAGCTGCATTGTGGCGAGCGCGAAAAAAGCTGCTGACTTTACGGGGTGAAATTCAGGAAAAGAGGAACAGTGGCACCGCGTTTTTTCTTCGCCCATTTCACTGGTTACCCTGGAAGCTGAAAATGTTGTTCAAACATGGACTGCCTGTCATCAGGTAAGAGCGACGGCCTTTTATTTCTGAATCACCAGTTTCAAAATTTCCGACAAGAGTGAGAAAATTTCCCGAATCGCACCCTCTTGAATTCGACTCAGATCTTCTGCGCATTAATTTTATCAAGTCTGTCTCGCATACGCGTACCTGCCGCGAGCGCGCTGTGGGTCGCGCGAATGCTTTCCGCCGCCTGCTCCCCAATAGATCGGCATAGCTGGCGATCTTGATAGAGGCGATGCATCCAGTGGGCCGCATGTTCAATATCAGGTTCGGCCCAGAATTGACCCTTCCAAAAAGGGTACTCCCCTTTCTGGACCGGCACAAAGTGGTAGTCCACCAAACAACTATTGAAGCAGTTCGTGAAATCCATATTGCCGGAATATCCTGTTGCTACCGTCGGCTTGCCGTAATACATAGCCTCTGCAATTCCGCGACCGAAACCCTCTGACCGATGCAGTGAAACAAAAACATCGCAGCCGGAGATCAGGCCCTTGATTTCACGGTCACTAAGCACTTTATCAATAAAAATAATGCGCTTATCCTGGTTGCTTACGCTATCTAGGAAGCTCCGGTATTCGTGGGGGCATTTGTCCATGCCATTCATCTTCACAACCAGGGCAACAGACTCGCCTGCACCGTTTTTGAAGGCGAGGGTGAAAGCATCAATCACGGCTCTCGGGTTCTTTCGTGCCATGTGCGATGTAAAGTCGAAGAAAAATAGGAATGTAAATACGTCCTTTGGAATCCCCAGCGCTTGTGCAATGGCAGGGTCGGCCGCCCCCGGCTCTACAACCTGCGGCATCCAGATGACGGGTACCGGGGACTTTTTTGCAATTGCCTCCTGGACGAAGCGGGATTGGGCCCAGATCTCCTGTACGTAGCGGAAATTACCAGTCCACTCGTCGGGGAATCCTGAGAGCTCCCACATCCAGCATGCTATGTTGTGCGACTTGTCGAATATCTCGGAACCGAGATAGCTGAGCGCCATGTCCATCTCATTGGCATTGAGGCAAAACAGATTTGTGCTGTGCTTTCTATATGGGATGGCAGCTTGCTCTTGATATGAAAAATCCTGCAGCAGTGCATTGCCTTTCGCATGAGGCTCGAAAGCATTGCATATCTTGAATGGAATATCCGACGAGCCCAGAGCCAGCGATATAGCGCGAAGATTCTCGCCAACGCCCAGAATCGCGTGGGGATGTCCGATCAGCAGCACGCCCGGGGCTGTGATTTCCTCAGGTGCTGTGTCCGCTCGATTTTCTTCAGTCTTTCCTGGGTGCGTACTTTCGTCGGTTGCAAGTCTGGGGCCCCGTGCTGTCAAATGGAGCAGCCTTTTTTGAATTCCAGCCCAGCCCTCCGCGCGCTGTATTGCAGCTAACCTGAGGACAAGAGCGCGTAAACCACCCAGTCGCTGCCATTCGGAGGACAGTCGTATTGACAGTGATCGCAGCCATAGTTTGGAAGTCTTCATCTGCCTCATCGGTTATATCTCTGCATGACCTTACGCGTGGCTTCCAAATAGGCGCGCCCATTTTTTCTATCCGGTTCAAGGTGATTTCCCTCGGCCCACTCATTCCATGCATTGATGAATAAGAGGCGTTCATCGCCTACGTGCATGCGTGCAGTCCATTCGGCGGCGGATTCAAGCCAGTGACCATATGCTTCCGGGCTGCTGCCCAGAAAAATATGCCCGGAATCCTGCCGTCTGGCGGTGTTGTCCCAGGATGGCATCACCCCTCTGAAGAACTCATACGGAGAACCTTCCGCCTGCATAAAACTCTTTATTGTGCTGAGGTAGTCATAACATAGTCCGCGGAACTTGGAATTCAAAAGTGGGCCGGGGGCCGGTGTGGTCATCCCTCTACCGGACGGTGGAAACTCAACTGCAGCATCGAAACCTATCGCTCTTGGATCGCCGTTCAGTGCAAGGTTCGCGCTGTTATGTACGCATGCCAAATAGATTTCACCGATACCCGCTGCCCGGCATTGGTCTCGCCATGCGAGCGCGGTCTGGGCGGCATCAGGAAGTAAACGGACTTTGTATACCAATATCAGCGGTTTCCCGTCGATTCGGATGTAACGACTATCTCGCAAGGCTGGGAATAAACCCTGAATAAAGGCAATGTCATCTTCCGTGCTGTGATTCTGGGCGATCAAGACATGACTGTCTTGCCCATCCCATGTGCGGGTCCAGTTTTCGTTGGCCCAGCAAAGACAGAAGGGAAAATCCGGCTGACCTGCAGCCAGAATTTCATCCAATGGTCGACTTAATAAACGTTCTCCATTGAACCAATAGTAGTAATAACAGAATCCGGAGACGCCATATTCCCTGGCAAGGCTGGCCTGCTGCTCTCTCACCTCCGGGATACGCAAATCATAGAACCCGAGTTCACTGGGTATGTGTGGCTGATAGTGGCCGGTGAAGTTGGGTTGCGCCTTTGTCACGTTTGTCCACTCGGTGAAGCCTTTTCCCCACCATTCGTCATTTTCCGGTGTGGGATGATATTGGGGCAGGTAGAAGGCGATCGAGCGAATACGTCGGTTCAAGGTGATTTCGTGATCCCACTTGTTCAGAAATGTCTTGGCATTTCGTTCGACAAGGGTTTTCTTGAGATCTGAATTACTGTTCACCGAGGCACTCAAATGATGTACCACCTCCGATTGCGGCTCGTAATAAACACGGTATCCCGCCCGCCTGGCCGTATAGGCCAAGTCTGCATCTTCAAAATATGCCGGCGCATATCGGGTATCCAGTCCACCCACCGCGGTCAGCAGGTCCCGCCTGGCCATCAAGCTGGCACCAGAGCAGTATTCAACCTCGCGTGCGAACTGGTAGCTGGGGTCGGAGGTGGCGCATCCCAGGCCAATTAACTCCCCAATCAATTCGCCCTGGTCTTTATCAACTGGCTTGACGAGTCTTGCGCCAGCCTCCTGCAGTCGGCCATCGGGGAAAAGCAACATGGAGCCGACAACACCGATATTGGGCATTGCATCCAATCTTGCCACCAGAGGGTCAAGCCACTCCTTCTGAACCTGTGTATCGTTGTTGAGAAAATAAACATAATCCCCGCGGGCGAGCTGAAGCGCGGAGTTGCAGGAATGCAGATAACCGAGGTTCGTCACATTTCGTAAATACTGCAATCCGGGAATGGAGGAGAGCACGGTTTGTGTTTCATCCGTGGACGCATCGTCGACCAGCAACAGCTCAAACGATGTCACCTGAGGGTGCCGCTTGATTGCCGCGAGACATTCGATCGTCAGTATGAATTGGTTGAAGACCGGAACAATGATGGAGGCGCGAGGGCTGGCGTGGTGTTGAAATCCCAATGCCGACGCCGCGCTTGATGCCTCCGCAGCGCTGAACCTACGCACGTCCACGCTCTTGATAGCTTCAGCCCTGCGGCTGGCCTGCGGGGGGGAACCAAGCAGCCGGTTGAGCTTGACAAGAAACCCGCCAAATCCCTCTTGTCTGATAGTCGATAGTGCAGTTCTAAGTAAGGGCGCCCATCCCCCCGAAACGGCGGCGTGAGACGGAGCCGCAACAATCAACCGTAAGAATTTTTTTAGCATGGAGGTTCTTGTGGTCGCTATGCCTATTGGGCGTTACCTGGCATTCTGATGGCTAAAGCTGCGAAGGGGGGGCGGGTGGCTTCTGGAGCAAGACTGAACGCCTGTCAGTGGCCTTTGGACGGGCCTTCTTGGCGAGATTTTCTCCCGCGATCTTTGACGATCCATCGGCTTAGGTTCCATGCCGCTCGAAATGGGCCGGTGAAACGCCATGAGCGAGTGGCCTTCACGCGTGCAAGCTCCTGGCGCTGCTGTATAAGTTCCTGACGTAGTAGCGCGGGGGCGTGTGACAGACGGCGGAAAAACAGCATTTCCAGATCCAGCAATTGGACCAGGCTGTGAGTGACTTTTGCCGTCCCCTGGCAATATTCATGAAATTTAATCTCCATCGCGGACGCCGCAATGTAGTCAGTGTCGGCAAAAGTCAATCCAGCCCGGGAAGCGATGGCCTCAATGAAGAGCCGGTAGCTCATGCCGGATAAGGCGGTATTTTCGAGGCAGCTCTGGATGGCGATCATCGTTCCGCGAACTATCACCCATGCAAGTGGTACTGGCTCAGCACAGATCCACTCCCCGTCAATGAAGTGCAACTCCCCGTTCTCTCCAACGATCAAATTCGCCGGTATACAGTCTACGAAGTGAGCGGGCAAGCGCACATCCTGTGCCGTATCTTCGATTTGATGACGCCGGAGAAAAGCAATCCAGGGCAGGAAGGGCGCAACCAAATCATCCAGGTTGGCTGGTTCTCGGGCAAAGGCGCGCCTTATGTCACCGTCAAGAATGCGCCCTTGAAGATAGGTACTGTCTTCCCGACTTTGGAAAAAATATCCGGTAGGGCATGGCACTTCAGTATGAATCGGGCGCTTTGTCACCGCCAAATTCCCTTCGTCGTTCGGCGCAATGGCGGTCTCTGTCAAAAAAGCGGGATGTCTCTGAGATCGGCCATATGCCTTGGCCAGCCAACTCGCGGGGGAGGATTCGAATTTCCGGGCGTAGATCAGAAACGAATTAGCGAGCTCACCCGTAAGCCCGTTGGCAGCAATGCTCTGCCAGGCCAATCCCTCATCGAAGGCGCGCTGATGCGTTTCCTGGTAGCCCCATCCGGAATAGGGGAGAAGGAGATCGGCTAGACGTAGCCGCGCATCCAGATTGCCCGCTTCGCTCAGGATCAAGCCCGGGAGCTTGTAGTCAGGGAATGGGTAGAAAAACTCCTGGAACGGAAAACCTGATTGTCTCAATTGTTCAGCCAGCGCACGGCGACCGAATGTCACTGGATCGTTTTTTCCATAAAGGCCGTTGATGCCAAAATAAGGTGAGCCCATGTGGTCTTCGCTGCAACCATTGAAGTACTTGAGGCCAAGCTGGTTTTCAATCGCCAGAATGAGGGCGCCGTCTTCCTTCAGGAAGGACTGGGCATGTTTCAGGCAGGCCGCGACTGGATCATCCGCACTGATGAATTTCCTTGCATATTCAAGCACGCCAATGAGCGTGACATAGTCGAATTTCTCGACTGACTCGAACTCTGAGATGTTGTCACGGTAAATGGACACATTGGTTAAATCCCGGCACCGTTGCGCAGTGATCATCGCCCGGCGTTGACTGCCTTCCACGGCAAGGACTGTGGCACCCGTCTCCCCCAGATAGCGGGTCATGCTGCCGCAACCGCAACCCAGCTCAAGCACCCGTTGTCCCGGGCCGAAAGCAAAAGGGCGCAGAAGATTGTGGCGCACGGGGGAGAGGTGGTACTCGGAGGGCCAGTCCTTGATTGCAGATGCCATTTCAGGGGAAATCACACTTACATCCCGTGCATGTTTGATGACGGAAAAAAGGTAATTTTCAATCTCATCACCATCGGAGTAAGGAATAGCGACCGATACCTGGTCTGACCAAATTCCTTGCGCTGGATCGAACTGGTATTGCTTTGTCATATCACTTGTATACATGGGTTGAGTAGCTCTGTCATTCTCCGACTGCGCTTTCCTCGGAAATCAGGGAAAGATGGCGTGCTGGTGGCGCGGCAACTCTATCTCACTGCCGCCCCCGGACCCGCTCAGACCACCCATCGAAGCAGCCACCCAGAGGATCGGCTCGTCACACACAATCCTGTCAAAGCAGTTTCCCCACGGGAGGATAGCTGGATTGAAACGGCTGCATGTTCATTGCGCAGCATCCTTTGCTTTGAAGGTCCGGTAGGCTGGGTTGGGCGAATCGGGAAGAGGCTCAAAGTTGTCCAAAATATATTGATGAGTCAGCGGGTGTGTATTGCGAAAGCGCAATTCATCACGACCATCCAGCGGCAGGTCAAAAACAAGCACGAACCCGGGCCTTGCCGACTTTATTCGTTCGATCTCCGCACGCTCGAATTCCCGGGGTCGAGGGAAAAGCGCATAAATTTCCCACATCGGAGACTTGCGCTCAAGCAGGGGGTACGCGCCCGGCCAGACGGGAGTGGCAATAAAGCTTCCTTCATTTCGGGCGTACAGGTCAGCCAGGCTGCGCAACAACGCGATATCGCTTGCCGTGCCGCGATCCATTTGCAGATAGCTACCCGAGATTTCCATACTCACACATCTCTTGCCGACGTGACATTGCCATCCGGGATGAAATATGTGCATCACCCAAAAGCTTGCGGTACAGAGCGCGAGTGCTGCCGGCCACTTGACCATCGCGGCTTGCGCCGACAGGATAGCAAGGCAACCGATCAACAGGGGAAAGATGCCTAGAGCCAAGTGTCCAACATCAGCGCGGGAATACGCGTAGTGCGCGTAGGGAAGTGCCATCATCGATGCGGCAACCAGCACAGGGGATACGGGTCGATTCTGAAGTTTTTGCCAGACCACCCACATGATGGATAGCACGCCAAACACAACTGTTCCGATGAAGAACAGGCCGATCAATACCCCCCTGGCCGCATCACCAACTGTTGACGATGCAAGGTTCACTCGCCATGGCCACGGCACCGGGAGGGGAAGGTTGGTGGCCTTGATTTCAAATAAAAAACGGATGCCCTCCCAAAAAGCGAGGGCAAAGCCAGGCACTAGCAATGTCATCAGAAGCATGGGTGTAAAACCAACCACGACTCCTGCGAGCCAAGACGCAAAGTTCTTGAGTATTCCGGGACCATTGGTGCGCTTGATGTTCAGCCAGACAAAGACCCCGACGCTGCCCGCGACCCCGTATATTCCATGATTGCGACCAAAAATGGCGGCGAGGCCAATACAGGCGCCGGTAAAAAAATAGCGCTTGCGGCTCGGATTCTCGACAAGGAAAGCCAACGCGCCAATCAACGAAATTGACAGCGAAATATCGAAAAGTTTGTGGCGAGGAAACATCCATACAACCAACACCGCAGCCGATAACAGCAAGTAAAGCCTGTCCGGCCTGTCTGCTGCCTTGGCGGTTCGAGATATCAAAAACAAGCCGGCAAATAACCCCATCGCCTGGAAGATAGCCGTCGCACCCCGCAAGGCCATGATGCCATTGTCACCCCAAGCCCACATGAGTGCCGCAGACCAGTAGTATCGGCCTGGATCGTAAGCTGAGAAATCACGGATAGGCACTTCACCCAGCATGACCCTTTGCGCGCCGTACCAGAGATAACCTTCATCCCACAAAGTGAAACCCGCCCTGCCTTGCCAAAAGAAAAGGGCAAGAACGACAGAGGCGGCCAGAACTGATAGCCGGAGGACGTTTTTATTGCAGGCGGAAATTGGGTGCATTGAGTAGTCTGCGAAGTAGCCGGGGAATACTTTGCGTTGGGTAGTACACGATCACTTGTCGCTTCTGCCGAAAATCAAAGTCCGTACCTTCCCCGCTCAGTTTTAAGCCATAGGGTGCTGATCCAAAATGTGAAAAGAGGGACGCATCGCAATGTTGCCCGACGACGTGAGTGGGTGAGCGATCCGCAGAACGATTGAGTTATAGCGCCTGTCATGGGGGACGATGCCGCTGTTGGTTTCCCCGGCTACTCCGACGGACATCGAATATTCACCGGCATCCAGAAACGGGCTGAGGCGGAAGCAGGCCTCAATACTGTCGCCGGCCTTTTGCGCCGAGACGAAGCCTTCGGCGCTTGACTGAAGCGAATTGATGCTGAAAAGCTCGGCTCCAGAGTCGGCCTTGATAGTCAGTCCATAAACAGGTTTATTGACAGTGGCGTGAAATTTAACCTTGAGCCTCAGCTCCATTTCCAAGCCGGAGCAAAAAACTTCCGGATTCGTGACTCCATCCTGGCTCACGCAGATATCTGTGATTGTTGCAGCGCGATCACCCCAGCGGGTCTCCTTGGCGTTGTACGATGAATGAGACGAGAACGGGTCATCTGAAGGAGGCCTGTCTTCAAAGGATTTATCGGTTCCCAACGCATTCTTCGTATATCGAGTCAGTGTTTCAGCGGTATTGCCGTCGGCAAGCAGGTTGCCGTCATCCAGAACTAAAACGCGATCGCAGAAATGGCCGACTTGTTCGAGAACATGACTTACCAGGAGAATTGAGCCGCCATTGTTCTGAATCGACTTGATGCGTTGAAAGCACTTTGCCTGAAATTGCGCATCCCCGACGGCGAGTGCTTCATCAACGACCAGGATTTGTGGCTCCAGGTGAATTGCAACCGAAAACGCCAGCCTTACAAACATTCCACTTGAATACGTTCGCACCGGCTGATCGATGAATTCGCCGATATCCGCGAAGGCCGCAATGTCATCGAAGCGACGCGACATCTCTTCCTTCGAGATGCCCATCACCGCCCCCTGGAAATAAACATTCTCCCGCCCCGTGAACTCCGGATTGAAGCCGGCACCCAATTCCAGCAACGCTGAAATTCGTCCGTGGACTTCAACTGAGCCGGAGGTTGGCTTCAGGATGCCGCAAATCAGTTGCAACAGGGTGCTTTTGCCTGACCCGTTGCGGCCAATGATGCCAACGGTTTCCCCTTTTTTGATTTCAAAGGAGACGTCTTGCAACGCTGTGAATTCCTTGTGGAAGCGGATTCGGCCCAAGGAAAGCACCTGTTTAATCCGGTCACCGGGATGACTGAAGATGCGGTAAGTCTTGGTCAGGTTCTTGACGGAAATGGCGACATCAGAGTGCATCCGCAAACTCCTCCCGGCTGTGCTGGAAGAAGGCGTAGCCCAGCACCGACACAAGCAGGCAAAAGGCGAGCGCCATGCCCCATGCGCCCCAGTCAACCGATTGCCCGGTGACGACGGCGCGGGAGGCTTCGATCACGATCCCCAGCGGGTTGTAGTGATAAACAGGGCGCAGAGCGGCCGGCACCGCGCTCACCGGATAGAACACGGGCGACAGGAACATCAGCATTTGCACAAACACCGGCAGGATCTGGGTCATGTCCTTGATGAACACCCCCCACGCCGCCACAAACCACGAGACGCCCAGGGCCAGCAACAGGACGGGCAGCAGCAGAAGCGGGAACAGCACGACCTGGCCGTGGAGTCCGCCCACCCATGCCAGTGCGGCCACCAGGATCAGGAAATTGAACGTGCCGTGAACCAGGGCCGCACCCAGCGGAACCACAGGCAGGATATGCACGGGGAAGATGATTTTTTTTACGAAGCTGGGATAACCGCGCACCGATGCGGGCGCGCGTGAAACTGTTTCGGCAAAAATATTAAAAGTGATCAGGCCGCTGTAGAGCAGCAGCCAGAAGGGCAGGCCGCTGTCCTGCTGGGGCCAGCGCGTCTGGAAGACCTGCCCAAAGATAAAAGCAAAAATCGTGAGCATCAGCAGAGGGCTGAGAAAAATCCACAACACACCGAACATCGCGCCCCTGTAGCGCAGCAGCACATCTCTTTTAATGAGCTGGCCGAGCAGGTAGCGATGGCGCCAGACATCGGCGAAAATCCGCGCCGGATTGAAGGTGGCCGCGCTCATGACCTGAAAGCGGGCGCGCATGTCCGCAAGAAGATACCAGCAGGGCTGAGGCCCGGCGACAAGCGCTGAGACAGGGGTTTCATTATTTTTTGAACGGCCATTGACTTACAGGCGCCACACCGCGAATCCGGCCGCATTGAGCCTGTCGCCATCGAACCGCGCCTTCACGTCGATAAAACATCCGCCGGGTTTCAGCTTCGCCGCGTATGACGAATGCGGTTTGGACAGCAAGGGCTCGTGAGCCACCGCCACAATGACTGCGTCCGCTTGCGGCAGTGAATCCCACGCCATCAGTTCAACGCCGTATTCCACTTTCGCCTCGGCTGCATCGGCGACCGGATCATGCACGTGCACGTCCACGCCGTAGGCCCGCAGTTCAGTGATCAGGTCCCACACCTTGGAATTGCGCAAGTCCGGCACATCCTCCTTGAAAGTGATGCCCAGCACGTTGACCTTGGCGCCCTTGATGTGCCTGTCGGCCTGGATCAGCTGCTTGACGGTCTGCTCCGCAATGAACTTGCCCATGTTGTCGTTGATGCGCCGCCCCGCGAGGATCACTTCGGGGTGGTAGCCGAGCATTTCGGCTTTGTATGTCAGGTAGTAGGGGTCGACGCCGATACAGTGCCCGCCGACCAGGCCTGGGCGAAAGGGCAGGAAATTCCATTTTGTTCCGGCTGCTTCGAGCACTTCCAGCGTGTCCAGGCCCAGCATGTTGAAGATCACGGCGAGCTCGTTCATCAGGGCGATGTTCAGGTCCCGCTGCGTGTTCTCGATGACTTTGGCGGCCTCCGCCACCTTGAGCGAGGACACTTTGTGCACACCGGCGCTGACGACCTTTTCATACAGCGCCGCAACACGCTCCAGGGTCTCGGGGCTGTCTCCGGCCACGACCTTGATCGTGTTCGCGAGCGTGTGCTGCCTGTCGCCGGGGTTGATGCGCTCGGGCGAATAGCCGATGTGGAAATCCTGCCGCCATTTCAGGCCCGACACGCGTTCAAGCACCGGGATGCAGATTTCTTCCGTGGCGCCGGGGTAGACGGTGGATTCGTAGATGACGGTTGCGCCTGGCTTGAGGTGCGCGCCTACGGTTTCACTGGCACGGACGAGGGGTGTGAAATCGGGCTTGCGGGCCGCATCGATCGGTGTCGGAACCGCGATGATGAAAATATCGGCGCCTGCCAGTTCTGCGGGATCGAGGGTGAAGCTCAGTTTGGCGGCGGCCCGCATGTCCTGCGCGGCGACGGTGCCGCTGGGATCCAGGTGCTTGTTGTAGCTCCCGATTTTGTGCGCGGACAGGTCGTACCCGATGGTCGGCATCAGTCGGCCGAACGCGACGGCCAGCGGAAGGCCGACGTATCCGAGTCCGATGACTGCCACTACTTCCATGGTTCTGGTTCCCTATTCATGCAGTGAGCCCTGTTTGCAAGCGGTTTCAGGGCAGAACGGGACGATGCTAACGCATGAAAGGAGCGAAGAGGCGATTGCGTGAGGCCTGGGGCTGGTTGCCGCTACGGCGGCGGTTGCGTCCGGGGACGCGTGTCGGCGGGCGATGCGGCATGAATCCTTGTTGGCCGGGATCAGGTAACCTCGCAGCCTTCGGATATGGCTGTGTTGTTAACCCGACACGGCACCTGGATGCCGCGCTCCTCGATTCCACGCTTATGCAATCAATTGTTGTTTCCTTTTTTTTGGCCCTGCCCTGGCTCAATCCGTTTGCGCTTGGCCCCTCCCCGGGCGTTGTACCCTGGCTGGTGACGCTCGCCGCAACGCTGGCCCTGGTCTTTTATGCCTCGTTGCGCAATGCCTCGGGCGGAGCGCCGTACGGTGCTTCTTTTGCGCAGCGCTGGGCGAGGCCGGCGGCATGGGCCTGGTTGATCGCCGGACTGGTCAGCAGCTTGATTGGCTTGATCCAATACTTCGGCTTTGCGGCCGCCCTGGGCGGCTGGGTAAGCCCAACGATGCCGGGAGAGGCGTTCGCCAACCTCCGGCAGCGCAACCAGTTCGCCAGCCTCACCAATATCGCCTTGGCGGCGTTGGTCTGGATCGCGCATCAACGTGCTGCCTCGGAAACGCGTCAGTGGCGGGTGTATCTTGGGGTCGTCCTGCTTGCCGCCGGTAACGCCGCATCGTCTTCCCGCACGGGGGTGCTGGAGCTGCTGGTGATTTGCGCGCTGTTCGGCGTGTGGGGGGCATGGCGCCAGCCTCGTGTTCTGAGGGTGTTGCTGGTGGCGGTGCTGGCCTATGGAGCGGCAACGCTGGCATTGCCCTGGTTGCTGGGGCTTGACCCGGGGGCTCACGGCATGGTGGCTCGCCTGCGCGGCGGTGAACTGGCATGTGCCAGCCGCATCGCGCTGTGGTCCAACGTGCTTGACCTGATCGGGCAGAAGCCGTGGCTGGGCTGGGGCTGGGGAGAACTGGACTATGCGCACTACGCCACCTTGTATGCCGGGACGCGGTTTTGCGACATTCTGGACAATGCGCACAACCTGCCCTTGCACCTGGCGGTTGAACTGGGCATTCCGCTGGCGCTGCTGATCTGCGGCATCGGCGTGTGGTGGGTGGCGCGACGGCGCCCCTGGCGCGAGACGGATGCCGTACGCCAGCTGGCCTGGAGTGTGCTGGCGGTGATCCTGTTGCACAGCATGCTGGAATACCCATTGTGGTACGGGCCGTTTCAGGTCGCTTTCGGCGTGTGCATCGGAATGCTGTGGCGTGCTGCAGGCGTGTCATCGGGGTTTGCCGTGCCGAGGGCGGCAGCTCTGAGGGGGCTGCTGGCCGCTGTTTTGATGGCGTGTTGCGCTTATGCGGCCTGGGACTACCACCGCGTCAGCCAGATCTACAGGCAACCCCAGGACCGCACTGCGGCCTACCGTGACGGCACCTTGTCCAAGATTCGCGATTCATGGCTGTTTCGCAGGCAGGTCAGCTTTGCCGAGCTGAGCCTGACAGCCCTGACGCGGGACAATGCGCAGTGGACTTTCAACACGGCGACGGCCCTGCTGCACTACTCGCCCGAGCCGGTGGTGATTGAAAAAGTGATTGAAAGCGCCGTGATGCTGGGGCTTGACGACGAAGCCGTGGCGCATCTGGCGCGGTATCGGGCGGCGTTTCCGACGGAGTATGCGCGCTGGGCGGCTGCAAATTCGCGCCTGCCGGCGGACGGTGTGCGCTTGCCTTGAGCCGGCTCTCAGGGATTGGTGAAACTACCGGATTTACCGCCGTGCTTTTCAAGCAGCTTCACGTCGGTGATGACCATGGCGCGGTCGACCGCCTTGCACATGTCGTAAATCGTCAACAGGGCGACCTGCACGCCTGTGAGGGCCTCCATTTCCACCCCGGTCGGGCCGACGGTTTCCACGGTGGCCCGGCAGGTAATGCTGGAATCGCTCTCCCCGGGAAGGAAGTCGATCGCAACGCGGGTCAACGCGAGCGGATGGCACAGGGGAATCAGGTCGCTGGTTTTTTTTGCGGCCATGATGCCGGCGATGCGCGCGATGCCCAGCACATCGCCTTTTTTGGCGTTGCCCGCCAGAATGATGGACAGCGTCGCCGGATTCATTACGATACGGCCCTGCGCCAAGGCGATGCGATGCGTCGTCGCCTTGCCCGCCACGTCAACCATATGGGCCTGGCCTTGGCCGTCAAAGTGGGTGAGTGCGGGAGAGGACGCCATGCTTTTACGAAACCTTTACAACAAGCCTTCATCATAAGACCATGTTTGTGAATCGAAGCCCTCTGACGAGCCGTTTGCTGGCGGCAGGCGTGCATTTTGGTATCAGTGTGGCCATCGCGGCGCTCGCGGCATGGCTGGTATTTGAGATTTGGTACCCCTACCCTTACCGGGAAATCTCCGGCGGCCGAGAGCTGTTTTTTATCGTGGTGACGGTCGACGTGATCATGGGGCCGCTGTTGACGCTGGCGGTATTCGACGTCAAAAAATCCGCCAGAACCCTCAGGCTGGACCTCGCGGTGATCGGGCTGTTCCAGGTTGCGGCGCTGTTATACGGGCTATGGACGGTGATGGTGGTCCGTCCGGTGCATCTGGCCTATGAGATGGATCGTTTCAGGGTCATCCACGCCATTGAGATTCCCAAGGATGAGCTGAAGCTGGCGCCGCCGGAATTTCAACGGCTTTCGCTGATGGGGCCGACGCTGCTTTCGCTGCGGGATTTCAAGGACAATAAAGAGCGCTTCGATGCGACCTTGACGGCGTTGGCAGGTGTGCCGCTTGGCGCTCAACCCGCTCTTTGGCAACCCTATGCGCAAGCAAAGTCACAGGTGCTGGCCCATGCGCGCCCGCTGGCCGAATTGAAGAGCCGCTTCCCGGACCGTACCGCGGAAATTGACGACGCGCTGAGATCAGCCTCGCGCGCCAGCGATGTGGCGGCGTCCACCGGCTACATTCCGATGATTGGGCGCAAGGATTTCTGGACTGCCCTGGTTGATATCCGTACCGCCGAGGTAATCGCTTTTGTACCCATTGATTCGTTCTAGGGGGGCTCTGTCGGGTCGGCGCCTGGCTTTGAGCCGGCTGGCACTGGGCGCCCTCGTGTTTATGGCGTCCGCCCATTTCTCACTAGCCCAGGCGCCCGCCGCTGTGCCTGGCACCAGCACGGGCTCCTTGCCGTCGCTCGGTGAGACTTCCGAGCTGTCGGCCGCCGCGGAGCGCCGCATCGGCGACCGTATCGCCGCCAGCATTTACCGGGATCCGGACTACATCGACGACCCGGTGCTGGACGACTACCTGCAAAGCGTCTGGCTGCCGCTGGTGGCCGCCGCGCGAACCCGCGGTGAACTGCATGCGGAGCTCGACGAGCGCTTTGCCTGGCAGGTGTTCCTGATCCGGGACCGGAGCATCAATGCATTTGCCTTGCCCGGCGGTTATTTCGGCGTGCACCTGGGTCTGATCGGTGCGGTCGGCAGTGTGGACGAAATGGCCGCCGTGCTCGGGCACGAGCTGAGCCACGTCACACAGCGGCATATCTCGCGCATGCTGACGCAGCAGTCGCGCCAGACCCCCTGGATGATCGCCGCGATGATTCTGGGTGCGCTGGCTGCCGGAAAAAGCGGCGACATGGCCAGCGCCGCCATCGTCGGCGGGCAGGCGGTTGCCGCGCAGAACCAGCTCAATTTTTCCCGGGACATGGAACGGGAGGCCGACCGAGTCGGTTTCGGTGTCATGACCGATGCCGGCTTTGAAAGCCGTGGCGTGTCGGCCATGTTTGAAAAGCTGCAGCAGGCTTCGCGCTTGAATGACAACGGCTCTTTCCCCTATTTGCGTTCCCATCCGCTGACCACCGAGCGTATCGCCGAGGCGCAGGCGCGGGTGCAACTGGCCTCCCTGGAGGCCGCCAAGCCCTTGCGTGAAAAGGAAATCGAGACCGGCAAGGCCCTGGTGCTGCACGCCATGATGGCCGCGCGCGCGCGCATCCTGGCCGCGCCGGGCGTCGACGCGCTGCGCTCCATGGTGGCTCAGGCCCAGCGCCGCGGCAACCCCGCCCCGCTGCAGTCGCCCGCTTCGGCGGACAACGCGCGCGACGCCGGCACCTTGTACGCGGGCGCTTATGCGGCGGCGCAGCTGCGTGATTTTCCGGGCGCCAAAAGCCTGCTGGAAAAACTCCGGCCGCTGATCGTGGCCGACATGCCGCAAGCCGCCAGCGCGGCGGATCTTCTCGCCGTTGAAATCGACCTGATCGCCGGTGTCGTCCCCCCGACGGCGGCGTCCGCCGACATCGCCAAGGCGACAACCCGCGCGGAGGTGTTGACCCAAGCCCGGTCATTAATGGCCGCACACCGCGCCCAGGACGTGTCAAACCGCCTGCAGACCTGGGTGGCCGCTCACCCCAAGGACGCGATGGCCTGGCAGCTGCTCGCCGTGGCCTACGGCAACCAGAACCAGAACGTGCGGGCGATTCGCGCCGATGCGGAGAGCCGGGCGGCGCAACTGGACTATCCGGCGGCGCTGGACCGTTTCAAGGCGGCACAGGGCCTCATGCGCAGCAACCCCGCCAGCGCCGATTACGTGGAGGGTTCCATCCTCGATACGCGCACGCGCCAGACCGAGTCACTTATCAAGGAACAGGCGCTCCAGGACAAACTCGATCGCTAGCTGCAGCACTGAGTAAATCAGCGAACCGATCAGCGCGGCGCCGAAGCCGGCGACGTTCAGGCTGCTGGTCAGGCTGGCCGCAGCCCAGAACATGAGCGCGTTGACCACGAAGAGGAAGAGCCCCAGCGTCACCAGCGTCACGGGCAGCGTCAGCAACACCAGGATGGGACGCACCACCATGTTGAGCGCGCCCAGCACGGCCGCCGCGATCAGCGCGCCGGTGAAGCTGCTCACCGTCACACCGGAATAAAGATACGCCACCGCCAGCAGGGCGGCCGCACTGAAAAGCCACTTGAGGATGAGTTTCATGGCCGAAGAATACCACCGGGCCACCCAAAGAAAAATGCGCCCCTGGGGGCGCATTGACGGCTTGCGGCAGGCCCGGTCAGTCGGTTGCCACCAGCAAGCCGGCGCTTGCCAGCGCTGTGGCGTAACCCAGCACGCCATGGCTTTCCTGGGCTTGCGAGGCCGTCACGGGCTGCATGTCCTGCCCGAACTTCGGCCGGCGGGCATCCAGCACGCGCGCGGCGCCATGCTGCTTGATCAGGGTTTCGGTTTGCGTGATCAAGGTGGTCTGCGCCAGCTGGGTCAACACCGCGTCACCCTCCCGCTGCAGCAGGGGCGTCAATTGCGCGAAGACCTTTTCCGCCCACTTGCCGCGCCAGCTTTCCCGTGCGCTGTGCGTCACCCATTTGCTGACGCGGTGCGTCACGCGGGGTGCACAGCCGACCACGATCCAGCGCGTCGGGTTGCGAGGGCCGCCGTCCGGCAGCATGGGCTGCAGCATCTGCAGTGCATAGGTGGCGTCGTCAACGTACACGATGATGTTGTCCATGAAGTTCTCCTTGAGTTGTCGTCGTTTTAGAAAGCTTGCTGGTTGCTGAAAAGAGGGAGCGCAGGCTCCCCGGGGATTGCGGGTTTCAGTGCGGGATCAGTTTTGCGTCGGTGTTCGAGCGATTGCGCCGGGTGGCCCACCAGCCCGCGCCGAGCACGCCGGCGACCGCGACTGCGTAAGTGATCCACTGGGCGGCCGTATGCAGGTTTTCAGCCGCAGGCAGCGTGTTCGGGCCGCCGTAGATCGGGTCGAGCAACTGTTCGCTCACAACCATCTTGGCGGCGGTGAAAGCCAGCACCGCGGCGCCCACGTTGATGATGATGGGGAAGCGCTCCACCAGCTTGAGCACCATGGTGCTGCCGAACACCACGATGGGGATGCTCACCAGCAGGCCGATGACGACCAGGTCGAACGCGCCGTGCGCCGCGCCGGCCACGCCCAGCACGTTGTCGACGCCCATCAGGGCATCGGCCACCACAATGGTTTTCATCGCGCCCCAGAAGGTGCTGGCGATAGGCCCGTCGTGTTCCTTGTCGCCCTGGTCGGCCAGCAGCTTGTAGGCGATCCACAGCAGTCCCAGGCCGCCAATGAGCATCAGCCCGGGAATCTTCAGCAGCCACACCACGCCGACGGTCATGGCGGAGCGGACCACGATGGCGCCGACCGTGCCCCAGACAATGGCTTTTTTCTGCAGGGTGGGCGGCAGGTTGCGCGCGGCCAGCGCGATCACGATGGCGTTGTCGCCTGCGAGCACCAGGTCAATGAGGATGATCGCCAGCAGGGCGGACCACCAGGGGGCGGTAAATAATTCCAAGTTCACACTCCATGTCAAGTTTCGACTTGGAAATCCGCAGGAACGGATTTCCGGATTCGCGAAACCGGAAAAGGCTTGTGAGTAGTTCGGGTCAGGAAACTGGTGCCGCGAACGCCTCGATCAAACCTGTTCAGGTTTCAATCGAAGGTCTGGCTCGACATGCAGTGTCGCTGCATGCCCAACAAGCCGGAAGTGTGAACTTCGTAATGACGACTTGTTGTAGCGATTTTGCTGTGGTGTCTGTTATTGAATATTGCAGCAAAACGAGGGAGTTACTCCCCTTCGTCTGCACATTTGACAATAAAAATGGATTTTTTGCAAATGCTGGTTAAACCCGTACGGTGAAGGCGATGCCGCCGTCTGCCCGATAATGAGTGGCCCGGCCCTGCGGCTTCGCGCATCCTCTTTCTTGGCGCGGCCAGCCACCCATTTGGTATCTTATTTCCCATGCCCGGCATCCACATCACCGACATTGAAGCGGCCATCAATTACTGGCGCGACAAAAAACCCTCGCCCGACGGCGTAACGCTGGCGCCGGAATTGCGCGCCCTGGCCGAGGTCTATGCGCTCATGGTTTTTTACCATGAGGATGAGGCCGACGAAAAATCCTTTCCGGCCAAGGCGCACGCGGCCTGGCGCACCTGGTACGACACCACGGCCGACACGCCCTGCATCGCCATCTGCTCGACCAGCCAGGGTGATGCCCTTTGCAAAGGATGCGGCCGCACGTTTGACGAAGTGCAGCACTGGCCCGAAATGACGCCGGGCGAAAAGCGCGCCACCTGGCGGCGCATCACGCAGGAGGCGACGGCCTGGCGCTTTGGCCGTTATGCCGATCGGGCGCTGGAAAACAAAATGCCGGCGCCCTCCGACGAAAAGGACCCGGCCTGACACGGCTACGCCATGCTCAGACTGGCCCGCGCTCCCAATATAGCCATTGCCGCGCTGTGGGTGGACGCCCTGCAGCAGGCCGGTTTTTCGGCCAGCGCGCAGCGTTATTACCTGGGCGGCGTGGCCGGCGAATTGCCGCCCGACCAGTGCCTGCCTGAAGTCTGGCTCACGCACGACCACGAAGAGGCCAGTGCGAAAGAGTTGCTGCACCGGTTGCAGAACATGCCGCAGCGGCGCTGGCTGTGCGCTGCCTGCGGCGAAATTGTCGAAGGCGGTTTCGAGCAATGCTGGCAGTGCGGCGCGGACATGCCGACGCCGCCTGCGGCGTCCGCCTAGACGCGCTTGGCCAGTTCGGCCGCCAAGCCGACGTAAGTGCCTGGCGTCATGGCCAGCAAGCGGGTTTTCTCTGCTTCGGGAATTTCCAGCGAACGGATCAGCGCGTGCAGGTCTTCGGCCTTCACGGTTTTGCCGCGCGTGACTTCCTTGAGCTTTTCATAGGCGCCCTGCACGCCGTAGCGGCGCATCACGGTCTGTATCGGTTCGGCCAGGACTTCCCATGAGCTGTTGAGGTCGTCGCTGAGCGCTTCGCGGTTCAGTTCGAGCTTGTTCAGGCCCACGCTCAGGGAGTTGTAGGCCAGCACGGCGTAGCCCAACGCCACGCCCATGTTGCGCAGCACGGTCGAGTCGGTCAGGTCGCGCTGCCAGCGGGAGATCGGCAGTTTTTCGCTCATATGGCGCAGCAGCGCATTGGCCAAGCCCAGGTTGCCTTCGGCATTTTCAAAGTCGATGGGGTTGACCTTGTGCGGCATGGTGGACGAGCCGATCTCGCCTTCCTTCAGGCGCTGCTTGAAATAACCGACGCTGACGTAGCCCCAGATGTCGCGGGCCAGGTCGACCAGGATGGTGTTGGCGCGGGCCACCGCGTCGAACAACTCCGCCATATAGTCGTGCGGCTCGATCTGGATGCTGTAGGGCTGGAAGGTCAGGCCCAGGCCCAGCGGCTCGGGTGTTTCAATCACGCCGCGGCTGAAAGCTTCCCAGTCGAAGTCGGGCCAGGCCGAGAGGTGCGCGTTGTAGTTGCCCACGGCGCCGTTCATTTTGCCCATCAGTTTGACGGCGGCGATTTTTTCGCGCGCATTGGCCAGGCGCACCACGACGTTGGCGATTTCCTTGCCGACCGTGGTTGGGCTGGCGGTCTGGCCGTGCGTGCGGCTGAGCATGGGCTCGTCGGCGAACAGGTGGGCCATGTCGCGCAGCTGGCCGATCACTTTGTCGAGCGCCGGCAGCACGACCAGGTCGCGGCCGCTTTTGAGTTGTAGCGCGTGGCTGGTGTTGTTGATGTCTTCGCTGGTGCAGGCGAAGTGCACGAACTCGCTGGCACCCTTGAGTTCTGGCCGGGCTTCGAATTTGGACTTGATCCAGTATTCGACGGCTTTCACGTCGTGGTTGGTGGTTTTTTCGATGTCCTTGATGGCCGCGGCGTCGCTTTCCGAGAAATTCTTGACCAGGCCCAGCAGGTAGGTGCGGGCGCCCGGGCTCAACGGCTTGAATTCGGCGAATTTGGCGTCGGACAGGGCGATAAACCAGGCCACTTCCACCTGGACGCGGCGGTGCATATAGCCCTGCTCGGACATCAGGGGGCGTAATTGGGCGAGTTTGCCGGCGTAGCGGCCGTCCAGAGGGGACAGGGCGTTGATGGTGGAAAACGGGTTGGAAGAGCTCATCCTCCAATTGTAGGCGGGGCGCCTCCCGTGACCCGGCCGGCGCCGGCCCGCGACTGTCGCGATTTGCGACGCTTTGGGTGCCGGTCAGCCGGTGGCCGGGCTAAGTCGATAGAATGCACTTCCCTCGGACCACGATCTCACACCACCATGAAACTCATCGGATCCGCCACCAGCCCCTACGTGCGCAAAGTGCGCATCGTAATGGCCGAGAAAAAGCTCGATTTCCAGTTCATCCTGGAAGATGTCTGGGCGGCGAACACCACCATCACCGCGTCCAACCCCCTGGGCAAGGTGCCTTGCCTGGTCATGGAAGGCGGCGAAGCCGTGTTCGACTCCCGTGTGATCGTCGAATACCTGGACACCCTGTCGCCTGTCGGCAAGCTGATTCCCACCCAAGGCCGCGAACGCGCCGAAGTGAAAACCTGGGAAGCCCTGGCCGACGGACTGGTCGACGCCGCCATTCTGGCGCGCCTGGAGGCCACCTGGAGCGGCCGAGGCGCCAAGCAACGCAGCGACGCCTGGATAGACCGCCAGATGGGCAAGATAGATGCGACCCTGAAGGCCATGAGCACCGGCCTGGGTGACAAGGCCTTTTGCAGCGGCATCCACTTCAGCCTGTCGGACGTGGCAGTGGGCTGCGCGCTGGGCTACCTCGATCTGCGTTTCACGCAGGTCAAATGGCGTGAGCTCTATCCCAACCTCACCAAGCTGCAGGACAAGTTGATGCAGCGCCCCAGCTTCGCGGAAACGATTCCGCCGGGCTGAAGTGTCCCTGCGCACGCTCGCGTGGGCACAGTCCGCCAAGCCGGCGGTCGTGAACACGGCTTGAGCCTGTGCAATCCATCGAGGTGATTTCCGTAGCCAGCCCGGCGATGCCGGAACTGAGGGCCGCTGTGCACAAGCGCGCCGCCTATGGGCGGGGGCCTTGCCGGCTGGAATATAAAAATGCTGCGAAGCGCCCCGGCGCGAACGAGGGAGGGAGGGAGGAGGAGGAGCGCCCCGGGATTGCAGCTGGGCCTGGACGGCTCAGAAGGCTTCGCAACAATGAAACTGTTTTTTGCCAGCGCTGCTTGTAACGGCAAATTGCGCTTGCACAAGTATGAGCGCGCCGGTGCCCGGTAGTTCCCGAAGCGGCAGACGCGACTGGTAAATTTTTGTTAATGAGCCGCCGACGCTTCGCTGCACCGTTATGGGGCTGCCAGTTGTTTTTCGATTTCCTGGATGAAGGCGGGGCTGGCCGGGTCGGCCTTGGAATTGAAGCTTGCGACGCTGACGCCGTTCCGTGCGATCACGTATTTGTAGAAATTCCAGCGCGGTGTGGTGCCTGTTTTGGCCGCCAGCTGCTTGAAAAGAGGATTGGCGTTCTTGCCGGTCACGATGGTTTTGGTGAACATGGGAAATTTCACCCCGAAGGTGTTCTCGCAGAAGTCCGCGATTTCCTTGTTGCTGCCGCTTTCCTGCGAGAAATCGTTGGAAGGAAAGCCCAGCACGACCAGCCCCTTGTCCTTGTATTTGGCGTAGAGCGCTTCCAGTCCCTGGTACTGCGGCGTGAAGCCGCAGAAGCTGGCGGTGTTGACCACGACCACCACTTTCCCGCTGTACTGGCAAAGCGATTGCGGCTTTTCGTCCTGCAGGCGCAAAAAGTCCTGCTGCAGGAGGCCGGTGCAAGCTGCGGGCGCAGGGTTGACCGGGCCAGCGGGGGCCGCCATGGCCGGGTATGTCGTCAGGAATGCGCCGCAAGACAGCGTGCCCAGTACAAGGATTCGGAGTGTGAAGGCTGGCATGGTTAAACTCTCGGGCAGTTGTCAGGTGGGATGCGATTCATTCTGGCGCTTTTTGTTCACCGTACAGGTTTCAGGGGATAGCTCCTGCTGAATTTACGCAGCGTGACAGTTGCCGGATTCAAGCAGCATTTTGAACGGAAACCATGGCTAACATGGCGCCCAAGTAGGTGAACATGCCGGAATCGACCCCGAAATTGCCTGATTTGCCGGTAAATTGACGGCAAATCGCAAGTTGTCATATTCCCCGCCTAAAATCACCCCAGTACCCAGGATGTGTCGGCAGGCCATCCAAGGCAGATTTATCTGCGTATTCGATTGCGAAGGAGTTCATATGCTTTATCCCGAACTGTTCAAACAACTTGAATCCGTCCGATGGGACATGGACAAAGACATTCCATGGGCCAGTTTTGACCCGGCCAAGCTGACCGACGAACAGGCGCAGACCATCAAGATGAACGCCATCACCGAATGGTCCGCGCTGCCGGCCACCGAGATGTTCCTGCGCGACAACAAGGACGACAGCGATTTTTCCGCCTTCATGTCGATCTGGTTTTTCGAAGAGCAAAAGCATTCGCTGGTGCTGATGGAATACCTCAAGCGCTTCCGCCCGGACTTGGCCCCCACGGAAAAAGAATTGCACGAAGTGCGTTTCGAGTTCGAACCCGCGCCCGCGCTGGAAACCCTGATGCTGCATTTTTGCGGCGAAATCCGCCTGAACCACTGGTACCGCCGCGCCAGCGAGTGGCATACCGAGCCCGTCATCAAGCAGATCTACACGCAGCTGAGCCAGGACGAAGCGCGCCACGGCGGCGCCTACCTGCGCTACATGAAGCGCGCCATCAACAACTTTGGCAACGAGGCAAGAACCGCCTTCACCAAAGTCGGCGTGCTGATGGCCAGCGCCCGCCGCACGGCGCAAGCCTTGCACCCGACCAACCTGCACGTCAACAAAAGCCTGTTTCCGCGCGACACCATCCAGAGCCGCCTGCCCAATCCCGAGTGGCTGGAGCATTGGCTGGACACGCAGATCAAGTTCGACGCAGTGTGGGAGGGAAAGGTGGTCGAGCGCATCCTGCACAACCTGAGCCTGCTGATGAACCAGAGCTTCAAGACGGTGCAGGAACTGAACCGCTACCGCAAGGAAATCGGCAAGGAGCTTGCCGGCTCCATCGCCACCAAGCCTGCTCCCGCCGGCGCTTGATGGTCGAGGGTATGGCACGGGCATTCCGTTAAAGTCGCGGGATGTCCAGCGATCCCCAAGCTCCCCACTTCCTGAAAAAAATCGTTTCCCGCGAGGATGCGCCGCGGCGCCTGGCCGCGCTGCCCCGGCCCATCGTCTTCACCAATGGCGTGTTTGACGTGCTGCACCGCGGGCATGCCACCTACCTGGCCCATGCGCGCGCGCTGGGCGGTAGTCTGGTGGTGGCCTTGAACACCGATGCCTCGGCCCGGCGGCTGGGCAAGGGGCCGGACCGGCCGCTCAACAACGAAGAGGACCGCGCCGTCATGATGGCGGCGCTGGAATCGGTGAGCCTGGTCACCTGGTTCGACGAGGACACGCCCCTGGAACTGATCACCGAACTGCGGCCCGACCTGCTGGTCAAGGGTGGCGACTACGACATGGACACACTGGCCGAGACTGCCGTGGTGAAAGCCTACGGCGGCAAGGCGCAGGCCATCCCGTTTGTGGATGGGTATTCGACTACCGCGCTGGTGAAAAAAATCAGGGCTGCGCCGGGCGGCCGCTGATCAGACTGCCTTGGCGATCAGGACGGCATTGGAGCCGCCGAATGCGAAGGAATTGGACATCACCGCGCGCAGGCCCTTGGCATCGCGCGGCGTCAGCGGGACGTAGTCCAGGTCGCAACGCGGGTCGGGATTGTGCAGGTAGGCCGTGGGCGGCAGTTTCCCGGCGCGCAGGGCCATCACGCTCGCAATGAACTCCATCGCGCCCGCCGCGCCCATGGCATGGCCGTGCACGCCTTTGCTGGAACTGATGGGCAGGCGCGCGGCCAGGTCCTGGAAGGCCAGTTTGATGGCGCTGGTTTCCACCACGTCGCCCACGTCTGTCGCTGTGCCGTGGGCATTGAGGTAACCGATGTCGCTGGTCTGCAGCCCGGCGTCCGCCAGCGCCAGCGTCATGGCGCGCGCCTGGCCTTGGGCGTCGGGTTGCGTCAAGTGGTGGGCGTCGGTGGTGGAGGCATAGCCGCAGAGTTCGGCCAGGATGGTGGCGCCGCGCCGCTTGGCGCTTTCCCATTCTTCCAATACCAGCATCGCGGCGCCTTCGGCCAGCACCAGGCCGCTGCGGTCGGCCGAGAAGGGCCGGCAGGATGTTTCGGCGCCGTCGGGATGCGGCCTTGCCAGGGTATGCATGGCCTGCCAGGCCTTGATGGTGCCGCGGTTAAGCAGCGCTTCCGAGCCGCCCGCGAGCATGGCATCGGCATAACCGTGACGGATCTGCCGGAAGGCTTCGCCGATGGAGGTTGCCGACGAGGCGCAGGCGTTGGAGATGGTGCTGCTCGGCCCTTTCAGGCCGAATTCCATCGATACATGGGCGGCAATGGCGTTGTTCATCGCCAGCACGACGGTCATGGGGCGCAGGCGCGCGACTTTTTGCTCCAGTAATGCCGTGTAGGCCACATCGGTGGAACTGGCGCCGCCGCTGCCCGTGCCCAGGGACACGCCAAAGCGCTCCGGCGCGAAGCTGTTTTGCAGTGAGGCGGGATCGCCCAGGCCGGCTTGCGCCATGGCTTCCCGGCCCGCCACCAGCGCAAACTGGCTGACGCGGTCCATGGTCAGGAGCCGCGCGCGAGGAAAGTGGGGGTCGGGATCGAAATCGATCGCACCGGCCAGCACGCTTTCGGTGCCGGTGGGAAAGGGAATGTCGATGGCCCGGATGCCGGAGCGGGCGGACAGCAGCGAGTCAAAAAACGCCGGTGTACCGGTCCCAACGGCGGAGATGACGCCCAGACCCGTAATGGCAACGCGACGCATGGTGTCCTGGGGCGCCTGCCAGGGGCTTAAGCGGCGGGCTTGCCCGATGGCAGCAAAGGCTCAATCAGCTGGACCATCTCGGCCAGCGTCCGCGGCGGGTTGGCTTGGTCGGGAATCTGGATGCCGAACTGGTCTTCGATCTGGAACAGGAATTCGATGACCGCGAGGGAGTCCAATCCGAGGCTCTCCAGCGTGGCATCGGGCAGCAATTTTTCTTCGCTGATGCCAAATGTCTCGGCAAAAAGATTGATCAAATCAGAATTCATCACCCAACCAGTACGTAAGTATGCAAAGCTTGATTGTCCCACCATCGCCATGACAGCTGGCTATTGTTCAACCCCCAGGTTATTTTACAAAAGCGGTGGCCTTGTTTTTATGGCTTCAGGGTGTGTACATCTGCCGGACGGCATCCGACAGGCTGAACGTTCCCAGGAGCTCCCCTAAATAACTGACGGGCGCCGGCGCAATGGCCGCCGCACCGATTTCGGCGTGCAAACGCGCATTGCTGAACACCGCATCAGCCGTCAAAAAAGGCAGGTAGGGTTGCAGTGCGTCGAACATCCAGCGCTGGCGGGCGAATTTGGGTGTCGGCACGTAATCGCGCCCCCGCATCACCAGCTTGCCGATGCCCGGCATGGTGGCCGTCAGTTCATCGGCCAGAGCTTTGAACGTCATGGAGTCTTCGCCGGTTGACACGTGGTAACAATCATGGGCCAGTTCGCCCTTGAGCAGCATCTCGGCAAAGGCGCTGGCGATGAAGTCCACAGGCGCGAAATCGAGCTTGGCCAGGGGGTCCAGCGGGACATCACCCAACTCGGCCATCACGGGAATCGACCATAGCATGTTGCGCGAGAGCTTGGCGTCGTCAATGCCGCGCGACAGCACGATGCCGGGACGCAGGCTCACAAAGGGGCTGCCGCTGGCGCGCAGCAGGGTTTCGGCGTCGCGCTTGGACTTGATGTAGTCGTTGGCATAGCCCGCGAAGGGCATGTCTTCGGTGATCACGCCGCGCGGCTCGGTGGTGACTGCCGCCGTGCCGACGAAAAAGCCGCGCTGCGAAGGCGCCAGGTTTTTGAGGATGCCGGAGAACTGCTCGGCCGCCTTGATGTTGATGGGGTACACCCCCGCGCCGGGTTTGAACGAGGTGCTGGCTGCCGAGTGCAGGATCACGTCTGCCGACTGCAGCACGGCCGTGCTCAGGCCGAAGTTGGGCTCAATGACGTCGCCTGCCTCGGCGGAGACCATTTCGGCGAATTCGGGTTTCCACAAAACGCTCTTTTTGAGGCGCTCCATGAGGCGGTCACGGGCTTGGTTCGAATCGGCGGCGCGCACCACAGCAGTGCTGTAGACGCCGCGCGCGGCCAGAAGAAGCATTAACTCGCCGCCAATCAGGCCGGTTGCGCCCGAAAGCAGTACGCGTTTTGACATGTGAAGAAATGTAAAGCTGAGCCCATGAGTATAAGCCAGCCCATATGACAGGCGAGCCACTCTCATTGGGCGCGGTTGCTCTAAACCCCCAGTTTCAGCACAATCTCACGCTCGCGTGGTTTTTTAAGGGTAAACCCGGACTTTACTTTCCTGCCTGCTCCGCGGCCGGTGCTTCCGGTTGGCTCTGGCTGCCGCGCTGGCCGCGCAAGCGCCTCGCGGTACGGGCAATGAAATGCTCCAGGTCGTCGATATAGGTGAAGACGGCCGGCACCACCAGCAGGCTCAGCACGGTGGAGGTGATCAGGCCGCCGATCACGGCAATCGACATCGGCGAGCGAAAGCTCGGGTCCGCCGCGCCGAAGCCCAGGGCGATCGGCATCATGCCGGCGCCCATGGCAAGCGTGGTCATGATGATGGGCCGCGCGCGCTTGTGGCAGGCGTCCAGCAGCGCGTCCCAGCGCGACATGTTGTGGTCGCGCCGGGCCACGATGGCGTACTCCACCAGCAGGATGGAGTTCTTGGTGGCGATGCCCATCAGCATGATCAGGCCGATCAGCGAGGGCATGGAAAAGCTCTTTTGCGCGATCAGCAAGCCGACGAAGGCGCCGCCCAAGGACAGGGGTAAAGCGGCAAGAATGGTCACCGGGTGCAGGAAATCCTTGAACAGCAATACCAGCACGATGTAGATGCACAGCACGCCGGTCAGCATGGCCAGGCCGAAGCTGGCGAACAGCTCGCCCATGACCTCCGCATCGCCGATTTCCACCACTTTCACGCCGGCCGGCAGGTTCTTGATGGCCGGCAGCAGTTTCACGGCCTCGGTGATGTCGCCCAGGGCGCGGCCGGACAGCTCGATCTCGAATTTGACGTTGCGCGAGCGGTCGTATCGGTCTATCACCGCCGGACCGCCGGTGACTTCGAGCGTGGCCACCTGCCCCAGCATGACCGGGCCTACGCCGGGCTTGACGCTGGGCACCGCCAGGCGCTCCAGCACGCTGAGGTCCTTGCGCGCCTCGTCGTCGAGTTTCACGACGATAGGCACCTGGCGCTGCGACAGGTTCAGCTTGGGCAGCGATTCCTCGTAATCGCCCACTGTGGCGATGCGCAGCGTCTCGCCCATGGCGGCGCTGGTCACGCCCAGGTCGGCCGCGCGGGCGAAGTCGGGCTTGATGGCGATTTCAGGCCGTACCAGGCTGGCGCTTGAGGAGATGTTGCCCAGGCCAGGGATGGTGCGCAGGTCTTTTTCCACCGCCATCGCGGCGGTTTGCAAGGCATTGGCGTCTTCGGCCGTCAACACCAGCACGTAGGCTTCGCCGGAACCGCCCAGGCCGACCTTGCTGCGCACGCCGGGCAGCGATTCCAGCGCCGTGCGCATTTTGCTTTCGATGCCCTGCTTGCGCGGGCGCTCGCTGCGCTCGTCCAGCAGCACCGTCAGCGTGGCTTTGCGGGTTTCGGCCGCGCCCTGCATGGCGAAGGGGTCGCCGCCGGCGGTGCCGCCGCCTATGGTGGTGTAGACGTTCTTGACGTGTTCGACCTTGCTGATGAGCTGGCGCGCATGCTCGGCCGAGGCCTTGGTCTGCGCCAGCGTGGCGCCGGGTGGCAGCTCCAGGTAGACCTGGGTCTGCGAGTTGTCGTCGGGCGGGATGAACCCCGTGGGCAGCAGCGGCACCAGCGCCACCGAGCCGAAGAAGAACAGCGTGGCCATGGCCATGGTTTTCACCCGGTTCTTCATGCACCAGGTGGCCGCGCGCATGTACCACTTCATCCACGCCGGGTCGGTGTGCGTGCCGACCACGGGTTTCAGGATGTAGGCCGCCATCATGGGCGTCAGCACCCGCGCCACCACCAGCGAGGCGAACACGGCCAGCGAGGCCGTCCAGCCGAACTGCTTGAAGAACTTGCCGGCCACGCCGCTCATGAAGGCGGTCGGCAGGAACACGGCGATCAGGGTGAAGGTGGTGGCGACCACCGCCAGGCCGATTTCGTCGGCCGCTTCCATGGCGGCCTCGTAAGGTGTTTTCCCCATGCGCAGGTGGCGCACGATGTTTTCCACCTCGACGATCGCATCGTCCACCAGGATGCCGATCACCAGCGAGAGCGCCAGCAGCGTGATCACGTTGATGGAAAAGCCCAGCAGATTCATGCCGATAAAGGCCGGGATCACCGACAGCGGCAGCGCCACGGCGGAGACAAAGGTGGCGCGCCAGTCGCGCAGGAACAGCCACACCACCAGCACCGCCAGGATGCCGCCTTCATACAGCAGGTGCATGGAGCCGTCGTACTCTTCCTGCACGGGTTTCACGAAGTTGAAGGCCTCAACAAGCTCCACGTCGGGGTGTTGCTGCTTGAGCTCGGCCAGCGCCGCCTGCACGGCCGCGCCCACCGCCACTTCACTTTCGCCGCGGCTGCGCGCGACTTCAAAGCCGACGACGGGCTTGCCGTCCAGCAGCGCGGCCGCGCGCGGCTCGGCGGTGGTGTCGGTCACGGTGGCGACCTGGTCAAGGCGTATGCGCCGGCCGTCGCTCAGGGCCAGTTCGATGCGGCCCAGTTCTTCGGCCGACTTCACCGTCGCCAGCGTGCGCATAGGCTGCTCGCTGCCGCCCAGGTCGGCGCGCCCGCCGGCGCTTTCGGTCTGCACCTGGCGCAGCTGGCGCGAGATGTCGGACGCCGTGGCGCCCAGGGCCTGCAGGCGCGACGGGTCCAGCGCGACGCGCACTTCGCGCGAGACGCCGCCCACGCGGTTGACCGCGCCCACGCCGCGCACGGCCAGCAGCTTGCGCGAGATGTCGTTGTCGACGAACCAGGACAATGCCTCCTCATCCATGCGTGGCGAGCGGATGGTGAAGGCCAGCACCGGCTGGCCGGCCAGGTCCATCTTGGAGACGACCGGGTCGCGCACGTCGGCCGGCAGTTCGCCGCGCACCTTGGAGACCGCGGCGCGCACGTCGTCCACGGCTTCCTGCACGGGTTTTTCAAGGCGGAATTCGGCGGTGATGGTGACCCCGCCGTCCTGCACCTTGGTGTAGATGTGCTTGAGGCCCTGCACTGTGGCGATGGAGTTTTCGAGTTTGCGCGCGACTTCGGTTTCAAGCTGGGCCGGCGCAGCGCCCGGCAGCGAGGCCGCCACGCTCACCGTGGGCAGGTCGATGTCGGGAAAGTTCTGTACCTTCATCGCCTTGAAGGACAGCATGCCGGCAAACGTCAGCAGCACAAACAGCATGACGGCCGGAATCGGGTTCTTGATCGACCAGGAGGAGACGTTCATGGCCTGTTCCTTACTTGCTGGCGGCTGCGGCCGGTGCGGCAGCCGCGCTGTCGCTCACCCGGACCAGGTCGCCGTCGTTCAGGAAGCCCGCGCCACTGACGATGACGGGCGCGTCCGCTGCCAGGCCCGAAGTGATCTCGATGCGGTCGCCGGCCAGCCGGCCGGTCTGCACCTTGAGCTGGGTGATGCGGTTGTCCGGGTTGAGGCGAAAGACGTAGTTGAAGCCGTCGCGCACCACCAACGCTGGCTGCGGCACCGTCAGCGCGGGCGTCGCGCCCAATTCAAACTCCCCACGGGCGAACATGCCGGCCTTGGCCGGCGAAGCCATGCCCGCCGACACCGGCAGGTCCACGTAGACCAGCGCCGCGCGGGTTTGCGGATCCACGCTGGGGGCGATCATGCGCACGCGGCCCTTGAGTTCGGCGCCGCTGGCGGCGACCACGGTGGCCACCGTGCCGGCCTTGATGCGGCCCAGCTCGGCCGAGGTGACTTCGGCGCGCCACTCCAGCCGGCCGCCGCGTATCAGGCGGAACAGCTCGGTGCCCTGCGGCACCACCGAGCCGACGGTCGCGGTGCGGGCTGAAATCACGCCGCTGTCGGGCGCGAGCACCTGGGTGTTCTTGCCGCGCAGCTGCTGCGCGTCGAGCACGGCTTTGGCTGCCTCGACGCGCGCCTTGGCGGTTTGCTCGGCGGTGTTGTACTGGTTGATCTGCTGGTCGCTCAGCGCGCCGGAGCTGGCCAGCGTGCGTGCGCGCGCCGCGTTGTCAGCCGCGTCGGCCGCATTGGCCTGCGCCTCGATCAGGCTGGCGCGCGCCTGCGCGGTGTCGGCCTGCACGCTGTCGCCCGAAAACACCGCCAGCACCTGGCCGGCCCTGACCTGGTCGCCCACGTTGGCCTGCACTTCCACCAGCCGCAAGCCGTTGGACTCGGAACCGATCACCGCCTCCTGCCAGGCCGTGATGTTGCCGTTGGCGCTGAGCTTGACCGGCAGCGTCATCTGCTTCGGCAAGGCGGTGGCCACGGTCAGGGCCGGCTTGGATGTGGCGGGCTTGGCATCGCCCTTGGCCTCGGACCGGGTGAGGAAGAAGGCGGCGCCCCCCGCAACCAGCACGGCAGCAGCGATCAAGGCGATGGTGACGGGTTTGAGTTTGAATGTTGGCATGGTGTGCAAAGGGTCTGTCGTGAAAGGGGCAGGGTGGTCAAGCGGCATCAGGGCGCCGTGATGGCGGCGGGGGTGAAGGGGGCGGAAACGTCCGACGCCAGAGGCAGCACCGGCGGCTCGGCAGTCGTCCAGCCGCCGCCCAGCGCGCGGTACAGCGCCACCCAGGCGCTGCGGCGGTCGCGCTGCAACAGCACCACGTTGCTTTGCGCGGCCAGCAGCGTGCGGCGCGCGTCTTCGAGTTCGACCAGGCTGGCCAGCCCGCTCTTGTAGCGCGCCTCGGTGCCGGTGAAAGAGGCGGCGTAGCCCTGCGCCGCAACCAGGGCGTCTTCGTTGCGCTCGGCCGTGCTTTGCAGCTTGACCAACGCTTCTTCCACTTCCTGCACGGCTTTGCGCACGGCGGCGCGGTACTGGGCCGCCGCGTCTTCGTAGCGCGCCTTGGCGGCTTCCACGTTGGCATCGCTGGCGCCTCCGTCAAACAGCGGGACAGTCAGCTGCAGCGGCCCTACCGTCCAGGTGTCGAAGCGTTGCGTCGAGGCGCTGGTGCGCGACTTGGTGGTGAAGACCGAGCCGCTCAGGCTCAGGCGTGGAAAGCGCTGCGCGCGGGCGCTGCCCACTTCAAGATGGGCCGCGTCCACTTCGCGTGCCGCGTTGAAGATGTCGGGCCGCTGGGCCAGCACTTCGGCCGGCACGCCGAAGACCGGCGCCATGGATTCCTGCGTCAGGTCGGCCGGCGTGCTGGCCAGTTTTTGCCGCAGCGTGGGCTCGGCTATGGCCGTCAGCGCGACCAGCGCCTTGATGTCCAGGTCGCACAGCGTGCGTTGCTGGATGGCGTTGCCGTGCCCTTCAGCGGCACTGGCGCGGGCCAGCGCCGCGGTGGCGGGCGCCTGGAAGCCGGCCTTGGTGCTCAGGTCCGCCAGCCGCGCGGTTTCGGCGCGGGAAGCCGCATCGGAGCGCGCGACGTCCAGCAGTTTTTCGCAGGCGCGCAGGCTGTAGTACTGCGTCGCGACTTCGGCGGCCATCGACACGCGCGCCGCATGCCAGGTCGCCTGGGAGCCTTCAAAACGTTGCTGGTCGGCGTCCCGGCTGGCCGCGTACTGGCCGAACAGGTCGATTTCCCAGGAGGCCTGCAAGCCCGCGTCGAGGGTGGTGGCAATCGGCGGCACCGCCCGGTTCACCGGTGCGGAGCGGCCGCGGCTGGCGCTGGCGACGGCGTCCACCGTGGGCAGCAGCGCAGCGCCGGAGGCCACGCGCGAAGCCCGCGCCTGCTCGATGTTGGAACGCGCCGTCGAGACGGTGGGGCTGACGGCCTCCGCCGCCATGATCAGTTCGACCAGCAAGGGGTCGTTCTGTTGCTGCCACCACTGCGACAGCCCGGCCAGCTTGCCCTCGTGCGGCAAGGCCGCCGTGGTGCCTGCCGCCGGTGCCGGCAACGGGGCTTGCCACTGCGTGGGAACCGGGGCTGCGGGCATGTTGTGGGGCAGGTCCGTGGCGCAGCCGGCCAGCAGCAGCGCGCAGGCGGCAAAAATCCCCAGCGCGGGCAGGCGAGACGGCTCACGCCGGAAATCAGTTTTTGTCATGGCTTGCGTTTTTCTGGCGCGGCGTGCCCGCGGTGTGATCGGGAAGGTGTTTTCGGCGCGCCACTTCGACGGCGACCATGGCTTCGGCATACGCCACCAGGCTGGCGGCCCAATGGTCGACGGCATCCGGCGTGTTGAACAGCTGGGGCCGGATCGCGTCCACTACCTCGCGGCTGATGAACATGTGGATCGCCAGGCCGGTGATGGAAAACGCCAGCCGATGCACCTCGTCGTCGGCTTTGGTGATGCCGAGGTGGCGGCACAGCACCTTCACCAACGCGGCATGCGCCGGCTTGATACCCTTGTCGATTTCCTCGGCCCAGAGGCCCGTGGGCTCCAGCATCTCGCGGAAATGCAGCCTGGTGGACAGCTGCACCAGTTCGCCCTGGCGCAGCGGCTCCAGGAAACCCGAGAAAAATCCCTCCAGGGACTGGTGCAGCGTGAAGTGCGGCTGGTTGTACAGCGCGATGTCGTCGCGCGCGCTGCCCAGCGGCTCGGTGAACACGGCCCGGTACAGCCCGGCCTTGTCGCCGAAGTAATAACTGATCGCCGCCACATTGGCGCAGGCGGCCTGTGCGATGTCGCGGATCGAGGTCTTGGCAAAGCCTTTTTCGGAGAACAGGCGCAGCGCCGTGTGCAGCAGGTGCACCCTGGCATGGGCGCCGTCGGAGCGCTGCTTGCGGGCTTCGCCTTCAGGGCCTGCCGCACGCGGGGATGTTTTGGGGCGAGGGTCGGCATTCATGTGCCCGCATTAAAGCACATGAATTAAACAACTGATTGAATTAAATCAATTGTTTCAATTGGGCTTGAAAGTGGCGGTCCACAGCTGCCGGATGGCGTCGCACTCCGCCTGCAGCGCCGGCGGGCTGACCTGGGTCGGCTCTTCATTGAGGCGCGCGCGGTGCTGCACGCGCCGCAGTTCGCGGTAGGCGTCTGCGGCGTGCTGCCCTACGCCGGGCGGCAACAGGCCGGCGGTCTCGGCGCGCTGCAACAGGGAAATGTTGCCCACGTTGGCGACCAGTTCCGGGTGCTGCGCGGATTCGGACAGCACCAGGAACTGCACCGCGAACTCGGCGTCCACCATGCCGCCGGGGCTGTGCTTCACGTCGAACTTGTCGCCTTTGACCGGCCTGGCGTTGCGCACTTTCTCGCGCATGGCGACGATTTCGCTGCGCAGCGCCGCCTTGTCGCGCGGGGCGGTGATGACGGTCTCGCGCACCTGGTCGAAGCGCTTGCGCAGCGCGTCGTCGCCGAGCACGCAGCGCGCGCGCGTCATGGCCTGGTGTTCCCAGGTCCAGGCGGTGTTGCTGCCGCGCTGCTGCTGGTAGCGGGTGTAGGCCTCAAAACTCGTGACCAGCAGGCCCGAGTTGCCGTTGGGGCGCAGGGCCGTGTCGATCTCGAACAAATCGCCTTCGCCGGTCTTGATGGTCAGCCAGTTGATCAGCTTGCGCACAAAGGCCGCATAGACCTCGGGGGCGCGCTCGTCATCGTCCTCATAGACGAACACGATGTCCAGGTCGCTGCCGTAGCCCAGTTCCTTGCCGCCGAGCTTGCCGTAGGCAATGATGGCGAACTGCGGCGTTTCGCGGTGCCGGTTTTTCAGGCGCTGCCAGCACCAGCGCGTGGTGATGTCCAGCAGGGTCTCGGCCAGCGCGCTCAGGTCGTCGGCCACCTGCTCGACCGTGAGCACGCCTTCGAGGTCGCGCGCCAGCGTGCGGAAGACTTCGGCATGGTGGGCGCGGCGCAGCAGGTTCAGGCAGGTTTCCTCGTCGTCCTCGCCGGTGCTGCGCAGGGCCGCCAGCCGCTGCTCCACGTCGCGCGCGAAGGCCGCGCCGTCAAAGCGCTCCTTGAGCAACTCGTCGCTGGCCAGCTCGTCGATCACGCCGGGATGCTGCAGCAGGTAACGCGCCGGCCACCTGGCCGCGCCCAGCAGGCGCAGCAGGCGTTCATGCACGGCCGGCCGCTCCAGCAGCAGCGCCAGGTAGCTTTCGCGCCTGAGCAGCGGCTCTATCCAGTCGATGATGCGCACGGCCGCCTCTTCCGTCACCGTGCCTTCGGCCAGCCAGGCGGCAGTGCGCTGCACCAGCCGCGTCAGGCGCGCGCGCGAATCCTCGCGCAGGGCCAGCACCCGGGGATGCTCGCGCCACAGCGCCAGGCGGGCGCGGAACTGGTCGGGCCATTGTTCCGACAGCTGCTCCAGCAGCTCGTCAAGCTGCTGCGGTGCGGCCTTGGTCTTGCCGCCGCAGCCTTTGCAATCGGGCTTGCCGCCCAGCAGCTTGTCGAACTCGCCGGCCACCAGTTCGCGGTGCGCGTCGAGTTCGCTCAGGAAGGGGCAGCAGTTGCCGTAGCCCAGGGTTTCGGCGATCCAGGCCAGGTCGTCGTCGCGCGTGGGCAGCACATGGGTCTGCTGGTCGTCCAGGTACTGGATGCGGTGCTCCACCTTGCGCAGGAAATCGTAGGCCCGCGCCAGCGCATCGGCCGTGTCCTGCGGCATCAGGCCGGCACGGGCCACGCGCTGCAACGCGTCCACCGTGGGGCGGGTGCGCAGTTCCGGGAACTGCCCGCCGCGCACCACCTGCAGCAGCTGCACGGTGAATTCAATCTCGCGTATGCCGCCGCGCGACATCTTCACGTCGTTGGCGCGTTCGGGGTGGCCGGCACAGCGTTTGGCCGCGTGTTCGCGGATCTGCCGGTGCAGCGTGCGCAGCGCGTCGAACACGTTGTAGTCGAGGTAGCGCCGGAACACAAAAGGCAGCACCGAGCCACGCAGCGCCTGCGCGGAGCCGCTCTGGATGCACTCCAGCGGCGCCACGACCCGGCTCTTGAGCCAGGCAAAACGCTCCCATTCGCGGCCCTGCGCCTGGAAATACTCTTCGAGCGCGCTGAGCGAGACGGCGGCCGGGCCGGAATTGCCGTTGGGCCTGAGCGCCAGGTCCACGCGAAAGACAAAACCGTGCTCGGTGGCGTCGCCGATCAGGCTGAAGACGGCCTTGACCTGGTGCGCAAAGTATTCGTGGTTGGAGATCTGCCCGCGCCCGTCGCTGCGCCCGGCGGTTTCGCCGTCGTGGTCGTAAACGTAGATCAGGTCGATGTCGCTGGAGACGTTGAGTTCGCGCGCGCCCAGCTTGCCCATGCCCACGACCCACATCTGGGCGCGTTCACCGGCGGGGCCCCGCGGCATGCCGTGCTGTGCATCGAGCATCGTGGCCGACTCCCGCATCGCCACGTCGAGAGCGAGTTCCGCCAGCTCGGTCATGGCGCGCGTCACGACCGCCAGCGGCGCCTGGTGCTCGCAGGCGCCGTCGCAGTCGAGCGCCACCAGCCGCTCCATGACCAACTGGCGCAGCACGCGCAACGCGGCGCCGGTTTCCAGCCCCTGCGCCAGCAGCGCGTCCAGGGCAGGCTGCATGGCCGCGCGCACGGGCGCGCCGGGGAGGAGCAAAGGGAGTTGTTCGGCGTAGCGGCGGCGAACGCGCTGGACGAACCGGGAATAGCCCGACGCAGCCGGTCCGGCGGCGGAGGGAGAGTCGGGGCTGGCAGTCAGGGCAACGGTCATCACACTACTTCACAAAACTTCATGGTCACCCGCCGGGCGCATAAGGGCCCCGGCGGTCATAATTCTCAAGTCAATGGAGCCAACGATTCCCAGCCTGTCCACCCTGCCGCCGCGCCGCCTGCACTGGCTTGCCCTCATCCTGCGCGTCCTGTTGTGGCTTGTCGCCGCGGCCTGGCTGCTCTTCGGCCTGAGCTGGTTCGTGCTGCATGGCTGGATTGTGCCGCGAATCGGCGAATTCCGTCCGCGCCTGGAAATAGAGGCCAGCAAGGCGCTAGGGGTGCCCGTGCGCATCGGCGAAATCACCGCGACCTCCCAGGGCATGATCCCCTCCTTCGAGCTGCGCGACGTCACCCTGCTGGACGCCCAGGGCCGTGAAGCCCTGCGCCTGCCCCGCGTGCTCGGCGCCCTGTCGCCTTCTTCGATCTGGGGCCTGGGCTTCGAGCAGATCTCCATCGACAAGCCCGAACTCGACATCCGCCGCGCCGCGGACGGGAAAATCTACGTCGGCGGGCTGGACGTTTCGCAGGACCGCGCGGCCGGCCAGAGCGCGGCGGCCGACTGGTTTTTTTCGCAAACCGAGTTCGTCATGCGCGGCGGCACCGTGCGCTGGACCGACGAGCTGCAGCGCGCGCCGCCTCTGGCGCTGACAGAGGTCGACTGGGTCATGCGCAACGCGCGGCGCCGGCACCTGCTGCGCCTGGACGCCACGCCGCCCGCGGAATGGGGTGACCGCTTCAGCGTCAGGGGCATATTCCGCCAGTCGCTGCTGTCCGGCAGCGCCGGCGACTTCAACGCCTGGACGGGGCAGCTGTTCGCCGAGTTCGCCCGCGTGGACACGTCGCGTGTCCGGCAGTACGTCAACATGGACACGCTGGGCGTGGAACTGGCGCGCGGCAACGGTGCGCTGCGCGCCTGGGCGGACGTCGACAAGGGCCGCATCACCGGCGGCACGGCCGACGTGGCGCTGCGCGACGTGGACGCGCGTTTCGGCACCAAGCTCCAGCCGCTGGCTTTCGAATCCGTTGCCGGGCGCATAGGCGGCGCGCAGCGCGCCAACGGCTTTGACTTCAACACCGAGGGCCTGCGCTTTCGCACCCGCGACGGCCTGCAGTGGCCGGGCGGCAACGTCGCCCTGGTGCACACCGGCGACGAGGCCGGCGCGCCGCAGCACACCGAACTCAAGGCCGACAAGCTCGACCTGGCCGCGCTCGCGCAGATCGCCAACCGCCTGCCGCTGGATGCCGCCACGCACGGCCTCATCGCGTCCTTCGCGCCCAGGGGGCTGGTGGAGACCGTCGAGGCGCGCTGGCAAGGGCCGATCAACGCACCCGGCAGCTATGCCGCGAAAGGGCGCGTCGCCGGCCTGGCGGTTGCCGCCCTGCCGGCGGCCGTGGTGGTGCCCGCCCCGGCACACCCCGTGCCTGGCAGGCCGGGCATCAGCGGCGCGGCGATCGACTTTGACTTCACGCAGGATGGCGGGCAGGCCAAGGTCAGGATTGCCAACGGCTCACTCGACCTGCCCGGCGTGTTTGAGGACTCGCTGGTGCCCTTTGACCAGCTGTCGGTCGACGCCCAATGGAAATTCTCGGGCCGCAAGATCGAGGCGCAGCTGCGCAACCTGCAGTTCGCCAACGCGGACGCCCAGGGCGAGGCGCAGGCCACCTGGCGCACGGAAGACGTGGCCGGCGGCGCGGCGCCCGCGCCGGGCGCGCCCGACCTCCGGTTTCCCGGGGTGCTGGACTTGCAGGGCAGCCTGAGCCGGGGCGACGGCACGCGGGTGCATCGCTACCTGCCGCTGGTGCTGCCCGACCCCGTCCGGCATTACGTGCGCGATGCGGTGGTGCAGGGCCAGGTGAGCGACGTGAAGTTCAAGGTCAAGGGCCCGCTGGAGCACCTGCCCTTCACCAACCCGGCGCAAGGGGACTTCCGCGTGTCCGCCAAAATCCGCAACGGCCACTTTGCTTACGTGCCCAAAACCATACAGCCCGCGGGCGCGGCGCCCTGGCCGGCCCTGACCGAGCTGGGCGGCGAGCTGGTCTTCAACCGCGCATCACTCGAGGTGAACGGCGCCAGCGGCAAGGTCGCCGGCCTGCCAGGCCTGCAACTGGTCAAGGCCGATGCGCGCATTCCCGACCTGACGCATGACTCCACGGTCAACGTGAACGTCGACCTCAAGGGCGCGCTGGCCGACGCGCTGGGCTTCGTCAACCAGTCGCCGGTCGGCGCCATGACCAGCCACGCGCTGGCCAAGGCCACGGCGACGGGCACGGGCGAGTACCGCTTCCGCCTGGAGTTGCCCATCCATTCGATCGACAAATCGCGCGTCGACGGCAACGTCACGCTGCCCGGCAACGACGTGCAGTTCGCGCCGGCCACGCCCATGCTGGCCAGACTCAAGGGCGTGGTGAACGTGAGCGAAAAGGGCTTTTCCGTCGCCGGCGGCCAGGCCAAACTGCTGGGTGGCGACGTGCGTTTTGACGGTGGCATGCGCTCACAGCCGCGTGCCCCGGGCAGCGCCGAGACCGAGAGCATCGCCACCTTCAAGGCGCAGGGCAACGTCACAGCCGAAGGGATGCGCCAGGCCAGGGAACTGGGGCCGCTGGCAGGCATGGCGCAGAACGCCACCGGCGGCACGGCCTACACCGCGACGCTGGGCTTTCGCCGCGGCATGCCGGAATTTTCCATCTCCAGCAGCCTGCAGGGCATGGCGCTGAACCTGCCTGCGCCCCTGAGCAAAACCGCCGACGCGGCCTTGCCGCTGCGCGTGGACAGCGCCCTCGTGCCGGCCTCCCTGGCGCCCGGGCAAAAACTCGAAGACCAGCTGTCGGTCGCGATCGGGCGCGTGGCGTCCATCGTCTATGTGCGCGACCTGAGCGGCGCGGAGCCCCGCGTGATCCGCGGCGGCATTGGCATGGGCCTGGAGCCCGGCGAGACGGTGCCCATGCAAGAGGCCGGCGTGGCGGCCAACATCAACCTGGCCCATGTGGACCTCGATGCCTGGCAGAAATTGTTGGGCGATTCCACGGTCGGCGGCACGTTCCAGGCGCCCCCGCCGTCGGCCTCTTCCGCCGCGATGAACCGCGCCGCCGCGAATGCGGCCATGGGCTACCTGCCGACCACCATGGCCATACGCGCCAAAGAACTGGTGGTCGAAGGGCGCAAGCTCAACAACGTGGTGGTCGGCGGTTCGCGCGAAGGCCTGACCTGGCGCGCCAACATCGACGCCACGGAACTCAACGGCTATGTCGAGTTCCGCCAGCCGGGCGGCATAGGCGCCGGGCGCGTCTACGCGCGGCTCTCGCGCCTGAGCCTGGAGCCCGGCACGGCCAGCGACGTCGAAGCCATCCTGAACGAGCAGCCCGCCAGCATCCCGGCCCTGGACGTGGTGGTCGAAGACCTGGAGTTGCGCGGCAAGAAGCTCGGGCGGGTCGAGATCGACGCCGTCAACCGCGGCGCCTCAAGCGCGGCGCGCGAGGGCGTGCGCGAATGGAGGCTGAACAAATTCAACGTGATCCTCCCTGAAGCCGTGCTCACGGCCACCGGCAACTGGGTGGCCTTGAATGCGCAAGTCGCCGCGGCGGGCGGGAGCCGCGCCGCGCGCGCGGCCGCCGAGCGCCGCCGCACCGTGATGAATTTCAAGCTGGAGATCGCCGACTCGGGCGCGCTGCTCAGGCGCTTCGGCATGGGCGAAGTGATACGCCGCGGCAAGGGCAAGCTCGAAGGCCAGGTGGGCTGGGTCGGTTCGCCGCTGAGCTTTGACTACCCGAGCATGAGCGGGCAATTCAACGTCAACGTCGAGTCCGGTCAGTTCGTCAAGGCCGACCCCGGCATCGCCAAGCTGCTGGGCGTGCTGAGCCTGCAGTCCCTGCCCCGGCGGCTGGCGCTGGATTTTCGCGACGTGTTCTCCGAAGGCTTCGCGTTCGACTTCGTGCGCGGCGACGTCAACATCAACCAGGGCGTGGCCCACACCAACAACCTGCAGATGCGCGGCGTCAACGCGGCCGTGCTGATGGAAGGCTCGGCCGACATCGCCAAGGAGACGCAGGACATCAAGGTCGTGGTGGTGCCGGAAGTCAATGCCGGCACGGCCTCGCTGATCGCCACCGCCATCAACCCTGCGATCGGCCTGGGTACCTTCCTGGCGCAGATGTTTTTGCGCCGGCCCCTGATGCAGGCGGCCACCCAGGAGTTCCACATCGACGGCACCTGGTCCGATCCCAAAGTTACCAAGCTGGACCGCAAGGCCCAGGCCGACAACAAGCCCAGCCAGGCTTCCACGGAGACGCGCTGACCATGAAAATAGCCGCTATTCAAATGGTGTCGGGCACCCGCGTCGAGGACAACCTGGATGTGGCCCGCCAGCTTCTGGGCCAGGCCGCGGCGCAGGGCGCCGAGCTGGCCGTGCTGCCCGAGTACTTCTGCATCATGGGCCGCAAGGACACAGACAAGCTGCAGTTCCAGGAGACCCCCGGGCAGGGGCTGATCCAGGACTTCCTCAGCCGCTCGGCACGCGAGCTGGGCCTGTGGATCGTCGGCGGCACGCTGCCGATGGCCACGGCCGATGCCGGCCGCGCCCGCAATTCCTCGCTGGCCTACGCGCCTTCGGGCGAATGCGTGGCCCGCTACGACAAGATCCATCTCTTTCGCTTCGCGCAGGGCCGGGAAGACTACGACGAAAGGCGTGTGCTGGAGCCCGGCACGCAGCCGGTGCGCTTCGAACTCGCCTCGCGCGACGGCCACGTCTACATCGTCGGCATGAGCATCTGCTACGACCTGCGCTTTCCCGAACTCTACCGCGCCCTGAAGGCCGACCTGCTGCTGGTGCCCAGCGCCTTCACTTACACCACGGGCCAGGCGCACTGGGAAGTGCTGCTGCGCGCGCGGGCCATTGAAAACCAGGCCTACGTGCTGGCGGCGGCCCAGGGCGGCACCCATGAAAACGGGCGCCATACCTGGGGCCACAGCATGGTGGTCGACCCGTGGGGCCAGGTCCTGGCCGAGCGCGCTGAAGAGGCGGGCGTGGTGATGGCCGAAGTGCTCAGCGCCAACCTGCAAGGCGTGCGCGAGCGCCTGCCGGCCCTGACCCACTGCGTCCTGTGAGGGAATCCCGGGCGTGAAGTTTCCGCGTATCAAGGTGAGCCGGGCCAGCCGGCGCTGGACGCTGTGGGCCCTGCTGGTGATGCTGGTGGTGGCCTTGCTGGGCCTGCTGGTCTGGCTGTCGGGGCGCTACGAATCCAGCATGGTGCAAAGCCGGCTTGAGCACGACGCCGCCGAAACCGTCACCGACATCCGCTCGGGCCTGACGCGCAACATCCAGTCTTTCCAGGCCCTGCAACCCGGCGAGCGCACGCCCGAAACCTGGAATGCGCCGGCCGCCGAGCTGATGCGCGAGCACCGCGAGATCATGCGGCTCGAATGGCGCAGCGAGGCGCTGGACGTGCTGGCCTTTGTCGAGACGCCTTACCGCAGCTCGGTGTTCGAGCGGCTCGGCAGGGCCGGCATGCAGGCCGACGTGAGCCTGACCTGCACCACGGCCCGGCGCCTGAGCGGCTCGGCCTATTCCACCAGCTATTTCATGCCGCAGTCCGACGGCCTGGGCCTGGAAGTGCTGGACATGTGCCTGCCCATCGTGGTGGCCGGCCGCATCACCGGCTACACAGTGGCCACCTATTCGCTGCAGGACATCCTCGGGGAGCTTGTGGGCCGGCAGCTGGCGCGCGGTGTCGGCCTGTCTTTCACCGAAGCCGACGGCACGCGCCTGGCGCTGCACGGCGTGCCCTCGCGCGGCAACCGCATCTACATCGCGCAGCAGCTGCTGGACCTGCCGGGCAACACGCTGGTCGTGCGCATGGAAAGCCGGCTGGGCACGCCGGCGCTTTTCCCCAACGTGCTCACCGCGCTGGTGACCGCCATGTCGCTGGCGCTGATGGCGGTGCTGTTCCTGCTGGGCCGGGACATGCGGCGCCGGCTCAAGGTCGAGCACGACCTGGGCGAGGCGCTGGCCTTTCGCAAAGCCATGGAGGACTCCGTGCTGACCGGCTTGCGCGCGCGCGACCTGCAGGGGCGGATCACCTACGTGAACCCGGCTTTTTGCAAGATGGTGGGCGTGGAAGCCAAGGACTTGCTGAACCAGAGTTTCCCCTCGCCCTACTGGCCGCCGGAGCTGGCCGGCGTCTACCAGCAGCGCCAGGAAATCCGGCTGGCCGGCAGCAACCTGCCGCGCGAAGGCCATGAGTCGGTGTTCATGCGGCAGGACGGCACGCGCTTTCCGGTGCTGATCATGGAGGCGCCGCTGATCAACGCGGTAGGCAAGCACACCGGCTGGATGAGCGCCATCCTGGACGTGAGCGAGCAGCGCCGTGTCGAAGAACTCTCGCGCGCCAGCCAGGACCGCCTGCAGGCCACGGCCAGGCTGGCCATGGTGGGCGAGATGGCCTCGCTGCTCAGCCATGAACTCAATCAGCCGCTGGCGGCGATTTCGAGTTACGCCACCGGCTCGCTCAACCTGCTGCAGGAAGAAACCGCCCCCGACCGGGCGCACGCGGCCGCCCCCACGCCGGCGCCCCTGTCCGAAGACCTGCAGCTGGCCATGCGCCGGATCGCCGAGCAGGCCGAACGCGCGGGCAAAGTCATCAAAAGCGTGCACGACTTCGTGCGCCGGCGCGACAAGGTGCGCGAGTCGGTGGAGCCGCGCGCCTTGCTCGACGCCATCATGCCGCTGGTCACGCTGCAGGCCCGCAAGCTCGGCGTGCGCGTCGTGATCGAGGTCGATGAAGCCTGCGGACGCGTGCTGTGCGACCGCACCATGGTCGAGCAGGTGCTGCTCAATCTCTCGCGCAACGGCATGCAGGCCATGCAGGCTTCCGCGGAGGCCGCGCAGCTGTCCCGCGGCTTGGCCGCGCAGCCCGAAAAGGTGTTGACCCTGCGCATACGCCCCGCCGCGTCCAACGCGCACAGCCGCTGGGTCGAGTTCGCGGTGATCGACCGCGGCGAAGGCATTGCCGGCGACGTCGCGGAACGGCTGTTCACGCCCTTCTTCACCACCAAGGAAGAGGGCATGGGCCTGGGCCTGAGCCTGTGCCGCACCGTGATAGAGCAGCACGGCGGCTTCCTCGGCTTTGAGCCGGCCGAACCGCAGGGTACGATTTTCAGTTTCACCCTGCCCGCGGCGCCGTCCAGGGACGGCGCTTAGGCGCAAGCTTGAAGGACACCATGGAACCCATCCACAATGCCACGGTCTACATCGTCGACGACGATGCCAGCGTGCGCGACGCTCTGGCCTGGCTGCTGCGCTCGCGCCGCCTGCTCAGCGAGACCTTCGACAGCGCCGAGGCCTTCGATGCGCGGGTGTCCGGGCAGTTCGAGGTGCGCTCGCCTTCCTGCGTGCTGCTGGACGTGCGCATGGCCGGCCTGAGCGGCCTGGCCATGTTTGAAAAGCTGATCGGCTACGGCTTGCTGCCCACCCTGCCGGTGATTTTCCTGACCGGCCACGCCGATGTCCCCACCGCCGTCGATGCGGTCAAGCGCGGCGCCTTTGATTTTTGCGAAAAGCCTTTTTCGGACAACGCGCTGGTGGACCGCATCGAGCAGGCGCTCACCCATTCAGCCGCGGCGCTGGCGCAGCACAGCGAGTCCATCGGCCTGCAGGCCCGCATCGACGGCCTGACCGAGCGCGAGCGCGACGTGATGCGGCTGGTGGTGGGCGGCCTGCCCAACAAGCTGGTGGCCGACCAGCTGGACATCAGCGTGCGCACGGTGGAAGTGCACCGCGCGCGGGTGTTTGACAAAATGGGCGTTAAATCGGCGGTGGAGCTCGCCAACTTGTTGCGCAACCTGTAGCCTTTACTTTTTGTCGGGCTCCGCGTCGGGCGCGGGCTGTTCCGGGTCCTTCAGTTCGCCGTTTTTTCGGCCTGAGAACATCGTCCACCACACAATGAACACCAGCAGCAGCAACGCCCCCAGGGCTTCCAGCAAAAGTAAGGCCATGATATTTCCTTGGATTCCGTCAATACACGCCGCGCATTCCATGGGTTTGGCGCGGCTTGCGCCGATTATCGCCACGGCGGTGTTGTTGGCCTCCTGCGCCAGCCCGCCCGCGCCGCCTTCATCGGCGCCAAGTGCGGAGCCCACGGCCGCCGGCAGCCGCCCCGGTGATTCGGGCCCCCTGCCCGCGTCCATGCAGCAAGGCAAAAGCCGCTGGGTGGCGGTGCGCTGGGCCGAGCTGCCGGGCTTTGAGGACGACCAGCTGTTCGAGGCCTGGAACGCCTGGCTCAAAAGCTGCGAGCGTCCCGGACCGGTGTTTGCGCCGCTGTGCGGGGAAGTCCGCCGCCTGAGCATCGTCTCGGCCGAAGAGCAGCGCAACTGGATGGTGGGCCGCTTGCAGCCTTACCGTGTCGAGACCCTGCAGGGCGCGCCCGACGGCTTGCTGACCAGTTATTACGAACCCGTGCTGAAGGCCAGCCGCCAGCCCGGCGCGGGCTACGAGGTGCCGCTGTACCGCCCGCCGGCATCGCTGGGCAGCCGCAAGCCCTGGTATTCACGCCAGGAAATCGACACGCTGCCCGAAGCTAAATCGGCGCTGCGGGGCCGCGAGATCGCCTGGCTGGCCGACCCGGTCGAAGCCATGTCGCTGCACATCCAGGGCTCTGGGCGCCTGAACCTGACCGAAGCCGACGGCTCGCAGCGCACGGTGCGGGTGGCCTATGCCGGCTCCAATGAGCAGCCGTTTCGCAGCGTCACCCAGTGGCTGGTGGACCAGGGTGAAGGCCGCATGACGGCGCCCTGGGTCGAATCCACCAAGGCCTGGGTAGCGCGAAACCCGCAGCGCGCGCAGCAGATGCTCTGGAGCAACCCGCGCTACACCTTCTTCCAGGAGCAGCCCCTGAGCGAACTGGACGCCGCCTTCGGCCCCAAGGGCGCGCAAGGCGTGGCGCTCACGCCGGGCCGATCCATCGCGGTCGACCCGGGCAGCATTCCCTACGGCACGCCGGTGTGGCTGGCCTCGCGCGGCGGCGCCGGCAGCCTGCAAAAGCTGGTGCTGGCGCAGGACACCGGCAGCGCCATCGTGGGCGCGGTGCGGGCCGACTATTTCGCCGGCACCGGGCCCGAGGCCGGCCAGCTGGCCGCGCGCATGAACCAGCCGCTGCGGCTGTGGGTGCTTTGGCCCCGTTGAACAACCCTCCAGGAGTCATCATGATGAACAGGCCATGGAACATGTGCGCCGCACTGCTGGCGACAGCAACACTGGCTGGTTGCGCAGGCGGCAACTGGCAAGGCGCCGGCCCGCTGTACCGCTGCGAACACGGCATCGAGTTCCGGGTCAAATTTATCGACGACACCGCGGTGCTGGACGGCTCCGGCGGCAACGACGTGCTCAACCGCGACGCCGGCGGCCAGGGGCCGCAGCAGACGGTCTACAGCAACCCGCGCATGCGCGCCGAATTCGGGCTGGGCGCCAGCGGCCGCGAAGCTGTCCTTCGCTATCCCTTGCTGCCTTTGGTCGCACGCTGCGTGCGCGATTAGCCCTAACGCACCGAGAGGCGAACCTCTACGCGCATACCGTCCCGCCGGGTGGATTGCCGGCTGTCGGCGATGCCGTTGCTGCTGCCGGCGCCCGCATCGTCCGACTCCGCGACGGTGACCCATTCCCCCAGGCGCACGGACAGCGAGGTGCTGACGGACGATGAGGACAGTGGCGCCATTGGCGAGGCGCCCGGGCGGCTGGCCTGCCCCGCGGCCAGTTCCAGTTCCACGCTGTCGCCGCCGTACCAGAGGGGCCTGGCCGAAAAGCCGCTGTTGGCGTCGATGAACACGGTGCCGCCCTGATGCGCCTGCACCAGCCGCAGCGGCTGGCTGTTGCCCAGGTTGATGTTGGCGCTGCGGCCGTTGAGTACCAGCACGCGCTGCACCAGGTCGCGGGCATCGCTGTGCTGGCTGTCCTGGGCCGTGATGCCGGCGTTTGCGCCCGAGCGGCCCGGCTGCAGGACGACGCCGCCCTGCATGCCCAGCGCGCTCTGGGAGCGCAGGCTGCTTCCGGCCTGCCGCACCTCGATCTGCAGGTTGCGCATCGGGATGGCCTCGGTGCTGGTTGCCGGACTGATGGCCGGCTGCGCTCGTAAAACCTGGGCGAAACCCATCAAAAGCGTGAGAGATATGGCTGGGATGAGGTATCGGGAGGTGGGCATGGCGCGCTCCATGGGAATGATGCGAGGGGTGAGGAAAATGTAAACGGATGGAAGCGAGAGCGGAAGTGGCCGCCAAGTCAAGCTACCATCCACTGAAGCCAGCCCCCGGTCAACCACTTTACGCCGCCAGCTGTGTTGAGTGTGCGCTTAATACCCCTGTTCCCATGAGCCCAAAAACAAAAGTCTTTACCTCCATCTTTGCCCTCGTTGCCGTGTACTGCGTCAGCGTCGGCCTTGATGCTTACCGCCTTACTTCGTCGGAAGTATTTCCATTGGCCAGGAAGAGCGTGGCCGCATACCTGGTTGCTACGGAGGCCGGGGGATCCAGGGATGTTTTTCGCTTGAAGTGGTGGTCTTCCTGGTACTTCAGAAACAATTCCTTCGACGGGCGGGCGCAATTTCAGCTCTGCGCCGATCGTACGGATTGCCACACCGTCATTGCGTACAGGGACAACGGCCGGTGGAGCATCAATATTGACGGCACCTATGTCAACACCGATAAATGGAGATATCGGTCCAACGGTGACCTGATCAATACGGAAGTCCGCTGGAAAAAAAAGGCGGCGGATACGCCTCAGTGACGCCCCAGTGCGCTCATCCGGGAGCTTCCAGGCGCGTTTTATTTATTGCGTCAAATGCCCCAGGGGCAAGGCACTGCTCGCCTTGACCTCCCCCAGTGAAAAACTCGTGTGCAGGTCTTTCACGTTCGGCAGGTTGATCAGGTTCTGCAATGCGAATTTGCTGAAGGCCTCCAGGTCCTGCGCCACGACTTGCAGCTCGAAAGTGCCGGTGCCGCTGATGTAGTGGCAGGACACGATTTCCGGCAGTTTCTTGATGGCTTCCTCAAGTTGGCGCGTGGCGTCGCCGCTGTTGCGGTCGGCGTCCAGCCGCACAAAGGCCAGCACACCCAGCCCTATCTTGTGGCGGTTGATCTCGGCCCGGTAACCGGTGATGAAGCCGCTTTCTTCCAGCGCCCGCACGCGCCGCCAGCAGGGGGCGGCCGACAAACCCACGCGTGAGGCCAGCTCGATGTTCGTCAGGCGTGCATCCAGCTGCAACTCCTTCAGGATTGCGATGTCAAACTTGTCTAATGTTTCCATATTTGCTATTTTGCAGCAAGATCCTTTCTAAAACCATGCTAAATCGGGCAAACAAAGCAAAGACATATCCGGTCTGGCGGCATACACTTTGCATGCATATAGAGGGCAGTCCCTAACCGGGTTTGACCCTCACGCTGACCTGCCCACAAGGCGGTATTAAAAAACAGTCCTGGAGACCCACGAACATGAATGCCCCACTTCCTGAACACATCCGCAAGGCGCTAGAGACCGTCACGCTGGACGAAAACCCGCAAAGCGGGTTTCGCCGAAGGCACAAGTATTCAGGCGGCGAAGCCGGCTGTGCTGTATTTGTCGTCGAGCTTGTTCGCATGGGAGTTGCCGTATGAACGCTCCACTTCCTGAACACATCCGCAGGGCGCTAGAGACCGTCACGCTCGACGACAAGTACAGCCTGGAGCATGGCCGCGCCTTCATGAGCGGTGTCCAGGCGCTGGTCCGCCTGCCCATGCTGCAGCGCACGCGCGACGCCATCGAAGGCCTGAACACCGCGGGTTTTATCAGCGGCTACCGCGGTTCGCCGCTGGGCGGCTATGACCAGGCGCTGTGGGCCGCCAAAAAGCACCTGGCCGCGCAGAACATCGTGTTCCAGCCCGGCGTTAATGAAGAGCTGGGCGCCACCGCCGTCTGGGGCACCCAGCAGCTGGACCTGTACCCGCAAAGCAAAAAATTCGACGGCGTGTTCGGCATCTGGTACGGCAAGGGCCCCGGTGTGGACCGTTGCTCCGATGTCTTCAAGCACGCCAACATGGCGGGCACCGCGAAACACGGCGGCGTGATCGCGATTGCCGGTGACGACCACGTCTCCAAAAGCTCCACCGCCGCCCACCAGAGCGACCACATCTTCAAGGCCTGCGGCCTGCCGGTGTTCTTTCCGTCCAACGTGCAGGACATCCTGGACATGGGGCTGCACGCCCTCGCCATGAGCCGTTTTTCGGGCGTCTGGTCGGGCATGAAGACCATCCAGGAAGTCGTCGAGTCGTCGAGCTCCGTGCTGGTCGACCCGGACCGCGTGAAGATCATCCTCCCCGAAGATTTCGCCATGCCGCCCGGCGGCCTGCACATCCGCTGGCCCGACGCGCCGCTGGAGCAGGAAGCGCGGCTGATGGACTACAAATGGTATGCCGCGCTGGCCTATATCCGCGCCAACAAGCTCAACTACAACGTGATCGCCGGCCCCAAGGACCGCTTCGGCCTGATCGCCAGCGGCAAGGCCTTCAACGACACGCGCCAGGCCTTGGCTGACCTGGGCCTGGATGAAGACACTTGCCACCAACTGGGCATTCGCCTGCACAAGGTCAACGTGGTCTGGCCGCTGGAGGCCACCATCACGCGCGACTTCGCCGAAGGCCTGCAGGAAATCCTGGTGGTCGAGGAAAAACGCCAGGTCATCGAATACCAGATCAAGGAAGAGCTCTACAACTGGCGCGCCGACGTGCGGCCCAATGTGCTGGGCAAGTTCGACGAGCCCGAGGGTGATGCATCGGGCGGCGAGTGGGGCCGCTCCAATCCGAGCGACAACTGGCTGCTGCGCGCCAAGGCCGACCTGACGCCGGCCATCATCGCCAAGGCGATCGCCAAGCGCCTGAAAAAGCTGGGCGTGCCGGCCGACGTGATCGCGCGCATGGACGAGCGCCTGGCCGTGATCGAGGGGCGCGAACGGGCTCTCGCCGAAGGCAAGTCCGACACCGGCGAGCGCGCCCCGTGGTTTTGCAGCGGCTGCCCGCACAACACCAGCACGCGCGTGCCCGAAGGTTCGCGCGCCGTGGCCGGCATCGGCTGCCACTACATGGCGACCTGGATGGACCGCTCCACCTCCACCTTCACCCAGATGGGCGGCGAGGGCGTGACCTGGGTGGGCCAGGCGGCCTTCACGACCGACGCGCATATTTTTGCCAACCTCGGCGACGGCACCTACTTCCACAGCGGGCTGCTGGCGATACGCCAGGCCATCGCCTCGGGCGTGAACATCACCTACAAAATCCTCTACAACGACGCGGTCGCCATGACGGGCGGCCAGCAGGTCGGCGAGCGGCCCGAAGGCCACTCGGTGCTGCAGATCATGCAAAGCCTGCGCGCCGAAGGCGTGGCCAAGCTGGTGATCGTGACCGACGAGCCGCAGAAGTACGACGGCGCGCCGCTGCTGGACGGCGTGACGGTGCACCACCGCGACGAGCTGGACCGCATCCAGCGCGAGTTCCGCGAACTCAAGGGCACGACCGCCATCATTTACGACCAGACCTGCGCGACGGAAAAGCGCCGGCGCCGCAAACGCGGCACCCTGGTGGACCCGGAAAAACGCGTGGTGATCAACGAGCTGGTCTGCGAAGGCTGTGGCGACTGCTCCGTGCAGTCCAACTGCCTCTCGGTGGAGCCGCTGGAAACCGAATTCGGCCGCAAGCGCCGCATCAACCAGAACACCTGCAACAAGGACTATTCCTGCGTGAAGGGCTTTTGCCCCAGCTTCATCACCGTTGAAGGCGGCCAGCTGAAGAAACCGAAGAAAGAAAAGAAGGGCGCGCCCAGCAGCCTGCCGCCGGTTCCCGAGCCGGTGTTGCCCGTGGCCGAGCACGCCTGGGGCATCGTGGTGGGCGGCGTGGGCGGCACCGGCGTCATCACCATAGGCCAGCTGCTGGGCATGGCCGCGCACATTGAGGGCAAGGGCGTGGTCACCCAGGACGCCGGCGGCCTGGCGCAAAAAGGCGGCGCCACCTGGAGCCACATCCAGATCGCCAACCGGCCCGAAGCGATTTACACCACCAAGGTCGACACCGCCAAGGCCGACCTGGTCATAGGCTGCGACCCCATCGTGGCCGCCAGCAAATACACACTGACCGTCATGCAGCCGGGCCGAACCTATGTGGCCATGAATTCGCACGGCACGCCGACGGCAGCCTTTGTGACCAACCCGGGCTGGCAGTTCCCGGGCGGCAATTGCGAAAGCGCCGTGACCGCAGCAGTGGGCGCTGACTTGCTGGGCAGCTTCGATGCCGAGCAGGTGGCAGTGCAACTGGTGGGTGACTCGATTTACACCAACCCGCTGATGCTGGGCTTTGCCTGGCAAAAAGGGCGTGTGCCGCTGTCGCATGCCGCGCTGATGCGCGCGATCGAACTCAACGGCGTGCAGGTCGACAACAACAAGTCGGCGTTTGAATGGGGCCGGCGCTGCGCGCATGACCTGGCCTCGGTGCAGGCGCTGTTCAAGGCGGCGCAGGTCATCGAATTCGTGAAGAAGCCGGCGCTGGCCGAAATGATGGCCAAGCGGGTCGACTTCCTCACGGCCTACCAGAACGCCGCCTATGCGCAGGCCTACCAGTCCTTTGTCGAGCAGGTGCGGGGCGCCGAGGCGGTGCTGGGCAAAACGACGCTGACCGAGGCCGTTGCGCGCTACCTCTTCAAACTGATGGCCTACAAGGACGAGTACGAAGTGGCGCGCCTGCACACCGACACCGCCTTCCTGGGCAAGGTCAACGCCATGTTCGAAGGCGACTTCAAGCTCCACTACCACCTGGCGCCGCCGCTCATCGCGCCTAAAAACGACAAGGGCGAGCTGCAGAAGAAGCAGTTCGGCCCCTGGATGCTGGGCGCCTTCAAGGTGCTGGCCCGTTTGAAGGGCCTGCGCGGCACGCCGCTGGATGTGTTCGGCCGCACCGAAGAACGGCGCACCGAGCGCGCCCTGATCGAGGAATACAAGGCCAGCCTGCAGGAAGTGCTGGCGGGCCTGAACGCCGAAAACCACGCCACGGCCGTCGAAATCGCCCGGATTCCCGAATTGATCAAGGGTTACGGCCACGTCAAGGCGCGCCACCTGGCCGCCGCGCGGCCGCAGTGGGCCGCGCTGATGCAGTCCTTTCGTGCGCCGGGAGCGACCGTCCAGCGGAAAGCCGCCTGAGCCGGCGCCGGCCTTTCCTTCCCCCTGGGAGCCCCGCGGCAAGCCCGTGGCGGCTCTTTGCGCGTCAACCCGGCTTGAAAAGCCCCTGGCGCGCGCCAGTTACCCCCTTCCACGAGAGCCTCGCCGCATACAATCGTGGACTTCTGTGCGCCGTCCGTGCTGGACGGCGTGCGCGCCAGTGTGTCTTTAATATGTTGTGGAGTCAGCCGTGTTCATTTCTTCCGCCTTTGCCCAAACCGCCCCTGCCGCCGCCGCCGATGGTGGCATGATGTCCTCTCTGACGGGCATGCTGCCCCTGGTGCTGATGTTTGTGGTGCTGTATTTCGTCATGATCCGCCCGCAGATGAAAAAGCAGAAAGAGCATCGCACCATGATCGAGGCACTGGCCAAGGGCGATGAAGTCGCCACCGCCGGCGGCCTGCTCGGCAAGGTCACCAAGCTGGGCGACGTGTACCTGACCCTGGAGCTGGCTCCCGGCGTTGAAGTGCAGCTGCAGCGCAGCGCCATCATCCAGGTGCTGCCCAAGGGCGCCATCAACCCGGCCAAATAAGGCCATCAAGGCCCTTATGAAAATCCATAGGGGCCAGCGGTATATCGGGGCCGCTGCCGTCACCGCGTGAGGCAGGCGCCCCTTTTGTTCATTTGTCCACCAGGAACAGCCCTCCCATGAATCGTTATCCGGCCTGGAAGTACGCCATCATCGTGGTCGCGCTGCTGATCGCGGCGCTGTACACGCTGCCCAATTTCTTCGGCGAAGCGCCTGCGGTGCAGGTGTCCAGCGTGAAATCCACCATCAAGGTCGACACCACGACCATGGCCAAGGTCGAGCAGGCCTTGAAAGACGCCGGCATCGCGGCCGAGGCCATCACCCTCGAAGGCACGTCGATCAAGGCGCGTTTCGGCGACACCGATACCCAGCTCAAAGCCAAGGATGCCGTCCAGAAAGCCCTGTCGCCCGACGCGAACGATCCGGCCTATGTGGTCGCGCTCAACCTGCTGTCGCGCTCGCCCGCATGGCTGACCTCGCTGCATGCCTTCCCGATGTACCTCGGCCTGGACCTGCGCGGCGGCGTCCACTTCATGTTGCAGGTCGACATGCAGGCCGCGCTCACCAAGCGGGCCGAGTCCCTGGCCGGCGACATCCGCCTGTCCATGCGCGAAAAGAACATCCGCCACAGCGGCATCAGCCGCAACGCGCAAACCATCGAAATCAAGTTGCGCGATTCCGCCACCCTGGCCTCCGCCAAGGCGCTGGTCCAGGACCAGTTCGCCGACCTGCAGACGGTCGACGCGCCGGACGGCACCGAGTACAAGCTGACGGCCACCATCAAGCCCGAAGCCGCGCGCCGCATCCAGGACCAGGCGCTCAAGCAGAACATCGTGACCCTGCACAACCGGATCAATGAACTGGGCGTGGCCGAGCCGGTCATCCAGCAGCAGGGCATAGACCGCATCGTGGTGCAGCTGCCCGGCGTGCAGGACACGGCCAAGGCCAAGGACATCCTGGGCCGCACCGCCACACTGGAAATGCGCCTGGTAGACGACAGCGCCGAAGCCCGCGCCGCCGCGAACAACAGCGGCGCCGTTCCTTTCGGCGATGAGCGCTTCTTCGAACGCAACGGCCAGGCCGTGATCGTCAAGAAGCAGGTCATCCTGACCGGCGAAAACCTCACCGACGCGCAACCGGGCTTTGACTCGCAGAACCAGCAGCCCAAGGTGGACCTCACGGTCGACGCCAAGGGCGGGCGCATCATGCGCGACACCAGCCGCGAGAATCTCAAGAAGCGCATGGCCATCCTGCTGTTCGAAAAAGGCAAGGGCGAGGTCCTGACGGCGCCCGTCATCCAGGGCGAACTCGGTAACCGCTTCCAGATTTCCGGCTCCATGAGCGTTGTTGAAGCCAACGACCTGGCCTTGCTGCTGCGCGCCGGTTCGCTGGCAGCCCCGATGGAAATCATCGAGGAGCGCACCATAGGCCCGACGCTGGGCGCCGACAACATCTCCAAGGGTTTTCACAGCGTGTCCTGGGGCTTCGTCGTGATCGTGGCCTTCATGGCCTGCTACTACATGCTGTTCGGCCTGTTCTCGGGCCTGGCCCTGGCCGTCAACCTGCTGCTGCTGGTGGCGGTGCTGTCCATGCTGCAGGCGACCCTGACCCTGCCCGGCATGGCGGCCATGGCGCTGGCGCTGGGCATGGCCATCGACTCCAACGTGCTGATCAACGAGCGCGTGCGCGAAGAGCTGCGCAGCGGGGCTTCGCCGCAGGCGGCCATCCATGCGGGGTACGAGCGCGCCTGGGCCACCATCCTGGACTCGAACATTTCCACGCTGATCGCCGGCCTGGCCTTGCTGGCCTTTGGTTCCGGCCCGGTGCGGGGTTTTGCCGTGGTGCATTGCATCGGCATTCTGACCAGCATGTTCTCGGCGGTGTTTTTCTCTCGCGGCCTGGTCAACCTCTGGTACGGCCGCCAGAAAAAGCTCAAGTCGGTTTCCATCGGCACGGTGTGGCGGCCCGCCGCGTCCGGCGCCGTGGCGACCAAGTGATCACGGCCTCTTTTTCCTGAGTTTCCCAAGGACCCCAGATGGAATTCTTCAAAATCCGGCGCGACATTCCGTTCATGCGGCATGCCCTGATTTTTAACGTCATCAGCTTTGCCACCTTTGCGCTGGCCGTCTTCTTCCTGATCACGCGCGGCCTGCACCTGTCGGTGGAGTTCACCGGCGGCACCTTGATGGAGGTCAACTACACCCAGGCCGCCGACGTCGGAAAGATCCGCGACACCGTGTCCGGCCTGGGGTTCACCGACGTGCAGGTGCAGAATTTCGGCACATCGCGCGACGTGATGATCCGCCTGCCGGCGCAAAAGGGCGTCAGCACCGCCCAGCAAAGCGACAAGGTGCTGGGAGCCCTGAAGGCGGCCAGCCCTGACGTGACGCTGCGCCGCACCGAATTCGTCGGCCCGCAGGTGGGCGAAGAGCTGGCCCACGACGGGCTGAAGGCGCTGGCCATGGTGGTGTTCGGCATCATGGTCTACTTGGCTTTCCGTTTTGAATGGAAGTACGCGGTGGCGGCCATCATCGCCAACCTGCACGACGTCGTCATCATCCTGGGCTTTTTCGCGTTCTTCCAGTGGGAGTTTTCGCTGGCCGTGCTGGCCGCCGTGCTGGCGGTGCTCGGATACTCCGTCAACGAATCGGTGGTGATTTTCGACCGGATCCGCGAGAACTTTCGCCGCTACCGCAAGATGAACACGACCGAAATCATCGACAACGCGATCACGTCGACCATCAGCCGCACCATCATTACCCACGGTTCCACGCAGATCATGGTTCTGTCCATGCTGTTGTTCGGCGGCCCCACGCTCTTTTACTTCGCCCTGGCCCTGACCATCGGCATCCTGTTCGGCATTTATTCCTCGGTTTTTGTGGCCGCCGCGATCGCGATGTGGCTGGGCATCAAGCGCGAAGACCTCGTCAAGGCAACAGCCAAAAAAGGCGAGGATCCGAACGACCCCAACGCAGGGGCCACGGTGTAAGCTATAGGCTAATCATGCAGGGCGGTCGTGGCTCCAAGTAACAAAAAAAACGGTTTTCTGGTCGAGCAGGCTCGCGCGCTGTTCACGGAACGTGCTGCACGGATACTGCCGGCGTTGGCCAAGACCGTTCAAGATCGGCTGACCGCGCTGGTCGACCAGCCGGCCAGTGCCCGCGACATGCAGGATCGCCGCGACGGCTGGATGGCCTTCCAGAAGAGTGGAAGCAGTTGGGTTCGCGGCACCACCGCCGCGTGGGCCAACGCGCAGACCGTCCCGGCCGCCAGCTCCGGCTCCAGGTTCGCGGACAGCGGAAAATTCGAATTGATGGGCAACGACGTGATGGAGGACAAGATCCTGGCCTCACGCCTGGCCCTGCGCCTGCTGGATTTCGCCAGCTGGGAACTCAACGACCTCCGCTTGCGCATCCAGAGCCTCGAAGGAGTCCCGGAATTGCACAAGCAGGACATCCTGCGTCCTGAAGTGCTCGCGCAGCACCTGGTCGAACAATGGGGTCTTGCGGGCCTGCCGCGGGAGACCTGGGTCGCTGTCCAGGCGGATATCCAGAAGGAGATGGGCGAGCACCTGCTTGAAACCTATCACGCGACCAACGAATTCCTGGTGCAGCAAGGCGTGATGGCTGAAATTGACCTCCGGCCGCTGGTCAAGCGCACGCCTTCGGCCGTGACCGGCAAAACGGCCGCTGAAGCCCCTCGCGGCAAAGCCTCACATGGCGGCGATTTCGGTGACTCCGGGAGCGCAATGGGCGGCCCCACGGGTTCGTCGGGTGCTCGCGGTGCCGGCCCCGCCCATGGAGGCGGCCGTGGCGCCACGGCAGGCGCATCCAGGTTTGGCGCGGAATCCGGCGGCGGACGCGGCGGCAGTGGCGCTACAAGTTCGGGCGCCGGCCGTTCCGCGCGCGCCGGCGCGAGCCCTCAGGGCGGCAACGGCGGCGAAAACGCCGGCAAGGCCCATGCGGCCAAGGGGCCGGAGGCGACGGGCCCGGGTGTGTATGACGAAACCCGCATGCAGACCGCCACCACACCGCTGGCCCGGGCGCGCATGCGGGCGCAGGGCGTGATGGGGCAACTCAAGCGCCTGCTGACAAACCAGGTGGCGGGTTTTGACGATACGCGGCCGAACCAGGCCTCACCGCAGCTGTCGCAGGCCATGGCCAGCGCGGAGCGCGCGGAAGAAAGCAGCGCGGAACGCACCATGCTTGCGGACGCGCAGGGCCAGATCTACGGCCAGGTGCAGGTGGACCACGTCGTGGGCGCTTTGCGCGAACGCACCAGCAAGCTCAAGGAGGCTGCATCCACATCATCGGAAAAAGCCACGATTGAAATCGTGGCCTTGATGTTCCAGAGCATCCTGGCCGAAGACCGCATCCCCGCGGTGATCCGCGTCTGGTTTGCGCGCCTGCAGATGCCGGTGCTGCGGGTGGCGATTTCCGAGCCTGAATTCTTCGAGTCGCTGCAGCATCCCGCGCGCCGGCTGATCGACCGCATGGGTTCTTGTGTGCTCGGTTTCGACGTCACGGTGGCCGGCGGCGTCCTGGAGTCCGAGATCAAGCGCGTCGTGCAGGTGATCGAGCAGTACCCCGAAACCGGGCGCAGGGTGTTCCAGCTTGTCTACGACGAATTCGACAAATTCCTGTCGAGGTTTTTGTCGGAGCACGGCAGCGTCGCCCGCGTGGTGAGCGTGGCCCAGCAGGTCGAGCAAAAAGAGACCATGACCATCCAGTACACCATTGAGATGCGCAACATGCTCAATGACATGCCGGTGCGGGATGAAATCCGCGAATTCCTGTTCAAGGTGTGGGCCGAGGTGCTGGCGATTGCCGCCATGAAGAACGGCCCGCAGCATGAGGAAACCCTCACGCTCAAGCGGGCCGCCGCCGACCTGGTGTGGGCCGCCAGCGCCAAGCCCAACCGCAACGATCGCGCGCGCGTCATCGCCGACCTGCCCAAGCTGCTGCAGTTGTTGCGCCTGGGCATGTCCATGCTGGGCCTTGGCGTCGCCGACCAGGATGGACACCTGAAAATCATCAGCGACACGCTGGCCGATGCCTTCATGTCCAAGACCGACGCCATCCCCGCCGAGCGGGTGGAGGAAATGGCCAAGCGGCTGACCAACCTCGAAGACTACCTGTCCGACGAGGATGTGGGAGATCTGCCGCTGGATACCGAGAGCCTGGTCACCATGATAGGCATTGACTCCGCGGACATCGAGGTGATTGCCGACGGCGGCAGCCATCCCACCGAGGCCATGCGCTCATGGGCCAAAGAACTTCAATTGGGTGCGTGGTTCAGCCTGGACCACAACGGCAAGGTCAGCCATGTCCAGTTCGCCTGGTGCAGCGACCGCAAGCAGCTGCACCTCTTTGCCTCCACCGACGGCCGTAATTTCCTGATCCAGGCACGCCGGCTGGCCGCCTACTTGCAGGCGGGCTTGCTGGTGCCGACGGAAGAAGAAGCGTTGACGGTGCGCGCCACGCGCGACGCGCTGGCCAAGCTCGACGCCAATCCCGAGCGCTTGCTGGGCTGATTCTCTTGGGTGTTGCGTGGGCGGGGGCGATAGCCGGCGCCCTGCGTTCGAGACTCAGTGGGCGATGCGAAATTCCGTGTCGTCGCAGAGCTCGTCAAGCACCAGCGCATCGGGCTCTTCGCCGAAGCTCCAGTACACCATGAGGACGATGATTTTCAGGTCGTCCAGCGTCACCGGGTCGCCCGGCGCCGCCATGGCGCGGTCGATGACGATCTCGCGCATGTGCGGCGGCAGCACGCCGGAGGATTCGAGGAAGCTCACAAAACCCAGGCTTTGAGCGCCCAGGTGGGTTTGTTCGGCGACGGAATAAACACGCAGGCTGCCGGCGGATTGCGGCTGGATCGCGTGGGCCGCAATCAGAGGTTGACCGGTGTCCTGCAGAGATTTGGCCGGCAGGCTGATTTGCGTGCCTTGTGCCGCGACGTTCAGGCCGTCCAACCACACCAGGGCCGCCTGGATTTCCTCGGCGTCGAATCCCGCCGCGGTGAGTTTTCGGCCCAGTCGGTGGAGTTCGGGGCAAGCGTCACCTTGCCAGTAATTCTCGTAGACGTACACCAGTACTTCAAACATGCACCCAATATAACGCAGATAAAGCCAGCCGTGTCAAACGTCTGGCCAAGGTGCGGGAGCGCGTGAAAATTCGCCGGGCGTCAACCGGCCGCCAGGCGCTGGAAGAGGCCGCCGGGCAAGCGCACCACCTGCCCGCACAGTTCGAGTTCAAGAAGCCGGCCCTGCAACCGCGCGGTATCCAGCCCGGTGCGCGCCTGCAGCGCGTCCAGGCTCACGGGGTCGAAGCCCAGGGCCGCGATGAGCGGATCGCCCGCGTCCGGCCCTGCTGCCGCAGCATCGTTATCTGCCGCTTGCGGGCCCGTGGGAAAGTTCAGCTCTTCCAGCACGTCTTGCGCCACTTCGACCAGCTTGGCACCCTGCTTGATCAGCGCGTGGCAGCCGCGGGACTGGGGCGAGTGGATGGAGCCCGGGATGGCAAACACCTCCTTGCCCTGCTCCGCCGCGAGCCGCGCCGTGATCAGCGAGCCGGACTGCAGCGCCGCCTCCACCACCAGCGTGCCGCGGGACAAACCCGAGATGATGCGGTTGCGCCGCGGGAAGTTGGCCGCCAGCGGCGGTGTGCCGACAGGAAATTCACTGACGATCATGCCCTGCTGCGCAATCCGGTGCGCCAGCGCAAGGTGCTTTTTGGGGTACACCCTGTCCAGCCCCGTGCCCACCACCGCAATCGTGTCGCCGCCGCCGAGCAGGGCGCCATCGTGCGCCGCGCCGTCAATGCCCAGGGCCAGCCCCGACACCACGCAAAGCCCGGCGCTGCCGAACGCCCTGGCGAATTGCCGGGCATTGGCTTCGCCCTGCGGCGTCGGGTTGCGGCTGCCGACGATGGCGATGTTGCGCGCCGCCTCGCCGGCCGCGGCTTGCGACGGCCTGGCGCGAACGCCCAGCATGTAGAGCATCAAGGGCGGGTCTTCAATATCGAGCAGGGCCGCCGGATAAGCCGTGTCGCCCAGCGTGGCGACCTGCCGGTCGTCGCCGGCCTGCAGCCATTCCTGCGTGGCCTGCAGCAGGGCGACCAGGCCCGGTGGCTCTGCGAGGATGGCCTTGGCAAGCTTGCCGGAGCCGAGTTGCGTAAGGGCGGCGGCGCTTTGGCCGAAGACCGCCTGTGCCGATCCAAAAGCGGCCAGCAGCTTGCGCGCGCCGTCGTTTCCCACGCCGGGCGACAGGGTCAGGCGCAACCAGGCCTGGAGCTCTTGCGTGTCCATGTCAATCAGGATGGTGGGAGTGGCCGGCTGTCGGCAGGCGGGGCTTCGGCGTGGGCGACCGGCAAGGCCATGGGCATCCGGGCCGCACCGCCGGGACAGCGTCTTAGTTCGGGTTGGTAAAGCGGTCGCCGACCTTCACGCCGTCGGTGATCTGCAGCAGCAGCGCGTAGGAAAGATTGTCGAAAGTGCGGAACACCATCAGCAAGCCGTTACGTTCACTGGGCAGCTTGAGCAGGGGCCGTGCGCTGTCGGTTTTGTCGGCGAGCTGCTCGCCGTCCTTGAGGACGGCCATGACGTGGCCGCGTTCAATGCCATCCTTGGCGCCGCGATTGATCACCACGACCTGGTTTTCCGCGGCGTTCCCTACGGCGCTGCCGTATATCGAGATGATCTGGCCGGACATCGGCGAGGAAGGCGCGTGCGGCGCGTAATTGCGCAGTTCCCGCGGAGGCTCGGGGAGCAGGCGGTCACCCACCCGCATTTCCTCCTTGGTGGCCACGATGTCGATGGTGGCGGGAACGATTTCCTGCTTATATTTGCCGTCCTTGCCTTCCACCTGTGCGACAGATTCGCCGCGCATCAGCTCGGCCTTGCCGATGTACTGCGCTTCATAGCCGAGGATCTGCTGGGTGGTCGGGTCTTTCAGGGGCGTGGCATTGCGGTAGACGCGGTAGTCCAGCGGCTGGCCTTTGGCGTCGCTCAAGGGGGTGCCGGTGGCCACGCCGCCCACGTATTCACCGCGCGCATAGGCGCGGTCGCCGCGGCTGAGCAGCACGCGCCCTTCCTGGGTTGCGACGATGCGGGGGGCTCTGGAGAAGGTAGCGTCATCCACGAGGATGGCTTCCGCGAGGAAGGGCTCGATGGCATTGGGCGACAACGTCGGGATCGAGGCGTCGGCCAGGCTTTCAAAGCGGGTGCGGGGCGACACGCGCACCGTATCGGTCGGCGGGCCGTCGCTGGAGGCCTGGCGCGTGCGCAAGGTGGCGCGGCCGCCGGTTTTATCCAGGTAGAGGTGCTGCCCCGGGTAGATAAGGTGGGGGTTGCGGATGTCCTGCAGGTTCATGCCCCACAGTTCCGGCCAGCGCCATGGGCTCTTGAGGAACATGCCGGAGATGGCCCACAGCGTGTCGCCGCGCTTGACGGTGTATTCGTCAGGGGCGTTGGGTGCCAGCTCGCTGAGGGGGACGCCGGCCTGTGCCACCTGGGTTGCTGTTGCTTTTTGGCCCGGTGTGATGGGGAAGTTCTGGGCATGCAGGCCGCCGGCGATGCCCAGCAGGGCGGTTGCGGCTATTGAAATTTGACTGAAACGACCAAAAATTGTTTGCATCTTTGTAGGCCTTCGGCGCTTTGAGAGAACTGGCACGGCGCGATCCGCAGCGGAACCGGGCGGAAAAGGCCGTGTTGTATCTTGATAAATTACTAACGATTTTGTACCTAAGCCCTTGATTAAGCAACGAATCCGCGATTCTGGGAATATCAGGATGCTGAAAAACCAGGAAAAGTGGCGAAAATAGCGACACCTCCTCCTTTGCCCTTCTTTTCCCCTTGCCTTCCCCCATGAGCCAGCTGACCATTCTTCGTTATCCCGATCCCCGCCTGCACACGGTGGCCAAACCCGTGGCGGCCGTTGACGCGCGCCTGCGCAAACTGGCCGACGACATGTTTGAGACCATGTATGAAGCGGCGGGCATAGGCCTGGCCGCCACCCAGGTCGACGTGCATGAGCGGCTGATCACCATCGACGTCAGCGAAGAGCGTGACCAGCCCATGGTGCTGATCAACCCGGAAATCCTCTGGGCCAGCGAGGAAAAGCGCGTCGGCGATGAAGGCTGCCTGTCGGTGCCCGGCATTTACGACGGCGTGGAGCGCTCCCTCGCCATCAAGGTCCAGGCCCTGGACCTGGACGGCAAGCCGCAGGTCTATGAAGCCGAGGGCATGCTGGCGGTCTGCATCCAGCATGAAATGGACCACCTGCTGGGCAAGGTGTTCGTGGAATACCTCTCCCCCCTGAAGCGCAACCGCATCAAGACCAAGATGATCAAGCAGAAAAAGGACGAGGAGCGCGAAGCCACGCGCTGAGCGCTTCCGGCCGGTTTGGCGGATACGCGGGGCTTTGCCGCCGCAACCCCGGGATTTCCCGGGGACTCTTTAGAATCAGGCGCCATGCGCGTCATTTTTGCCGGTACCCCTGAGTTCGCCCGCGCGGCCCTCGAACGATTGCACGCAGCCGGTTTTGAGATTCCCCTGGTCCTGACCCAGCCCGACCGCCCCGCCGGCCGCGGCATGAAGCTGCAGGCCTCCCCCGTCAAGCAATGGGCTGAAAACGCCCGCATCACCGTCGCCCAGCCGCGCAGCTTGCGGCTGGACGGCAAATTCCCCGATGACGCCGCGGCAGCCCGCGAGGCCATCCTCGCCGCGCGTGCCGACGTCATGGTGGTCGCCGCCTACGGCCTGATCCTTCCCCAATGGGTGCTGGACACCCCCCGGCTGGGTTGCCTCAATATCCATGCGTCGCTGCTGCCGCGCTGGCGCGGCGCCGCACCGATTCACCGCGCCATCGAGGCCGGCGACGCGGAAACCGGCATCACCATCATGCAAATGGATGCCGGGCTGGACACCGGCGACATGCTGCTGGTGGACAAGATGCCCATCACCGCGGATGACACCACCGCTTCCCTGCACGACAGGCTGGCCGGCCTGGGCGGGCGGCTCATCGTCGAGGCGCTGGAACTCGCGGCCTGCGGCGGCCTCACAGCCACGCCCCAGCCAACTGGGGGCGTGACCTACGCCCACAAGATTGAGAAACACGAGGCCCTGGTGGACTGGACACAAAGCGCCGCCGTGCTGGAGCGCCGCATACGCGCCTTTAATCCCTTCCCGGGCGCGGCCGGCGTGCTGGCGGGCCAGACCCTCAAGTTCTGGCGCGCGGAAATTCTGGCCGGCGCGGCCCGGCCGGCCGGTGCGGAGGCGGGCCAGGTGCTGGCCGCCGGCGCCGAGGGCATAGACATTGCCGCCATCGACGGCGTGCTGCGCGTCAGCCGCCTGCAAAAAGCCGGCGGCAAGGCGCTGGATGCGGCCGATTTTTTGCGCGGCTTCGACATCCGGCCCGGCATGGTGTTCAGCCAGGCGCCGGTCGATCAACAGGAATGAGGATTTTGTGAAGAGATTGTTCAATCACCCGGATTTCCGGGCGGGCGTCAACGACATGGCGGCGGTCGCGCCTGGTATCGCAGCCTGGGGCCTGATGACGGGTGTGGCCATGGTCAAGTCGGGCATGAGCCTCGTCGAAGTGCTGCTGATGGCCATCCTGGTGTTTGCCGGCAGCTCGCAACTGGCCGCTCTTCCGCTCATCGTCGCCGGCGCTCCGATGTGGGTGATTCTGGCCACTGCGTTCTGTGTCAACCTGCGCTTTATGGTGTTCAGCGCCCACTTGCGGCCCTATGTCATGCACCAGAGCGTCTGGAAGCGCATGGCCTACGGTTACCTGATGGCTGACCTGAATTACGTGCTGTTCACCCGGCGTTTTCCGCATCCCGGCACAGACCCGGCCGTCATCGAAGCGCAGGAAGCCTATTGGATAGGGAACTGCACGACCGGCTGGGTCAGCTGGGTGGGCGCCAGCCTGCTGGGCATCGTGCTGGCCAATTCCATTCCGCTGTCGTGGGGCCTGGGTTTTGCCGGCATCCTGGCCTTGCTGGGCATCATGTGCTCGCTGGCCACCACCCGTCTGCGCGCGGTGTCGGCCGGCATCGCCGGCGCGGCGGCTGTCGCCACCTTCGCCCTGCCGCTCAAACTGAATATCCTCGTGGCCATCGCCGCCGCCGTGGCCGTCTGCCTGCTGCTCGAAAAACCGTCACCCGCCAAACCCGCGGCGCCGGCCGCCGGAACCGGAGACACCGTATGAACCAGACCGATCTCTGGACGGTGGCGACCATCATCGGCATGACGCTGATGACCGTCATCACGCGCTCCTTCTTTTTCCTGTCGGACAAACCCTGGACCCTGCCGGCCTGGGCCCAGCGCGGCCTGCATTACGCGCCCATCGCCGCGCTGGCGGCGGTCATCGTGCCGGAAATGGTCATGAGCCATGGCCACCTGATCGCCACCTGGAAGGACGCCCGCCTGTTTGCCGTCGTCGCGGGCACGGCCTGGTATTACTGGCGCCACGGCGTGCTGGGCACCATCCTGGCCGGCATGGCGGTGTATTTGCCGCTGCATATCCTCCTCGGCTGGTGACTAGCCCCCACGGTCGCTCACTGCGTGTAGCTCCCTGCCCCTTTCATCACGAAAGGGGCCGCTGCGCCTGAGGCCCGGCAAAGCCGGTTCCGCGGCCCCTGATGGATCAGACCGGCTCGGGCTATTGCTGCAACCTACAATTTGGGAATTTGGCCGCATTGGCCGGCCGTTCTTAATTTGTGAGCCATCCATGAACTTCATCCGTTTCTCCGACCTGTGCGCCAGCGGCAAAGTTGCCGGCAAGCGCGTGTTCGTCCGTGCCGACCTCAACGTGCCGCAGGACGACGCGGGCAACATCACCGAAGACACGCGCGTGCGCGCCTCGATTCCCTGCCTCCAGATGGCGCTGGACGCCGGTGCGGCGGTGATGGTGACCTCGCACCTCGGGCGGCCGGTCGAAGGCGAATTCAAGCCGGCCGATTCGCTGGCACCCGTGGCCAAACGCCTGGGTGAACTCATGAAACGCGAAGTGCCGCTGGCGTCCAGCTGGCTGGACGGTGTTGACGTCAAGCCCGGCCAGCTGGTGTTGCTGGAGAACTGCCGCCTCAACAAGGGCGAGAAGAAGAACAGCGAAGCGCTGGCGCGCAAGATGGCCGCGCTCTGCGATATTTTTGTGCACGACGCCTTCGGCACCGCGCACCGCGCCGAAGCCTCCACCTACGGCATCGCGCAATACGCGCCCATCGCCAGCGCGGGCCCGCTGCTGGCCGCCGAGATGGACGCCATCTCCAAGGCGCTGACGGCGCCGCGCCGGCCGCTGGTCGCCATCGTGGCCGGCAGCAAGGTCTCCACCAAGCTCACCATCCTCAAGTCGCTGGCCGCCAACGTCGACCAGCTCATCGTGGGCGGCGGCATCGCCAACACCTTCATGCTGGCCGCCGGCCTGAACATCGGCAAAAGCCTGGCCGAAGCCGATTTGCTGGCCGAAGCCAGGGCCGTGATCGAGGCCATGAAGGCACGCGGCGCCGAGGTGCCCATCCCCACCGACGTGGTCACCGCCAAAACCTTTGCCGCCGACGCGCCGGCCACCGTCAAGGCCGCCACCGAGGTGTCCGACGACGACCTGATCCTCGACATCGGCCCGCAAACCACGGCGCGCCTGGCGGCGCAATTGATGGCCGCCGGCACCATCGTCTGGAACGGCCCGGTGGGCGTGTTCGAATTCGACGCGTTTGCCAAAGGCACGGAAGGCATCGCGCGCGCCATTGCCGAAAGCAGCGCGTTTTCAATCGCCGGCGGCGGCGACACGCTGGCCGCCATCGCCAAGTACGGCATTGAAAAACAGGTGGGCTACATCTCCACCGGCGGCGGCGCCTTCCTCGAAGTGCTGGAAGGCAAGACGCTGCCGGCCTTTGAGATTTTGCAAAAGCGCGCCGCGGGCTGAGCGCATTCGCGCCGGTGCGGCGCCAAGTTCGTAACGCCTTTGTAACCGTTTCCGTGTGAAAATCGGAAACTAAATTACATGGAGACATTCACTATGCCGCGTCGCGCCACCAAGATCGTTGCCACCCTCGGGCCCGCCTCCAGTGACCCCGCACTGCTGGAAAAAATGATCCGCGCCGGCGTCAACGTG
>NZ_CALROB020000026.1:0-79311 GCF_943369675.1 Polaromonas sp. YR568 | reverse complement strand
CCGCGCGGCCGCATCTACCTGATCAAGCAGGTGCTCGAAGGCGAAGCGCCCACGCGCAAAACCCAGTTGCACCTGGACCGTTGCCTCACCTGCCGCAACTGCGAGAGCACCTGCCCCAGCGGCGTGGAGTACGGCCACCTGGTCGACATAGGCCGCAAGCTGGTTGACGAGCGCGTGCCGCGCCCGGCCGGCGAGAAGGCCTTGCGATGGGCGCTGAAAGAAGGCCTGCCTTCGCCGCTGTTCGCGCCCGCGATGAAAGCTGGCCAGGCCGTGCGCGGCCTGCTGCCCGCGGCCCTCAAGAACAAGGTGCCGCCCAAGCAGGCGGCAGGCGCCTGGCCCCGGCGCACGCACGCGCGCAAGATGCTGATGCTCGAAGGCTGCGTGCAGCCGGCCATGATGCCCAACATCAATGCCGCGACCGCTCGCGTGCTCGACGCGGCCGGTATCCAGACGCTGGTTGCGCCCAAGGCCGGCTGCTGCGGCGCCGTCAAGTTCCACCTCAACGACCACGAAGGCGGCAAGGCCGAGATGCGGCGCAACATCGACGCCTGGTGGCCGCATGTCTCGGCCGCTGAAGGTGTGGAAGCCATCGTCATGAACGCCTCCGGCTGCGGCGTCACCGTCAAGGAATACGGCCACATGCTCAAGGACGACCCGGCCTACGCCGCCAAGGCGGCGCGCATCAGCGAACTCACACGCGACCTCAGCGAGCTGATGCCCGAGCTGGTCGGCGAACTTCAAGGCAAGGTCGGCGCCAAGGCCGGCGCGCTGGTGTTCCACCCGCCCTGCACGCTGCAGCACGGCCAGCAGTTGCGCGGCGGCGTCGAGACACTGATGCATGCGCTTGGCTTCAAGGTGACGCTGGCCGCCACCGAATCGCACCTGTGCTGCGGCTCGGCGGGAACCTATTCCGTGCTGCAGCCCGACATCGCCTACCAGTTGCGCGACCGCAAGCTGGCCAATCTGCAGGCCGCGGCGCCCGAAACCATCATCTCCGCCAATATCGGCTGCATCACGCATCTGCAAAGCGGCACGGCGACGCCGGTGCGGCATTGGGTGGAAGTGCTGGATGAGGCGCTGACTCAGTAGCGCTCCGGGCAAGGCTGCTGACATGACGTTGTCAGTAGCAGGTCCGCACCATCGAGGCTTCTTTCACACAAGGAGCCATTCATGAAAAACGCCATCAGCTGGTTTGAAATCCCCAGCACCCAACTGGACAAAGCCCAGGCCTTCTACGAAACCGTACTCGGCTGCAAAATGCGCCGCGAAACCATGGGGCCCTCGGAAGGCGCGGTGTTTCCCTATGAAGCGCAAGAGGGCGTGGGCGGCGCGATCCTGGCCGGTCCCACGGCGCCTGCACCGGCGTCCGGCGGCACCTTGATCTACCTCGACGCTTCGCCCTCGCTCGACGCCGCGCTGGCGCGCGCCCTCAAGGCCGGCGGCAAGCTTGCCCTGCCGCGCCAGGCGCTGCCGCCCGGCATGGGCTTTTTTGCGCACATCACCGACCTGGACGGCAACCGCGTCGGCCTGCACGCCCTGGCCTGAACCGCGATGGGCCGCAAGAACTGGATTGCCGTCGCCAGCGCAGAGCATGCGCGGCGTGGGTGTGAGAATCCGGCCACGGGCTACATGCAGGTGTGCCACGGCAAATGCGCGCCGCTCAAGCGCGTGTTGGCCGGGGACCGCGTGGCTTATTACTCATCCACGCTGGCCATGGGCGGCAAGGACAAGCTCCAGCGCTTTGTCTCCATCGGCGTGGTGCAGGCCGGCGAACCCTATGCCTTTGACGCGGGCGGCGGCTTTGTGCCCTTCCGGCGTGACGTGGCCTATGTGGCCGCGCAGGAGGCCTCCATCCTGCCCTTGCTCGATGACTTCGAGTTTGTGGAGAACCGCCAGCGCTGGGGCTACAAATTCCGTTTCGGCTTGTTTGAGATCAGCGAGCACGACATGCGGCTGATTGCGCAGGCCATGCGGGCCGATGGCGCGATGCTGGGGTTTTGAAGCGCCCGGCCCCTCAAGCCTGAAGCGCGTAATCCAGGGGCAGCGCGGTGGTGTGCTTGACCACCTCCATCACAAAGCCCGAACTCACGTCCTGCAGTTCGGCCACTTTGATCAGGCGCTTGTAGACGCTGTCGTAACCGGCAATGTCGGGCACCACGACCTTGAGCAGGTAGTCGATGTCGCCCGACATGCGGTAGACCTCCACGACCTCGCGGATGGCGACGATGCCTTTGACGAAGCGCTGGGTCCACGCATCGTTGTGCAGGCTCGCGCGGATGCTCACGAAGGCGGTCAGGCCCAGGTTGAGTTTGACCGGGTCGCACAAGGTGACCTGCTGCTTGATGACGCCTTCGTCGCGCAGCTTCTGGATTCGCCGCCAGCAGGGTGTCGGTGAAAGGCTCACCGCCTGCGCCAGTTCATTCAGGCCCAGCGAAGCGTCGCCCTGCAACAACTCCAGAATCAGAACATCTTTTTTGTCCATACAGCCGAATTATTGGAAATTAATTCTAATTATGAGGGGATTTATAGCTGAATTTGCAAGTTATTTCTCGATCGGCAGGCCTATGATTCCGGCCAGGCATCAATACAAGCGGGCGCGCGCACCCCAAAAACCTAGGGATACGACCATGGAAAAAATTCTCCAGCTGTTCAAGGAACACCCTGACTCCGTAGGCGAGAGCTATTTCGAGCACATGTCCGCGTCTTTTTCATTTGCCGTGCCGCTGCTGTCGGCCGCCATCGCCGCGTTCATCCACGGCCTTTTCCCCTTCTTCTTCGTCAGGACGGGAAGCCGCATCGTCACCCGCCTGCATGAGCGCATGGTCCTTCACCGCGCCGGCAAGCAAGCCCAACAAGCCCCGCAATAGCGGCGAACGCTTCCGTCAGCCCAGCTCGCGGTAAAACACCGTCGTGCCCACCAGCCCGCCGCGCGGCAGCAGCGCATAGCCGGGAATCACCCCCACACGCTGCCAGCCCAGGCGCTGGTACAGCCGCTCGCCGCTGTCGCCGGTCACGGTGTCCAGCACCAGCAGCGTCTTGCCGCAATCGCGCGCCATGCTTTCGGCGGCACGCATCAAGGCCTCGCCCATCCCCTGGCGGCGCACGCGGCGGTGCACCAGCATCTTGGCCAGGTCGGCGCGGTGCGGCTGGTTCTCCGGCTGGGCCAGCACCAGCTGCACCGTGCCGCAAATGCCATGCGCGTCCTCGGCCACCAGCAGCGCGCGTTCGCCCGCCGCCACGCCCTCGGCCACGCCGCGCCAGAAGGCTTCGGCGTGCCCGCGCGAAAGAGGGTGCATAAAACTCACTGAGGCGTCGCCTTCCACGCAGTCGACCAGCAGGTCGGCGAGTTCGGTGATCTGCGCATCCGTCACGGAGTGCAGGCGGCGCAGCGACCTGGGTGGTGTGTTCATCATGGTGTTCAAGCGGGGTTCAAGCAAGCGGCTTAACGGTTAAAGGGATTGCACTCAGGCAGGCTTGAGCCGCACAACAGGCCGCTGCGGCTTGCGTCGCGCCACTTCTTCAAACCCGGCATCATCGAACATGGACTTCGCGCCGAACCACATGAAGTCGTCATGGGAGCGGCCGGGCTTGTCCACGGGGTAAGCCTCCAGCAGCGTCGCGCCCTGCTTTTGGGCATAGGCGATGGCCCCGTCCAGCAGCGCCCGCGCGACACCCTGGCCGCGATGTTCGGAAGGCACGACAAAACAGAGGATGGACCAGACCGCCAGTTCGTCGACCGGCTTCATCACGGGTGAGCGTTTCAGTTTGGCGTAATCCTCACGCGGCCCCAGCGAGACCCAGCCGACCGGCACCTTGCCGCGATAGCCGATCAGGCCGGGTGGCGTATCACCATGGGTGAGTTTCTTGAGGTCGGCGCGATTGGCCTGTGCCGCCGTGGTGCCCGCAGGCAACGGCCCGCGCTCGCCGCTTCGCCGGTAAAACATGCACCAGCAGCCGCGCGCCACCGAACAGCCCTTGGCGTTGAACAGCGCTTCAAGATCGGGCCAGCGCTCGGACGTGAGGGGGCGGACGGTGAGCTTCATGGGGGTAGGCGAGTGGACCGATATTTATAAGCAGCGCAGAGATGGTTTGTTAAACATCGGCAGTCGCACTGAGGTCGAAAATTTGTACTTGCGAGGCTTAATGTTGGCATGTCGACTGAATAGCGGCGCTAGGTCTTCCTTCCAGGAAGGTTGCGAACACTCGCCTGGGCGCGATGTTGAATAACATAGAGTCCGTGAACGAGGTTCTCTGTGATATCGAGTGCTGTTTCGAGTTGAAAGCCGTCTGGTATGTGGCCCCGATGGATGCTTGCGTGGCCCAGCTCGAGGGCTGCCGAGAGGGCGGCGTGTTGCACTTTCGATATGTAACCTTCGCTGTGAAATTTTTTCAGATTTTCAGCAAAAGATCCACCGTCCCCGACTTTATCGATCATGATGGCTTCAATGACTGCGCGGAGACCCATTGAGGCCAGAGCAGGTGCGCTGTTCTGAAGTGCGTTGTAGATCTCCTGCAGCAGTTTTGTTATGTGCCACTCGCGATCTAGCAGCGTAAACCACGTCGGCTGAGGACGGTAGATGGAAGGTGGGTAGTAGGCTTCATTCATGAGTGGGCGACCATCTTCATCAGTCTCTTCGCTAAACCAAGATCGATGACGAAGTCGCAACTGTTCGCAACCAGCGCACTGAAGCAGCATGTACTCGGACTCGCTCCACACTGCGTAGCGCCCATCTTCCGAGGACTTTGACAGTTTTTTTAGCACACGGTGATTACGCAAACCGCCGCAGGCATTGCAATGGGCTTGAATGGATTCGATGCGGGCCATGATATCTCCGGGAACGCCTAATGCCCGAATCGGCTTGGCTCGCGAAGCGGGTGCGATTTGAAGAAATTATCAGGTCGCTGCTGCACGGACTTGTATGCGACTAGAGCTGCCATAGTTTGCGGTGTGGCCCGGCCAATTTGTCCGCCTACCTATTGTTTCCACAGCAGACTCTTCTCGGCATCCGGCAAGTTTGAATAGGTGCCCGCTGGAATGTGTGGCGACTCTTGCGCGAGAGCGTCAACGCGCTGCCGGATTGACTCCAATGCCCCTAAATCTTCCTGTGGTTGCGCTAACCAGAGTTCAAGTTCGCGTCCGACCATGTTGTATCGAGACCCAGCTGTGCGGTGCTTCTCAGCCTTGTCATTAAAACCAAGGAAAGACTGCAGCGCCGAAAGTATCGCCGCTGCAATGCTCATGACACCTACCGACACCTGCCACCAGAATTCCGGCTTAGCCTGGAGTGTTGCGAACACGGACGTTCCCACAACAGTCGCGAAAATAACCGTGGGTAATCCAAAGATGAAATTTAAGCGTGAGTAGCGCTGAGCAGTCTGGTAATGCCGATACGCAACGGTTGACGCGCGTTCATACCAGCGGAGAGCGACAAGGCGTGAAGACATGGTTGTGCAGCCTAAGGTAATGTGTGCCGTAAACCCTGCGACATGAGCTGGCAATTGCAATCTAATCTGGGCATCAAACACTCCTGTAAGCCACTTGCACGCTGGGATTGAAAGAATATATTGCCTATTTACATAGACATCAAATTTTCGTGAGATATCGCAGTAGCCCATGAAGCTGCTGCAGGGTAGTTTGCACAATTAGTATCCGCACCATAAGCTCTTATTGCGAATGCTATTTTGGCGCGCGGTAAGCTGCAATCCTTCAACTACCCGACCCACCATGCGCCGCGCCGACCGCCTCTTCCATCTCGTCCAGCTGATACGCGGCCGGCGTTTAAGCACCGCCGAATTCCTGGCCAAGCGCCTCGAAGTCTCCGAGCGCACGATTTACCGCGACGTGGCCGACCTGCAGCACCAGGGTGTGCCGATCGAGGGCGAGGCCGGTGTCGGCTACCGGCTGGGTGCGGGTTTTGATTTGCCGCCGCTGATGTTCACGCAAAAGGAGGCCAATGCGCTGGCCGCTTCGGTGCGGCTGGCGCAGGCCTGGCTGGATCCGGCCATGGCCGGTGATGCGGAGGCGGCCTGGAGCAAGATTGTGTCGGTGCTGCCGCCGGCCGAGCGCGCGGCGGCCGAGGGTGTGCCGCTGTATGCGGTGGTGATCAATCCCGATGAGGCCACGCAGCTCAGCTTGCAGCTGCTGCGCGAGGCCGTGCATGCGCGCCGCAAGGTGGAGGTGCGCTACCTTGACGGGGCTGGGCGGGAAAGCCGGCGCGTGCTCTGGCCGCTGGGTTGTTTTTACTGGGGCAGCGTCTGGACGCTGGGGGCCTGGTGTGAAGCCCGGAAGGACTTTCGCAGCTTTCGGGTGGACCGCATGTCCGAGGTGAATGTGCTGGACCAGCGCGTGGGCCATGAGGCCGGCCGCACCTTGGCTGACTACCTGCGCTCGGTGAAGTCCCAACCCAAACCGGCCTGAGCCGCAATCAAGCTCAGGCTGCGAGCGCCGCTTCAATATCCTTGCCTAGATCCGCCGGCTTGTCGCTCGGCGCATAACGCCGTATGACTTTCCCGTCCTTGCCGACCAGGAACTTGGTGAAGTTCCATTTGATGGCCTTGCTGCCGAGCAGGCCGGGCGCTTCGGCCGATAGCCACTGGTACAGCGGGTGCGCGGCGGGGCCGTTGACGTCGATCTTGGACATCATGGGAAAGCTCACGCCGTAGTTGACCTGGCAGAACTCGGCGATCTGGTCGTCGCTGCCGGGGTCTTGCGACAGAAACTGGTTGCTGGGAAATCCCACCACCGCCAGGCCTTTGCCGGCGTATTGTTTGTACAGCTCTTCGAGCCCGGCGAACTGCGGCGTGAAGCCGCATTTGCTGGCGGTGTTGACGATCAGCATGACCTTGCCCTTGAAGGCGTCCAGCGCAATGTCTTTGCCAGTAATGTCTTTGGCCTGGAAGTCGTAAACCGTTTTTGCTGCGCTCATGGCGTGTCTCCTGGTTGAATGCTGCTTCAATGCGATTCTGCACCGCTCGCTGCGCTTTGGGTAGGTGCCATGGCGGCCAGCACCGCGGCCAGCACAATCAGGGCGCCGCCCAGCAACACGCGCGGCGTGAGTTCGGCGGCGCCCAGCGCGGCCGAGGACAGGCTGGCAAACAAAATTTCGGTCAGCATCACGATGGCCGTGGTGGCGGAGGCCAGGCGCGCGGCGCCGTACTGAAGGCCGGCGTTGCTGGCCATAAAGGCCACCGCGAGCCCCAGCACGATGGGAATGCCGGCCGCGGCCAGCGCCGGCGCGGGCACGATGGCCTGCGACATGCCGGCCAGCGCGGCACAAGCCGCCATCAGGCCGCTGCCGCCGAACATGGCCAGCATGCGCGATTCGCTGGGCGTGTGTTTGTATTTGCGCAGCACGGCGTTGGTCACCGCGAAGCTGAAGCCGCCCATGATGGCCAGCCAGTCGGCGCCGCTTTGCGGCACGGGCCAGGGCGACTCGGGTGTTTTGAGCACCACCAGCACGCCGGCCATGGCCAGCAGCAGGCGCAGCAGCGAAGCTGGCGTGGGTTTTTCACCCAGCATGACCCAGGCCACCAGCACCGACCAGGCGGGCATCAGGTAGAACAGCAGCACCACACGCACCACGTCGCCCACGGTCACGGCCCAGTTGAAGCCGACGTTGGTCATGCCTGAAGCCGCCGCCAGGAACCACAGCTGCGGGTGGGCCAGGAAGCCGCGCCAGGCCTGCGGGCGCAGGGTCAGCAGGCCGGCGACGACGACCGCGTAGACCAGCGCCGTGGTCCACAGCGGGTGCAGGCCGTGGCCCTGCAGCTGGCGCAGCGGCCACCAGGACACGCCCCAAATGAAGGCGTTCAGGGTCAAGGCGAGAACGGCTCTGGACGTGCCGCCGGGTACGGCGGCGCCTGTGGCATCAGGCTGCATCAGTGCGATTTATCGCTGCGGGCGATGCTCAGCAGGTGGTCGACCTGCTCTTTGTGTTTGACAAGGTTGCTTTTGTGCCAGCGCTGGATCAGCCACATGAAGCCGGCCACGACGATGCCGAAGGCGGTGATGGCGCCGAAGGCTGACAGGCCCATGCCGGTGGAGAGACTGTAGAAGGCGCCCAGGCTCAGGATGCAGGCCTGCTCGTTGAAGTTCTGCACCGCGATGGAGCGGCCGGCGCCCATCAGGTTGTGGCCGCGGTGCTGCAGCAGCGCGTTCATGGGCACGACCAGGAAGCCGCCCAGGCCGCCCAGCAGGATCAGGAAGGGCGCGGCCACCCAGACGTTGCCGATGAAGTTCATCAAAATCACCAGCACGCCCATGGCGATGCCCAGCGGCATCACGCTGGTGGCCTGGTCCAGGCGCATGCGCATGGAGGCCAGCACGGCACCCACGGCCGTGCCGATGGCGACGACGCCCACCAGTGAAGAGGCCTGCGTGGTGCTGTAGCCCAGCGCGGCCGCGCTCCAGGCCAGCACGATGTAGCGCAGGTTGCCCGACACGCCCCAGAACAGGGTGGTGGTGGACAACGAAATCTGGCCCAGCTTGTCGCGCCACAGCGCAGAGTTGCAGTTCCAGAAGTCGGGCAGCAGTTCGAGCTTGTTGCGCGGCATGGGCCGCATCTCGACGCCGGTGTCGGGGATGCGGGTGTTGAACCAGGCGGCGATGATGTAGAGCAGGATCAGCACGGCAATGGCGGCTTCGGGCGCCGAATCGATGCCGGTGTCGAAAACCGGGAAATCAAAGGACAGCAGCAGGTTGGACACGGTGTGGCCGACCAGCTGGCCGCCCAGCAGCACGCCCAGGATGATGGAGGAAATCGTCAGCCCCTCGATCCAGCCGTTGGCCTTGACCAGTTGCGAGGCCGGCAGCAGCTCGGTCAGGATGCCGTATTTGGCGGGCGAGTAGGCGGCAGCGCCCAGGCCGACGATGGCATAGGCCAGCAGCGGGTGCGAGCCAAACAGCATCATCAGGCAGCCGATGACCTTGATGGCGTTGCTGACGAACATGACGTTGCCCTTGGGCCGCGCGTCGGCGAAGGCGCCCACAAAAGGCGCGAGCACGACGTAAAACAGGGCAAACATGGGGACCAGCGCCGCCGGCTGCCACTTGGGCGCCCCGCTGGTCTTGAGCAGCTCGACGGCGGCCACGAACAGCGCGTTATCAGCCAGCGAGCTGAAAAACTGGGCCGCCATGATGGTGTAGAAACCGCGCTTCATTAAACTGTTGTGGTCATTGCGGCACTGCATCAGCCGATCTGATGCTGCAAGATATGGGTGAATGTCTCCAGACGATTCCGGTTTATAGCATGGGGGGCGGTGCCAGAATGCGGAAAGACCCTCGGATTGCCCCCAGCCCGCCGAACCGGCCACCCCACACCAACCTCACCACCGCGCCATGCCACGTCCCATTCTTGCCACCATCCACAGCGCCGCATTGGCCCACAACCTGGGCCGCGCGCGCGAGGCCGCGCCCGACGCCAAGGTCTGGGCCATCGTCAAGGCCAATGCCTATGGCCACGGCATCGAGCGTGTTTTTGACGCGCTGCGCAGCGCCGACGGCTTCGCCCTGATCGACCTGGCTGAGGCGCAGCGCCTGCGCGCGCTCGACTGGCGCGGCCCCATCCTGCTGCTGGAGGGCTGCTTCGACGCGCGCGACCTGGAGCTGTGTTCGCGCCTGGGCCTGTGGCACGCCATCCATTGCAACGAGCAGATCGACATGCTGGCCGCGCACAAGACGCAGCTGCCGCACCGCGTGTTCCTCAAGATGAATTCGGGCATGAACCGCCTGGGTTTTCCGCCCGAGCGCTTTCGCGCCGCCTGGACGCGCCTGAACGCGCTGCCGCAGGTCGAGGAGATCACGCTGATGACGCACTTCTCCGACGCCGACGGCCCCAAGGGCATAGCTGCGGCGCTGCAGGCTTTTGAGGCCGTCACGCACGACCTGCCCGGCGAACGCACGCTGAGCAACAGCGCCGCCACGCTGCGCCACGGCGCGCTGCTGGCCGGCCGCTCCGACTGGGTGCGGCCCGGCATCCTGGTCTACGGCAGCGCGCCCGATTTCCCTGAAAACACGGCGGCCGGCTGGGGCCTGCAGCCGACCATGACGCTGTCGTCAAAAATCATCGGCGTGCAACAACTCAAGGCCGGCGACACGGTGGGCTACGGCTCCAGCTTCACCGCCGACGGCCCGCTGCGCATAGGCATCGTCGCCTGCGGTTATGCCGACGGCTACCCGCGCCACTGCAGCACCGGCACGCCCATGCTGGTGGACGGCGTGCGCACCCGCATGGTGGGCCGCGTCAGCATGGACATGATCACGGTCGACCTCACGCCCGTGCCCGGCGCCGGCATGGGCAGCGAGGTGACCTTGTGGGGCCGCTCGGCCAAGGGCGCGGAACTGCCCATCGACGAAGTGGCGCAGGCCGGCGCCACGGTGGGCTATGAGTTGATGTGTGCGGTGGCGCAGCGCGTGCCGTTCGCGGTGGCGTAGAGCCGCTCTTCGCTCTTGATTCAGGGAGACATCATGGATACATCGGAACTGGAATACGCAGGCTTCTGGATTCGCGTTTGGGCGTCCCTCATCGACACTGTGTTGCTCTGCATACTGGTGTATCCCTTGCTCACGGCGATCTACGGCGATGCCTACTGGGAGAGCACGGATTTTGTCCACGGCCCCATGGACGTCCTGATTTCTTGGGTGCTGCCCGCCGTCGTGGTGGTGGTCTTCTGGCTGACGCGGCAGGCCACGCCGGGGAAGATGGCGATTGCCGCGCGCATTGTGGATGCCAAAACCGGCGACAAACCCACGACCAGCCAGCTGCTGATCCGCTATGTCGGCTACTTTGTTTCCACCATTCCACTGTGCCTGGGCCTCTTCTGGGTCGCCTTCGATGCGCGCAAGCAGGGCTGGCACGACAAGATGGCCGGCACGGTGGTGGTGCGCAAAAAGGCCGGCAGCACGCGGCCCGTGGAATTCGAGGCCTGAGCCGCTGATGACATCCGCCCCTCCCATCACTGTCCGTCCCGTCATGCCATCGGACTTCGCCGCATGGCTCCCCCTCTGGGCCGGCTACAACAGCTTCTACGGCCGCTCAGGCCCCACGGCGCTGGCGGGCGAGATCACCGCCATGACCTGGTCGCGCTTTTTTGATGCGTACGAACCAGTGCACGCGCTGGTCGCCGAATCGGGCGGTGAACTTGTGGGGCTGACCCACTACCTGTTCCACCGCAGCACGACGCGCATCGTGCCTGTCTGCTACCTGCAGGATTTGTTCACCGCCGAGTCGGTGCGCGGCCGCGGCGTTGGCAAGGCGCTGATCGAAGCCGTTTACGGGAAGGCCAAGGGCGCGGGCTGCGACCGCGTGTACTGGCAAACCCACGAAACCAATGACACGGCCATGCGGCTGTACGACCAGGTGGCGGATAAATCCGGTTTTGTGGTTTACGCCAAGCCCTTGTAGCCCGGCCGCTCCCTCAAATCACCGTGGCGCGATCTTTGCGCCGGTGATATGACGCCTATGTGTTTCATGTTTTGCCTCTCTTGGTTGTGTTCGGAGGGGGGTGACGTGTCAGGACAGGCTGGCCAGGTGGGTTGTGGCGGCAGCCGCAAGCTTGCCGTCGAAAGTGGCCAGCGGGCATTTCAGTTCGGCCGCCAACCAGAGATAAGAGGCGTCGTAGGCGGACAGTTGATAACGCAGCGCCAGTTCGGCAACGGCCACCGGATCGACCGGGTGCAAATCAATGGCCATTTCGCTGGCCTCCACCAGGCCGATCAAAGCGTGGGGCTCGCCGCGCCGGCTTTTTTCGACCGCCACACTGGCAATCTCGCAATGAAAAATGTGGGGTGCGTGCAGCGTGCGGCCATCGATGCTCTGGCGGGCCTGCTCCTGCCATTCTTCCGCGAAAACAACGCCGGCCACGGTGCTGCAATCGACCACCAGCGGCGGGCGTGAAAGATAGTGCGCCGGTGGTTCGGCCACATGCAGGGTGCGCTGCGCGCCGCTCACCGGCTGTCCCTGTCCTGGCGAATGATGTCGATGCTGGAGAGCTGGCCGGCTATCGGCTTGGGAAATTTCTCTCGCATGGAGGCAACGACTTCTTCGGGCGTTTTCCAGCCTTGCCGCACGATGGGCCAGCCGCGCTGGTCATAAGCGACGATGCGCGGCCGGCCGCGTTCGCCGGGCGCATCCGCTTGCTGGGCGGAACCCTCGGTCACCGCTTGCTCCACCATGGCCATGAGTTCCCCCTGGAGAGATCGGTGATGGCGGGCAGCCCGCAGGCGCAGGGCTTGCGCCCAGTCCTCGGGGACGTCTTTGATCGACAGATTAGGCATGATGCGGCTCCAAAATAGAACTGGTTCCACTTTGGCGCCGTTTTGACGCTTTGTCAATAAAGGCCGTGTACTTTGGCGTGAAGCCGGGCCAGGCCCAGCAGCGCATCGGTGCCGGGCGTGGGCACGCCGGTCAGCTGGCCGAGTTCGCGCACGGCCGATACCAGCGCGTCGAGCTCCACCGCCTTGCCGGCTTCCACGTCCTGCAGCATGGAGGTCTTGAAGGCCCCCAGCTTGAGCGTGACGGCGTGGCGGTCTTCGGGGCGCTGGTCTATCGTGATGCCGATGCGCGCGCCGACCTCCTTGGCTTCGAGCATGACGCCGGAGATAAAACCACGCACCAGCTCGTCGCCCATGATGAGGTCGGTGGTGGCGCCGGTCAGCGCGCTGATGGGGTTGACCGTCATGTTGCCCCAGAGCTTGAACCAGATGTCTTTCTGGATCTGGTCGGACACCAGCGCTTCGAAGCCGGCTTTTTCGAGCAGCGCGGCGAGTTGTTGCACGCGGGCCGTCTTCTCGCCCGAAGGCTCGCCGATGATGAGTTTGTTGCCGAAGTGGTGGTGCACCTGGCCGGGCTCGTCGAGCGAGCAGCTCACGTGCACCACGCAGCCGACGATGTGCTGCGCCGGGATGGCTTGGGACAACTCACCGCTGGGGTCGACCGAGCTTAAACGCTGGCCCGCGAGCGCGCCGCCAAAACCCTGCAAGAACCACCAGGGAACGCCGTTCATGGCGGTCAGCACCAGCGTGTTGGGGCCCAGCAGCGGGGCGATGTGGCGCGCCACCTCGGGCAGTGAAGGCGCCTTGACGGCCAGCACCACGACGTCCTGCACGCCGAGATCGGCCGGCACCGCGCTGGAAGCCACCGCCTGCGCCGTAACCTTGCCGCCCTGGTTCAGGCGCAGGCCGTGCAGTTGCAAGGCCTGCAGCGTGGCGCCGCGCGCCACCACGCTGACGCTGCAACCGGCGCGCGCCAGCCCGCTGCCTATCCATCCGCCTATGGCGCCCGCGCCGTAGATACATACCTTCATGCTGTCGCCCATGGTTCTCTCATAACAATCACTGTCCGCCCGACAGAGCTGGGTGGCGCCTGTGCATCAGGGAATGGTGAAGGTCTAGCCTTCAGGCGTGAAGCCGACTGCTTTCACCAAGGGGCCCCACAGCTCCGTGTCGGCCTTCAGCATCGCGGCCAGTTGTGCCGGCGAGGTCGGCGCGACTTCGAGGTAGGACACCGCGAGCCCGTCGATCACCTCCTGCGAGGCCAGCGCGCTGCGGATACCGGCGTTGAGCCGTTGCACCACGTCCTGCGGCGCCTTGGCCGGCAGGAAGAAGCCGAACCATTCGGTGAACGCCATGTCCTTGAAACCCTGCTCCACCAGCGTGGGCGTGTTCGGCGTGAAGCGGCTGCGCTTGGGGCCGCTGGTGGACAGCAACCGGCATTTGCCGGCCGCCACGTGCTGGGTGAATTCGCCGGTGGGGCCGGACACGGCGGCGATCTGCCCGCCAATCATGTCCAGCACCGCGGGCTGGGTGCCGCGGAAGGCGACGTGGCGCAGGTCCACGTTGCCGGCGCGGCCCAGCAGCGAGCCGATGAAGTGCGGCGACGAACCGGCCGCCGGCGAGCCGAAGTTGGCCTGGCCGGGGTTGGCCTTGCACCAGGCGAGGAAGTCGGGCACGGTCTTCACGCTGGCCGGCACCATGGGGCCGACGGCAAAGCCGTAGTCAAAAATGGCGGCGGCGGAGACCGGCGTCAGGTCGGCCACCGGGTCGTAGGGCAGCTTTTTGTAGGTGTGGGGGTAGATGCCCAGCATGGACATGGGCGTCAGCAGCACCGTCGCGCCGTCGGGCGCGGCCGTCTTGACGAACTGCACGGCGATCTGGCCGCCCGCGCCGGTCTTGTTCTCGACCACGGCGCTTTTGGCATAGCCGGGGTGCAGCTTGTCGGCCACGCGGCGCGAGACGATGTCGGCGGTGCCGCCGGGCGCGAAGCCGGCGATCACCTTGGTGCTGTCGATGGCCTGCGCCCAGGCTTGCTGGCCTATGCCGGCGAGCAGGGCGGCGGCGCCGGATGACTGGATGAGTTGGCGGCGGGAGATGTCCATGGTGTGTCCTCGGGGAGTCGGTGGGGCTGGAGGGAAGGCGAAAAAGCTATTGTCTGTGCAAGCGCGGCTTTGTGCACATCAAACGGAATTCAGGCCAGGTGCGCGGCCAGGTTGTTCCGCTTGCCTTCATAGACCGGCGCTGCCTCGTCGATGTGCAGCGTCATGCCGACGGCATGCTGCGCGAACACAGCGTCCAGGTGGGCGTTGGCGGCGGCCAGCAGGGCGTCGCCGGCGCGCTTTTTGAGCGCTTCGCTGCGGCCCGGCGTGATCAGCAGGTTCAGGTAGATAAAGGCCCGGCCGGGTTTTCCGTCGGCCACCGCGAAATGCGGCGCCGGCCAGGCCATGACGCGCGTTCCGGTGACCGGAAACAGCGGCGAGGCGCCGTCTTCGCCGCGCAGCGCCACCAGTGTGGCGGCCAGGGTGTTGCAAAGCCCGCCCATGTCAGTCAGGGCGTCGAGGTTGGCGGTGTATTGAATGTTCAGGTGCGGCATGGCAAGGTGCGGGTGTGGATGGTGCAAGGGCAGAGCCCGCCATCATGACCAAAATACAAAAGCTGGTTATTTGTACAGTAACATCGCGCATGGCCAAAGACAAAACGATTTACACCTGCAGCGAATGCGGCGGCAGCAGCCCCAAATGGCTGGGCAAATGCCCGCACTGCAACGCCTGGAACACCCTGGTCGAATCGGCCGCCGAAAGCGGCGCGCCGGCCAAAAACCGCTACAGCAGCCAGTTCCAGTCGCTGGCCAAGGCCTCCGACGTGACCGCGCTGTCCGACATCGAAGCCACCGACATGGAGCGCACGCCCACCGGCCATGAGGAGCTGGACCGCGTGCTGGGCGGCGGCATCGTCGAAGGCGGCGTGGTGCTGATAGGCGGCGACCCGGGCATCGGCAAGTCCACCTTGCTGCTGCAGGCGCTGGATTCGCTGCAGCGCGCCGGGCTCAACACCTTGTACGTGACGGGTGAAGAGAGTGGCGCGCAGGTCGCGCTGCGTTCGCGCCGGCTCGGGTTGGACGGTTCGCAGGTCAAGGTGCTGGCTGAAATCCAGCTTGAAAAAATCCTCGCCACGCTGGAGGCCACACAGCCCGCGATCGCGGTGATCGACTCCATCCAGACGGTGTATTCCGACCAGCTGACCTCGGCGCCCGGCTCGGTCGCGCAGGTGCGTGAATGCGCGGCGCACCTGACGCGCGCGGCCAAGTCCAGCGGCGTGTGCATCGTGCTGGTGGGCCATGTGACCAAAGAGGGCGCGCTGGCCGGCCCGCGCGTGCTGGAGCACATGGTGGACACGGTGCTGTACTTTGAGGGCGATACGCATTCAAGCTTTCGCCTGGTGCGCGCCATCAAGAACCGCTTCGGCGCGGTCAACGAGATCGGCGTCTTCGCGATGACGGAAAAAGGCCTCAAGGGCGTGGCGAATCCCAGCGCGATCTTTTTGAGCCAGCACAGCGAGCCGGTGCCCGGCAGCTGCGTGCTGGTGACGCTGGAAGGCACGCGCCCCATGCTGGTCGAAATCCAGGCGCTGGTCGACAACGGCGGGCCCAGCCCGCGCCGCCTCTCGGTGGGCCTGGACCGCGACCGCCTGGCCATGCTGCTGGCCGTGCTGCACCGCCATGCCGGCGTGGCCTGCATGGACCAGGACGTGTTCGTCAACGCCGTGGGCGGCGTGCGCATCAGCGAGCCGGCGGCCGACCTGGCGGTGATGCTGGCCATCACCTCGTCGCTGCGCGGCAAGCCGCTGCCCAAGGGTTTTATCGCCTTTGGCGAAGTCGGCCTGGCTGGCGAGGTGCGGCCGGCGCCGCGCGGCCAGGAGCGCCTGAAGGAAGCCGCCAAGCTCGGCTTCAGCGTGGCCGTGGTGCCCAAGGCCAACGCGCCCAAAAAACCGATTGAAGGCCTGACCATCCACGCCGTGGAGCGGGTGGAAGAGGCCATGAACGTGGTGCGCGGCCTGGGCTGAGCGCCAAGGAGAAGATGCCATGAAACTCGCCGCCATCTCCGACATCCACGGCAACCTGCCGGCGCTCGAGGCCGTGCTGGCCGACATCGCGCGGCAAGGCGTGGACCAGACCGTGAACCTCGGCGACATCCTGAGCGGGCCGCTGCAGCCGGCCGAAACGGCCGACCTGCTGATGGCGCGCAACTTCACCACGATTCGCGGCAACCATGAGCGGCAGGTGCTGGAACTGATCGACCAGGGACAGTATCTCGACCCTCTCAGCACCGACGGCTACACGGCGGGCCAGCTTACGTCGGTGCACCTGGACTGGATCCGCTCGCTGCCTGCCAGCCTGGAGTTGGCCGGTGGCGACGTGCTGCTGTGCCACGGCACGCCGGCCAGCGATTTGATTTACTGGCTGGAAACCACGGTTCCGGGTTTTACCGGTGGCGGCGCGGGCCATGCCACCGGCATACGCCCGGCCACGGCCGGTGAAGTGCAGGAGCGCCTGGGTGCGGCGGTGCAGGCCGGGCATTCGCTGGTGCTGTGCGGCCACACCCATGTGCCGCGCCTGGCGCAGTGCGGCGGCGTGCTCATCGTCAACCCCGGCAGCGTCGGCCTTCAGGCCTATGACGACGAACACCCGCATCCCCACGTGGTGGAAAACGGCGCGCCGCATGCGCGCTACGCCATCGTCGAGAAGACCGATGGGGGCTGGCGGGTGGACTTGCGCGCCGTGCCTTATGACCACCTGGCGCAATCGCGGGTGGCGGCGGGCCGCGGGCGCGCCGACTGGGCGCATGCGCTGGCCACGGGCTGGGCGGCGCGTTCAGCCTGAATAGGGCTGAAACGGCCTACGCACTCCCCGCAGTCCGGGCGGCCGCCGGGCCTGCGAAAATAGCGCCATGAATTTCCAGAAAATCCTTGTTCCCCTGGCTGGCGTCGCAATCGTCGTATTGGCCTACCGCACCTACGACTGGGCCGGCGTGGCCGCGGTCGCCACCGGCCTCGTTATGTGGGTGCTGCTGCATTTCACGCGCATGATGCAGGTCCTGAAACGCGCGGCCAACCGGCCCATAGGCTATGTCGACAGCGCGGTCATGCTCAACGCCAAGCTCAAGCCCGGCATGACGCTGATGCACGTCGTAGCCATGACGCGGGCGCTGGGCCAGCTGCTGTCGCCCAAGGACACGCAGCCAGAGATCTTCCGCTGGGGCGACGCCGGCGAATCGCATGTCACCTGCACCTTTGTGGGCGGCAAACTGACGCACCACGAGCTTTTCAGGCCGGCGCAGGACGCGGCGCCGCCCGCCCCGTAAAATCCGTCATTCAGGTTTTCCGGGCGACGCCCTCTCGCTTGCCCCCTGCCTGGTCATCCCGCATCACCCCACCCAGAACAAGGATCCCATCATGTCCCCACTAGCACCCTCCATGGCAGACCGCGACGGCAAAATCTGGATGGACGGCCAGATGGTCGACTGGCGCGACGCCAAGATCCACGTGCTGAGCCACACCCTGCACTACGGCTGCGGCGCTTTTGAAGGCGTGCGCGCCTATAACGCCACCGGCGGCACGGCGATTTTCCGGCTGGAAGAGCACACCGAGCGCCTCTTCAACAGCGCCAAGATCCTGCGCATGAAGATTCCGTTTACCCAGGACGAAGTCAACGAAGCCACCAAGGCCGTCGTGCGCGACAACAAGCTCGAGTCCTGCTACATCCGCCCGCTGACCTGGATAGGCTCACAGAAACTGGGCGTGTCGCCCAAAGGCAACCAGATCCACCTGATGGTCGCGGCCTGGCCCTGGGGCGCCTACCTCGGTGAAGAAGGCATGAAGCGCGGCATCCGCGTCAAGACCTCCAGCTACACGCGCCACCACGTCAACATCACCATGACGCAGGCCAAGGCGGTGAGCAACTACACCAACTCCATCCTGGCCAACATGGAAGCGCTGGACGACGGCTACGACGAGGCGCTGCTGCTCGACGCCTCGGGTTTCGTCAGCGAAGGCGCGGGCGAGAACATCTTTGTGGTCAAGGGCGGCGTGGTGTACACGCCTGATCTTTCGGCCGGCGCGCTCAACGGCATCACGCGCAACACCATCCTGCACATCTGCAAGGACCTGGGTCTGGAACTGGTGCAAAAGCGCATCACGCGCGACGAGGTGTATATCGCCGACGAGGCTTTCTTCACCGGCACGGCCGCTGAAGTCACGCCCATCCGCGAACTCGACCGCATTGAAATCGGCGCCGGCTCGCGCGGCCCCATCACCGAAAAAATCCAGAGCGCCTTCTTTGACATCGTCAACGGCCGCAATCCGAAATACGCCCATTGGCTCGCCAAAGTCTGAGTCCGCACCATGACCACCACTACCTCTTCTTCTGTTGAACTGCTGGCTTCGGACCTCAATGCGCAGGGCGGTGTCTACTGCCCCAGCCCCAAGGCCGACATGAAAATCTGGAACAGCCACCCCAAGGTTTACCTGGACGTGGCGCGCACGGGTAGCGCCAAGTGCCCATATTGCGGCACGGTGTACGCACTGAAGGCCGGCGAACACTTCGGCAGTGGGCATTGATCCACCCCGAAGCGGCCCGCCGCAACGGACTGTTTGATGCCTGAATCGCTCGTCATCGCTCCGCAATGGATAGGCGATGCGGTGATGACGGAGCCGCTTATGCGCCGGCTGCATGGGCGCGGCGAACGCCTCACGGTGGGCGCCTTGCCCTGGGTGGCGCCGGTCTACCGCGCCATGCCCCAAGTGGCCGAGGTCATCGAATTTCCGTTTGCGCACGGCGGCCTGCAGTTCCGCGAACGGCGTGCCGTCGCCAAACGCATCGAAGGCCGTTTCGACAAAGCCTACGTCCTGCCCAATTCGCTGAAAAGCGCGCTGCTGCCTTTTTTAGCCAGCATTCCCGAGCGCATCGGCTATTTCGGCGAAGCGCGCGTCGGCCTGCTCACGCACCGGCTCAAGAACCCCAAGAACAAGCCGCCCATGGTGGCGTTTTATTCAGCGCTGAGTGGCGGCGCCGACCTGGACAAGGACCGGCCACAACTGGAGATGGCGTCGGCGGAAATCGAGCAGGCGCTGGCTGAACTGGGCCTGCAGCGCGGCGGTTACCACGTGTTCGCGCCCGGCGCCGAATACGGCCCGGCCAAGCGCTGGCCGGCCCGCCATTTCTCGGAACTGGCCGCGGCGCTGGACCTGCCGGTGGTGCTGCTGGGCTCGGGCAAGGAAGCGTCGCTGTGCGAGGAAATCGCCGCGCCGGTGAATGCGGCGCAGCCCGGAAAATGCCTGAACTTCGCGGGCAAGACCTCGCTGGTGCAGGCGCTGTGCCTGATCGCCGCCAGCAAAAGCACGATCAGCAACGACTCGGGCCTGATGCATGTGGCGGCGGCTTTTGGCGTGCCGCAGGTGGCGATTTTCGGCTCGTCCAGCCCGTTGCACACACCGCCGCTGAACGACGAGGCGACCGTCATCTGGCTCAAGGCCGATGCCAACTACCAGCCGCCGCTGGACTGCGCGCCTTGCTTTGAGCGCGAATGCCCGCTGGGCCACACGCGCTGCCTCAACGACATCAGCGCCGGCCGTGTGCTGGCGGCGCTGGCGCCAAGGTCTTAAGCGGGGAAGGGCGACAGGGCCTCAAAGCCCGGCTTGCCCTGCGCCGGCGTGCGCGCCACGTTCATGACCCAGCACACCATCACAAAGTAGCCGACCAGGCTCACGAGTTCGACCACGCCCTGCTCGCCGAAGATTTTCAGGGCGGCGTCATAGGTCGCGTCGCTGCAACCGTGCTGGCGCAGCACTTCAAACGCCAGGTCCAGCGCGGCGGCTTCGTCGTCGGCCATGCCGCGCGGCTGCCGGCCTTCGGCGACCGCGTCGATGGTGGATTGCGCCACGCCCGCGGCCAGCGCCAGCGGCGCGTGCATCAGCCACTCGAACTGGTTGGCGGTGTGGCGCGCCGCGGCGCAAATCGTGAGTTCGCGTATGCGCGCGTCCAGCACGCTTTCAAATCGCAGGTAAGCCCCGACGTCGCCGATGCGGCCCATGAGCTGCGGGCTGCGCAGCAAGGGGATGAAGGGGCCGAAAACAGCCTTGCGCGGGCCGGCGATCAGCGCGTCGGCGGCTTCGCGCTGCGCCGGCGACATGGCATCGCGGGGCATCAGCGGCATGCGGTCGGTGGCGGAGGGGGAAAAGCCTTGGGGAATGTCGGCGGGGGTGTTCATGCTTGTGTCCTGTGCAGGGAGGGATTGCCTAGGGTATCAAAGCCTGTGAGGCCGGCAACAGGCATAAAAAAAGGCCACCTCGCGGTGGCCTTTCAAAGTTCTCCCGGAAGGGAGAACATCGTTGGGAGATCACTTCAATGCTTCACCGACGCGTTGGTTGTTTTTCCCCGGTTCCCTCAAACTCCGACGTTGTGACAGCAACGCCACCACTGTCGCTGATAACGCGCGGTTTGACCATTCTCCAAATAGAGGAGGCGGCCGGGTTTGCAGGGCTGATTCCGTGATTTATTTCACGGGATTGCCGGCGCCATCGCATGGGCCACGGGCAATTCCACGATGAAGGAGGCGCCGCCGCCGGGCCGTGCCTCGCAGCGCACGCTGCCGCCATGGCGCTGGCTGATGGATTTGACCAATGCCAGGCCCAGGCCCACGCCGCCTTCGCGCTCGCTGGCGCCGGGCAGGCGGTAAAAGGGCTCAAAAATGCGTTCGCGCTGGCCGGCCGGCACGCCCGGGCCGCGGTCATGCACCTTGACCACGGCCAGCTGCTTGCTGCCGACGCGGGTCTGCGCGAGTTCGAGGTTGATGTCGCCGGTGCTGTAGCGCCTGGCGTTTTCCAGCAGGTTGCGGATCAGCCGGCGCAAGAGGCGCGGCGAGCCCTGCACGGTCAGGCTGTGGCTGGTGGCGTCCATGCCCAGGCCGGTGTCGGGCGCCTTGCCGAGCTCGGCGTTCAGCTCTGCGTTGACGCGCGCGCATTCCTCGGCCGCCAGGCCCGTGAGGTCCAGGGTTTCAAAGGGCTCGGCGTCGGCCTGTTTGGCATCCAGCCGGCTGGCCAGCAGGATTTCGTCGATCAGCTGGTCGAGTTCGGTGATGCTGCGCGAGATTTCCTGGCGCTGCGGCGAGGCGGCATCGATGCCCATCAGTTCCAGCCCCATGCGGATGCGCGCCAGCGGCGAACGCAGCTCGTGCGAGGCATTGGCCAGCAGCGTCTTGTGCGACTCCATCAGGGTTTCGATGCGCTCGGCTGCGTTGTTGAAGCGCCGGGCCAGGAAGGCCACTTCGTCCGTGCCTTCGGCATTGACGCGGGCCGACAGGTCGCCTGCGCCCCAGCGTTCCACGCCGCGCTGCAGCGCTTCAAGCCGCAGCGTGAGGCGGCGCATGACCGGGTAGGCGCCCACGGCCACGGCCAGCCCGACCAGGCCCAGCATCCAGCCGAAACCGAAGCCGAAAGGCGGGCGCATCCAGGGGTTGCTGGGCGGGCGCTTGGGCCGGGGCAGCAGCAGGCTCAGCGCCTGGCCATCCTTGGTCACGACGTCAAATTCGAGGTCGTCGCCGAGCTTGCGGTCGGGCTTGGTCTGCGCCGTGCCTATGACTTCGCCCTTGTCGTTGTGCACCAGCACTTCGCGTATCGGCAGCTGCGGCGGGTCCGCACTCAGGCGCCAGGCCGCGCCGACCAGGAAGGTCAGGATGACCACCGTGGCGACGACGGCCAGCCAGATACGCACATACAAGTGCGATGTAAACCTGGTCCACATAAAAGCTCAGTCCTGCTGCTTGGCGAACACGTAACCCACGCCGCGCACGGTGAGGATGCGTTTGGGGTCCTTGGCGTCGGCCTCGATGGCGCTGCGGATGCGGCCCATGTGCACGTCGATGGAGCGGTCGAAGGCTTCGAGTTCGCGGCCGCGCACGGCTTCCATGATCTGGTCGCGGCTCAGCACGCGGCCGGCGCGTTCGGCCAGCGCCACCAGCAGGTCGAACTGGTAGGAGGTGAGTTCGCAGGGGTTGCCGGAGACGGAAACGGTGCGCGCGTCGCGGTCGATTTCCAGCGAGCCGAAGCGCATGACCTTGTGGGCGCCGTTGCTGGCGGCGTTGCCGGTTTCGCCCCCGCGGCGCAGCACGGCGCGTATGCGCGCCAGCAGTTCGCGCGGCTCGAAGGGCTTGGGCAGGTAGTCGTCGGCGCCGATTTCCAGGCCGACGATGCGGTCCATCGGGTCGCCCTTGGCGGTGAGCATCAGCACGGCGGTGTTGGCGGTTTCGCTGCCCTGGCCCTTGATGCGGCGGCACACTTCCAGGCCGTCCATGTCGGGCAGCATCAGGTCCAGGATGACGAGGTCCGGCGTGCTGCCTTCCAGCGCGGCCAGCCCGCTCGCGCCGTCGGCGGCGTGGGTGAAGCCGTAGCCCGACTGGCGCAGGTACTCGCCCACCATGTTGGCCAGGCGGGCGTCGTCTTCGATCATCAGGAGTTGTTGGGTCATGGGTGGGTCCTCGGTTGCAGGGTGTGTCCCCTGGGGTGGATCACAATGAAGTTCATGGTGCGCCGCACGCAACAATCGCGCTTGAAGCCATCGTAAAGTTACGGTAAACCGCGGCGGCAGGCCACCAGCATACTCCCGCGCGCGGGCCTTCGGCAGCTGTTTTATTGCTATCTGTTTGATAGCTGCAAGCGCCTGCCCCTATTGCGGCCTGGGGGTTTGCGTGCGCGAGGCCAGCGCCACCAGCACCAGCACGGGCAGGCCCAGCAGGGCGGTGGCGGTGAAGAAGTGGGTGTAACCGAAAGCGTCCACATACTTGCCTGAATAGCCGGCCAGGAACTTGGGCAGCAGCAGCATCATGGAGCTGAAAAGCGCGTACTGGGTGGCCGAGTAGTTGACGTTGGTCAGGCTGGAAAGGTAGGCGATGAAGGCCGCCGAGGCGATGCCGCTGGAGAGGTTGTCGGCCGAGATCACGAAGATCAACGCGTTGACGTCGTGGCCGCGCGTTCCCAGCCAGGCAAACAGCAGGTTGCTGCCGGCGCTCAGCACGGCGCCCAGCATCAGCACGCGCATCACGCCGAAACGCATGGCCAGCGCGCCGCCCACAAAGGCGCCCACCAGCGTCATGATGACGCCGTAGATCTTGGTGACCGCCGCCACTTCGTCTTTGGTATAGCCCATGTCGACGTAAAACGGGTTGGCCATGATGCCCATGACGACGTCGCTGATGCGGTAGACCGCGATCAGCGCCAGGATCAGCAGCGCCTGCTTGCCGTAGCGGTGCAGGAAATCGGCGAAAGGATCGACCAGCGCGGTCTTGAGCCACTCGGCGGCGTTGCGCGAAGGCGCCATGGCCCGGGCGGCGGGCTCGGGCGACAGCAGCACGGTCGCCATGCCCAGCAGCATGGAGGCGGCCATCGCCAGGTAGGCCACCTGCCAGGCGCCGTGCTGGTAGCTGGCGGCGTCGCCGACCTCGGCGCGCGCGGCGATCCACAGCGCGCCGGCGCCGGCCCAGATCATCGCGATGCGGTAGCCGGTCTGGTAGGCGGCGGCCAGCGCCGCCTGGCGCGGCGTGTCGGCCGATTCGATGCGAAAGGCGTCCAGCGCGATGTCCTGGGTGGCCGAGCCGAAAGCCACGGCCAGCGCGCACCACACCACGGGCTGCAGCGCCAGCTTGGGGTCGGTCATCGCCATGCCGACCAGAGCCGCCATGATGACCAATTGCGACAGCAGCAGCCAACTGCGCCGGCGCCCGAGCAGGCGCGTGAGCAGCGGAATCGGCAGGCGGTCCACCAGCGGCGCCCAGACCCACTTGAAGCCGTAGGCCAGCCCGACCCAGCTCAGGTAGCCGATGGTGGTGCGGTCTATGCCGGCCTCGCGCAGCCAGAAGCTCAGCGTGCCGAACACCAGCAGCAAGGGCAGCCCGGCGGAAAAACCCAGAAACAGCATGCGCAGCGTGGCCGCCTCGGCATACACATGCCAGACGTCGCGCCAGGAAGCTTTGGGAGCGGGAGCAGGGAGGGAAGGCGGGAGCTCTGCGGAGGGGGTTTTGTCTGACATGGGTATTTGGATTTGTGACTATTATTCACACATGTGCTTTTTATGCGACGCCAAACACTCCGCCTGGCCCGGCCGCCGGGCCTTTTTGCTGGCGGCCGCCGGCGGCGCGGCCACCGCGGCCACCACGCCGTTGCTCGCGCAGGTCGACGTGGGGCCGTCTTCCCAGCTGCGCAACCTCGTGCCCGCCGACGAGATTGAAGCGGCAGCCACCCAGGAATATGCCAAGCTGCTGGCCGAAGCCCGCGCCAAGGGCGCGCTCGCGCCGCAGGGCAACCCGCAGCTGCAGCGCCTGCGAAACATCGCGGCAAAGCTGGTGCCGCAAACCGCCCAATGGAACGACCGCGCCAAACAATGGCGTTGGGAAGTCAACCTGCTGGGCAGCAAGGAAATCAACGCGTTCTGCATGCCCGGCGGCAAGATCGCCTTCTACACCGGCATCCTCGAGCAACTCAAGCTCACCGACGACGAGGCCGCGATGATCATGGGCCACGAAATGGCGCACGCGCTGCGCGAACACGCCCGCGCGCGCATCGCCAAAAGCCAGGGGACCGGCACCCTGCTGTCGCTGGGCGCGCAGCTGCTGGGGCTGGGCCAGATGGGCGACTTGGCCGCCAACATCGGCACGCAATTGCTCACGCTGCGTTTCAGCCGCGAAGACGAAACCGACGCCGACCTGGTGGGCCTGGAACTGGCCGCACGCGGCGGTTACAACCCGCAGGCCGCCGTCAGCCTCTGGCAAAAGATGGAACAGGCCGGCGGCGGCGCCGGCGGCCCGAACTTTTTGTCGACCCATCCTTCGGGGCCCGCGCGCATCCAGCAACTGCAGGCCAACGTGCCCAAAGTACAAGGCCTCTACCAGCGCGCCCGCAGCTAAGCTGCACCTAAGCCCTGGTGGGTGCGGCTAGCCAGAAGACTTCGGGAGCGGATCAGCGACACTGCTGTCTCCGATTTGCCCCCGTACGGTCCGGAGGGCGAGCGGCTGGTCGGCATTATTACCCAGTCGGACCTGGTCGCCGCGCTCGGGCGGGCTGCGGATCCCGCAGCTTGATGGGTGGCCCGGCACAGTTATCAATATGAGGCTAAAAGGACTCTTTAATGGCGGATTTTCTTTTGTTATTTCTCAAAATAAGTACATAAGTTTTAGCTCCCGTCCCGGCGCAGTTCCCACGCCGAACTGACCGGGGCCCTGGCCACGCAGCCTTATCTCGTACTTGTCCTACGCCGTATTCCCGCACCCGCGCCGTAAGATGACCCGCATGCGTCTTCATCTTTCCCCAAGGCCGGCTGCCAGCTCATTTTGCGGCGGCCAAGCCCCGGTGGACGCATCGCCGGCGCCATCGTCCCTGACCCCATGACGCGCAACGACCCGGCGCTGCTCGCATTCCTGCAGGAGCAGCGCGCCGATTACACGCGCTCACTGCCTCTGCGGCTGGAGCAGGTGGCGTCGCTGTGGCAGCAAGTTCTCAAAGGCGAGGACGTGGCGCAGGCCCTGACCGCGCTGGAGCGCCACGCGCACAGCATCGCGGGCTCCGCGGCCACCTTCGGCTGGGCGGACCTCGGGCTGGCGGCGCAGGCGCTGGAGCTGGCCGTGCATCCACACGTCGAGGCCGGCCAGGCCCCGCCGTCCGAAGCCCGGGCCGGGGTGAGACAGGCCGTTGAAGAACTGCAGCGGCGCTTTCACACCGCGGCCTGAGCGCGCTGGCGAACCCCTACCCATGTCTTCTTCCGACGCTTTCCTGACCAAGATCAAGATCGCGGTGGTGTCCGGTTTCCTGCTGATGGCGGTTGTGGGCGCGGCCTCCTACGTCACCATCCGCCAGCTGATCGAAACGGCGCAATCCCGCGTGCGAACGGAAGACACGCTGGTGATGCTGGAGCGCGTGGCCTCCGGCGTCAGGACGGCCGAATCCACGCTGCGGCAATACCTGCTGAGCGGCAGCCCGCAGGACCTGGAGAGCTTTGAGCGTGCCCGTGCTGAACTGCGCGTGGTCAGGGCCCGCGCGCGTGATGCCAATGTGCTGCGGGAGTCGGCCGAGATCGACGAGCTCGTAAGCCGGCGTGCCGTGATTGCCAGCCAGGCCATCCAGGCGCGCAAGGAACGCGGTCCGGAAGCAGCGGGGGCCGTGATGGGCGGCGACGCCGGCCGGCAACTGAAGCTGCGCACCGACGAATTGCTGGAGGGCGCCCGCGGCCGCGAGGCGCAGATGTGGCGCAACGCGCAGGCCGTGGCCGAGCGCAGCGCGCAGTGGGCGCAGGGCTTCATCGTCGCGGGCAGCCTGCTGTTTTTCGGCATGCTGGCCTGGGTGGTCTATGTGGTCAAGCATTACGAAGAAGAGCGAAAACGCGGGGAGGCCCGCTTGCGCGACAACGAGGTCATGAGCCGCAGCATCACCGAAGGCATGGCAGAGGGCGTGATCACCGCCAATTTCGACGACCGCGTGGTCGAGGCCAATGCCGCCGCGCTGAAGTTGTTCGGCTACACCAAGGATGAAATCACCGGGATGGATGTCGGCCTGCTGATCCCGCTGCACCTGCGCAAACAGTACAAGGACTTCGCGGCGATGCTGCGCGCCCAGGCGGAGCCGCTGGTCGTGTCGGGCCACGAGATGCGCGGCCTGCGCAAGGACGGCGTGCAGTTTGCCGTCAGCGTGTCTTTCGGCGAAGTGCAGGTGGGCGGCCAGCGTCTTTTCACCGCGTTGATCCGCGACATCACCGAAAGCAAGCGCATCAGCGAGGCCCTGCGGGCCAGCGAGTCGCAGCTGCGCCAGGTCACCGACACCGTGCCGGCGCTGATCGCCTACCTGGACACCGACCAGCGCTTTCGCTTCCACAACCGGGCCTATGAAGAGTCCTTCGGCCTGGGCTTCGACCAGATCGCCGGCCGGCCGCTGGCCGACGTGCTGGGCCCGCAGGTCTATGAAACGGTGCGGGAGCGGGTGGACGAAGTGCTCGCGGGGCACACGGTGCGCTACGAGCGCACGCAAATCACGCCCCAGGGCGAGCGCCGGCACTACGCCATGCAGTATTTCCCGCGCTACGGCGAAGGCGCCGAGACGGGCAAGGTGATCGGCTTTTTCTCGCTGGGCACCGACATCACCGAACTCCGGCGCATAGACCGCATGAAAACCGAGTTCGTCTCCACCGTCAGCCATGAGTTGCGCACGCCGCTCACCTCGATACGGGGTTCGCTGGGGCTGATTTCCGGCGGCGTGGCCGGCGAGCTGCCCGATGCCGTCAAAAGCCTGGTGGGCATCGCGAAAAACAACTGTGAGCGCCTGATCCGGCTGATCAACGACATCCTGGACAGCGAAAAAATCGAGTCCGGCAAGCTGCGCCTGGACCTGCAGGTCACGGACCTGCGGCAGCTGGTGCAGCAGGCGCTGGCCGCGAATGAGGGCTTTGCCACCCAGCACGGCGTGAGCCTCGTGATACGCGCGCCCGACACGCCGCTGCACGTGCGCATCGACGGCGACCGCATGACGCAGGTGCTGACCAACCTGCTGTCCAACGCGGTGAAATTTTCACCGGCGGGCAGCCCGGTGGAAGTCCGGCTTTCCCGCGCGGCGCAGAAGGTGCGCGCCGAGGTGGTCGACGTCGGCCCCGGCATTCCGGAGGAGTTCTGCGGCCGCATTTTCCAGAAGTTCTCGCAGGCCGACTCTTCCGACACGCGCCAGAAAGGCGGCACCGGCCTGGGCCTGAACATCTCGCGCGCGCTCGTCGAAAAAATGGGCGGCACCATCGGCTTCAGCAGCAAGGCGGGCGTGGGCACCACCTTCTTTTTTGAGTTGCCCGAGTGGATCAATCCGGTGCCCCTGCTGCAGCCCCCGCGCCTCCACGCGATGAATTCGCGACCGCGCATCCTGATCTGTGAGGCCGACCCCGACGTGGCGAAACTCATCAGCATGATGCTGGGCAAGGCCGGTTTTGATTCCGACATGACTTTCAGCGCCGAACAGGCGCTGGCCAGCCTGGCCTCCAACAGCTATGACGCGGTCACGGTGGACATGAAGTTGCCCGGCCAGAACGGCGCGGCCTTCATCGGCCGGCTGCGCGCCGATGAGAAGACGCGCCACCTGCCTGTCGTGGTGATCTCGGCCATGGCCGAACAAGGCCAGTTGCAGTTCAACCGCAAGCCGCACACCGTGTCGGACTGGCTCAAAAAGCCTATCGACGAACAGCTGCTGATTCACAGCCTGCGCCGCGCCGTCGCCGGCGTGGACTGCGGCAAGCCGCGCATCCTGCACGTGGAAGACGACCTGGACATCCAGCGCATCACCGCCGCCATCGCCCAGGACTTCGCGAGCTTCGAGTTCGCCGCCACGCTGCACGAGGCCCGTGCGCGCCTGCGCGAGCAGCCCTTCGACCTGGTGCTGCTGGACCTGGCGCTGGGCAGCCATTCGGGCTGGGACCTGTTCGAGGACATCGACGCGCTGGACCCCCGCCCGCCGGTGATCGTGTTCTCGGCCGGCGACGTCGACCCGGCGGACGGCCAGCAGGCCGACGCGGTGCTGGTCAAGGCGCACACCTCGAACACCGAACTGCTCAATACAATCCAGCGAGTGCTGCAGATCCCCGGAGACCCGGGCCCCACACGTCCCCAAGCCTTGAGTTGAAACACCATGACCACACCATTGACCCGCATCCTCTACGTTGAAGACGAGCCCGACATCCGCATGGTGGCGCAGATGGCGCTGCAAGCCGTGGGAGGATTCACCGTGATCGCCTGCGCCTCCGGCCAGGAAGCGCTGGACGCCGCGCCGGGCGCGGCGGCCGACCTGCTGCTGCTGGACGTCATGATGCCCGGCATGGACGGGCCCAGCACGCTCAGGGCCCTGCGCGCGTTGCCGGCCACCGCCAACACGCCGGTGATCTTCATGACCGCCAAGGTGCAGGCCGCCGAAGTGGCGGTCTACAAGGGACTGGGCGCGCTGGAAGTCATTCCCAAGCCCTTCGACCCGATGGAGCTGTCCGCGCAGATTCAGCGCATCTGGTCAGACAGGAATTAGCCCCCACGGTCGCTCACTTCGTGTAGCTCCCTGCCCCCGAGGGGGCCGCCCGCCCTCCGGCCCGGCAAAGCCGGTTCCGGGGCTCATGCTGGCTTGAAGATTCAGGGCGTATGCAGCGGGGCATTTCACCAGTGGGGGCCGCTGGCGCCCGCCCCCTCGAGGGGGAGCAGGCTACACGAAGTGAGCCTGAACGGGGGTCAAAGCTCTATTTCATAGTCCACGCTCATGGGCGCGTGGTCGGAAAAGCGCTGTTCCTTATAGATGTGCTCGCTGCGGGCCAGTGCCGCGAAGGCCGGTGTGGCCAGGTGGTAATCGAGGCGCCAGCCGACGTTCTTCGCATAGGCCTGGCCGCGGTTGCTCCACCAGGTGTAGGCGGCGTCAGTCGTGGTGGGCTGCAGCTTGCGGTACACGTCGACCATGCCGCCGCCTTTGACCGAAGGGCCGGAGCGTTCCGTCAGTTCTTCGGCCGCCTCATTGGCGAGTTCCGCGTCGCGCAGCAGCTCGGTCATCCAGGCGCGCTCTTCGGGCAGGAAGCCGCTGTTCTTTTTGTTGCCCTTGAAATTTTTCAGGTCGATTTCCTGGTGCGCGATGTTGACGTCGCCGCACAGCACGAAGTCGCGCGTTTCCTTCAGCGCCAGCAGGCGCGGGTAAAACTCCGCCAGGAAGCGGAACTTGGCGGCCTGGCGCTCCTCGCCCGACGAGCCGCTGGGGAAGTAGCAGCTGATGATGGAGAGCTTGGGGCTTTGCTTGCGGCCGGGCCTGTCGAAGCGCAGCTCCACGTAGCGCCCTTCGGCGTCAAATTCGGTCGAGCCGTAGCCGACGATCACGTCGCTGGGCTCGTGGCGCGTGTAGACACCCACGCCGGAGTAGCCCTTTTTCTCGGCGAAATGGAAATGGCCTTTCAGGCCGGCGATTTCCTCGAAGCGGCCGCTGATGTCGGCGGCCTGGGCCTTGAGCTCCTGCACGCAAATACAATCCGGCATGGACTGTGCAACCCAGTCCTGCAGGCCTTTGCTGGCCGCGGAGCGGATACCGTTGAGGTTGAGGCTGGTCAATTTAAACATGGGACTTCCAATGAGCACGGCAGGACAACAACAGGACAACAGGGACGGGGCAACTTCCGCGGACGGCGCGCTGGCACAGGAATTCGTGCAGTTTGCCGTGGAGTCGGGCGTGCTGCGCTTCGGGCAATTCAAGACCAAGGCCGGGCGTATGAGCCCGTATTTTTTCAATGCCGGCCTGTTCGACGACGGGGCCAAGCTGGGGCGGCTGGCGCAATTCTATGCGCGCCACCTGCTGGCCGAGGAAAAGCGCACGGGCCTGGCCTTCGACATGATTTTCGGCCCGGCCTACAAAGGAATTCCGCTGGCGGCGGCGGTGGCCGTTGAGCTTGCGCGGCTGGGGCGCAACTACCCGTTCGCCTACAACCGCAAGGAAGCCAAGGACCACGGCGAAGGCGGCACGCTGGTCGGCGCGCCCGTCAAGGGCCGCGTGCTCATCATCGACGACGTGATGTCCGCCGGCACGGCCGCGCGCGAGTCGATCGCCATCATCCAGGCCGCGGGCGCAACACCCCATGCCGTGGCGCTGGCGCTTGACCGCCAGGAGAAGGCCACCGAAAACGGCGTGGATGTGAGTCATAGTGCCGTGCAATATGTTACGAAACAGCTGGGCTTGCAGGTTTGCGCGATTGCGCGGCTGACCGACTTGCTGCAATATCTCTCCACCCAGAGCGACGCGCCGGAGTCCAGCGAACCCGGCACGCTGTCCCTGAAAACGCACTACCAGGCCGTGCTGGCCTACCGGGAACGCTACGGCGTGGATTAAGGAGCCGATTTGTTTTTGCGAACAGCGCTTACGGTCACCTGGCTGTCGCTTGCCTTCATGGCGAGCCAAGCCCAGGCCCAGAATCAAACCCAGACCATCTACACCTGTGTGGACGGCAAGGGCCGCAAGATCACGGCCGACCGTCCCATCGTCGAGTGCATAGACCGCACCCAGCAGGAACTGAACCGCTCGGGCACGGTCAAGCGCGTGGTGGGCCCCTCGCTGACCGCGCAGGAGCGCGCGGCGCAGGAAGAAAAAGACAAGGCCGCGGCCGAAGTGCGCGCGCGCGAAGCCGAAGACAAACGCCGCGACCGTGCCTTGCTGCTGCGCTACCCCAGCCGCGCCGTGCACGACCAGGAACGCGTCACGGCGCTGGCCCAGGTCGACGAGGTCATCAAGGCCTCCAGCAAGCGGACGGCCGAACTCGCCGAGCAGCGCAAGGCCATCATGGCCGAATTCGAGTTTTACGCGAAGGATCCCGGCAAGGCCCCGCCGTCGCTCAAGCGCAAGCTTGAAGAAAACGACAGCAGCTCGGCCGTGCAGAAAAAATTCATCCAGGACCAGGAGCAGGAGAAAAAGCGCGTCAACGTGCGCTTTGACGAAGAACTGGTCAAGCTCAAGCAGCTGTGGGCGATGCGGGAGGGGCCTGCCGCCCCGACCGCCGCTGCCGCCAAAAACTGAACGGCCGGGCGCAGGCCGCCCGGTTGCGCTTCAAGCCCCAACCCTCCGGCTTTAACCCAGTTTTTTCTTCAGCAGTTCGTTGACCTGCGCCGGGTTGGCCTTGCCCTTGGTGGCCTTCATCGCCTGGCCGACCAGCGCGTTCATGGCTTTGGCGTTACCGGCCTTGACCTCTTCCACGTTTTTGGCGTTCGCGGCCAGCACGTCGTCGATGATCTTTTCAAGCTCGCCGGTGTCGCTCATTTGTTTGAGGCCTTGCGCCTCAATCAGCGCCGAGGTGTTTGCGTTCATTTCCTCAAATGAGCCGGCAACCAGAGTTTTTATCTTTGGATCGTGCCAGAGCAGATCGAAAATCTGCTTTGCACCGTTGTTGGAAATGGTACCGCTTGCTATGTGCGAAATAACAGACGCGAGTTGAGGCGCGGTCACGGGAACCTGCTCGATATCAAGGTTCTCGCCATTAAGCCTGCGAGAAATTTCGCCCATGACCCAGTTGCTGGCCAGTTTAGGTTGTTTGCTCAACGCCGCCACTGTTTCAAAGTAGGCCGCCGTCGCCTTGCTCTGCGTGAGCTGGCCGGCGTCGTATTCGGGCAGCCCGTAATCCTTGACGAAGCGCGCCGCCATCACGCGCGGCAGCTCGGACATTTCAGCGCGGGTTTTCTCCACCCAGTCGCGCGCAATCACCAGCGGCGGCAAATCGGGGTCGGGGAAGTAGCGGTAGTCGGCCGCATCTTCCTTGGTGCGCATGCTGCGCGTCTCGCCCGTGTCCGGGTCGAACAGCACGGTGGCCTGCTGGATGGCGTGGCCGTCTTCGATCTGCGCGATCTGCCAGCGCACTTCGTAGTCGATCGCCTGCTGCATGAAGCGAAAGCTGTTCAGGTTCTTGATTTCGCGACGCGTGCCCAGCGGCTCGCCCGGCTTGCGCACCGACACGTTGGCGTCGCAGCGGAAGCTGCCTTCCTGCATGTTGCCGTCGCAGATGCCGATCCAGGTGACGATCTTGTGCAGCTCCTTGGCATAGGCCACGGCCTCGGCGGACGAACGCATGTCGGGCTCGGTCACGATTTCCAGCAGCGGCGTGCCGGCGCGGTTCAAGTCGATGCCGCTCATGCCGATGAAGTCTTCGTGCAGCGACTTGCCGGCGTCTTCCTCAAGGTGGGCGCGCACCAGGCGCACCGAGCAGGGTTTGCCATCCAGGAAAAAATCCACGCTGCCGCCTTGCACCACCGGAATCTCGAACTGGCTGATCTGGTAGCCCTTGGGCAGGTCGGGGTAGAAATAGTTCTTGCGCGCGAACACGCTGTGCTCGGCGATGTGCGCGTTGACGGCCAGGCCGAATTCGATGGCGCGCTGCACCGCGCCTTTGTTCATCACCGGCAGCGCGCCGGGCAGCGCGAAATCCACGGCGGAGGCTTGCGTGTTCGGCTCGGCGCCGAAGGCGGTGGAGGCGCGGCTGAAGATTTTCGATTGTGTGGTGAGCTGCGTGTGGGTCTCGAAGCCGATGATGACTTCGTAGCCCTGCACCAGCGGCCCGGTGGGGCGGCCGGCCTGCATTTCGGCGAAGGGGTTGACGGTGGGTTGGGTCTGGCTCATATCAAATCACTCAAAGGCTTGGGGGCTGGCGCAGGTGCCAGTCGGTCGCGAGCTGGAACTGGTGCGCGGCGCCCAGCAGTTGCGCTTCCTTGAAGTAGTTGCCGATCAGCTGCAGGCCCACGGGCATGCCGCCGGCGCCGAATCCCGCCGGCACGCTCATGCCGGGCAGGCCCGCGAGGCTGGACGACAGGGTGTAGATGTCGGCCAGGTAGTTGGCCACCGGGTCGTCGGATTTTTCACCGATCTTCCAGGCGACCGTGGGCGAGACCGGGCCGGCAATGATGTCGCACTGCGTGAAGGCGGTCTGGAAATCCTGCGCGATCAGGCGGCGGATTTTTTGCGCCTTGAGGTAGTAGGCGTCGTAGTAGCCGTGCGAGAGCACGTAGGTGCCGATCATGATGCGGCGCGTGGCCTCGTCGCCGAAGCCTTCGCTGCGCGACTTCTTGTACATGTCGTTGAGGTCGGTGTAGTGCGCCGCGCGGTGGCCATAGCGCACGCCGTCGAAACGGCTCAGGTTGCTGCTGGCCTCGGCCGGCGCGATGACGTAGTACACCGGGATGGACAGCTCGGTCAGCGGCAGGCTCACGTCGACCAGCGTGGCGCCCAGTTTTTCGTACTCGGCCAACGCGCCGCGCACCGCGGCCAGCACGTCGGGCGCGCAGCCGGCGCCGAAGAACTGCGTGGGCAGGCCTATGCGCAGGCCCTTGAGCGGTTTCTCGCCGGTGGCCGCGGGGCGCGCTGCCAACAAATTCGCTGCGTAATCTGTGGCGGGCAGGTCCAGCGAAGTCGAATCACGGTCGGGGTCGGGGGCGGCCATGCTGGAGAGCAGCAGGGCGCAGTCGAGCGCGCTGCGCGCCATCGGGCCGGCCTGGTCCAGGCTGGAGGCGAAGGCCACCATGCCGTAGCGCGAGCAGCGACCGTAGGTGGGCTTGATGCCGGTGATGCCGGAGAGCGATGCCGGCTGGCGTATCGAGCCGCCGGTGTCGGTGCCGGTGGCTGCGGGCGCCAGGCGCGCCGCCACGGCCGCGGCCGAGCCGCCCGACGAACCGCCCGGAATGCGGCTGGTGTCCCAGGGGTTTTTCACGGACTTGTAGGCGCTGTTTTCATTGCCCGAGCCCATGGCGAATTCGTCGCAGTTGAGCTTGCCCAGCGTGACCATGCCGGCGCCCTGCGGGCCGAGCCGGCTGACCACCGTGGCGTCGAACGGGCTGCGGTAGTTTTCCAGCATCTTCGAGCCGGCCGTCGTCGGGAAATCGCGCGTGACGAAGACGTCCTTGTGTGCCAGCGGCACGCCCAGCAGCGGCGTGCGTTCACCGGCGGCCAGGCGCGCATCGGCGGCCCTGGCCTGGGCCAGCGAGACGTCCGCGTCGGTGGCCAGGAAGGCGCCGAGCTTTTCCTGCCGGACGCGGGCCAGAAAATGCTGCGTCACTTCGACGCTGGAGACTTCGCGCGCGGCCAGTTTTGCGGCCAGTTGCGCGACGCCCAGGTCGTGCAGCGCGGTGTTGTTTTGGGTGCTGCTCATTCGATCACCTTGGGGACGAGGAACAGGCCCATTTCCACGGCGGGCGCGCTGGCCTGGCTGGCTTCACGCTGGTTGGGCTCGCTGGCGACGTCCTCGCGCAGGCGCAGGGCGACTTCACCGATCACGGCGGCAGGGTGGGCCAGCGGCTCCACGCCTTCGGTGTTGATGGCGTCCATCTGCTCCACCAGGGCAAAAAAGCCGTTGAGCTGGCTCAGGGTGCGTTCGGTTTCGTCAGGGCGCAATTCCAGCCGCGCCAGGTTGGCGACGCGGGCGATGTCTTGGGATGTCAATGCCATGGGGTGGGTATGAGGAAAAAATACAGAAAGAATCGGGAAGAATACGACAGAGAGTAGGGCCGGAAAGCGGGGCTGAAACGAGGTGTAAAGCTGAAAAAACGCTCCTGCTGTAGCCATTGATCCACAGGGGATGCGTTATTATCCCGCCTTTGGTGTGAAATCAAGGCCGGATGCACTCTTTAGGCGCTTTTTAGGTGCCGGAAGCAATGTTTCTAACGCCTCCGGCCCAACTTCCCCATAATGGCTTACTCAATAAAAAGGCGATCGAGCAACGAAGTCTGCTCATGCCCCAACTGGACTCTTGCATATGTTTGAAGCATTCCGTCGGTATTTTTCCACCGACCTGGCCATTGACCTCGGCACCGCCAACACCCTGATTTTTGTCCGCGACCGGGGTATTGTGCTGGACGAACCCTCGGTCGTCGCCATTCGCCACGAAGGCGGCCCCCAGGGCAAAAAAACCATCCAGGCCGTCGGCCACGAAGCCAAGGCCATGCTGGGCAAGGTCCCTGGCAACATCGAGGCCATACGCCCGATGAAAGACGGCGTGATCGCCGACTTCACCGTCACCGAGCAGATGCTCAAGCAGTTCATCAAGATGGTGCACCCGCGCAGCCTGCTCAAGCCCAGCCCGCGCATCATCATCTGCGTGCCCTGCGGCTCCACCCAGGTCGAGCGACGCGCCATCCGTGAAAGCGCCCTGGGCGCCGGCGCCAGCGACGTGTACCTGATCGAAGAACCCATGGCGGCGGCCATCGGCGCCGGCCTTCCGGTGTCCGAAGCCAGCGGCTCCATGGTCGTCGACATCGGCGGCGGCACCACCGAAGTCGGCGTGATCTCGCTGGGCGGCATGGTCTACAAAGGCAGCGTGCGCGTCGGCGGCGACCGTTTCGACGAAGCCATCATCAACTACATCCGCCGCAACTACGGCATGCTGATCGGCGAACCCACCGCCGAAGCCATCAAGAAAAGCATAGGCTCGGCCTTCCCCGGCTCCGAAGTCAAGGAAATGGAAGTCAAGGGCCGCAACCTTTCAGAAGGCGTGCCGCGCAGCTTCACGATCTCGAGCAACGAAATCCTCGAAGCCCTGACCGACCCGCTCAACAACATCGTCAGTGCCGTGAAGAACGCGCTCGAGCAGACGCCGCCCGAACTCGGCGCCGACATCGCCGAGCGCGGCATGATGCTGACCGGCGGCGGCGCCTTGCTGCGCGACCTGGACCGCCTGCTGGCCGAGGAAACCGGCCTGCCGGTGCTGGTGGCCGAAGACCCGCTGACCTGCGTGGTGCGCGGTTGCGGCATCGCCCTGGAGCGCATGGATCGCCTGGGTTCCATCTTCACCTCGGAATAAGCTCAGCGCCGTACTTCATGCCGCAGCCCGGGCATGACGCTGGGCCAGCTTGACAGCGAACCATGCCCTTAGGAACCCTTGACAGATCCCCGCCGCCCTTTTTCAAGCAGGGGCCGTCGGCGCTGTCCAAGCTGATGTTCTTCAGCGCCTTGTCGCTGTTCCTGATGGTCGCCGACACCCGTTTTCGCATCACCCAGCCGGTGCGCGCCGCGCTGGCCACCGCGCTGTACCCGGTGCAATGGCTGGCGCTGCAGCCGGTGCGCGCCGTGCGGGGCGGCGGCGACTACTTCACCACCCTGAACCAGGCCAAGCTGGCTAGCGACGAGGCCGGCAAGAAGCTGGCGCTCCAGTCGCTGCGTGCCGGCCAGGTCGAGCAGCTGCTCCAGGAAAACAACCGCCTGCGCAAGCTGCTGGGCTTGCGCGAGCAGCTCAACACGCCGGTCATGGCCGCCGAGGTGCTGTACGACGCGGCGGACCCGTACACGCGCAAGGTGATCATCGACAAAGGCATGGCGCAGGGCGTGGACCTCGGCTCGCCGGTGCTCGACGAGTCGGGCGTGCTGGGGCAGGTCACGCGTGTGCACCCGCTGGTCAGTGAAGTCACGCTGCTGGTGGACCGCGACCTGGCGATTCCCGTGCTCAATGTGCGCACCGGCGCGCGCAGCGTGGCCTTCGGCGATCCCACGGTGTCCGGCAGCGGGCTGGAACTGCGCTTCATGGGCAGCAATTCGGACGTGCAGCAAGGCGACCTGCTGACCACCAGCGGCGTGGACGGCGTCTACCCGGCCGGCCTGCCGGTGGCCAGGATCAGCCGCATCGAGCGGCGCGCCGAGTCGGCCTTCGCCAAGATTTACTGCACGCCGCAGGCGCTCGTGACGGGCGCGCGGCACGTCATGGTGGTCAAGCCCGGCACCGGGCAGATCCCGCCGCGGCCTGAACCCGATGCGCCCGAAGCGGCGCCCAAGAAGAAAGGGGCCGCGAAATGATCATGCGCTCCGGCCAGCAGTTGCTCTTGCCCGCCAACCCGGTGTTCATCTGGTGCAGCCTCATCCTGGCGCTGCTGCTGGACATGCTGCCCCTGGGGCGCGTGCCCTGGATGCCCGACTTCCTCGCGCTGGTGTTGGTGTTCTGGAACGTGCACCAGCCGCTGCGCGTGGGCATAGGCGTGGCCTTCATGTTCGGCCTGGGCATGGACGTGCACCAGTCCTCGCTGCTGGGCCAGCATGCGCTGTCGTACACGGCGCTGAGCTTCTTCGCCACCATGATCCATCGCCGCCTGCTCTGGTTCACGGTGCCCTCGCAGGCGCTGCAGGTGCTGCCGCTGTTCGCGCTGGCGCACGGCGTGGAACTCGTGATCCGCATGATTGGCGGCGGCATCTTTCCGGGCTGGATCATGCTGCTGGCCCCTTTGGTTGAGGCCTTGCTGTGGCCTGTCGTGAGCGTGCTGCTGCTGGTGCCGCAGCGGCGGGCGCCCGACCCCGACCAAAACCGGCCATTGTGAATGGCCCCCACGCTTTTCACTTCGTGTAATGCGCTTCCCCCCGAGGGGGCCGCTGCGCCTGCGGTCTGGCAAAGCCAGTCCCGCGGCCCTGGCTGGCTTTTGCCGGCTCGCCTCGCATCGCCTCTTCTTTCGTGGGGGAAAGGGCGCGCCTTGCGGGCACTTTGTGCTGGCTGTAGAGTCGCACCACCATGACTGAACTGCGCAACGTTGAAGCGGATTTGTCGCGCTTTCGCGCGCGGGTGCTGGTGGCCAGCCTGGTGGTGTTGTGCGCGTTTGCCTTGCTGGCGGCGCGGCTGGTCTACCTGCAGGTGTATCGCCATGCCGACCTGAACGAGCAGGCCGAGAGCAACCGCACGGCCATCGTGCCCATCGTGCCGAACCGCGGCCTGATCCTGGACCGCAACGGCGTGGTGCTGGCAACCAACTATTCGGCCTACACGCTGGAGATCACCCCGTCCAAGGTCGAGAACCTCGAGGAAACCATTGCCGCGCTGGAAAAAATCGTCGACATCCAGCTGCGCGACAAGCGGCGCTTCAAGCGCCTGCGCGAGGAGTCGAAAAATTTCGAGTCGCTGCCCATACGCACGCGCCTGACCGACGAGGAAGTGGCGCGTTTCGCGGCGCAGCGTTTTCGCTTCCCGGGCGTCGACATCAAGGCGCGGCTGTTTCGCAGCTACCCCTACGGCGAACTGGGCAGCCACGTGGTGGGCTACATAGGCCGCATCAACCAGGCGGAAAAGGAAAGCATCGAGGACAGCGACGAAGAAGGCAACTACCGAGGCACCGACTACATCGGCAAGCTCGGCGTCGAGCAGAGCTTTGAGCAGCAGCTGCACGGCACCACCGGCGTCGAGCAGGTGGAGACCTCGGCGGGAGGGCGCGCGGTGCGCAAGCTGGCCAGCAACCCGGCCACGCCCGGCAACACCGTGATGCTGTCGCTCGATATCCGCCTGCAAAAGCTGGTGGAGGATATGTTCGGCGACCGGCGCGGCGCGCTGGTGGCCATGGACCCGAAAACCGGCGACGTGCTGGCCTTCGTCAGCAAGCCGACCTTCGACCCCAACCTCTTCGTCGACGGCATAGACACCGAGAGCTGGCAGGCGCTCAACGAGTCCATCGACAAGCCGCTGCTCAACCGCGCGCTGCGCGGCACCTACCCGCCGGGCTCGACCTACAAGCCCTTCATGGCCATGGCCGCGCTGCAGACCGGCAAGCGTTCGCCGAGCTTCATTGTCAACGACAACGCCTCCTGGACCTTCGGCGGCCATACCTTCCGCAGCCACGGCGACATCGCGCTGGGCTCGGTCGACATGTACCGCGCCATCGTCAAGTCGAGCAACGTGTATTTCTATTCGCTGGCCAACGAGCTGGGCGTCGACGCCATGCACGACTTCATGAAGCCGCTGGGCTTCGGGCAGATCACCGGCATCGACATCAACGGCGAGGTGCGCGGCGTGCTGCCCAGCCAGGAGTGGAAGCGCAAGGCCTACAAGCGGCCCGAGCAGCAGAAGTGGTATCCCGGCGAAACCATCTCGCTGGGCATCGGCCAGGGCTACAACACCTTCACCATGCTGCAGCTGGCGCATGCCACGGCGGCCCTGGTGAACGGCGGCGTCAAGCACAAGCCGCGCCTGGTCATCGGCACGCAGGACCCGGTCACACGCGTGATGCACCCGCTGCCGGCCGACCCGCCCGTGGACCTGGGCTACAAGCCGGAGAACGTGGCCATCGTGCGCAAGGCGCTGGTCGGCGTCACGCAGGAAGGCACCTCGGCGCGTGTGTTTGCCGGCGCGGGTTACCTCTCAGGCGGCAAGACCGGCACGGCCCAGGCCGTGACGATAGGCCAGAAGGACAAGTACAACGGCGCCAAGATGGAAGAGCACCAGCGCGACCACGCGGTGTACATGGCCTTCGCGCCGGCGGACGACCCCAAGATCGCGCTGGCGGTGATCGTGGAAAACGCCGGCTGGGGCGCCGGTGTGGCCGCGCCTATCGCCCGCCGCGTGTTTGACTACGTGCTGCTGGGCCAGTACCCCAGCGAAGAAGACATGGTGGCGGTGCAAAAAGGCCTGGCCGCCGCGCCCATCGGCAAACCGCGCCAGGCGGCCGACATGGCCGGCGTGATGTCCGCCGGCAACCCGACCCCCGGGCCGACCACCGCCGCGGCAGCGGCTGCCGCCAAAGCCAAGGCGGCGGCGATCGCCGAGGCCCTCAGCAAGCTGCCGCCGCCCATGGCCGCGGCCGGCATCAATCCCGACTGAACGCCGCCCGGCCGGCGCCCGGCGAAGCCTGGGTGGGCCGGCCCCCGGAAAAAGACAGGCATAAAAAAAGCGCTGGGGTTACCAGCGCTTTTTGCAACAGGGCATCTTGTGGAATGCCTTGCCGCTTGTGTACTTATTTCTATAGCTCTCTCGTGTCTCCTCGGCTCCTCGCGTTGCGAGCAGCAAGGCTCGTCAGCAAGTCGTCCAATGTAGCCCGCGCACTGACATAGTGCATTGGGGGTTTCCCGCCCCCGGGATTGTGCGGATGGCGGGATGCCCTCTGGTGCAGCTTGCAAGGCCATGGCGTGCGCAAGCACCGTGCACAGGCATTTGAGCCCAAAAGTACTCAACTTTTCTTTACTTTCGCTCCGCCGGCCTTGGCACGACTTATGCCTCTTATAGCCTGGTTGTTACGAATTGTTGGCTGACTGCAAGAAAGGCGGGCGTGTATGCACCGGAAGAGCTTGATGGCGTGGGGCTTGGCGATCTGGGTGGGCCTGGCCTGCCAGTTGGCCATGGCGCAGGCCCCGGCGGCTGCGCCGGCTCCTGCCGCGCCTGTGGCCGCCGCCAGCGCCGCGCCTGAGGCCGCCGCGCCCGTTGCGGCTCCCGCACCGCCGCCGGCCGCCCCCGCACCGGTAGCCGCCGCTCCGGCCCCCGCTGCCGCCCCGGCGCCCGCGCCCCTGACGCACCCGGGGCTGGTGGGGGCCGAGACCCTCAACGGCGCCGATACCGCCTGGATGATGACGTCCACCGCGCTGGTGCTGCTCATGACGCTGCCCGGCATTGCCCTGTTTTACGGCGGCATGGTGCGCCGCAAGAGCGTGCTCAACGTCATGGCCTGCGTCGTCGCCATCTGCGCCATCGTGAGCCTCCTGTGGTTCGCCGTGGGTTATTCGCTCGCCTTCACGCCCGGCAGCGGCGCCTGGGGCCACTACCTGGGCGGCACCGAGCGCTTCTGGTTCGCCGGGCTGGACTACGTGAAGGACGCGCAAAAGGTCGCGGTCAGCCACATCGCGCCCAACATCCCGGAATCGGTTTACGCGATGTTCCAGCTGACCTTCGCCATCATCACCGCGGCGCTGGTGGTCGGCGCCTTCGTGGAGCGCATGCGCTTTTCCGCGATGCTGATCTTCATGTCGCTGTGGACGGTCGTCGTCTACGCCCCGATTGCGCACTGGGTCTGGGAGCCCAACGGCTGGCTGGCCCGCATGGGCGCGCTGGATTTCGCCGGCGGCTCGGTGGTGCACATCAATGCCGGCATCGCCGGGCTGGTCTGCGCCTATGCGCTCGGCCCGCGCCACGGCTACGGCCGCGAACCCTTCACGCCCTTCAACCTGGGGCTGACCATGGCCGGCGCCGGCATGCTGTGGGTCGGCTGGTTCGGCTTCAACGCCGGTTCCGCCGTGGCCTCCGACGGCCGGGCGGGCCTGGCCATGGCGGTCACGCACATTGCGGCCGCGGCCGGCGCGCTGTCGTGGATGGCCGCGGAGTGGGCGGTGCGCGGGCGGCCTTCACTGCTGGGCCTGTGCTCGGGCCTGGTGGCAGGCCTGGTCGCCATCACGCCGGCGGCCGGTTTTGTCTCGCCGCGCGCGGCGCTGGTGTTCGGTGTCGTCGCCGGGCTGGCCTGCTACTGGGGCGCCACGGGCCTCAAACGCCTGCTCAATGCCGACGATTCACTGGACGTGTTCGGCGTGCACGGGGTGGGCGGCATCGTCGGCTCGCTGCTCACGGGTGTGTTTGCCAGCAAAACGATTTCCGGCGCCGAAGGCAGTGTGCTGACGCAGGCCATAGGCGCGGGCGCGGTGATGGCTTACAGCCTCTTCATGACGGCGCTGGCCTTGTGGGTCACCTCGCTGATCGTCAGCCTGCGCGTCAGCGAAGCCTCCGAGAGCGACGGCCTGGACATCACGCAGCATGCCGAACGCCTCGGCACCTGATACACCGGCTTTTTTTCACCCCTGAAGGACACCCCACCATGCCTTCCAACGAGAAAATCGCCATCGCGGCCCACCTGCACGTCCTGTTGCGCCGCAAGACGGGGCGGGTGACCGACACCGAGTGGATGGCCAGCAATCACGAGTACGCCGCCGAGGTCGCGCGTTTTGCGCGCGAGAAGGCGGCCGAGGACGGCCATTACGATCTGGCCGTCTGGGCCGACAAGCTCGAAGAGATCATGGCCGTGCCCGACCCCAAGCCGCGCGTGCCGCTGGTGCAGATGGTGACCGAGGTGGTGAAGGAGCGCACGTCGCCCGTCGTGGCGCCGCCGCCCCAGCATGACCGCCAGAGCGCGCGTTCGGTGGACACCGAGGAAGAGGTCTACCCCGAGTCGGGCTTCATCGAATCCACCTTCGGCGCGATCTTCGGCGAAGAGGGCCACCGCGAGCGCAAGCCGCGCGACCCGAACGCGCCGCGCTACGTGAAAAGCCTGCGCTAGTTCAGTTCGCCGGCAGCGCTTCCCGCGCGCGGTTCAGCCCGTGGGCCAGCATGTTGCGGGTGCGCGCGCGGATGTTCGCGCTGGCCTCGTCCGCGAAGGTGGCCACATAAGGGTGGCCCGCGTTGTCCGCCAGGATGCTGCGCTTGACCTGTTGCAGGCCGGCATCGCAGGCCGCCAGTGCGGCATCGGCCAGCACAAAGACGGATTGCGCGGGGTCGTCTTTCATCGGCTGCAGGGCGTCGCCCGCGCAGCGCTGGTAGTCGTTGATCGCCGCCGCCACCGGGGCGCGGGCGATCGACAGCGGATCGTGGCTGGCCTTGGGCGACGAGCCGCAGGCGGACAGCGCCAGGAGCAGGGCGGCGGCCAGGGGGAGGGGCAGGTGCTTCATGCGTCGCATTGTGTCATCGCCGCATGCGGCAAGGATGTAAGGCAAACCGATTAAGGGTAAGCACAACTGGCCCGCTGCAAACGCAGGCCTTAGCATGCAAGTCAATAACGATGAGGGAGCTTGGCTTATGTCGCGTACTGAAATGACATCCATGGGATGGACCTTGGCCCTGGCGGCGAGCCTGCTCGGGGCCGGTCCCGCGCAAGCCCAGGCTCCGGCCCCGGCGCAGCAACTGGTGCTGGGCATCAGCGAAGGCACCTCGGGCGGCCTGGACCATGCCCAGGTGATCACCAAATACCAGGGCCTGGCCGAAGTGATAGGCAAGGCCCTGAAAGCCAAGGTCAGCGTGGTGTTCGCGCGCGAGTTCAAGCAGCTCGAGGAAGGCATGCAGACCGGGCGCTTCGACCTGGTGATGGCCCGCCCCAGCGACTACCCCGCGCGCGGCATGCGCGACTACGGCTACAGCTACATCGCCAGCACCAAGCCCGACGGGCAGTGCTTCGTCATCGTGCCCAAGGGCTCGGCGCTCAAGACCATCAACGACGTAAAGGGCCAGCGCATCGCCTTGCCCGAGCAGATCGCCTACATGTCGCGCTTCTGCGCGGCGGAGCTGCGCGACAAGGGCATCCTGGTGGGCAAGGAAAACGTGCAGTTCGTGCGCGAACAGGCCGCCGTCGGCTTTTACCTGGACAACAAATTCGCCGACGTGGGCGGCGTGGCCTCTTATTCGGGCATCGCCAAGAAGTGGGAAAAAGACGGCGGCCGTATCCTGCACAAGAGCGTGGCGCAGCCCTACTTTCCGCTCGTGGCCCACAAGCGCATCAAGCCCGAGCAGCTCAAGGCCATCCAGGAGGAACTGCTGGCCCTGCCCGCCAGCGATGCCGGCAAGGACGTGCTCAAGCGCATAGGCGTCGAGCAGTTCGATACCACCTCGGAGCCGCGCATGCGCGAGCTGCTCAAGTGGCTCAATATCTGACCCGTTCCTGATTCACCGCGACACCGCCGCGCGCCATGCCGTTGCGCCGGTGGCATAAGACCCGCCAGAGTCTTCCCGGCTGTGCCGTTTGAGCCCCGGCCGCCCACTCTCCGTCCGCCCTTTTTATTTCGCCGCGCCCACCCGCGCGCGTGTCCGTTGGCGTGACCGCGCCCTTGGACCTCCTAGGGTTTTCACTGGAAAAAACCGGTTCGGCCTCGTTGTAATGGTTATGATTCATAATCATAATCGGCCTCACTGAAAATTCCACATGACCCAAAAATACCTTCATCTCGATCTCGATATGCGCGGCGACATTGCCGTGATCCGCCTGGCGCGCCCGGCCAAGCGCAATGCCTTGGGCGACGCCCAGGTGCTGGCCCTGCGCGACCTGTTTGAAAACCTGCCCGCCGCCGCCAGGGCCGCCGTTCTTTACGGCGAGGGCGAGCACTTCTGCGCCGGCCTTGACCTCAGTGAACTGCAGGAGCGCGACGCCAGCCAGGGCCTGCACCACTCGCGCATGTGGCACGCCGCGCTGGACCGCCTGCAGTACGGGCCCGTGCCCGTGATTGCCGCGCTGCACGGCGCGGTGGTCGGCGGCGGCCTGGAACTGGCGAGCGCCTGCCATATCCGGGTTGCCGACGAAAGCGCCTTTTACGGCTTGCCCGAAGGTTCGCGCGGGATCTTCGTCGGCGGCGGCGGCGCGGTGCGCATCCCGCGCCTGATAGGCACGGCCCGCATGACGGACATGATGCTGACCGGCCGCGTCTACAGCGCCGAAGAGGGCGAACGCATAGGCCTCGCGCAGTACCTGGTGCCGCAAGGGCAGGCCCTCGGCAAGGCGCTCGAACTGGCCGGCCGGGTGGCGCAAAACGCGCCGCTGACCAACTACGCGCTGATGCATGCCTTGCCGCGCATTGCCGAGCAGCCCGCGGACCAGGGGTTCTTTACCGAAGCCCTGATGGCGGCGGTGGCACAAAGCGCGCCCGAAGCCAAAGACCGCGTCAAGGATTTCCTCGCCGGCAAGGCCGCCAAGGTGAAAAAAGCCTGAGCCTGCCGGTGGGCCGGCATGCGGGTCGGTGGAAGAGACAAAGAAGAGACAAAGCCAAAGAGCTGAAAAGATAAAGAGACAAAGAGACAACACCATCATGAGCGCCCCCAAATTCCGCCCCCTGCGCTTTGGCGTGACCCGTGTCGTGCTGCGCCAGGGCCAGCCCGGCGTCTGCTACCTGCGCGCTGAGCAGGCCCTGGACGCCTACCCGGCCCGGATCACCGACCGCCTGCAGCACTGGGCGTTGACGGCGCCCGGCCGCAGCTTCATGGCGCGGCGCGAGAAGCGGGCGGACGGCACGACCGGCGACTGGCTTCACCTCAGCTACGCCCAGGCCTGGGCGGCGGCCCGCGGCATCGCGCAGGCACTGCTGGACCGCGGCCTCAGCGCCGAGCGGCCCGTGATGATGCTTTCCGGGAACGACCTCGAACATGCGCAACTGACCCTGGGCTGCCTGGTGGCCGGCGTGCCCTTCGTGCCGGTGTCGCCGCAGTACTCCCTGGCCAGCCGGGATTACGACAAGCTGCGCCATGTGATCAAGACCGTGACGCCCGGCCTGGTGTTTGCCGCCGAAGCCGGCAGCTATGCCCGGGCCATCCAGGCCACGCTGGGCGAGGAGGGCGGGGAGGTCGAGGTGGTGCTTGCCGCAGGGAGCATTCAGGGGCGCGCCAGCACACGCTTTGCGGACCTGGCGGCAACGCCGGCGACGGCCGCGGTGGACCGTGCCATGCAGGCCACCGGCCCGGACACCATCGTGAAGTTCCTGTTCACCAGCGGCTCGACCAGGATGCCCAAGGCCGTGATCAACACCCAGCGCATGTGGTGCGCCAACCAGCAGCAGATGGCGCAGTCCATGCCGGTGCTGGGGGAGGAGCCGCTGGTGCTGGTCGACTGGCTGCCGTGGAACCACACCTTCGGCGGCAACCACAACTTCGGCATGGTGCTGTTCCACGGCGGAACGCTTTACATCGACGACGGCAAACCCACGCCGGCGCTGATGCACGAGACCTTGCGCAACCTGCGCGAGATCGCCCCCACGGTCTACTTCAACGTCCCGACCGGCTTTGAGGCGATCGCCCACGCCATGAAGACCGATGCGCAGTTGCGACGCACGCTGCTGTCGCGCGTGAAGATGTTTTTCTACGCGGGCGCCGCGCTGGCCCAGCCCGTGTGGGACAGCCTGTATGCGTCGGAAGAAAAGGAAATCGGCGAGCGCATCGTCATGGTGACCGGACTGGGAATGACCGAGTCCGCACCCTTCGCCATCTTTGTGACCAGCCCCGACGTCAAGGCCGGCGACCTGGGCGTGCCCGCGCCCGGGATGGAGCTGAAGCTGGCCGCCGTGGACGGCAAGACCGAGGTCCGCTACAAAGGCCCCAATGTGTCCCCCAGCTACTGGCGGGCGCCGCAGGAGACGGCTGAGGCTTTCGACGAAGAAGGGTTTTTCCGCACCGGCGATGCCGTCAAATGGATTGACGACGGCGACATTCACCGCGGGCTCAAATTCGACGGGCGCATCGCGGAAGACTTCAAGCTCGCCACCGGCACCTTTGTCAGCGTGGGCCCGCTGCGCGCGAAGATCGTCGCGGCCGGGGCGCCTTATGTGCAGGACGTCGTCCTCACGGGCATCAACCTCAAGGAAGTGGGGGCGCTGGTTTTCCCGACGCCCGCGGTGCGCGCGCTGGCCGGCCTGACACCCGACGCGCCGCTGCGGGAGGTTCTCGAGTGCGAGCAGGTGATCGCGCACTTCCAGGGTGTGCTGGACCGGCTTGCACAGAACGCCACCGGCAGCGCGAGCTGCATCGCCCGCCTGCTCCTGATGCATGAGCCGCCTTCCTTCGACAAGGGCGAGCTCACCGACAAGGGCTCCATCAACCAGCGCGCCGTGCTCACGCACCGCGAGGCGCTCGTGGCGGCCCTGCATGAGGGCACGGCGCATCCCATCGTCAAACCCGCGGCACGCTAAAACCCCAACGCAAAAAACCATCATGCAGCCCAAAGGATTCTTCAGTGCTTTTCAGGACGTCTGGATGCTGGCCGGCGTTCGCACGCCCATGGTCGACTACTGCGGCGCCCTCGGCCACGTGTCGCCGACCGATCTCGGCATCAAGGCTGCGCGCGCCGTGCTGCAGCGCGCCGGCGTCGACGCCGCGGACGTCGATTCGGTGATTGCCGGCAACATGGCGCCGGGCGACTTCGAACAATTCATGCTGCCGCGCCATATCGGCCTGTATGCCGGGGTGCCTGTGGAAGTGCCCGCCATCATGGTGCAGCGCATCTGCGGCACCGGCTTCGAGCTGTTCCGCCAGGCGGGCGAGCAGATCCAGAGTGGCGCGGCCAGCGTGGCGCTGGTCGTCGGCGCCGAAAGCATGACGCGCAACCCGATCGCTTCCTTCGAGCACCGCACCGGCTTCAAGCTGGGCGCGCCGGTCGGGTTCAAGGACTTCATGTGGGAGGCCCTCAAGGATTCGGCCGCCGGCATCGACATGATCCAGACCGCGGAAAACCTCGCCAGGAAATACGGCATCACGCGTGAAGAGGTCGATGAATTTGCGTCCGGCTCCTTCGCCAAAGCCGTGGCGGCGCGGGAGGCCGGCTTTCACGCGGGTGAAATCGTGCCGGTGGTCAGTGAAAAATTCGAGCTTGCCGGCTATGCCGCGCGCGGTATCCGCCTGCAGGGCAAGGCCGTGGAAGTCGCGCACGACACGCATGCGCGGCTGTCTCCCGTCGACGTCCTGGCCAAGCTCAGGGCGGTCCACGCTGGCGGTGTGCAGACCGGCGGCAACAGCGCGGCGTTGGTGGACGCGGCCGCGGCGGCCCTGGTGGCATCCGGCGCCTATGTGAAAGCGCGTGGCGCGAAACCACTGGCGCGTGTCGTGGCCGCCGCCGTGGTGGGGGTGCCGCCCGAGATCATGGGCATAGGCCCGGCCCCCGCGATCCGCCTGCTGCTGCAGCGCTGCGGCCTGAGGCTGGACCAGGTCGGCCGCTTTGAAATCAACGAAGCCCAGGGCGCGCAGGTGCTGGCAGTGGCGCGCGAGCTGGACCTGGACATGGGCAAGCTCAACGTCAACGGCGGCGCCATCGCCATGGGCCATCCCCTGGCGGCGACCGGTGTGCGCCTGATCATCACCGTCGCGCGGGAAATGCAGCGCGCGCGCGTGCGCTACGGCATCGCGTCGGCCTGCGTGGGCGGCGGCCAGGGCATGGCGCTGCTGCTTGAAAACCCGGAGGCGGCATGAGCTTCCCCCCAACAGATTCTGGAGCACTGACATGAACATTCAAGGACTTGCGGCATTGGTGACAGGCGGCGGCTCGGGGCTGGGCGAAGCCACTGCCCGCGAACTCGCGCGCCTGGGCGGCAAGGTCGCCGTGCTGGACATCAACCTGGCCAATGCGGAAAAGGTCGCCGGCAGCATACGCGCGGCCCATGGCCCCGATGCCGCGCTGGCCTGCCACTGCGACATCACGGACAGCGCCAGCCTGGCCGCCGCACTTGAGAAAGCCGCTGCCGCACATGGTCCGGCCCGCATCCTGATGAACGTTGCCGGCATCGGTTCGGCAAAACGTGTTGTGGCCAAAGACGGCAGCCCTGCGCCGCTCGAAGACTTTGCCAAAGTCGTCACCATCAACCTGGTGGGCACCTACAACGCGAGCCGCCTGTTTGCAGCCGCTTGCGCCAAACTGCCTCCACTGGAGGACGGCCAGCGCGGCGTGATGATGTTCACCGCCTCGGTTGCCGCCTTCGACGGCCAGGTCGGGCAGCAGGCCTACAGCGCCTCCAAGGCCGGGCTGGCCGGCATGACGCTGCCCATGGCGCGCGACCTCGCACAGCACGGCATCCGCGTCTGCACGGTGGCGCCCGGTTTGTTCGCCACGCCCTTGATGGCGCAGCTGCCCGAGGCGGTCCAGGCTTCGCTGGCCGCCAGCATTCCCTTTCCGCCGCGCCTGGGCAAGCCCGAAGAGTTCGCGCAACTGGCCGCGCACATCGTGAACAACGACCACCTCAACGGCGAAGTGATCCGCCTGGACGGCGCGCTGCGCATGGCGCCCAGGTGAGCGGCATGGAAAAAACCGTGGTCTACGAAGTGGCGGTCGCGTTCGGCGATTGCGACCCGGCGGGGATCGTGTTCTTCCCCAATTTCTCGCGCTGGATGGATGCCGCATCGCTGAATTTTTTCGCCGCCTGCGGCGTGCCGCCCTGGCGGGAACTGGTCGAAACCACCGGCATCGTCGGCACCCCCCTGCTGGAGATCAATACCCGCTTCAGCCAGCCCGCCACCTATGGTGAAACCTTGCGCATCCACACCCGCGTGCAGGAGTGGCGGGACAAGGTGTTTATCCAGAGCCATGTGATCCGGCGCGGCGATGACCTGATCTGCGAAGGCCTGGAAACCCGCGCCTTCTGCATACGCCACCCCGACAAACCCGGCCGCATGAAGGCCATTGCCGTGCCACCCGACATCCGCCGCCAATGCAGTTGAACGGGCGCAACTGACGCGTCCGGGGTGTACGGCCCCTGGCGTCTGGCGCTTGGCGGATTTTTGCTTTTCGACCCGTGAACTTACCCACAAGGAGACATCTCATGCAAACACGTCGTCATTTCATGCAGACCGCCGCGGCGCTTTCGGCGGCGGCCCTCGCGCCTTTCCCGGCGCTGGCGCGGGCGCTCGAGCAGGTCAAGATCCTCTACGGCTTTCCGGCCGGCAGCGCGGGCGACATCTGCGCGCGCCGCGTGGGTGACCGCTTCGGCGGCACCGCGTATTCCAGGAACAACGGCGTCATCGACACCCGGACCGGCGCGGGCGGACGGATCGCGCTGGAGGTGCTCAAGACGGCGCCGGCGGACGGCTCCGTGCTGGCGATGACGCCATCCTCCTGCCTGTCGCTGTACCCGCACATCTACAAAAAACTGTCTTACGACCCCTTCGCGGATTTCGTCGCGGTGGGGACCGCCTCCATGATCCACCACGGCCTGGCCGTCGGGCCGCTGGTGCCGGCCTCCGTCAAGAACGTGCAGGACTTTCTCTCCTGGGCCAAGGCCAATCCCAAGGATGCCAGCTACGGCTCGCCCGCCGCCGGGTCGGCCCCGCACTTCATAGGCGCCCTGCTCGGCCTGAACAACCATGTGGACCTCAAGCATGTGCCCTATCGCGGCTCGGTGCCCGGCGTGACCGACCTGGTCGGCGGCCAGCTCGCCGCGATGGTGACGCCGCACGGCGATTTCATTCCCAACTACAAGGCCGGCAAGCTGCGCATCCTGGCCACCTCCGGAAAGCAGCGCTCACCCTTCGTGCCCGAAGTGCCCACCTTCGCCGAGCAGGGATTCGCCGACCTGACGGCGGAAGAATGGTTTGGCTTCTACGCGCCCGCGAAAACGCCCGCCGACATGGTGGCCGCGGCCAACGCCGCCATCAATGCCGCCATCCAGGACAAATCCGTCATCGACTCGCTCACGGTGGTGGGGCTGATCCCCTATGGCGGCACCGCAGACGACATGGCCTACAGCCAGAAGCGCGAGTTCGAGCGCTGGGGCCCGCTGACCAAAAAAATCGGCTTCACCGCGGAGTCCTGACGCGCGGCGGGGGCGGCCGGCCGCGGCGGGCGGCATTGGCATAATCGGGGCTAGCCTGGACGCATGCCTGCGCCGGCAGCGTTGCCAGACAAAGAAAGCGCCCCGATCCCCTATGCCTGTGTCGTCCAAAGTCGCCCCTTCGGTAGAGGAGGTTGATACCTCCTACCTCGAAACCCTGGTGGGCTACAACGCCACGCGCGCATCCCTCAAGGTCATCGAGTTGTTCATGAAGCGCATGGCGGTCTATGACCTCAGGCACGTGGACTTCTCGATCCTGTCGCTCATCACGCACAACCCCGGCATCACCTCGCGCCAGCTGTGCGGCGCACTGAGCATCCTGCCGCCCAATCTTGTGGGAAAAATCGTCACGCTGGAAAAGCGCAAGCTGGTGCACCGCAAGCCGCACCCGCAGGACGGCCGCGCCGTGGGGCTTTACCTTACCGACGCGGGCGAGGCCTTGATGCGCGAGGCGGAAGGCACCGCTTTCGACCTGGAGTCCGAGGCGACCCAGCGCCTGAGCGCCACCGAAAAGAAAACGCTGACGCGCCTGCTGCAGAAAATCTACCGCTGAACCTCGCGGCCCTGATGAAGCCGCTTCGGCGCCCGCGCAGTCCCTTGCTCAGATTCCGGCCTGAATCCAGGCCGCCGCTTTCTCGGCGATCATCAGCGTCGGCGAGTTGGTGTTGCCGCTGGTGATCAGCGGCATCACGCCGGCATCGACCACGCGCAGGCCGCGTATGCCGCGCACCCTGAGGTGCGAGTCGACCACCGCCATCGGGTCGTCGTCCCTTCCCATCTTGGTCGTGCCCACCGGGTGGAAGATGGTGGTGGCGATGTCGCCCGCCAGCCGCGTGAGCTCTTCGTCGGTCTGGAACTGCACGCCCGGCTTGAATTCCTCGGGCTGGTACTTGGCCAGCGCGCTCTGGCCCACGATCCTGCGCGTCACGCGCAGCGAATCGGCCGCCACCTGGCGGTCCTCGGCCGTGCTCAGGTAGTTGGGCGCGATCGCCGGCGCGTCCTCGAATCGGCCGCTCTTGATGTGGACCGTGCCGCGGCTGGTCGGGTTGAGGTTGCAGACGCTGGCGGTGAAGGCATTGAAGCCGTGCAGCGGCTCGCCGAAGGCGTCCAGCGACAGCGGCTGCACGTGGTACTCGATGTTGGGATAGGGCTGGTCCGGCGAGCTGCGCGTGAAGGCGCCCAGCTGCGACGGCGCCATGCTCATGGGGCCGGTCTGGCGCAGCGCGTATTCCAGCCCGATGCGTGCCTTGCCCCAGAACGATCCGGCCATGGTGTTGAGCGACAGGCCCCAGGCCTTGGCGCCCGGCGCGCCCTGCACCTTGTAGACCGAGCGGATCTGCAGGTGGTCCTGCAGGTTGGCGCCCACGCCGGGCAGGTCCTGCAGCACCGGGATGCCGTGCTGCTGCAGCAAGGCGGCCGGGCCTATGCCCGAGAGCTGCAGGATTTGCGGCGAGCCTATGCTGCCCGCGCACAGGATGACTTCGCCCATGTGGCCGGAGTCGCGCGTGGAGCGCGCCGTGATGCGTTCGTCGCCGGCCCACACCTCCACGCCGGTGCAGCGCTGGCCGCCGTCGGCCTGCGGCTCGATGACCAGCTTGCAGACCTGGGCGTTGTTCCAGAGTTCGAAATTGGGGCGGCCGTAGCAGGCGGGCCGCAGGAAGGCCTTGGCCGTATTCCAGCGCCAGCCGTTTTTCTGGTTGACCTCGAAGTAGCCCACGCCCTCGTTGTCGCCGCGGTTGAAATCGCTGGTCGCGGGTATGCCGGCCTGCTGCGCCGCTTCGGCGAAGGCGTCCAGGATGTCCCAGCGCAGGCGCTGCTTTTCCACCCGCCATTCGCCGCCGGAGTTGCGGTGGCGCAGCAGCTGCTGGTAGGGCTGGCTCTTGTCCTGCATCAGCTCGGGCGCCACGCCGCGCGCGCCGTGCATCGCGTCGGCGCCCTTGTGGTGGTCTTCATGCAGCTTGAAGTGCGGCAGCGAGTTTTCCCAGCGCCAGGCCATGTCGCCGGTCAGCTGCGCCCACTGGTCGTAGTCGCGCGCCTGGCCGCGCATGTAGATCATGCCGTTGATGCTGGAGCTGCCGCCCAGCGTCTTGCCGCGCGGGTAGCGCAGCGCCCGGCCGTTCAGGCCGGTGTCGGGTTCGGTGTTGTAGAGCCAGTCGGTGCGCGGGTTGCCGATGCAGTAGAGGTAGCCCACCGGGATGTGGATCCAGTGGTAGTCGTCCTTGCGGCCCGCCTCGATCAGCAGCACGCGTTTGGACGCGTCGGCGCTCAGGCGGTTGGCCAGCAGGCAGCCGGCGGTGCCGGCGCCGATGATGATGTAGTCAAAAACCTGGCTCTCGTCTTGCATGGATGTCTTGTCTCTTGGTGTTCGGCTTTTGTTCTGCGGGGCGCCGGGGTGGCGGCAGCGGGCGGCGCACGCTGCCTTTGCCGCATGGTGCCAGCCCAGCCTAACGCGGGGCTGACCGCCGCGCCCTGGCCCGATTGTGGCAAAACCCCGGCGGCCGGACGGCGGGGATTACCCCCGCTGGCAGCCTTGCCGCATCAGCTTTGGCCATCTTCCAATCCGGCTGTAGGACCAAGGCGACAGCGCTTGGAGGGGGCAAGCATTTGTGTTTTCAGCAGTTACCATGGCAATTTTGTGTTTCGCGCGTTTGCATACCGCCGGCTCGCGCCTGGCTATACCGAATGCTTATGGAAGACTCCACGCCCCGCATCGAACAGCAGGACACGCCGCAGGGCCGGCTGCTTGTCGTGCAGGGTGCGTGGACGGCGGCCGGCCTCACGGGTGAAGCCGTCTGGGAAGGCCTGACCGCGCAGCTCAAGGCGCTGGGCGATGCGCCCGCCGGCTGGAGCCTTGAGCAGATCGGCAAGCTCGACCACCTCGGCGCGCAGGTGCTGTGGAACCACTGGGGCCGCGACTGGCCGGCGCAATTGCAGGCCGAGCCCAGCCAGCGCGCGGTGCTGGAAACCGTCGCCAAATTCAGCACCGATCCGCCCAAACCCCGCAAGCCCAACTGGACCGAGCCCTTCATCGTGCTGGGCACCCGCGTGCTGCGGCTGGTCGACCACCTCAAGGGCCTGGTGCGCCTGATCGGGCAGTTGCTGCTGGACATCATCCGCCTGGTCCGGCGCCCGCAGGAAGGCCCCTGGCGCGACCTGTCGGGTCACCTGTTCCACATCGGCGCCACCGCGCTGCCCATCACCGCATTGGTGGGTTTCCTGATCGGCGTGGTGCTGGCCTACCTGATCTCGCAGCAGCTCAAGCAGTTCGGCGCCGATTCCTTCATCGTCAACATCCTGGGCATTTCGCTGATACGCGAACTCGGCCCGGTGCTGGCCGCCATCCTGATCGCCGGGCGCAGCGGCTCGGCCATCACCGCGCAGATCGGCGTCATGCGCGTCACCGAAGAACTCGACGCCATGCGCGTCATGGGCATACCGCGCGGCTTCCGGCTGGTCATGCCGCGCGCGCTGGCGCTGGCCGTGGTCATGCCGCTGATCAGCGTCTGGACCACCATCGCCGCCTTGCTGGGCGGCATGCTGGCTGCCAACGTCTCCATGGACATCACCCCGTCTTATTTCATCAACTCGCTGCCGGCCGCGGTGGAGGTGGCCAACCTCACGCTGGCCACCGCCAAGTCGGTGGTGTTCGGCGTGCTGATCGCGTTGATCGGCTGCCACTACGGCCTGCGCGTCAAGCCCAACACCGAAAGCCTGGGGCAGGGCACGACGGCGTCGGTGGTGACCTCGATTACCGTCGTGATCCTCGTCGATGCCTTGTTTGCAGTCTTGTTCAAGAGTGTCGGTATATGAGCGATCCCATCGTCGAGATCAAAAAGCTCTGGACCGTGTTCCCCAACGGCGAGAAGAAAGCCGTGGTGCACAAGGACCTGGACCTCACCGTGGAGCGCGGCGAGGTGCTGTCCCTGGTCGGCGGCTCGGGCACCGGCAAGACGGTGCTGCTGCGCCAGATGCTGGGGCTGGAAAAACCGACCCAGGGCGAGATCACCGTGCTGGGCCGGCCGGCCGCCGAACTCGGCAAGCGCGGCGCGGCCAGCCGCGTCGGCATGCTGTTCCAGCAGGGCGCGCTGTTCTCGGCCTTCACCGTGCTGGAGAACATCGCCTTTCCGCTGCGCGAACTCAAGACCCTGCCGCGCCCGCTGATCTACGAGGCGGCCATGGTCAAGCTGCAGATGGTGGGCCTGTCGCCCGAGACCGCCGACAAGATGCCCAGCGACCTGTCGGGCGGCATGGTCAAGCGCGTCGCGCTGGCGCGCGCCCTCATCATGGACCCGCCGCTGCTGCTGCTCGACGAGCCCACCGCCGGGCTGGACCCGGAAAGCTCCGACAGTTTTGTCTCGCTGCTGCGCTCGCTGCACCGCGACATGGAACTCACGGTAGTCATGGTGACACACGACCTGGACACGCTGTTCGAGCTCAGCACGCGCATCGCCGTGCTGGCCGAGCAGAAGGTCATCGTCAACGACGTGCCCAAGGAAGTGGTGGCTTTCCCGCACCCCTTCATCCACGAATTTTTCCTAGGAGAAAGGGGTCAGCGCGCAATGGAGTTGTTACGCGAATACCCCTTTACTGTATGAGCACACATCGTCATTTAGAAGAGAGGTATTGACCATGGAAAACAAAGCCCATGCCATGGCCGCCGGTGCGTTTGTGCTGGTGGTCACCGCCTTGCTGGCCCTGCTGGCAATCTGGCTCACGCGCGACAACACCGAGCGCGACCTCTACGACATGAGCACCAGCGAAACCGTCTCCGGCCTGCAGCCGCAGGCGGCGGTGCGCTTTCGCGGCGTGCCGGTGGGCAAGGTCGAGCTGATCGGTTTTGACGCCAAGGTCAAGGGCAACGTGCTGATCCGCGTCTCCATAGACAGCAGTGCGCCCATCACCAAGTCCACCTTCGCCACCGTCGCCTCGCAAGGCGTCACCGGCCTGGGTTTCATCCAGCTCGACGACGACGGCAAGTCGGCCGAGCGGCTGGCCGTCAATGACGACGACCCGCCGCGCATCCCCATCAAGACCGGCGGGCTGGATAAATTGCTCAAGCAAAGCGAAGTGATCCTCAACCATGTGGAGGAGGCCAGCACGCGCCTGAACAAGCTGCTGTCAGACGAAAACCAGCAGGCCGTGACCGCGGCCATCAAACAGATCGGCGATGCCGCCGGCAGCATGGACCGCGTGGCCAAGGGGCTGGAGCCGACGGTGGCGTCCCTGCCGGCCCTGTCCCGCAATTCCACGGCCACGCTGGCGTCCATCAAGACGGCCGCCGACGACATCAGCGCCACCGCCACGCGCCTCAGTGAAAAAGGCGGGCCGCTCGACAAGCTGTCCGAAGGCGGCACCGCGCTGGCCGCGGGCGTGGAAACCTTCAGCGCCGGCACGCTGCCCAAGCTCGGCGAGGTGGCCGACGAGACCGCGCGCGCCATGCGCCAGCTGCGCCGCACCGTGAGCGCGGTCGACGACAACCCGCAGTCGCTGATCTTCGGCAACGGCCCGCCCGTGCCCGGCCCGGGCGAACCCGGTTTTTCCGCCTCTGGAGTGAAAAAATGATGAGCGCTTTTTCCAAACCCTCTTCCCAAGTGTCTTCGCGCGCCGCCGGCCTCGCATGCGCGCTGCTGGCCGCCCTGGCGCTGGCTGGTTGCTCGGGCCTGCCCGACAAGCCCACGCGCGCCACCATGTACGACTTCGGCCCGGGCCCGCTCGCAACCCTGCCCACGACACGCCAGGCGCCGCTGCCGGCGATTGCGCTTGACGACATCTCGACCTCCGGCGGCGCGCTGGACAACATGGCGGTACTCTACCGCCTGGGCTATGCCGACGCACAGCAGCTGCGCCCCTATTCGCAGGCGCGCTGGAGCATGCCGCCCGCGCAGCTGGTGCGCCAGCGCGTGCGCGAGCAACTGGGCCAGCGCCGCGCCGTGTTCAACGCCGGCGCCAGCGTGGCGCTGAACCGCAGCCAGAACGCGGTGCTGCCCTTGCTGCTGCGCATGGACCTCGAAGAATTCAGCCAGCTGTTCACCGCGCCGGAAACCAGCGTCGGCCTGATCCGCCTGCGCGCCACGCTGGTGGAAGTCACGCCCGCCGGCGACAAGCTGGTCGGCCAGCGCAACGTCATCGTGCAGCGGCCCGCGCCCAGCAGCGACGCGCCCGGCGGCGTGCAGGCCCTGACGGCCGCCACCGACGCGGCCATTGAAGAGATAGACCAGTGGCTGCAGCAAGCCGCCGCGCGCTGACGCCCGCAACGCCATGAAAACGCTGCAAGAGCAACTGGACGCCGCCGGGCTGCACGTCTTCGGTTGCTGCGAACGCCTGAGCGCCTACGGCCCGGACCTGCTGCAGACTTCGCAGCTGCTGCAGGACTTCACGCCCGCCGAAGCCGACATCCTTGGCGCGTCCATGCTGCTGATGCGCGCCGAGCCCGGCCAGGTGATGATCCGCGAAGGCGAATTCGGCGACTGGATGATGCTGATCCTCAAGGGCACGGTCGACGTGACCAAGCGCCTGGAGACGCCGGCCGATGCGGCGCAGGTGGATGCGGATGCGAGCGCGGAGCCCGCCGTCTCGCGCGTGGCGGTGGTGCGCGCCGGCGCGGCCGTGGGCGACATGTCCATGCTCGACAGTGAGCCGCGCTACGCCACCTGCACCGCCATCGAGGCGGTGGAGGCCGGCGTCTGGGGCCGCCATGAAATCGCCCTGCTGATCCGCGACCATCCCGGCGTGGGCGCCAAGCTGCTGGTCAAAATCACCCAGATGATGGCGCAGCGATTGCGCAACACCAGCAACCAGTTGGTCAAACTGTTGCGGAAAAAGTAGACCCCCCATCCGGGCTCAACCCTCTCCCGTTCGGGCTGGGGTAGCTAAGCCTGTCCCTGTAGCGCACCGGCCCTTCGATACCTCAGGGCGAACGGAGATGGGCGTGGGGGCTTCACACAGTCTTCACACAGGCAGGCCGCAGCTCATCCTGACCTCACACGCGCTTTGCACACTTCCCCTCGTTGTCCAAACGAAAGGAAGTCATGAAACAAAAAATCGCCGCGCTTGCACTGGTCATCGTGCTGCTGCTGGTTGCCCTGCTCAAAATCAGCGACGTGGTGCACGACCGCCAGAGCTACCGCCAGATCGCCATCCAGGGCATCGCCCAGAGCCTGGCCGGTTCGCAGACGCTGACCGGCCCGCTGATCCACCGCGCCTGCACCGAGGAATGGGACGTTGCCAGCACCAGCAAGGAAGTGCGCAGCGAGCGCCGTGAATTCGTGCTGGCCGCCGCGCCGGCCTCGCTCACCGTCCAGGGCGCCAGCAAACTGGAGCCGCGCGCCCGCGGCCTGCATGCGACGCAGGTGTTCAACCTCAAAGCCAGCCTGGTGGCCGAGTGGACGGACCTGGAGGTGCTCAAGCCCAAACAGGAACATGCCGGCTCGCGCATGAATTGCGGCCAGCCGCTGCTCATGATGGCGGTGTCCGACGCGCGCGGCATACGGCATGCGAGCGTGAAGCTCGGCGAGCAACTGCTGGCGCTCAAGCCCGGCACCTTCTACGGCAGCTACCCGCGCGGCGTGCATGCACCCTTATCGCCGGCGATGCTTCAGGCCGCGCCGCTGCGGGCGGAACTGGAGCTGGAACTGGTGGGCACCGAGAGCATCTCCATCGTGCCGCTGGGCGGCGATACCCGCGTACAGCTCACGTCCAACTGGCCGCACCCAAGCTTCGGCGGGCAATTTTTGCCGGTGGACCGCAAGGTCACGCCCGAGGGTTTTGAGGCCAGCTGGCGCGTCAGCTCGCTGGCCAGCACGGCGCAGCAGGACGTGACCCAGCAGGACCCGGCCAAACGCAGGGGCCCGTGCCCGGCCTATAGCGAAGGCTCGCCCAGCGGCGCCTGCGTGGAAGCCTTCAGCGTGACCTTTGTCGACCCGTCCAACACCTACGCCCTCAGCGACCGGGCCACCAAATATGGTTTGCTTTTTATCGGCCTGACATTCCTGGCGGTGGGCATGTTCGAGTTCATGAAGTCGCTGCGCGTGCACCCCATCCAGTACCTGCTGGTCGGCGCCGCGATGAGCATGTTCTTCCTGCTGCTGGTGAGCCTGTCGGAACACATGCCGTTTGAAAGCGCCTACGCCATTGCCTCGGCCGCCTGCGTGCTGCTGCTGACCTATTACGCCAGCCACATGCTGGGCCACTGGTCGCGCGGCCTGCCGTTCGGCCTGGGCATCGCCACGCTGTACGGCATGCTCTTCGTGCTGCTACGCATGGAGCAGACCGCCCTGCTGCTGGGCGCCGTGGCCTTGTTCGCCGTGCTGGCCGCCGTCATGATGCTGACGCGCCGTGTGGACTGGTATGCGCGCTTCAAGCAGGCCGAGCCGGTCAAGCCTGAGCCTGTGAAGGTGGCCGGGTGATGGGCACGGCCAGGCTAGAAGTACAGCTCGACCCGCAAGCCGGGATCGGTGTTGCGCACCACCATGCGGCCGCCGTGCAGCAGCATGATCTGCCGCACGATGGCCAGCCCCAGGCCCGAGCCCTTGGTGTGGCCGTCGGGGCGCACGGTCGAGAAGAAACGCTCGCCCAGCCGGGGCAGGGCGTAGTCCGGAACGCCCGGGCCGCTGTCCTGCACGGCGATGCGGTCGGGCCCGGCCTCCAGCGTGATGGTCGAGCCCTCGGGCGCGAAAGAGCGCGCATTTTCGAGCAGGTTGCTCAGCGCCAGGCCCAGAAGGCCGGGCTCCGCATGCACCCCGGCATGTTCCGGGCTGATTACGACTTTGACGACATGCTGGGCCCGGCCGCCGGCCGCCACCTCAAAGGGCTGGAGGACGCCGGACCACAGAAGGCGCTCGCGCTCTACCTGTGCATGGCGCTGCTCCAGCTTCGTCAGCTCGAGCATGCGGTCCACCAGCGCCTGCATGCGGCCGGACTGGGCCAGTACCTGCCCCGAAAACTCGCGGCGCGCGTCTTCGGGAAGTTCGTCGTGCAGCAGCTCACCCGCGCTGCGGATCGCGGCGAGCGGGCTCTTGAGCTCATGCGTCAGGGCGCGCACGTAATCTTCTATGTACTCGTGGCCCTCGAGCTTCAGGCGCATGGCATCGACTGCCATGGCCAGGTCGCCAAGCTCGCCCGGTATCTGCGGAACCGCGGGTTTCTCGCCCTGGCCGACGGCGTTGGCATAGCGGCGCAGCTTGCGAATGCTCCACACCACCCACAGCGTCACGGCCACGCCGACGGCCAGCGACAGCACCAGCAGCAGTGCGCCGCTTAGCAGGATCTTGCGCTCGGCGCGGTCGATGAAGGCCTGGATGGTGGACATGGGCTTGGCGACGGTCAGCACGCCGATGATCTTGCCGTCCCGCCGCACCGGCGCCGCCACGTACATCACCGACGTGCGGTCGTCCTGCTGCACTTCGCGGGTGGCGCGCGCGCCGTACTCCCCGCGCAGGGTGAGGGCCACGTCGCGCCAGCGCGAATAGTCCTGGCCGGTGGCCACGTTCTCCGAGTCGAACACCACCTTGCCGCCGGCGTCGGTGACGTAGACGCGAAAGTCCAGCGACTGCTTGGCCATACCCCAGATTTGCGCGTCGATGGGCCGCCGGGCGTAGTTGCGTACATGGCCGGCAAAACGGCCTTCGGCGATGGCGCCGGCCGCCAGGTCGTCGCTCGCCAGCTCGGCCAGGATGTTGGCGGTATCCACCATCATGTCTTCCATCACCTCGCGCACGCTGGGTTTGACTTCGGCCATGAAGACGCGCAGCGTGAAAAACGCCGCCAGCCCGGTGACCAGGAAAAAGCCGAACAGCAGGCGTATGCCTAAACGCATACCTGTCCGCGAACAACGGGTTCTTCCAGCAGGCGCCGTGGGACTGGCTTTGCCAGACCACAGGCGTCGCCCCCTGTAGGGGGGAGGCGGTTACACGCAGTGAGCCGCAACGGGAGGGTCACATTGAATACCCCATGCCGCGGTGCGTCACGATGTAGTCGTGTCCCGGGACAGCTTCCTGCAGCTTGGCCCGCAGGGTCTTGATGTGGGTGTCCACCGTGCGGTCGGTGCTGTCCGAATCGGCGCCCCAGACCGCGTCCAGCAAATCCTCGCGCGAGCGTATGCGGCCGCGGTGGCGCAGCAGCTCGGCCAGCAGGCCGAACTCGCGGCGCGTGAGGTTGAGCGCGCGGCCGTGCAGGCTCACGCGCTGGCCGGCGGTGTCGATCTCGAAAGGGCTGCCGGCCGTCGCCGGTGCGGGAGACGGCATGCGCGCGCGGCGCAGCAGGCTGCGCACGCGCGCCAGCAGCTCGCGCGGGCTGAAGGGTTTGCTCACATAGTCGTCGGCGCCCAGCTCCAGGCCGAGCACACGGTCGATTTCTTCGCCCTGCGCGCTGAGCATCAGCACCGGCAAGCTGCCGGCGGCGCGCAATTCGCGGCACAAGTCCAGGCCGCTACCGTCGGGCAGGCCCACGTCCAGGATGACGGCGTCGGGCGGCTGCCGGTTGATCTGAGCGCGCGCATCGCCCAGCAGCAGGCTGTGGGTGACGGTCAGGCCGTCGCGCTCCAGCGTGTAGATGATGGAGCGGGCAATCGCCGGGTCGTCTTCAACCAGCAGGATGCGCGCGCCGGCCATCTGCGTTCAGGACCTGAGGATGGGAAACAGCTTGCCCAGCCCGTCGGCCATCACCTCAACCGCCAGCGCGGCCAGGATCAGGCCCATCAGCCGCGTCATGACGTTGATGCCGGTCTTGCCCAGCACGCGGGCAATCGGCTCGGCCAGGGAAAAGCAGATGGCGGTGGCCAGGGCGATCACGATGCCGTAACCGACCAGCATGGACAGCTGCAGCGCCGTCTTGGCCTTTTCGGCATAGATCACGACGGTGGACATGGTGGCCGGCCCGGTCAGCAGCGGGATGGTCAGCGGCACCACGGCGATGCTGGCGCCGCGCGCGGCCTTGGCGGCGCCGTCTTCCATTTCATTGGTCTGGGGCTTGGCCTCGGCCGGCTGCGCGTTCAGCATGTTCATGGAGCTGATCAGCAGCAGCATGCCACCGCCGACCTGGAAGCTCGCCAGCGAGATGCTGAAGAAGTCCAGGATCTGCAGGCCCAGCAGCGCGCTGACGGCAATGACGACAAAGGCGGTGAAGGACGCGACCAGCACGGTGCGGCGGCGCTGCTCGTCGGAAAAGTCCTGGGTGTAGTGGATAAAAAACGGCACGATGGCCAGCGGGTTGACGATGGCCAGCAGCGTGACAAGCGGTTTGAAATCCATCGTTCTTCCTTTAGGGTGGCTCAGCAGGCAGCTGGCGCAAGAGCTACCTGCCTCCCGCTACATCTAACAGGGCGCCGGTTGTGTAGCCCGCATTGTCGCCGAGCAACCAGACAATGGCCTCAGCTATTTCGTCGGCGGTGCCGGGCCGCTGCATGGGAACCTGCGGCGCCAGCTCGCGGGCACGGTCCGGCAGGCCGCCCGAGGCGTGGATGTCGGTGTCTATGATGCCCGGGCGCACCGCATTCACGCGTATGCCTTCGCCGGCGACTTCCTTGGCCAGCCCGACGGTGAAGGTGTCGATGGCGCCTTTGGCCGACGCGTAATCCACGTACTGGCCCGGCGCGCCCAGCCGCGCCGCCGCGCTGGACACGTTGACGATGGCGCCGCCCGCGCCGCCGTAGCGGGTGCTCATGCGCTTGACGGCTTCGCGCGCGCAGAGGAAAGAGCCGAACACATTGATCTCGAACATGCGCTTGAGCCGCGCCAGCGTCATGGCGTCGACGCGGGTGGTGCGGTCCACCACGCCAGCGTTGTTGACCAGGCCGTCCACGCGGCCCAGCTTGGCGTCGATTTTTTCAAACATGGCCAGCACCTGCGCCTCGTCGGCCACGTCGGCCTGCACCGTGATGGCCTGGCCGCCGGCCTGGCGGATCTGCCGCACCACTTCGTCGGCCGCCAGCGAATTGCTCGCGTAATTGACCGCCACCGCCCAACCCTGGCGCGCCGCCAGCAGGGCCGACGCCGCGCCTATGCCGCGTGAACCACCCGTGATCAGAACAACTTTTGACAAACCGCACCTCCAGCAGAAAATGGCAATCCCGGGTAAAAACGGGGATTGGGCGGATCAATGTACCCTAAGCGGCCCCTTGCGCAACAGCCGCCCGCCCGGCGGCGCAGCCCACCCATCCAAAGACCCAGACGGAGACAAACTTGAGCACCACCGTGGACTACTACTTCACCCCGCAAAGCCCCTGGACCTACCTGGGCCACGAGCGTTTTGCGCAGATCGCCCGCGCGGCGGGTGCCAACGTGCGGATGCTGCCCATAGACCTGGGCGGCAAGGTGTTCCCGATCTCAGGCGGCTTGCCGCTGGGCCAGCGGGCGCCGCAACGCCAGGCCTACCGGCTGCTGGAACTGCAGCGCTATTCGGACTACCTGCACGCGCCGCTCAACCTCAAGCCCAAGTACTTTCCGGTCTCCGGCGACGACGCCTCGCGCCTCATCATCGCCGTGGACCTGCGCGACGGCAGCGAAGCCGCGATGAAAATCGGCGGCGCGATCTTCAGCGCCGTGTGGGTGCGCGAGCGCCACATCGCCGACGAAAAGGTGCTGGCCGAGCTGCTCGCCGAATGCGGCCTGCCCGCCGAGCGGCTGGAGCAATCCTTCAGCCAGGCGGTGCAGGAGCGCTATGAGGCCAACACCCAGCAGGCGATTGACGCCGGCGTGTTCGGCGCGCCCAGCTACGTCATCGACGGCGAGCTGTTCTGGGGCCAGGACCGGCTTGACTTTGTCGAACGCAAACTCATGGCGGGCGCCTGAAGCGGCCGCCGGATTCATCCACCATCCACATCCACCTTACGCACACTGAAGGAGTTTCATCCATGGGCCAATCTATCAACCTTACCGCCGCCGACGGCTTTGTGTTCCCGGCCTACGTGGCCGAGCCCGCGGGAAAACCCAAGGCCGCCATCGTGGTCCTGCAGGAAATTTTTGGCGTCAACTCGCATATCCAGGCCGTGACGGACCGCTTCGCCGCCCAGGGCTACCTGGCGGTGGCGCCCGCGACTTTTCACCGCGTCAAGCCGGGCGTTGACCTGGGCTACGACGAGGCCGGGATGAAGGAGGGGATCGCGCTGAAAGCCGCTGTCAACGGGCTGCCCGCGCCGGGGGTGCTGACCGACATCCAGGCCGCCATCGACCATGCGGCAAAAGCCGGCGGCGGCAAGGTCGGCATCATTGGTTTTTGCTGGGGCGGCTTCCTGGCCTGGCGCGCCGCATGCCTGCTCAAGGGTTTGAGCGCGGCGGTGCCCTACTACGGCGGTGGCATGACGGCCGAGGCCGAGATCGCCCTGCAACCCAAATGCCCGGTGCTGGCTCACTTCAGCGACCGTGACCATTCGATTCCGCTGGACACCATCCACGCCTTCATCAAGGCGCATCCGGAAGTGGAGAGCCATATCTATTCGGCCGACCACGGCTTCAACTGCGACCAGCGCGGCGGCTATGACGAGGCGGCGGCCAAGCTCGCGCGCGAGCGCTCGCTGGCGTTTTTCGCCGCCAAGCTGGCCTGAGCATGCGCGGCGCCTGGGCAGCCATCGTCCTGGCGGCGCTTGCTGCGCCGGGTTTCGCGGCCGACTACGCCGGCCCCTTGTTTGACGCGCACCTGCACTACAACGAGGAAGCCTGGAACGGCAACAGCGGACCGCATTCGCCGGCCGACGTGCTGGCGCGCATGCAGCGCAACGGCGTGAAAGCCATCGTCGCCAACTCGCGGCCCAACGACGGCACGAAATCGCTGGCCGCCATGCCTGAGACCCGCAAGGCCGGCGTCACCGTCGTGCCCTTCATCCGTCTCTATCGCAACCGGGCTGATTACGACAACTGGTTTCGCGACGAGACGATTTACGAGATGGTGCAGGCCGAATTCGCGCGCGGCGTGACCGGCGACCAGGCCGGGCCGTACAAGGGCATAGGCGAATTCCACCTCTACGACAGCGCCAATGCCAACGGCCCGGTGGCAAAGAAGCTGATGCAGTTCGCCGCGAAAAACAAGCTGGCGATACTCGCCCATGTGGACGACACCGCGATCGACCTGCTGATGGCCCACGCGCCCGATGCCCGGCTGGTGTGGGCGCATACCGGTATTGGCGGCGCGCCGGTGGCGCGGGTCGATGCGCTACTGGGCAAATACCCGCAGCTCATGGGTGAGCTGTCTTACCGGCCCGGCCTGACCTGCGAAGGCGGCAAGCTTTGCCCGGAGTGGCGCGCGCTGCTGCTCAAATACCCGGGCCGCTTCATGATCGGCTCCGACACCTGGGTCAACCAGCGCTGGCTGTATTACGACGAACTTATGAAAGGTTACCGCACCTGGCTGGGCGATTTGCCGCCCGACCTGGCGCGAAAAATTGCCTGGGGCAATGCGGCCGGCATCTATGGTGTGGCGACACAATAAGGGTTATGTACAAGCTTCATTTTTCGCCTAGCTCCGCCGCCATGGTGCCCCATATCCTGCTGCAGGAACTGGGCGTGCCCTTTGAAAAAATCCTGGTCGATACCAGCACGGGCGCACACCGGTCAGAGGCTTATCGCCAGCTCAATCCCAACGGCCTGGTTCCCACGCTCACCGACGGCGAGCTGGTGCTTTACGAAACCGCCGCGATCTGCCTGCACCTGTGCGACGCGCATCCGGAGGCCGGCCTGGCGCCTGCATTGGGCACGGCGGAACGCGCGCATTTCTACAAGTGGCTGGTGTGGCTGACCAATACCGTGCAGTCCACCCTGATCATTTATTTCTATACCGACCGCTGGATGGACGCCGGCAACAGCGCGGGCGTGGCCGAATTGAAATCGCACGCCGAAGCCAAAGTCGGCTTGATGCTGGACCAGCTGGACGCCGAACTGGCGCGGCTGGAGAAGACGCATGCTGAGCCCTGGCTGCTGGGCGCGAATTTTTCGGCGGTGGATATCTACACGCTGACCTTGTGCCGGTGGACGCGCAACTTCGCGTCGCAGCCTGCGCGTGACCGTGCCCACCTGGGGCCTTACCTGCGGCGCGCGCTGGCGCGGCCGGCGGTGGTCAAGGCTTTTGAAGCCGAAGGCCTGGCCCAGCCCTGGGTCTGAATTTCAGGCGGCAGCCTGCGCGGGCGGGTTCTCGCGTTGCGCCTGCTCGATCTGGGCCACGAGTTTTTCCGGATCGGTGTCTTCCTTGAGGATGCGAACGTCCGGGTCGTTGCCGTTGTCCGCGCCGACTTTTTTGGCGATGCGTTCCAGCATCTGGATCATCTTGGTGTTCTCCTGCTCTGTCAGCAGGTTGATCTGCAGGTCGAGCTGGTTGCGCCTGTCGCTGATGCGCAGCTCATAGTTCTGGCTGATCAGGATGAAGGACGAAAGAAAAATCGCTTCCAGGGACACGACCAGCGTAAGGAAGGTGAAGGGGTAGGGGTCCCAGTGCGCAAGTCCCGGCCAGGAATTGGCGGCTATCCAGCATGCGAACACAAGCACGTGCAGCCAGACAAAAGGCATGGAGCCGCAAAAGCGCGCAATGAAGGCGGCCATGCGGTCGGCCCGGCTGCGGTTGGCCAGCGCGGCTTCTTCGACACGCCGCATGGACTGCACGTTTTCCCGCGTGAGGTCGTCCGCGCAGACCTTGGGCGAGATGTTTCCGTTTGAGCGTTTTTTCATCGGGCATCCTTCCGCGAGTGGCAGCGGCCGACGGAATCAACGCTGTGCCAGGCCCCGCGCAAGGTACAACGCATCGGGCACCGCTGCACCGTCGGCTGTATTGTCAAAGACACACCAGACCGAGGCGTCAGACGCCGCCTCAAGTTGGAGCCGGACAATCAGCGCATCCAGCACGTCCCGCGCATAGGCCGAGTAATACATGCGCGGCGAGCCGTGCAGGCGCACATACACCACGCCGGGATGGCCGCCGGGCTCGCGCCCCGCGTCGAACAGCACCGGGTCGGCCAGCACGCGGCCTACCTTTGCATCCTTGAGCGCATCGTCGGCCGCCGCCGTGAACCAGCTCGCGTGGCGCGGTTCCAGCGCGACGCCGCCGGCATGGCGCTGGCGCAGTTCACGCAGGAAGGCCGTCGCCGTTGCCGCATCAAAAGCCAGGCTGGGCGGCAGCTGCACCAGCAGGCAACCGAGTTTTTCACCCAGGCTGGTGACTTGCGGCAGGAAGGCGTCCAGCAGGCGCTGGCAATCGCGCAGGCGCTTTTCGTGGGTGACGGTTTTGGGCAGCTTGGCGCAAAAGCGGAAATGCGCCGGTACGCTGTCGGCCCAGCGCGCATAGGTGGCCGGCTGGTGCGGGCGGTAAAACGAGGAGTTGATCTCCACCGCGTTGAAGCGCGCGGCATAACGCTGCAGGTGTGTGCCGTCCGCGGGGAATTCAGGCCAGGTTTCGCGCGGCATGCTCCAGCCCGCGCAACCCGTTTTCACGCCCGAACCGCCGCTTGAGTGGGGATCGGGCTGCATGGCTGCTTTGTTGGCTAGTACTGGCCGCGCTGGCGCATGTCGCTGCGCAGGCGATCCAGCTGGTAGCTGGCGTCGCGCAAGGCATAACGGGCCTCTTCAATGCGGCGGTCCGAGCGCGAGAGCTGGTCGCGCAGCGTGCGTTTGCGGTCTTCGGCGGTTTTGGAGTCACGCAGCTCGGCCTGCATCTGGTCCTGCTCACGCTGCAGCCGTTCCAGGGTTTTGCGGGCGTCCTGGTCGCGCCAGGCTATGCCGTGGATGTTGCGGAAATTCTGGTCCAGGGGCGCGGGGCAGACGCCTTCATAGCTGTTGCCCGCGAGGCCCTCGTTCAGGGCGTTGGCCGGCTGGCAGTAGCTTTGCAGGCCCTGGGTGCGGCCGGCGCGGTAGACGGCCACGTTCACGGCGATGCCGGCCTTGGCGCAGGACTCGTAGTAGTGGGCGGCCCGGTCGGTGCGGCCGCGGCTGCCGTCCTGCATGCCCAGCTGGCGCCAGTCGGCGGTGGCGCATTCGGCGGGGCTCAGGCTCTCGCAGCCGGCGAGCAATGCCGAGGCGGCCAGCAGGGCCAGCAAAGGCGCGCGCAGTAGCGAGGGACCGGAGAAAAAGAAGCGGGCGAGGGCGGCGGTCATGGGACGGGTTTCCTGCAATGGGTAAAACGTGCGGCGCGCGTTGAGGTAAGCCTAACGGCGTGTGCGGGCCAGGTACTGCTTGCGCCAGAACACGGTGACGACGACCACCACGATCAGGATCATGAAGCCGGCGGTCCACCAGAAGCCGGCGGTGGTGTGCAGGAAGGGCATGAACTCGAAATTCATGCCGAAGAAGCCGGTGATCAGGTTCAGCGGCAGGAAGATGGCGGTCAGCGCCGTGAGCGTGCGCATGATGTCGTTGGTGCGGTTGCTTTGCGCCGAGAAATGCATCTGCACGGCGGTCTCGGCGCTTTGCTCCATGCGGCGCACGTGGTGCACCACGCGCTCGATGTGTTCCAGCACGTCGCGCGAGCGCACCTTGAGCAGCTCGCGTTCACGTATCGCGGCGGGTGTGGCGCCCTCGGGCCAGGTCTCTACGGAGTCGACCCAGTCCTGCACGGCCGAGCGCTGGTCTTCGCAGATTTCATCCAGGTGGTGCATGGCCAGCCGCGCGTCGAGCACCGAACTCCAGTTGGTAAAGCGTGTGCCGGGCCTGAGCAGCTCGGACTGCCAGTGGTCCAGCTGGCGCGTGAGTTCGCGCCGCAGCTCCAGGTAGCCGTCCACGATCTGGTTGACGATGCGCAGCATCATGTCGGCGGGGCTGGCGGGCAGCTTGACGCCGCTGGAGCGCGACTCCACCGTGGTGGCGTTGAGCAGCCGCGCCGCATAGGCGTCGCGCACGGCGCAATCGGTGGGGTGCACCGTCAGCAGCAACTGGTCAAACACGGCAAAACCGACGGGGCTGGTGTCTATGCGCTTGAGCACCGGAGGCCCGCTGCGCTTCATGCGCTCCTGCAGCGGCTCGCCGGGTTTGCTGAGGTCGGTCTCGCTCTGGCCCGCGGCCAGGCGGCGGAACACCAGGATGTCGTACTGCGAGGTGTAGTCGTAATGCGAGGGCAGCTGGTTGTTCAGCAGGTCGGCCACGTGCAGGTCGACCAGCTGGGTGCCGCACAGCAATTGCAGGCTGGCCTGGATCTGGGCCTGCAGCACCTCGAACTCGCGGCGCGCGCAGGCGATCCAGACAAAACCCTGGGCAGGCAGCTGGGTGGGCAGGGCGTCGGTCTCCATGACCCCCTGGCTGCCGGCGGTGACGTTAAAAACGCGCACCGCTCAGGCCTGGCGCAGCTTTCGGGCCGCGTCGATGGCGAAATAGGTCAGCACGCCGTCGGCGCCCGCGCGCTTGAAAGCCAGCAGGCTTTCCATCATGACCGCGTCGTGGTCCAGCCAGCCGTTCTGCGCGGCGGCCTTCATCATGGCGTACTCGCCGCTGACCTGGTAGGCGAAGGTCGGCACCTTGAACTCGTCCTTCACGCGGCGCACGATGTCCAGGTAAGGCATGCCGGGCTTGACCATCACCATGTCGGCGCCTTCGGCGATGTCCATGGCGACTTCGCGCAGCGCCTCGTCGCTGTTGCCCGGGTCCATCTGGTAGACCTTTTTGTCGGCTTTGCCCAGGTTGCCGGCCGAGCCGACCGCGTCGCGGAAGGGGCCGTAAAAGGCGCTGGCGTACTTGGCGCTGTAGGCCATGATGCGGGTGTGGATCAGCTTGCGGGCTTCCAGCGCCTGGCGGATGGCGCCTATGCGGCCGTCCATCATGTCGCTGGGCGCGACCATGTCGACACCGGCCTCGGCCTGGCACATCGCCTGCCTGACCAGCATCTCCACCGTCTCTTCGTTCAGGATGTAGCCGTTGTCGTCCGGCAGGCCGTCCTGGCCGTGCGTGGTGAAGGGGTCCAGCGCGACGTCGGTCATCACGCCCAAGCCGGGGAAGTTTTTCTTGAGTTCACGCACCACGCGCGGGATCAGGCCGTCGGGATTGGTGGCTTCCTTGCCGTCGTAGGTCTTGAGCGAAGCATCGACCACGGGGAACAGCGCCATCACCGGGATGCCCAGTTTTACGCATTCTTCCGCCACCGGCAGCAGCAGGTCCAGGCTCAACCTTTCAACGCCCGGCATGGACGCCACCGGCTGGCGTTGCTGTTTGCCGTCGACGACAAACACGGGATAAATCAGGTCGTTGGGAGTGAGCGCATGCTCACGTACCAGGTTGCGCGTGAAGGCGTCGCGGCGCAGGCGCCGGGGGCGGCCGGCAGGAAAGGGGGCAAAGTTGGAGGCGTGAAAAGTCATGCGCAAATTGTGCCAAAGCTTTCATAAAAGGCATGAAGTATTTGGCGCGCGGCCCTTGTGGCGGTGCGCCTGCCCAGCTTTACATGAAAGTTTCTTAGTTTACTTAGCAAAGCATTGCCAAGTCCCGAGCCGCGTGGTTAGAATTAATACGTGTAGTTACCAATTTGGTAGCCGCATCCCGCTTTTCCTCCCTGAGCGGGGCCTTTGCGTGTGACAGCAAAAAGGCTTAACAGCCCGGTGGCTCCATGCCATCCGGGCATTTTTTTGCCCGGCGTCATCCTGCACGCTCGCGGCCCTGGCGGGCGCCAGGCCCATGTAATGGCCTGTAATCGCCAGCATGCGCCCGCCCGCCCTACATTGGCTACCCGGCCCGGCGCATCGCGGGGCCTCATCTTCGAGGAGTTCCATCATGGCTACCATGATCAACATCGCCCAGGACGACACTGCACAAGTGGACCTCGGCAATTCCAACGGCATGAACATTGCCGCCCCCGGCGCCAAGGCCAGTGTGCATGTCGACTACCAACCGGCCGGCTCTGGCGCGTACAGCAGCGCGATCAAGGGATCAGCCGGCTATGGCAACCCGATTTCCGTCGCTGCCGGCGGGACCAAAGCCGTACCCAAGACCGACCTCGAGTCCGAGCATGTCCGGGTTGGCGCCAGGGGGGCGGGCATTACCGTGACTTATTGAGCCTTTCGCCCCAGGCCATCGCCTCTCATGCCTGCCGGTGCGAGGGGCGGGGACGGGCGGCGGCGGACTAAACTACCCGGATGCTCTGGGTCAAATCACTCCACATCGTTTTTATCGCCAGCTGGTTTGCCGGGCTGTTTTACTTGCCGCGCATTTTTGTGAACCTGGCGATGGTGCCGCCGGAAAGCGTGGCGGAGCGGGAGCGGTTGATCCTGATGGCGCGCAAGCTGATGCGTTTCACCACCATCCTGGCCGTGCCGGCGCTGGTTTTTGGCGCCTGGCTGTACCTGGGTTACGGCATAGGCCGCGGGCCGGGCAACGGCTGGATGCATGCCAAGCTGGCGGTGGTGGTGCTGGTCATCGGTTATCACCACGCCTGCGGCCGCCTGCTGGCGAAGTTCGTCGCCAACCACAATACGCGCAGCCACAAATGGTTTCGCTGGTTCAATGAAGTGCCGGTGCTGCTGCTGCTGGCCGCGGTCATCCTGGTCGTGGTCAAGCCTTTCTAGCAACCAGGGAACGCAGTGCCTTCCCCGAATTCACCAGCAGACGCGGACGAACCGGCTTTGCCGGGCGTGATGCGTCGCCCCCTGCAAGGGGGGGCAGAACTACACGAAGCGAAGCACAGTGAGGATGTCAGGGGTGTGCCAAATCCACGGGGTGTTCACAAGACCACCGCCTGGCCGCTGGCGCTGGCCGCCATCTGCCTGATTGTTTATGCCAGCCTGTATCCCTTCGCCGACTGGCGCGACCAGGGGATTTCGCCTTTTCGCTTCCTCACGGCGCCGCTGCCGCAGTACTGGACCGGCTTTGACGTGGGCGCCAACCTGCTGGGTTACGCGCCGCTCGGGTTTCTGCTGGCGCTGGCGGCCCTGCGCAGCCGGCGTGTCTCCTGGGCCGTGACGGTGGCGGTGCTGGCCGGCGGCCTGTTGTCGCTGGCGATGGAGACGCTGCAAAGCTACCTGCCGTCGCGCATTCCTTCCAACGTCGACCTGCTGCTCAACACCGTGGGCACTTGGCTGGGCGCCTGTTTTGCCTGGGCGCTGGAAAAAACCGGCGTGGTGGACCGCTGGAGCCGTTTTCGAGCGCGCTGGTTCGCGCAGGACGCTCGGGGCGCGCTGGTGCTGCTGCTGCTCTGGCCGCTGGCCCTGCTGTTTCCGGCCTCGGTGCCCATGGGGCTGGGCCAGGTGTTCGAGCGGCTGGAGGCCGCCCTGGCCGAGATATTGACCGACACGCCTTTCCTGGAATGGATGCCGGTGCGCGACGTGGAACTGCAGCCCCTGGTGCCGATCGCCGAATTGCTGTGCGTGGCCCTGGGCGCGCTGATTCCCTGCTTGCTGGGGTATTGCGTGGTGCGCACGCTCTGGCAACGGGCGGCATTTTCGGCGGCGGCCATCTCGGTCGGCATTGCCGCGTCGGCCCTGTCCGCAGCCCTGAGTTACGGCCCCGACCATGCCTGGGCCTGGCTGGACCTGCCGGTGCAGGTGGGCATAGGCCTGGCGGCGCTGCTGGCGGTGCTGCTGCTGGCCGTGCCGCGCCGCGCCGCGGCGGCGCTGGCGCTGCTGGCGCTGGCCATCCACCTGGGGCTGCTTAACCAGGCGCCCGCAGACCCGTATTTCGCGCAGACCCTGCAAACCTGGGAGCAGGGCCGTTTTATTCGCTTTCACGGCGTGGTGCAGTGGCTGGGCTGGCTCTGGCCTTACGCCGCGCTGCTCTATGTGCTGCTGCGGCTTTCGGGCCGCCAGCCGCGGTCTTGACCCGCCGAGGCGCGGGGCACACCACAATCCTCTAAAGTCACGGCATGCCTGAACAAAATTCCTATTACGAACGCCACATCTTCTTTTGCCTGAACCAGCGCGCCAACGGGGAAGAGTGCTGTGCCGACCACCGCGCGCAGGAAGGTTTTGACCGCTGCAAATCGCAGGTCAAGGCCGCAGGGCTGGCCGGGCCCGGCAAGGTGCGCGTCAACAAGGCCGGTTGCCTGGACCGCTGCGCGGCCGGGCCGGTGGCGGTGGTCTACCCGGAAGCCGTCTGGTACACCTATGTGGACGCGAGCGACATCGACGAGATCGTCGAGTCGCACCTCAAAAACGGCAAGGTGGTCGAGCGGCTGCTGACGCCGCCGCATCTGGGGCGCTAGGCCTCGCGCCTCTATATATAGATGCCAGACAGCAGATTCCCAGAAATGAAAGAGTCCTTGTTGTGAACGCCCAAACCCGCAAATCCATCATCGAAGGCCCGGCCGGCGCGCTTGAAATCGCGCTGGACCTGCCCGCCGGCGACTCGCGCGGCGTGGCGGTCATTGCGCATCCGCATCCGCTGTTTGCCGGCACCATGGACAACAAGGTCGTGCAGACGCTGGCCCGGGCTTTTGTGCACTGCGGCTGGACGGCGGTGCGCTTTAACTTCCGCGGCGTGGGCGGCAGTGCCGGTAGCCACGACGAAGGCCGGGGCGAGCTCGAGGACTTTCTCTCGGTGGTGGAACATGCCGCGCCGGCCAGCGCCGGGCAGACGCTGGCACTGGCCGGGTTTTCCTTCGGCGCCTTTGTCACCACGCACGCCTTCCAGCGCCTGGGCGCCAGCCGCAACATCGAAAAACTCGTGCTGGTCGGCACCAGCGTCACGCGCGCGCCAGCCGCGCCGATTGACGAGGCCGCCCACCTCAAAACCCTGGTCGTGCATGGCGAGCAGGACGACACCGTGCTGCTCTCGGCCGTCCTGGACTGGGCGCGCCCGCAGGCACTGCCTGTTACGGTTGTTCCCGGGGGCGGCCACTTCTTTCATGGACAATTGCCCCTGTTGAAAAATCTCGTGGTTCGCCACCTGTCTTCGCCCTCCGCCTGACCCGCGCTGCCAGGCCTTTCCGTTTAATTTCCTACTTCCCAGCGAAACCCTCAATGCAAGCTTCCTTCAAGGCTCCCCGCCCAGCCCATGGCCTGCGCGCCTTTGCCTCCACCGTCCTGCTGACTTTTTCCGCCGTGCTGCCCGTCGTCGTGCATGCCCAGGTGCCACAGGCGCCCGAAATCGCCGCGCGGTCTTATTTGCTGCTGGACGTGACCGCCAACCAGATCCTGGCCGCCAAGGACATCGATTCCCCGCTTGAGCCGGCCTCGCTGACCAAGCTGATGACCGAATACCTGGTGTTCGACGCGCTCAAATCCCAAAAAATCAGCCTGAAGCAGACCTTCGGCGTCAGCGAGCGCGCCTGGAAAATGCCGGGTTCGCGGATGTTCATCGACCCGAAAATGCAGGTGCCCGTGGAGGACCTCATCAAGGGCATGGTGGTGCAGTCGGGCAACGACGCGACCATGGCGCTGGCCGAAGGCGTGGGCGGCACGGCCGAGCATTTTGTGCAGCTCATGAACGAGCAGGCCAAGGCGCTGGGCATGAAATCGACGTCCTACAAGAACCCCGAAGGGCTGACCGAGGCCGGCCACACCACCACGGCGCGTGACCTGAGCATCCTGGCCACCCGGCTGATGACGGATTTCCCCGACTACATCGGTTACTCGGCGATCAAGAAATACCGCTACCCCGGCACGCCGGCCGCCAACGACACCAATCGCAACACCCTGCTGTTCCGCGACCCGACGGTGGACGGCCTCAAAACCGGCCATACCGATGCTGCAGGCTTTTGCATGATCGCCACCGCCAAGCGCGACTTTCCCAACCTGGGGGCAGCCGGCGCGCCGGGCGGCCGCCGCCTGCTGGCCATCGTGCTCGGCACGTCCAGCGACAATGCCCGCGCCAATGAAACGCAAAAATTGCTGAACTGGGGCTACACCGCCTATGAGGCCGTGAAGCTGTTTGACGCTGGCCAGGCCGTGGCCATGCCTTCCGTCTGGAAGGGCAAATCCTCCACCGTGAAGCTGGGCCGCCCGCAAGCCATCGTGGTCGCTGTCGCGGCCGGCAGCGCGCCCAAGGTCAAAACCCAGGTGGCCCGACCCGACCCGCTGGTTGCGCCGTTCACCAAGGGCCAATCGCTGGGCACGCTCAAGGTGATGCTGGGCGACAACCCGACGCCAGTGGCCGAAGTGCCGCTGGTGGCGCTGGAAGCGGTGGAAGAAGCGGGTATTCTGGGCCGCGCCTGGGATGCGATCCGGCTCTGGATCAAGTAAAGTCCCGGCCCGGATTTTTTTGAGAGTGTGCGCTAACATTCTCACGATTTGAATTCCACCAGGGGCGCTAACGCTCCGGGAAAGACATGGCAATGTGGCGGGCGTCTGTGAACTCAAGCAGTGCCCGTCGCCTTTTGCTTGAGCGTTTCCCCTAACCGGTTTATACTAGAAGGCTTTTCCGCTTTTACGGCGGGAAATATTTGTGGCCGCATCAACGCGGTAAATCAGTTTTCAGACGTTTAGGGACGTTTTCAATGCCAACCATCAATCAGTTAGTCCGTCAGGGGCGCGAGGTCGAAAAGATCAAGTCCAAGAGCCCTGCGATGGAAAATTCCCCGCAGCGCCGCGGTGTGTGCACCCGTGTGTACACCACGACGCCTAAAAAGCCCAATTCCGCTCTGCGTAAGGTTGCCAAAGTGCGCCTGACCAACGGTTTTGAAATCATTTCCTACATCGGCGGCGAAGGCCACAACCTGCAGGAACACAGCGTGGTGCTGGTTCGCGGCGGTCGTGTCAAGGATTTGCCCGGTGTGCGTTACCACATCGTCCGTGGTTCGCTCGACTTGCAAGGCGTGAAAGACCGCAAGCAGTCGCGCTCCAAGTACGGTGCGAAGAAGCCAAAGGCCAAATAAGCCAAACCGGCTCGGGTTTTTCTCTTCATTGAGAGCTTGCGCCAGAAGAGGTTGTCACAAAAGTCTGTGATAGTTCTTCAAAACAAGGTGTTTCATTCGCCCTGGCAGGTGTCTGAAACGAAGTGACCCAAGTGCAAATAGTTGCGCCGGTCGAGTAAGTGAGAGTTTGATAACTCTCGCGGTGTTGCCAAAGGCAATGCCAACTGAAGCAAAGAGGTGAAAAAATGCCACGTCGTCGCGAAGTCCCTAAACGTGAAATTCTTCCTGATCCGAAATTTGGCGATGTTGATCTCGCCAAGTTCATGAACGTGATCATGCAAGGCGGCAAAAAGGCCGTCGCCGAGCGCATCATTTATGGCGCGCTCGACTTTATCGAGAAAAAGAACCCCGGCAAAGATCCGCTCGAGGCCTTCCACATGGCCATCGGCAACATCAAGCCCATGGTTGAAGTGAAGTCCCGCCGCGTCGGTGGCGCCAACTACCAGGTGCCGGTTGAAGTGCGTCCCGTCCGCCGTATGGCCCTGGCCATGCGCTGGTTGAAGGAAGCCGCCAAGAAGCGCGGCGAGAAGTCCATGTCCCTGCGTCTGGCCAATGAGCTGATGGAAGCGACCGAAGGCCGTGGCGGCGCCATGAAAAAGCGTGACGAAGTTCACCGCATGGCCGAAGCCAACAAGGCGTTCAGCCACTTCCGCTTCTAATTTTTCGATTGCAGTATTTGCTGCGCTGAATTGACGGGTTGCCGGGCGGTTTCAGGGTGATGTCACCTTGATTGCCGCCGGTTCAACCCCAATTTCTGCCAGCCGGTGTGGTGCACAACATCACTCCTGGCTGGCAGACGCGTAGAAAAAATGAAGGATGCCCGGGTGCCGGGCAGTCTTTCAACGAGTCTTTGTTCGTAACCCCGAACTGAAAGTAATTTATGTCCCGCGCTACCCCCATTTCCCAATACCGCAACATCGGCATTTCCGCGCACATTGATGCCGGCAAGACCACCACCACCGAGCGGATCCTTTTTTACACCGGCGTGAATCACAAGATTGGTGAAGTTCACGACGGCGCGGCCACCATGGACTGGATGGAGCAAGAGCAGGAGCGCGGCATCACGATTACCTCTGCTGCCACCACCTGCTTCTGGAAAGGCATGGACACGTCCCTGCCCGAGCACCGCATCAACATCATCGACACCCCGGGCCACGTGGACTTCACGATTGAAGTCGAGCGTTCCATGCGCGTGCTTGACGGCGCCTGCATGGTGTATTGCGCCGTAGGCGGCGTTCAGCCCCAGTCCGAAACCGTCTGGCGCCAGGCCAACAAGTACAAGGTTCCCCGCCTCGCGTTCGTCAACAAGATGGACCGCACCGGCGCGAACTTCTTCAAGGTCGTCGAGCAGATGAAGCTGCGCCTGAAGGCCAGCCCCGTGCCCATGGTGATCCCCATCGGCGCTGAAGAAAACTTCACCGGCGTGGTCGACCTGCTGAAAATGAAGGCCATCATCTGGGACGAAGCCTCGCAAGGCATGAAGTTCACCTACAGCGACATCCCTGCCGAGCTCGTCGAGCTGGCCAAGGAATGGCGCGAGAAGATGGTCGAAGCCGCCGCCGAGTCGTCGGAAGAGCTGATGAACAAGTACCTTGAAGAAGGCGACCTGACCGAAGCTGAAATCAAGCTGGGCATCCGCACGCGTACCATCGCCAGCGAAATCCAGCCGATGTACTGCGGCTCCGCGTTCAAGAACAAGGGCGTGCAGCGCATGCTGGACGCCGTGATCGAATTCATGCCGTCGCCTATCGACATCCCGCCCGTCAAGGGCATGGACGAAGACGAAGCACCCGTCACCCGCAAGGCTGACGACGAAGAGAAATTCTCCGCATTGGCCTTCAAGTTGATGACCGACCCGTTCGTGGGCCAGCTGACCTTCGTGCGCGTTTACTCCGGCGTCCTGAAAAAGGGCGACAGCGTCTACAACCCGATCAAGGGCAAGAAAGAGCGTATTGGCCGAATCGTGCAGATGCACGCCAACAACCGTGAAGAAGTCAGCGAAATCCGCGCCGGCGACATCGCCGCCTGCGTGGGCCTCAAAGACGTGACCACTGGCGAAACCCTGTGCGATCCCGATGCCATCGTCATGCTCGAGCGCATGGTGTTCCCTGAGCCTGTGATTACCCAGGCCGTGGAACCGAAGACCAAGGCTGACCAGGAAAAAATGGGTATTGCGCTGCAGCGTCTGGCACAGGAAGATCCTTCTTTCCGCGTCAAGACCGACGAAGAGTCCGGCCAGACCCTTATCGCCGGTATGGGCGAACTGCATCTGGAAATTATTGTCGACCGCATGAAGCGCGAATTCGGCGTGGAAGCCAACGTGGGCAAGCCGCAGGTGGCTTACCGCGAAACCATCCGCAAGACGGTGGAAGACGCTGAAGGCAAGTTTGTGCGCCAGTCCGGCGGCAAGGGCCAGTACGGCCACGTCGTGCTGAAGATCGAACCCAACGAAGCCGGCAAGGGCATCGAGTTCATCGACGCCATCAAGGGCGGTGTGGTTCCTCGCGAATACATCCCCGCGGTCGAAAAGGGCATCAACGAAGCCGTCACGTCCGGCGTGCTGGCCGGCTATCCCGTGGTTGACGTCAAGGTCACGCTGCACTTCGGTTCGTACCACGATGTGGACTCGAACGAGCTCGCGTTCAAGATGGCCGCCATCTTCGGTTTCAAGGAAGGTTGCCGCAAGGCCGGCCCCGTGATCCTGGAGCCCATGATGGCCGTGGAAGTGGAAACGCCTGAAGACTACGCCGGCAACGTGATGGGCGACTTGTCCTCACGCCGCGGCATGGTGCAGGGCATGGAAGACATGGTCGGTGGCGGCAAAGCCATCAAGGCAGAAGTGCCCCTGTCCGAAATGTTCGGTTATTCGACCACGCTGCGTTCGATGTCCCAGGGCCGTGCAACGTACTCCATGGAGTTCAAGCACTACTCTGAAGCACCGCGCAACGTGTCGGAAGCCATCATGGCTTCACGCGCCAAGTAAAAAAGTCAGCTGCCGGTCCCGTGTGGGGCCGGCCGCTTTTTCCTTGTCTGCGATTGTGTGCCGCTTTGTACCCGTGCGAAGCGAATCAGCAACACAGTGCAGACGTTAAACCGTACACGGGCATGTTCTTTATCTGGAGAGAAAAATGGCAAAAGGCAAATTTGAGCGGACCAAACCGCACGTCAACGTTGGCACGATCGGCCACGTGGACCATGGCAAGACGACGCTGACGGCGGCGATCACGACCGTTCTGGCGGCCAAGTTCGGCGGCGAAGCCAAGGGCTACGACCAGATCGACGCGGCACCGGAAGAAAAAGCACGCGGCATCACCATCAACACCGCCCACGTCGAGTACGAAACGGCGAACCGCCACTACGCGCACGTGGACTGCCCGGGCCACGCCGACTATGTGAAAAACATGATCACCGGCGCAGCCCAGATGGACGGCGCCATCCTGGTGTGCTCGGCCGCTGACGGCCCCATGCCCCAGACCCGCGAGCACATCCTGCTGGCCCGCCAGGTCGGCGTGCCTTACATCATCGTGTTCCTGAACAAGTGCGACATGGTTGACGACGCCGAACTGCTCGAGCTCGTCGAAATGGAAGTGCGCGAGCTGCTCGACAAATACGATTTCCCCGGCGACGCCACCCCCATCATCCATGGCAGCGCCAAGCTCGCCATGGAAGGCGACAAGGGTCCCCTGGGCGAAGAGGCCATCATGAAGCTGGCTGAAGCGCTCGACACCTACATTCCCCTGCCAGAGCGCGCTGTTGACGGC
>NZ_CALROB020000025.1:0-79892 GCF_943369675.1 Polaromonas sp. YR568 | reverse complement strand
GATTTCGCCTGAGCAGTGACCCTTACGCGCTGATGGCGCAGCACGGCCACGTGCCGCTGCCGCCCTACATCACGCACACCGATTCCGCCGACGACGAGCAGCGCTACCAGACGGTGTTCGCCAAAAACCCGGGCGCCGTGGCCGCGCCCCCGGCCGCGCTGCATTTTGACGAAGCCGTGCTGGCCGCGCTGGAAGCGCGCGGCATCCATCGCGCCAGCGTGACCCTGCATGTGGGCGCCGGCACCTTCCAGCCGGTCAAGGCCGAGAACATCGCCGACCACACCATGCATTTCGAGCGCTTCGAGGTGCCGGTTGCGACGCGGGAGGCGATTGCCGCCTGCAAAGCGCGCGGCGGCCGCGTGGTGGCCGTGGGCACCACCACGGTCCGCGCACTGGAGTCGCACGCCAAATTCGGCCCCGACTGCGACGACACCAACATCTTCATCACGCCGGGCTATGAATTCGCCGTGGTCGACCTGCTGCTGACCAACTTCCACCTGCCCAAAAGCACGCTGATGATGCTGGTCAGCGCGTTTTCGGGCTACGAGCACATCATGGCGCTGTACCGGCATGCGATTGCCCAGCACTACCGCTTTTTCAGCTATGGCGACGCCATGCTGCTGGCGCGCAAAAGCCCCGCTGCGCTCCCCTAAACACACCTGCGACAATCACGAGATGCTCGATTTTGAAGTTCTGAAGACCGATGCCCCGGCCGGCGAAGGCGCCGGCGCCTACCTCGGCAGCTACGCCCGCCGCGGCAAACTGACGCTCAACCACGGCGTGGTGCAAACCCCCATCTTCATGCCCGTCGGCACGTACGGCACGGTCAAGGGCGTGATGCCGCAGTCGCTGCACGACATGGGCGCGCAAATCATCCTGGGCAACACCTTCCACCTGTGGATGCGGCCCGGCCTGGACGTGATGCAGCAGTTCGGCGGCCTGCACAAGTTTGAAAGCTGGAACAAGCCCATCCTGACGGACAGCGGCGGCTTCCAGGTCTGGTCGCTGGGCGAGATGCGCAAGATTTCCGAAGAAGGCGTGAAGTTCGCCTCGCCGGTCAACGGCGACAAGCTGTTCCTGACGCCCGAGATATCGATGCAGATCCAGACGGTGCTCAACAGCGACATCGTGATGCAGTTCGACGAGTGCACGCCCTACGATACCAAGGGCCACATCACCACCGAAGGCGAAGCGCGCAGTTCCATGGAACTGAGCCTGCGCTGGGCCAGCCGCTGCATCGCCGAGTTCAACAAACTGGAGAACCCCAACGCGCTGTTCGGCATCGTGCAGGGCGGCATGTTTGAAAACCTGCGCCAGGAATCGCTGGACGCGCTGCTCGAGCTGGACCTGCCCGGTTACGCCGTGGGCGGCGTGAGTGTGGGCGAGCCCAAGGAAGAAATGCAGCGCATCATGGCGCACACGCCGCACCGCCTGCCGGCGGGCAAGCCGCGCTACCTGATGGGTGTGGGCACGCCCGAAGACCTGGTCGAGGGCGTGGCCGCCGGTGTCGACATGTTCGACTGCGTGATGCCGACCCGCAATGCGCGCAACGGCCACATGTTCACGCGCTTCGGTGATTTGAAGATCCGCAACGCGCGCTACAAGACCGAAGACCAGCCGGTGGACGCGACCTGCACCTGCTACACCTGCAAGAACTTCTCGCGCGCCTACATGCACCACCTGGACCGCTGCGGCGAAATGCTGGGCCCCATGCTGTCCAGTATCCACAACCTGCACTACTACCTCAACCTGATGCAGGAAGTGCGCGACGCGCTGGACGCCGGCCGCTTCGGCGAATTCACCGTGCAGTTCCGCGCCGACCGGCAACGAGGCGTTTAGGCGATGAATATCAACGTTCAACGCTGGATAGACCGCTGGGCCGGGATTCCGCTGTGCGCGGCCGTCTCCGCCGTGGATGCAGTGGCGCGGCGCTTTCGCAAGGACGCGGATGTCGCGCCGCGCGCCATCGTGGTCATCCTGCTATCGGAAATGGGCAGCCTGGTGCTGGCCCACGAGATGTTTGCGCAGCTCAGGCAGCGCTACCCCGGCGCGCCGCTGCACGCACTGCTGTTCGGCAAGAACCGCGAAATCCTCGACCTGATGAAGGTGGTGGACCCGGCCAACGTGCACACGGTGGACGACAAGTCGCTGGGCGGCCTGCTGTCCAGCCTGTGGAAGGCGATCGGCGAGTTGCGCCGCGCGCATGTCGACGTGGCGATTGACTGCGAACTGTTCTCGCGCATCAGCAGCCTGCTCTCGTATGCGAGCGGCGCGCGCATACGCGTGGGCTTTCACCGCCACACGCAGGAAGGCCTGTACCGCGGCTCGCACATCAACCGGCCCGTGCCCTACAACCCTTACCACCACATCAGCGCTCAGTTCCTGACGCTGGCGCGCGCGATTGATTCGACCGCCGTGCCCAAATCGAAGCTGCCGGCCAACCTGGCACTGACGGGCACCGGCAAAGCGCCGCCGCACGTGCAGCTGGACGCATCGCTGGTGCCGGGCATCCAGGCGCGGCTGGCGCAAGACTTCCCCGCGATTGCCGGCAAGCCGCTGGTGCTGGTCTACCCGGGCGGCGGCATCTTGCCGATACGCGCCTGGCCGCTGGAGTCCTACACCGCGCTGTGCCAGGGCCTGGTGGCCGACGGCTGCGCCGTGGCCGTGATCGGCCTGAAAGACGACCAGGCGCTGGCCCGGCAGCTGGTGGCCAATGTGCAGGCCGCCTTCCCGGCCAGCCCGACCAACGCCGTGATCGACCTGACGGGCTACACGCGTTCGATTTCCGAGCTGCTGGCGTTGTTCCATGTGGCGCGCCTGCTGGTCACCAACGACGGCGGGCCGGGGCAGTTCGCGGCGCTCACGCCGATCTGGACGCTGATGCTGTTCGGCCCCGAAACACCTGGCCTGTACGCGCCGCTCACGCCGAAGTGCCACTCCTTCTACAGCCAGTGGCCCTGCTCGCCCTGCCTGACCGCCTACAACCACCGCTCGTCTTATTGCGACGGTGACAACCAGTGCCTCAAAGTCATCGCACCCGGGGCCGTGCTGGCCAAGGCGCGCGAGTGCCTGGAAGCGCCCTGACGCCACCCCCATCCCGATGCCCACACTCCGATCCTTTGCCGAAGCCGTCATCCGGCGCCTGCCCGAGCGCCTGCAGCCCATGGTGCGCTGGCGCTTCATCAAGTTCGGCGTGGTGGGCGCCAGCGGCACGGTGGTCAACCTCGCCGTGCTGTATCTTGCGCAGGAATTTCTGTTCAGCCACATCGCGGACTTCCACGACCGGCTCAACTATTCCATCGCGCTGGCGATCACCGTCGCCACCATCAGCAACTTCTACTGGAACCGGCGCCTGACCTGGCGCGACCGCAAGCACGAAGCCCACCATTCGGCGCTGTTCCTGTTTGCCAAGTACGTGATGGCCGCGGGCCTGGCCATCGTGCTGCAGTCGCTGCTGACCAAATGGCTGGCCCTGTACATGCATTACCTGCTGGCCAATGTGCTGGCCATCGTGCTGTCCAGTGTCTGCAATTTTGTGGCCAACGACCGCATGACTTTCCGCCGCCGGCGAGCCAAAATCGTGGAGCCCGATGCCACCGCCGCGCCCACACCACCCGCCGACGTCCATGACAAACCTTGAGTCCCTGAAAGCCCGCCTGCCCGCCCACCGCATCTGGATAGGGCTGGCCATCCTGGTCGCGCTGGGTTACCTGTTCGGCCTGGCCGGCGACCACATTCCGCGCAACGGCGACGAGCTGGTCTACGCCCACATCGCGCGGCTGACGGCGGAGACCGGCAAGTGGCTCCCGCTGGTCAGCTCTTACGACTTCATGCGCAACACCAAGCCGCCCGTGCTGTTCTGGCAGGCCATGGTGGCCGGGGGCTGGGGCGACCACTGGACGCTGCTGAACCTGCGCCTGCCCAGCATCGCCTACACCTGGGCCATCGCCCTGATGACGGCGCTGCTGGCCTGGAAAACCATCCTCGGCGAAACCGCGCCGATTGATCGCCGCCGCCACGCGCTGGCCATGGGCGCCCTCGCGGCCATCGTTTACCTGTCCTTCTTCAGCACCTACCGCTACGGCCGGCCTTACCTGACCAGCGCACCCGAAACCTTCTGGCTGTTCGGCGTGCTGTTTGCGATTGCCTGGTCGCCGGCCAGGCTGCTGGCCTCGCGCTGGGCCTTTCCGCTGCTCGCGGGCATCGCCATCGGCATAGGCTGCCTCTACAAATCTTTTGTCATGGTGGTGCCCGTCGGCTTTGCGCTGGCGCTGTGCTACCAGGTGCTGGGCGCGCGCAAGGCGCCGTGGGATGTTTTCCGGCGCGGTGCGGTGATCGACGGCATCAAGGTGGCGGCCATCTGCCTGCTGGCCCTCGCCATTTTCGGGCTGTGGTTTGCCATAGACCCGCAGCCGGGCGAGGTCTGGCGCGAATTCGTCGTCGGTGAAAACGCCGGCAAGATGAATTCGTCAAAAGGCTACTTCGCCATCGCCTTCAGCGGCAGCAGCGGCATCCTGACCATCCTCACGGGCTATTACTCCAACGCGCTGTTCCTGCTGCCCGTCGCGGTGGGCTGCACCTGGGCCGCGTGGAAGGCCTGGCGCCGGCGCAAAGGCACGGCGCAAACCATCAGCGACACCGAAAAAGCCCTTTGGATCTGGCTGCTGGCCTTCGCGCTGGTGTTCATGGTGCCCACGCAGCGCTCCACCCGCTACCTGATTCCCGCGATGCCGGCCCTGGCCGTGCTGATCGCGCTGTACTGGGACCGCATCGCGCGCATCTGGTTCAGCCTGACGCTGATGATTTGCCTCATAGGCGCGCTGGCCATGGGCCTGATCGGCTACGGCGGCGTGCGCGCCACGCAGGATGCCTGGCTGTATTCGCCGCTGTACTGGATCTTCCTGGGTGTGCTGGCCGTGGCCTGCGTCGCGGGCATGTTCAAGCCCGCATGGACGCGGCCGGTGACCGCGCTGAGCAGCTTTGGCGTGCTGTTCGCGCTGGCCTGGGTCACCGCACCGTTCAACGGCGACATGGGCCGCTTCCGCGCGGAGACCAACGCCTTGCTCAAAGGCCAGTCCCTTTCGGTGCCCAGCAACTTCAACGGGCATTTTGAGCGCTACGAGTTCATCATCCCCGGCGCCAAAATTGTTCCTTACTTTGCCGCGCAGCCCGTCGATTACCAGGACGTTGATGCGCTCTTCAAGACCACGCGCTACGCGCTGGTGCAGCGCCGCGCCGGGCAAAAGCCCTGCGAGCAGTGCCGCGTCATCGACGAGCGCTGGGACCTGCGTTCGCGCCAGGATGAAAAGGAAGGCACGCTGGGCGCCTTCAAGTCGCCCGAGACCTTCTGGTACGCCAAAGAGTACCTGGTCGAGCGAGCGGCGCCTTAAGCCGGCTTACAGCCACCCTGCAGATTTCACAAAGGAAGTTCCATGTCCCGATTCCCGAGATTTGCAGGGCTTTTCGCCCTGGCGGCCATGCTGGCGCTGGGCGGCTGCGCGACGGCCATCAAGCCGCATGAAACCACAGGCGCGCCCACGCTGGACTTCCAGGACATGGCGCTCAACCCCGGCAATGGCGGGGAGCTGATAGCGGCCGACGCGCTGCTGCCGGGCGACATCATTCTCACCGCCGAAAACGGCCTGAACTCGATCGGCATACGCCTGATCACGCTGTCGCCCGTGAGCCACGCCGCGATCTACATGGGCAACCGGCAGATCGCCGAAGCCGTGGGCTCGGGCATACGCATCCGCAGCGTGGATGCGATGCTGAACGACGAGGCGACGGTGGTGGCCTTTCGCCACCCCGACCTCACCGCCGGGCAGGCCGTGCAGATCAACACCTTTGTGGCCAGCCACGAGGGCAAGAAATACAACTACCTGGGCGTGATGTTGCAGGCCCCGTTCGCGCTGGAGCGGCGCATGTGCGAGCTGCCGCTGGTGCCGTCCATGGTGCGCGACTTCTGCATACGCGGCATCGCGGCCGTGCAGCTGGGCCTGGGGCGCAACGACCAGTTTTTCTGCTCGCAGTTCATCCTGGAGGCGTATCGCAGCGCGGGCCTGCCGCTCACCGACGCCGACCCGCGCCTGATCAACCCCGGCGACCTGCTGCACATGCGGGAGGGCGACGTGCCCTCCGTGATGATCCACAAACCGCTGCGCTATGTGGGGCACCTCAAGGCTGCCCCGCAGGTGGTCGCCGCGGAGCAGCTCAGGTAGTCAATTACCCGCCCACGTGCATCGTGAACTGCGCGCCGTTGGACAGCTTGCACTGCCCGGTGCCCATGGTGGACGAGTTCATCTGGTAGCGGCAGCTGATGTAGCTGCCCCGGCTGCCGGATCCATTGGCCACGCCTTCGCGTGTTGACGAGCCCGCGATGCGCGTGGCCTCCCCGTTAAAGCTTTCACCGTTGATGTTGGTGGTGAAGGTGCCGCGCCCGTTCATGTCATTGGTCACCACCGCGCCCACCATGCCGTAGGCCTGGGCGATGTCGTTGGACGGGTACAGCCGCGCCGCAAAGGTGGTGCTGGCCGGCATCGCGGGCGTGACGTACACCGTGGAGGTGACCGGCGGATGGCCGGGCTGGACCGGCACGACGTAGCAACCCGTCAGGGCGGTGGCGCCCAACACCGCGGCGGCCAAAGCCCCACGGCGTGAAAGGCGTGACAAGGAGAACAGGGAAGAATTGATCTTCATACATAACCCGAAGGCCCAAGCACATGCTTGTGGAGGCAGTGTGCGGTGGGCATCTCAAAAGGTTGCATTCAAAGATACAGGATCATTAAATTGATACGCCGAGCATCAAATTCAGATACTCCACCGAAATCCCATCGCGGGCCAAGGTCACGAAATAGCCGACGCACAGCGCAAAGATCCAGGCTCAGGCACCATCACACCCTCCCCTCACTTCTGCGCAAAGATGACCATGCAATACCGCCGCCTCGGAAACAGCAACCTCAAAGTCTCCGCCCTGTGCCTGGGCACCATGATGTTCGGCAAACAGACGCCGTTTGAAGAAGCGGCGCGCATCGTGGCTTCGGCCCGCGAGCACGGCCTCAACTTCATCGACACCGCCGACGTCTACAACCAGGGGCAGTCCGAAAAAGACGTGGGCAAGCTGCTGGCCGGCCAGCGGCAGCACTGGGTGCTGGCCAGCAAGCTGGGCAACGCGGTCAGCGAGAACGTCAACGAAAGCCATTACTCGCGCCGCTGGCTGGTCCAGCAAACCGACGCCATCCTGGCGCGGCTACAGACCGACTACCTGGACATCCTCTACCTGCACCGCGATTACCACGGCGAAAACCTTGAGGAAGCGGTGCGCGCGCTGGGCGACTTGATACGCGCAGGCAAGCTGCGCAGCTTCGGCCTGTCAAACTTCCGCGGCTGGCGCATCGCCGAGGTGGTGCGGTTGTGCAAGGAACTGGGCGTGCCGCAGCCCGCCGTGTGCCAGCCTTATTACAACCTGCTGAACCGCGGCCCGGAAGTCGAAATCCTGCCGGCCTGCGGCCACTACGGCCTTGGCGTGGTGCCCTACAGCCCGCTGGCGCGCGGCGTGCTCACGGGCAAGTACCCGCCCGGCCAACCGCCCGCCGAAGGCACGCGCGCCGGCAGCGGCGACAAGCGCATCCTGGAGACGGAATTCCGCGAGGAGTCACTGGTGATCGCGCAAAAGATCAAGGCGCGCTGCGAAGCCAAAGGCCTCGTCCCCGGCCAGTTCGCCGCGGCCTGGGTGCTGGCCAACCCCTTGATCAGTTCGGTCATCGTCGGGCCGCGCACCTTGCCGCACCTGGAGGACGTCTACGGCGCGGTGGACCTGGTGCTGGACAAGGGCGACGAAGCTTTCGTCAACGAACTCGTGGTGCCCGGCCATGCCTCCAGCCATGGCTACAACGACCCGGGCTACCCCTTCTTCGGCCGCCCGGTCTGAATCGGCTCAGAGCGCCGGCGCGTCCTTGGCGCCGGTCTGCGGCAGCTTGAGTTTTTTGTCCGCCGTGGTGCCGCAGGCATGGCAGAACTTGGCAAAAGCGCTCTTGCGCGTCGTGCATTTGAGGCAGTGGTCGAACAGGCCTATGCCGCAATGCGGGCAAAAATCGATTTCCGTGTTCTTCAAATCCACCGTCCGCTCGCAGCCCGGGCACACGCTTTTTGACAGGCGCGTGAGCGCCGTGTCGTAGCTCAGCTCCTCGCGGCGCTGCGCGTCGGGCAGCTGCTCGGCCAGCTTCTGCTTTTCCAGGTAGCGGTTCAGCGAGATGATGGCCTGCCGGCCCACCAGCGCCGTGACGATGATGCCCACGATGTAACGCACATAACCGCCGTAGCTGGGCAGGTAGGGCACCAGCTCGACGAAGAAGGCGAACACCGCGAAGAAGATAAAGCCCCAGACAAAAGGCCAGTAAGTGCTTTTGCGTTTTTTCGCGAACAGCCAGCCGGCCGCCACCAGCAGCGGAAGCGTCAGCACCAGGCGGTACAAAAAGACGCGCAGTTCCACGCGCCGGTATTCGGCGTTGAGCTGCACTTGCGCGGCCTCTTCCATTTCACTGAGCTTGCGGCGTTCTCGCGCTGCCCCCTGGCGCGCGTCGAGCGCGGCCTGCTGCTGCGCTTCCACGGCCACGCCGGCCGCGCGCTCGCGGTCTTTGAGCACGTCCAGCGCGCGCGTGCGCGACAGCAGTTCGGTATCCTGCTCGGCCAGCTGCGTGGCGTGCCGCGTGGACAACCAGTTGTCGAAAGTCTCGCGCGCCGCGGCCGAGTCGGCCTGGGCGGCGCGGCGCTTGAGCCGTGCCTGCTCCAGCGCGGCTTCGGCGTCGCGCTCGGCGACCTCGGCGGCCTTGATGGCATTGCGCGCCGCGTTGCCGGCGTTCGCATCCATGTAATCGTCGAGCGAGAGCTGCTTCTCGACCTTGGGCAGGTCGCCCACCACCGTGCCGCCCAGCCCGATCAGGAAACCGGCAAACACAAAAGCCACCAGCCAGAGGCCGCGGTGGAACCACTTTTCGGACAGTCGGAGGGATTTACTCATGGTCTTTTTCCTCAAGGCAGGTTACGGCGGTGAAAACAGGGTCTACGGTGACAGTGCCGTCGCGCATGGGTCAGAGTCTCACCACCGCCACGGGCTTGCCGTCCGTCATGCGGGCGCGCTGCAGCCAATCGAAGACCGAATCCACCGTGACGGTTTCGATGCGGTCGGAAAAACGCTTGCTGTCGGGATGGTCGTCGAACGCGACGTTCGCGGCCGTCATGCGGCCGCCCAGCCGAGTCAAGGGGCCCAGCTTGAGCGCCGTGGGCTCATAGCCCTTGAACTGCAGCCAGGCCTGCGCTTTCTCGCGCGAGGTCACGCCGGGCTCCGCAGCGGCCGCCATGGTTTCAATCGCCCACTGGTTGGACTGCTGGTATTTGCGGCCCCAGGCATAACTCACGATGCTGTAGGGCTTGTGGTGCAAGGCCGTGAGCCGGGCCTGGTCATCGAGCAGCACCAGCAATTGGGCCTGCGCCTGCGGCGAAGGCGCGATCCATGCCGCCTCGAAGCGCCACAGGTCGTCCAGAAAGAACTCCCCCAGCCCCTGCCGGTAGATCGCCGATTCGCTGGTGCCGCAGCTGTTGAGTTTGTGCACCACACGCCAGGTCATGCCGCCCTGCCCGTCGGGCAACTGGTAGGCCAGGCCCAGGTGCGAATAGCGCACGCCGTACTTGCTGAGGTCTTGCCCGGCCCGCGCCAGCAGCACGACTTTTTCGCCGCTGGCGTTGAGTGCGGCCAGCGTCTTTTCGGCCAGTGTCATGGCGCGCTCCACAGTCTGCGGCGTGGTCTTGCGCGCTTCGCAGGAACGCCCGGCATGGGCGGCCGGTGCCGTGGCCAGGATGGCGGCCGCCAGCAGCAGGGGTAAAAAGATTTTCATGGGATGACTCCGGTTCATTGGGTCAGGCGTTCGTTGTGCAGCAGCGCACGGCCCAGCGCATTGGGGATAAAGGCAATCGCCTCCCCGGCCGCCGACAACACCACGCCGGCGCCCACCACACTGACCACGACCATCGTTCCGGCCACCATGGAAGCGCCGGCCACGCCTTTGCCCACCACCTCGATGCTGGCGCGGGCCCCGTCGGAGGCGCGCTCCAGCACATACACCGTTCCGCGGGCCGTGCTTTCCACGGTCTTGACCACCAGCACGGCGCCCGCCGTGGACAGCACGGCTGGAATGGCCACCACGCTGCCCGCAACGGCGCTGGCGCCGCCCAGGACGGAGGCCACTGGCAGGGCCGACACGGCGCTCAGGGCCGAGGCTTCGGATTGGGCCTGCGCGTTGAACGAGGCAACGCTTCCCGCCAGCGTGAAGCAGGCGGCGATCAGGTAAGTGGCAAATCGGTTTTTCATGATGGCTCCTTGTTTGTCGGCGCTGTGTTTATTCGCTCGCCGTATGGCTGCGCGCGGCGCGTCCCAGGCGGGCTTCGCTGAGGTCGGCTTCATGGCGGTCGCGCAGGGTCTTGGCCAGGGTGAAGCTGCAGGTGATCAGGTAGAGCCAGCTCACGCCCAGGAAAGCCTTGTAGGTTTCATTGACCTCCATGCGCCACAGGCCCCAGCCGGTCAGCGACATGGCCAGGAAGAAGCCGCCCCACACCACGAGCTTGAACATCGGCGTGTCGGCCAGCTTGCCTTCGGCCTTGCTCTGCTCCTGGTCGCGCACATACTTGGCCAGCACGAAAGCGGCGGACAGGCAGAAGAAGTAACCCATGACCATGAAGGCGCGGTCCAGGTCCTTGCCGGGCAGGTAAGACAGGCCCACGGCGCACAGGAAAACGGCGATCAGGAAAGAAACCCAGACCTGCAATTGCCAGGGTTTGGAGTCACGGTGTATCAGCGTCTGCATAAAAACCTTTGCGGTTGTTGGGGTGCCGCTACTGTGGGGCCGGCATCCCCAAAATGATGCAAATGACAATACAGTCCCCCAACAATGGCTGCAGAGTATTGAATTTCGATACCCTATACGGTCCCAACCTAGGGATGCTGCAATATCTCGGTCATGCGCGCATTGAACAGGGCAGGGTCCTCGATTTGCGGAATGTGCCCGACGCCGGGCAGCACCAGTAACCGTGATCCGGCAGCCAGCCGCTGCAGGACTTGGGCCTGGGGTAGCGGCGTGATCGTGTCCTCCTGCCCCCAGACCAGCGTCAGCGGGATGGGCAGCTTGCGAAAGCCCTCAGGCCTCTCGCTCAGGGACTTGCCGCTTTCACCGGCAAACTGCACAGCCCAGTCGCCCAGGCTGGCGGTGAAGCCGTCCAACACAAAAGGCTCGCGGTAGATCGCGGTGCGCGAGGGCGTGACGACTTCCTTGCGGGCCACGAACTTGCGCAACCAGAATTCACTGAACAGGGGCTGGGTGCCGACCGTGGCGATGAGGGCCGTGCGCAGCGGGCGAATGCCGAAGAGGCCCGCCACCACGCCGCCGCTTTTCACCGGTGCGGGATTTTCCACCAGGCCGATCGCGGCGTCGACCAGGATGAGATGGCGCACGCGGTCGCCAGAGCAACGACCACAGCCCAAGGGTAAAAAAACCAGCGGGGCCCCGGCTTCCGCTCACGCCGCCTAGTAGTCAAAAACATGCTCTATCTGCAGCTTGCCGGCTTGCCATTGGCGCAGCGACTCGGCAAGGTGTTGAACAGGCACCGTCAACACGACCCGCTGGATCCCGGGCCGGGTGAGGATGGCTTGCTTCAGCAATGGTGTGGCCGGGCTGGCGGGCTCCCAGGCGACAGGCGCCAGCACGCTGACCAGGATGAATGAGCTGTTGCCGGCGATCTCGCTGAAATTGACGCCTTGAACCGCCAGCGCCTGCGCATAGCTCATGAAGGCCTCATAGCGGGGGATGGTGACCAGCGCCGAGCCGTCGGGCGTCGGCGAGAGCACCTTCAGTTCCGGCAACGCGGGGTCAGCCCGCGGCACAGGCTTGGCCACCACGGCCGTGACCGGCAATGGCGCGTCGTAAATAGTCTGCGTGCCCAGCTTGATCAGCCGGGCATAACCCGCCTTGACCAGGTATTCAGTCGTGAGCGCAAAGCGGCGCTCCCACTTGCGCGCCATGTCCGGCCCGGTGAGAGGCACATCACGCCAGAGGCCTGCCAGCGCCTTGTCGAAGTCATACAGGTACCAGGGCTGCACGCGGATAAACCGTACGTAGTCCTGCGCAACGCCGGCCGCATGCCTGTCCTCGGGCGTGGGCCGGGCGGCCAGCGATTCGGCGAGCCGTCCGATGAGCGTTTCATAGGCGGACTTGACCGCATACTCCACCGTCGTGCTGGTACCTATCACCATGATCATCAGGTGGTAACCCGGATTGAGGTCGAGCCCGCGGCGGCGCGTCTCGTCAAAGACGGCTTTGTAGCTTTCCCAGAACTGGCCGATATGGCCATAAAAAGGAAAGCGGCTGGGTGCGCTGGCGCCTATGAACTCGCCGTACTCATAGGGACTGAACACCAGGAACCACTCGGGGTAAGTGAGCAGTGTCTGCTCGACGCCGCGCACGTGCTCGGGCCCTGCCAGCGGCGCAGGACCGACGGCTGGCGCCGCACCGACGAGCGCAGCGAATGCACATGCAACCGTGAGATTGCGCAGCCAGCGCCTCATGCGACAGCCTCGCCGGATTTCATGAACGCCAACAGCACGTTGTCGGAAGGATCATGCGCCTGCAACTCGCGCTTGCCGCTGTCCTTCAATCCGCGTTCACCAAGGTAAGCAACCCATTCGGCGACAGGCCGGAAGTGGCGCAACTCCCGCTGATTGGTTTCCCATGCACCGTTCAGGCCGGCATTAAAGACCGTGTGCACCAGTGAGACAAACGTGAACATCTCGGGCGTCGTGACGTCATGGTCGCGCAGAATGAACATGCCGCCCGGTTTAAGCACGCGCACGATGGAGGCAACAAATGCATCCAGCTTGTCCAGGGGGCAGTGGTGCAGGCCGATGTAGCAGGCCACCAGGTCCACGCTGGCATCGGGGAGGCTCGCCGGCAGCGGGTCATGGTCGTTCATCGGCACAAAATCGCCGATCTTGAACAGGCCGCCGCGCTCCGCGATGTCCACCGGCGAGTTGGTGGGCGCCACATCATTGACCAGGGTGATGGGGCCATTGACCTTGACGCGCTTCTTCAGCTCGCTGATATAGCGGCCGGTGGAGCCGATCTCCACATAACCGTCAATCTGCTTTTTCCCGCCCAGGAGCCGCTGGGTCTGGTCGGCCATTTCCTTCTTCTGTTTGAAGAGCGCCGGCAAGGCCAGGGTCAGGTCGGCCATGAAGGGTTTGATGTTCGGCAGTTCACGCTGGAGCCTGCGGTAAATGGCTTCGTCGTTGTCGAGTTCGGCCGAGGTGTTCTTGATCAGCGTGTGAAACCGGTCCTCGGGATAAAGGCGGTAGATGTTCTGCAGGAATTTGTAAAAACCGTCGTGCCAGCGAGGGACACTGAAAACGGCACGAAATTCCGAGGCTTGTGGGGTAGTGGTCATGGCAGGCCCTGTCGTTCAGGTGTTGGAGTCGTTCAGTGTGGGCGCGTAGTATTTGTCCCAAAGCACATTGCGCAGGCGAAATTGCGGATCGAGCTTGCGTTTCAGCGAGAACAGCTCTTTGGCCCGCGGATAGGCGGCATGGAACTGCTCCGCCGTTGCATGCGGCTGGTAAGGCAGGTAGTAGCTGCCGCCCACACTGATGGCCGCATCAATCAGCTCGCGCGTCCAGACCGAGACGCGGTTGATCGCGTTGTCCCGGGTGCGCTGCTTGTAATAAAGAACAAAAGCAAAGGTCTCACCCCTGGCCCATGCCAGAAGGGTTCCGGGGTCCGGACGTGCATGTCGCACCGACACGTTGAGCGCGTTGACGCGATATCGCTGCAGGATTTCCGCCATCATCGGCACGAAGTCGTCAAAACGCTCCACCGGAATGAAGTACTCCTGCAACACATAGGTCGTGTGCTTGCGCGAAGCCGGCTCAAGCTCCGCCACGTCGTAACCCGCCTCGAAGTTGCGCCAGTGCACCTTGCGGAAAAAATAAAGGAGCGGGTCGATCAGGTATTCGCGTCGCCATTTCCCCAAGGGGGTTTCGGTCACGGCCCATACGAAATAGCGGTTCACAGGATAGGTTTCGCCGCCTTGCTGCAAACGCCTTGGCTCGGTGGTGGCTTCGTCAGTGCGCGCCCAGGTAACGGAACGCACCTTGCGGTAGTGCGGCGGGTAAAGGTCGGCATTGTGGAAAACCGCGTCCTGGAAATACCTGACCTTGGCCTTGAAGTGGCTGATGTATTCGGCCGCACTCATTTTGCGGGCCAGCCGCTTGACCTTGGTGTTGTCCGCCAGGTCCAGTTCGGCCTCAACGATCACCGCCACACCGCCGTAGCCGCCGATCACGGCATAAAAGAGTTCCGCATTGACGGAAGGCGAAGCGTCCTGCACGCTGCCGTCGGCCAGAACCACCCGGATTTCCCGCACCGACATCACCACGGCACCCAAACCCATGTAGCGGCCATGGCAGTTCACACTGAGCGCGCCGCCGACCGTGAAGTTGGCATAGGTCTGCATGATCTTGACAGCCAGGCCGTGCGGATCGACAAAACGCTGGATGTCGCACCAGCGGATGCCGGCCTGCACGCGGATCACCTTGTCCTGCGGAAAAAAAGCGATGACCTGGTTCATGTCGCGCATGTCCAGGTGCAGGCTGCCCGGGCTGGCAGTCTGGCCGCCCATGCTGAAGTGCCCGCCGCCCACGGACAGCGGCCCGTCGGTACGCCGTATGGCGTCGGCCACGTCGGCCGCGGTTTTCGGCTTGCTGATGGCCCAGACCGCCACCGGGTTCAGGCCCGTGACGTCGTTGACGATCAATGTGTTTTGCTGCATCTCCAGCTCCCTTGTTTTGCGAACCCTTATCGGACGACGAGATAGTCACCGCGCGGCAACAACGGGTCCGGGCCCCAGCGGTTGCCTTCGGGAACGCCGCGCCGCAAGGCCAGCTGCCAGACAAGCCAGAGCGCTCCCGCCACGGGGACGGCTACAAGCAGCAACCACCAGCCAGAATAATTCCGGTCATGCAGCCGCCGGATGCATAGCAACACCAGCGCCGCCAGCGCGGGCAAGTTGACGATCCACGTCAGTACGTTTGCCGTAGAACTGCCGAGTGCGCCCCACACCAGATAGAGCACACCCCAGACGACAAGCCCGTGAAACCAGAAACCTCCGCGGGACAAGCGCCCTTGCGCTTTGAAAAACTGAAGCGATTTCATATACCTCCCCGTTGAAGAAGCTGTTCAACTTCGGCGCGCAGGCTCTCAGGCACCACTTTTCCAGCCGCCAGCGGAGCGCCTACGTTCAAGCCCACCCTGCTAAAGAGCCCGCGGCGAAAAGGCTTGACCATGGCATTGCCTTTTTCCACACGGCTGAAGAAGGAGCCCCACAGATTCGTCAGCGCCATGGGCACGACAGGCACCTTGAGGCCGTCGCGCTCGGCGTTTTCGAGGATCTTCATGATGCCGCCCTTGAAGGCTTGCAGTTCACCGTTCTTGGTGATGCCGCCTTCCGGGAAGATGGCCAGCAGGTCGCCGTCACGCAGCACCTTGGCGGCGGCTTCGAAAGCCGCCTCGTAGAGCGCCGGGTCTTCGGTGCGCGGCGCAATCGGAATCGCCTTGGCCAGGCGGAACAGCCAGCCCAGCACCGGCATTTTGAAGATGCGGTGGTCCATCACGAAGTAGATGGGGCGCGGGCTGGCGGCCATCAGCAGCACCGGGTCGACAAAACTCACGTGGTTGCAGGTCAGCACGGCCGCGCCCTGCGCGGGGATGTTCTCGTCGCCGGTGATCTTGAAGCGATAGACCAGGCGCGAGGAAATCAGCGCGACAAAACGCAACAGGTACTCGGGCACCAGCATGAAGATGTAGAAGGCCACCACCGCGTTGGCCAGGCCCGTGAAGAGGAATATCTGCGGAATGCTGAAGCCGGCCTTGAGCAGTGCGCCGGCCAGGATGGCGCTGACGATCATGAACAGCGCGTTGAGAATGTTGTTGGCCGCGATGATGCGGGCGCGGTGCGTGGGCTGGCTGCGCAGCTGGATCAGCGCGTACATGGGCACGCTGTACAGGCCGGCGAACAGGCTCAGCAGCGCGAGGTCCAGCATCACGCGCCAGTGCGCGGCGTGCGACATGAATTCGCCGATGCTCATGATGGGCACGGCGGGCAGGCCGCGCGAGGCGAAATACAAATCCACCGCGAACACGCTCATGCCGATGGCGCCCACCGGCACCAGGCCGATTTCCACGTGGCGCTTGCTGAGCACCTCGCACAGCAGCGAGCCGGTGGCGATGCCGATCGAAAACACGACCAGCAGCAGCGAGGCCACCTGCTCATTGCCGTGCAGCACTTCCTTGGCGAAACTCGGGAACTGGCTCAGGAACACGGCGCCGAAAAACCACATCCAGCTGATGCCCAGCATGGAGCGGAACACCACCACGTTGTCGCTGGCAAGCTTGAGGTTGCGCCAGGTTTCCGTGACCGGGTTCCAGTTGATCTTGAGGCCGGGATCGGTCGCCGGTGTGAGCGGGATGAACTGCGAGACGAGCCGTCCGACCAGCGCCAGGCCGACGCAGGCAATCGCCACATAGTCTGGCCCAACCTGCGGAACGGCCACCATCAGCCCGCCCACGACCTGGCCCAGCAGGATGGCCACGAAGGTGCCCATCTCGACCATGCCGTTGCCGCCGGTCAACTCGCGCTCGTTGAGCGCCTGCGGCAGGTAGGCGAACTTGACCGGGCCGAAAATCGTGGAGTGCAGCCCCATCAGGAAGGTGCAGCCCAGCAGCACCGGCACCTGGACGTTGGCGTTGTCGCTCATGAAGCCGACGGCCGCGATCAGCATGATCACCACTTCGAGGTTCTTCACGAAACGGATCACGCGCGTTTTTTCAAACTTGTCGGTGAGCTGCCCGCTGGTGGCCGAAAACAGCAAAAACGGCAGGATGAACAGCGCGCCTATCGCCAGCCCGGCCAGCGCGGGCGGCAGCCAGCTCACGCTGAGCTGGTAGGTCACCATCACGGTGAAGGCAAACTTGAAGAGGTTGTCGTTGGCCGCGCCGGAGAACTGCGTCCAGAAGAAGGGGGCGAAGCGGCGTTGCTTGAGCAGCGCGAACTGGTTCGGGTGCTCGTGCACAGGCGGCGGCGACACCGGTGTGGCCATATCAACACTCATGCTTGACTCCTCGTTTCGGTTGTTGTGCGGCGGGCTCTGCGACGGGGCGCCTGGCCTGCTCTCTAAGAACCTGTTCACGGCCTAAACGGGGCCGCGCAAGCCCCTTCTCGGGATGGGATGCAAGGCGCGGCGCGCCAGCCCATAGCACCGCTATGGGCTGGCGCCGCAACGCCGCAGACCGCCCGAGAAGGCGCTTGCCCTCCGGGTTGGGGTGAAATCGGGCGATTGAGCCACCCGAGCCCTTGCATGGGCATTAGCCCATGCGGCGTTCCCGGTCGGCCCACTCATCCCGATTGCACCCCAACGCGGCCCCGTTTAGACCGTGAACAGGTTCTTATGGACGGTGCTGTGGATTCTGCCCTGAATTTCCGGGCGGCCAGCAGGGCCGTGACGACGGGCCAGGCGGCGCAGGCGGCCACCACATGCTTGAGGCTGTGGCCCGACACCAGCTGGCCCGTCCATTCATAGACCGCGTGGTCGCCCAGCTCCAGCAGCTTGGCCAGCGCATAGATGGCAATCAGCAAAGCCCAGCGGACCGGCAACTCCCGCGCCTGTGCGGGCCGCAGGCAGGCGAAGCCCAGGATCAGCACCATGCCGCCTCCCTGCAGGACCGCCCAGGGCAGCACATTGCCCGTCAGCGACCAAGCGTGCACCGACAGCGGGCCCAGCACCAGCACCGCCGTGGCCAGCGCCATCCCGGCGCGAACGCTGACGGCCTGCATCGCCGCCAGGCCCAGCAGCCCGGCAAAGGCCAGCACCATGCCGCCGCGGTCCCAGACCAGGCCGGCGTCGCCGGGCTGCAGGTGATAGGACGCGGACACTGCGGCCGTCACCCACAAGCCGGCAAAGAACAAACCGGCCATGGCCGCCGTTGCGGCATCGACCGCGCATGCGCGCACGGCCCGCAGCAGCGCCCACCCGCCCACCATGCCCCACAGCGCAAACGGCAGGTTGCTGAGGACGTCCATCGCGTGCGGCAGCCAGCCCCAGCTCCGCTGGTCGGCAAAGTCGTGATAGTGGGCGGGCTGCGCCACCGAAGACCCGAGCAACGCGGCCGCCAGCAATAACAGGAACACGCCGGCAAGCGCGCATTCGCGGCGCCAGACCAGGGCCGCCGGGCGCGCGTGCCACGGGAGCGGCTCGACGCGGCGGTGAAGAATGGGTGGGATGGACGGCATGTGCAAGCTCCTCTGTATCTATATGAGTGAGCGCACTGTGGGGGCCGGGAATGGCTGCAAGCATCAAAATTCAGTGCGGTGGAGAGAATCTGGACCAAAAGTACCCATAATCGATACCCATGAGCACCACCGCCGACCTCGTCACCGTCCTTAAAAAAGAACTCAAGGCCGCCCGCATGACCTATGCGGACCTGGCCGCCAAGCTCGGCATGGCCGAATCCAGCGTCAAGCGCATGCTGGCCAAGGGCGACATGCCCCTGTCGCGCATTGACGCGATCTGCCGCGCGCTCAAGCTGGACTTTGCCGACCTCGCCAGGCGCATCGCCGATACACAACCGCTGCTGGCAGAGCTCGGCGAGGCGCAGGAAAAAGCCGTGGTGGCCGACAAGAAGCTGTTGCTGACCGCCATCTGCGTGCTCTCGCAATGGACGCTGGAACAGATCACCGGCAGCTACCGGCTCACCGAGGCCGAGTGCATCAAGTACCTGGCACAGCTGGACCGCATCGGCATCATCGAACTCAAGCCCCTGAACCGCTACCGCCTCAAGCTCGCCAAGACCTTCCGGTGGCGCCCGCACGGCGCGGTGATGGACTACTTCCGCGAAAACGCCTTGCTCGACTATTTCTCGGGCGGCTTCGACGGCGCCGGGGAAGGCATGCTGCTGGTACACGGCGCCATCAGCCGCGGCCTGGCGCCGTCCTTCCTGGAACGCATGCAGCGCGTGGCCCAGGACTTTGCGCAACAGCACCAGACCGACCAGAAGCTGGGCGACAAGGACCGCGAGGGCTACACCCTGCTGCTGGCCATGCGCAGCTGGGAGTTTGAAGCCTTTGCTGCATTGAGACGTTAGCCTCCACGGTCGCTCACTTCGTGTAGCTCCCGAGGCCTTGCAGGCCGCGGCTCGCGAGACGCTTCACCTCTGTCACCCGTCCAAGCCTGCTCAAGCAGGCTCGGAGCCGCGGGCTCCAGCCCCTCGGGGGCCGCTGCGCCTGCGGCCCGGCAAAGCCGGTTCCGCGCCCCCTGCTGGTACCCCATGGGTACTGCGGCACCTAATTGCATGCAATTACATTAGCCAGCTAAGCAAATTTTGCATTTACTGGTAATATTTAGCCGAGCGAAGTCGGGACTTCGACTTTTGTGCATGCAATTTCACCAAAAACCGCGATGAACCCCACCTCCACCTACGTCGGCCTGCCCATCCCCGTGGCGGCCAACCTGACCGACACCAAGTACTTTTTCCAGGCGCTGGACAATTTCTCGCGGGTGATGGCGATACGCCCGGGCGACCGGGTGCTGATGCTGGCCGACCCGTTGCTGGACCCGCGCGTGATTGACGCGGTGATCGGGATTGCCAAATCGCGCGGCGCCGAAGTGCGTATCTATATGGAGCCCAGTACGCAGGTGACGGCGGTGCCGGAAGAGGTGCATGCCATGCTCAAGAAGGCCACCTTTGTGGTGTCGACCTGGTTCTGCTCCATCCTGGACCCGCTGTGCATCAACCTGCGCCGCGGCGGCCAGCGCTGGGTCAAGATCACCTACTTCCGCAACCTCGACCTGCTGCACACGCCGCAGGCGCGTTTTCCGGTCGACGTCATCGGCGAGATCATCCGCGGCACGGCCGCGCGCTACCCGACCGAAGGCGACTTCGACCTGCGCTTTACCGACGCGCGCGGCAGCGACTTCCGCATCAGCTTCACGCAGGAGATGCGCGCCAACCAGCTGGCCACGAACCGCTGGCGCGGCCAGATGACGGCCGAGGAAGACGGTTGTTATGTGCACTACCTGCCCACGCACGGCCCCAACCTGTGGGACCACAACTCGGTCAAAAACGACTTCAAGGCCGTGGTGCCCATGGCCGGCGTGCTGTACCCGCAGTGGGCGGTCGGCTTTGCCAAACCCTTCGAGGAAAAAATCGCCGTGCGTTTTGAGGGCGACACGATTTCGTCCGTTGACGGCGTTTCGGAAGAAGCCGTGATCCTGCGCGAGATGCTGGTGGGCGGCCGCATGATCGAAGGCGGCGGCTGCGGCTTCAACCCCAAGGCGCCGCGCCACACGGTGTACCCGGCCGGCTCCAACGCGCCGGGCGCGCTGCACTTCGGCATAGACCTGGCCCGGCCCAGCGACTACATACGCCGCGTGATGCCCGACTGGGAAGAGCCGCCCGTGCACATGGACCTGATCACGCTGGACGGCACGGTCACCGCCGGCGGGCAGACACTGATCAAGGACGGTTTTTTGTGCGCGCTGCGTGACCCGGCGGTGGTGGCGATGGCTGCGCGTTACGGCGACCCGGTGGAGTTGCTGGAAGCGCAGGTTTTGTAAGGCCTCACGGTCTCTTGAAGCGGGGGCCGCGGTCCGGCTTTGCCGGTCGTAGGCGCCCGTCCCCTGGAAGGGGAAAAGGCGCTACACGCAGTGAGCGTCCGATAGGGGAAGCCTAGTCCTGTGCGGTAAACACAGTCAGCACGCCGGTATAGCCATACAGGTACTGCCGCGCAATCTCACCGCCGGCAAAAAACCCGACCAGCGGCACATCCCCCAGCGCCCGCCGCACGATCTGCATCTCAGCGCTGGGCGCGCCGAAGTGCGGCCCGCCGCGGCCTGAGCAGCTCACGTAGATCGCGCCGGCAATGCGCCGTGCGGCGTGCGGCGCCGACTCGGCCTCGGGCGCGCTCATGGCGCTGGCGACTTCCAGCGTGACTTCCTCGGGCTCCAGTTCTTCGCGGATTTCGGCGCACACGCGGATCAGGTCGGCGCGCGCGGCCTCCCTGTTGCGTTCGCAGAAAGCCAGCTTCATGCCCACGGCCGGCACTTCGGCAATCGCGATGCCGCGGCGCGCCGGATCCAGCCCGATCAGGTGGCGCACCCGCACCTCGGCGCCGAACTGGCCCGCGCGCCGGCCGGCGGCATGGGCCGCGCCGTCATTGGGAATGTCGGCCGGCCGGCTCAGGCCGACCAGCGTGGTGCGCACCTTGGCCAGCGCCTCGCGCGGCTCATCGAGCGACACCGCCAAGTCGGCCAGCATGACGTCGAGCGCGGGCTTGCCGTCGAGCTCCGTCACCACATTGGATTCACAGGCGGTGATTTCATGGTCGGCCGACACGGGCCGGCAGCCCTGGGTGATGCGCGACATCAACGCCGCGCCCTGGCCGAAAGCCACGCCGCTCAGGCCGCCGCTGAACACGCCGCCGGCCGCGCCCTGCCCCTTGACGTTGCCGTGCCCGCTGAGCGCGAACTGCACGGTGCTGGAGCGGCTGGACGCCAGGCCGCCGAAGACATAACCGCTGTCGGTGCGCTCGGCCATCTCGGCGATCAGCTCGGCCACGTCGGGCGTGGCGGCATCGGCGTGCACCAGCGCGGTGTGCGCCTTGAAGCGGCCGCTGCTGGCCGGCGGCAACGGCGACACGCCGGAAAACACGCGGTACTGGTTGTGCGGCAGCTCGCACAGCATCACGGTGAGGGCCGGCTCGTCAAAGTATTCGACGTTGTTGGAAGCGATGCCCACGCCCACCGTGCCGCTCCAGTCCGTAATGTCTGGCAGCTCGGCGCTCAGGTGGTCGAGGATGTCCTGCGCGTGCGGGGCGTAGTGGTCGGTGATGTACAGCAGCGCCAGCGTCGGCGACTTGGCATAACCGGGCAGCGCCAGGTAGGCGCGCAGTTGCGCCAACACAAGGCCGGCAGCCATCTGCCATTGCGGATGGGTGGCATGGCCGTAAGGGAAAAGCTTCATGGGGTCCTGGTGAATTTCAGTGAGGGTTCACGAAGGGTTCCAGCCTACCTCAACGTGCGGTTTTGCGCGCGGCCTTGCGTGCCGGGGCCTTGGGTTTGGCTTTGCTTGCAGGTTTCACGGCGGGTTTGGCGGCGGGTTTTCCGGCCGGCGTGGGCCAGCCCTGGCTGCTGCGCAGCGCCGTGTTCATGGCCGCGCGCGCGCCGCCCGCCACGGTCTTGCCTGCCGTTTCAGCCATGTTGCGGGCCATGCCCGTGGCCATGCCGGTGGCGGTTTTCATCGCGTCCTTGGCCAGCCCCGTGGCCAGGCTCTTGGTCGTGTCCATCGCGGTCTTTTTGGCCGCTTCCTTCATGGCGTCGGTCGCGATCGCCTGGAACTGCTGGGTCAGCGCGCCCCACCATTGCATGGGGTCGACCACACCGGCGGGCGCGGCGCCGGCCTTGGCCGCCGCGGTCGCTTTGGCCTTGGTGGTCGCGGACTTGGCGGCGGGCGGGCTGGTGCCAAAGCTCGTGGGCGGCACTTCAAGCCCCGAGAACGTGCGGGCCTTGTCGGCCACGCGCTGCACACCGCCGGCCACGCTGTCGGCCACCTTGAGCTTGAAGGCATTGGCCACGTCGCCCATGTTGAAGTTCATGCCCTTGAGGGTGGCCAGCGTCATCTTCTGCACTTCCAGCGCCTGGATGGTGGCCTTGAGCGCCATGGCGTTCTGGTCCAGCCAGAACTGCACGGCCTTGAGCTCCTCGATGCGCTTGTCGAGTTCCTCGACGTTGAGCGTGGGCGCCACCCAGCTCCCGAGGTTGGGCAGTTGCGGGATGCTTTGCGTGGCGCTGCCGGCCGCCTGCCTGGCCAGGTTCTGCAGGAAATCAAAGCCGGGCACCAGCTTGCCGAAGCCGGGGAAGGAAGGGTTGTCTGCGTCACTCATGGATGTCTCCTGGCTTGTTGTGCGTGATTGCGGCGAAGGGCAAGGCGGCTGGGGCCCGGCCTGCGTCTTCATTGTGCAACGCTGGGGCGGCGCGTCAACCGGTTTTTGCTTCCCGCGTGCGGGCGCCCTGATAAGCTTGCCGCATGGCCTATACCTTTGCCTCCGCCACGGTGCTGCTGCTGCTGATCACCGACCCTTTCGGCAACATCCCGATTTTTGTCAATGCCCTCAAAGGCGTGGCGCCCGAGCGGCGCATGCGCGTGATCCTGCGCGAGGTGCTGATCGCCTTTTTGCTGCTGCTGGCCTTCATGTTCGTCGGCGACGGTTTCCTGCGGCTGATGAACCTCAGCGACCTGTCGCTGCAGATCGCCGGCGCCGTCGTGATGTTCCTGATCGCGCTGCGCATGATTTTCCCGTCGGACCAGCCCGAAACCGCGCCCATGATGGGCGAGCCCCTGATCGTGCCGCTGGCCATCCCGGCGCTGGCCGGCCCGTCGGCGCTGGCCACCGTGATGCTGCTGGTGTCGCAGGCGCCCGAGCGACGGCTTGAATGGATTGCCGCGCTGTGCGTCACCATGGCGGTGTGCGCCGTGGTGCTGGTGCTGTCCGAGCGTATCCAGCGCGTGGCCGGCGACCGCGTCATGATGGCCTTCGAGCGGCTCATGGGCCTGATCCTGGTGGCCATCTCGGTCGAGATGCTGCTGCGCGGCATACGCCTGTTCATCAGCCAGACCGGTGCCGCCGCATGAAAGCCGCGCACCGCGTGGCGCTGCTGTGCGCCTGCCTGCTGGCGCCGGCCTGGGCGCATGCGGTGCAGGACTGCGAACTGAACGGCGAAAGCGTCAACCCCAACCACGGCGGCACCACCGCCGGCAAGACCGGCATCATGCGCTGCAAGGACCGCGACTCCGGGCAGATGGTGCGAGAGCAGGAGTTGCAGGGCGGCAAGTTCATGGGCCTGGTGCGTTACTACAAGGACGGCAAGTTGCAGCGCGACTACAGCGTGAACGAGCGCGGCAACCAGCACGGCCGCGCGCGCGAATTCGCGCCCGACGGCCAGGTGCTGCGCGACAGCACCTATGACAACGGCAACCTGACGGGCTTGGTGCGCAGTTTTCATGCCAACGGGCAACTGCGGCGCATCACGTTTTACCAGCTGCGCGAGAGCTCCGGCGACGAGCAGGCCTACGCCGAATTCAACGAACGCGGGCAGCTGCAGGCCCTGCGCTGCGCCGACAAGGCCCTGCTGGCGCCGCCGGCCGACGACGCCCGCTGGTGCGGGTTTTCAGGCGCCGCCTCGCAGGTCGAGCTGTTCAACAGCAAAGGCCTGTTGAAAGGGCGCAGCAGCTACCTGGCCGGCAAGCGCATACGCTACGAGACGCTGGGCGAAAGCGGCAAACCCGATTACCAGGACGAGGTCTCGGACAGCATGCGCACCGAACGCCATTTCAACAGCGCCGGCGTCAAGCGACGCGAGGTCCAGTGGCTGCTGGCAGACGGCAAGACATCCTTCAAGGAACGCGAGCAGGACTTCGCCGACAGCGGCGCGCTCACGCGCGACAGGCGCTGGTCGGCCGGCAAGCCGGTCAGCGACCTGAGCTACTACCTCAACGGCCAGCCGCGCAGCAAAACCGAGTACGGCGGCGAAGGCGATGCGGTCTGGCAACAGACCACCGAGTATTTCGACAGCGGCAAGGTCGCCGCGACCGGCCGCTTCAGCGCCTCCAACCGCTACCGGCAACTGCCCCAGGGCACGCACCAGCGCTTCAACGAGGCCGGCAGGGTGGTGGCGGAATCGAGCTACGACGAGCGCGGGCGCATCACGCGCGAGAAAAGCTGGGACGAGGAAGGCAAGCCGCTGCGCGACGATGCGGTCTTTGAGGACGGCTCCAGAAAAGCCTATTCAAAATAGCCCCACACGGAACGGCTCAGTCGTTCTCGACAATTTTCTGGTCGATGGCGCCGAACACTGAGAGCCCATCCTTGCCCTTGGCCTCGATGCGGATCGTGTCGCCGAATTTCATGAACTCTGTCTTGGGCTTGCCGTCCTCGATGGTTTCGATGGCGCGCTTTTCGGCGATGCAGCTGTAGCCGTGGCTCCAGTCCTTGTTGCTGACGGTGCCCGAGCCGACGATGCTGCCGGCGCGCACGTTGCGGGTCTTGCAGATGTGGGCGATCAGCTGGCCGAAATGGAAGGTCATCTCGGGGCCGGCCTCGCACATGCCGACCTTGCGGCCGTTCCAGGTGCTTTGCAGCGTCAGGTGCAGGCGGCCCTTGTCCCAGGCCTCGCCCACTTCGTCGGGCGTCACCGCCACCGGGCTGAAGGCCGTGGCCGGCTTGCTCTGGAGGAAGCCGAAGCCCTTGGCCAGCTCGTTGGGAATCAGGTTGCGCAGGGATACGTCGTTGGCCAGCATCAAGAGGCGCACGCCTTCGAGCGCCTGGGCCGGCGTGGCGCCCATGCGCACGTCGCCCGTGATCACGGCGACTTCGGCCTCGAAGTCGATGCCGAACTCTTCACTGGCCACGACCACGTCGTCGCAGGGACCGATGAAGTCGTCGCTGCCGCCCTGGTACATCAGCGGGTCGCTGTAAAAACTTTCAGGCACTTCGGCGTTGCGGGCCTTGCGCACCAGCTCCACGTGGTTGATGAAGGCCGAGCCGTCGGCCCACTGGTAGGCGCGCGGCAGGGGCGCCATGCAGCGCGAGGGCTCAAAGGGAAAGGCGTGGCGCGCCTTGCCCTGGTTCAGGGTTTCATACAGGTCCTGCAACTGCGGCGACATGAAGTTCCAGTCGTCCAGCACCTGCTGCAGTTTGCCGGCGATGCCGGTCGCATAATGGGCCGTGGAAAGATCGCGCGACACCACGACGAGCTGGCCGTCGCGTGAAGAGTCTTTGTAGGTGGCAAGTTTCATCGATATCCTGAGGGTGGCTGTCGTTTCGCTGATTTCGCTGCTTCGCTAAAGGACTGATTGTGCCGTGGCCGCCGCAGGGCGCGGCCGGCCCCGCGTTACGATCCATGCATCCACAGCCCGACGGGTCACCCGAAATTCTAGACAAGCCATGAAAGCCACCGCTCCCGCCCGCAACAGCCCGGCGCCGCAGCGCGCGGGCATCCAGTCGGTCGAGGTCGGTTTCGCGCTGCTGGAAGCGCTGTCCGCCTCGCCCGGCCCGCTGATGCTGCGCGACCTGGCCGCCGCCGCCGGCATGAGCGCGGCCAAAGCGCATCGCTACCTGGTGAGCTTCCAGCGCCTGGAGCTCGTGGTGCAGGATGCGGCGACCACGCTCTACGACCTCGGCCCGGCGGCACTCAAGTTAGGGCTCGCTTCCCTCTCAAGGCTGGACAGCGTGAAGCTGGCCCGGCAGCGTTTGTTGCCCTTGATGGCGCAGACCGGCCAGACCCTGGCCCTGGCCGTCTGGGGCAACCAGGGGCCCACGCTAGTGCACTGGGAAGAATCGCCGCGGGCCGTGACCGTCAACCTGCGCCTGGGCGACGTAATGCCCTTGCTGTCTTCGGCCACCGGCCTGTGCTTTACCGCGTTTTTGTCGCCGCGCCTGCTTGCCACCGCCGCGCGGCCGCAGGGCCGGCTGGCCTTGCTCGTCAAGGATGAGCTGGCGCGCAACCAGAAACTGGCGCGCCAGGATGTGCCCACCACGATGGCCGGCGTCGCCGACGCGCTGGAAGAAGTGCGCCGCCGCGGCATGGCGCGCGCCGTCAACACCCTGCTGCCCGGCGTGGCGGGTTTTTGCGCGCCGGTGTTTGATGCCGACGGCCACCTGGTACTGGGCATGGTGGCGCTGGGTTCGCTGGCCACCTTTGACCCCGATTGGGACGGCGCGGTGGCGCGGCCCCTGGCGGCTGCGGCCCGGCAACTTTCGCGCGACCTGGGCTTCGAAGCGGCATGAGCACCCTGGCCGCGGCGCCTCCCACGCCCTTGGCGTCCGGCTACGCCGCGCCGCCCTGGCGCGCGCTGGCCTTGCTGGCGCTTGTGGTGCTGGCCGCCCACGCGCTGGTGCTCAAGTCCGCACCGGAACGCTTCGGCCCCGAGCGCAACCTCGTTCCCAAACCCGCCAAGGCTTTTGTCACGCGCAGCATCGCCCCCCCGCCGCCGGTGCAGCCCGCCGCACCGCCGCCCGTGGCCGTACCCAAACCCAGGCCGGTGGCCAAACCTGCCGTGCCGCGTAAAACCCCGATTGCGGCGCCCGAAACACCGCCGCCGGAAACGACCGACACCATGGCGGCCTCCGCGCCCCGCCCTCCTGCGTCGGATGTTGCACCCGCGTCGCCAGGCGATGCGGACCGCCTGCTCGCGGAGGCGGCTGCGCCAGCCGCCGCGGCTTCCGCGGCAAGCGCGTCTGCTTCGGCGCCCGCAGGCCCCGTCCAGACGCCGGTGACCGCCATGGCCCTGCCCGCCAGCGTGAAGCTGGACTACAAAATGACCGGCAATTCCAAAGGCCTGACCTACCACGCGAATGCCGAACTGCGCTGGCAGAACGCCGGCGACAGCTACAACGCGCTGATGCGTGTCAGCGCCCTGTTCCTCGGCTCGCGCACCATGGCCAGCACCGGCGCGCTTGGCGAGCAAGGCCTGGCGCCCACGCGCTTTTCCGACAAGTCCAGGAGCGAAGTGGCCGCGCATTTTGAGGCCGACAAAAACCAGATCAGCTTCAGCGCCAACACGCCCACGCTGGCCTGGGTCCAGGGCGCGCAGGACCGGGTCAGCGTCTTTCTCCAGCTGGGCGGCATGCTGGCGGGCAACCCGGCCGGCTTCCCCGTGGGTTCCACGATCTCGATGTACACCGTCGGGCCGCGCGATGCGGACACCTGGACCTTCCTGGTCGAGGCCGAGGAAAAACTGGCGCTGCCTTTTGGCGAGTTCGCCACGATCAAGCTCACGCGCCAGCCCCGGCGCGAGTTCGACCAGAAGGTGGAGATCTGGTACGCGCCCTCGCTGGGCTATCTGCCGGTGCGCAACAAGATCACCCAGGCCAACGGGGACTTTGTCGACCAGCAGCTCAGCGCCCTGGGCAAGGATTGAGGCCGCGTTGTTATGCCGCACGCCGATGCGTGCATTCCGTGCGCTTTTACACGCTGTAGCGCGTCTTTACCGAACTCTTGCATGCCAGATCCCCCCAAGCCTTGAACTTGGCACCATCGTTGCTATCTGACGATAAAGGACCTCACCATGCAAATGCTTTACGACTCAGACTCTTTTGCCGTGGTTCAGATTCACGCGAATGCGCCGGAAGAATCTGCGCCCGCCCCCGCCGTTCCCGAGCTGGCCCGCCACGGCTTTGAAATCGTGGACAAACGCTCGGGCAAAGAGGTCTACCTGGACGGCTCCTGGGCTGAAATGTTCCAGCAGCGCCTGAGCGCCTGGGCACAGAACACGCCCACACAGGAAGAGATTGAGGACACGCTGGAAGGGTATAGCGGGTTGGCCAATACCCCGATGTCATTACATTGAGCCCCCACGCTTCTCACTGCGCCTTCGGCTTCGTGTAGTGCGCTGCCCCCCGAGGGGGCCGCTGCGCCTGCGGCCCGGCAAAGCCGGTTCCGCGGCCCCTGCTGGTGAAGATGTCTCCTCTCTACGGCCGCGCTCTTCCCTTTTTCTTTATTACTCCGCAGGTGGGCTTTCGGCTCGCGCCGTTGGACGCTTCTCGTAGATCCACCGGTACATGGGCTCGGCCACCAACAGCACAGCCGCCAGCCGCGTGACGTGAAACGCCGTGACCACCGGCACCCCCAGCTGCAGCACCTTGGCGGTGATGGCCATTTCGGCGATGCCGCCGGGTGAGGTTCCCAGCAGCATCGTGGCCCAGTGCAGGCTGGTGAACTGGGCCAGCGACCAGGCAAAGCCCGCGCACAACACAATCATGCCCACCGTGGCCAGCGCCACCGAGCCCAGCCAGCGCGGCGCCATGTGCACAAAGCCGCTGGTAAAGCGCACACCCAGGCTGATGCCGATGACCAGTTGCGCGGCGTTGGTCATCCACTGCGGCAGGGCCGATAGCGTGATGCCGCTGGCGGTCAGCAGCAAGGCCACCACCAGTGCGCCTATGAACCAGGGGTTGGTGCGGTCCAGCTTCACCATGACCCAGCAGCCTATGCCGGTCAGCACGGCCAGCAAAGCCAGGCCCGGCAGCTCGACGACGCGCGCGCCGGGCAGGGTGGCGTCCAGCCCGTGCAGCCCCGCCCATTGAAAGCCGAAGGGAATGACCAGCGTGACCAGCAGCACGCGCAGGCTGTGCGCGGAAGCCACCAGGTCGGTCTGCGCGCCGTGGCGCTCGGCCATCAACGTCATTTCCGACGCGGCGCCTATGGGCGCGGCAAAGTAGGTGGTGATGCGCGACAGGCCTTTTACGTGGAAAGGCCCGGGTCCGTGATGAACGCGGTAAAGCCAGGCACCAAAAGCCAGCCCCAGCGCGAGCGCCCAGACGATGTTCAGCGCAATCGCCCACCACAGGCCCACCAGCAACTCGACCACCTGGGGCGTAAAGTACAAGCCCAGCGCGCAGCCGATCACCCATTGCCCGCTGTTGCGCAGCGGCGTCCAGCTGGCCGTGGGGCCGCCCAGCATGGAGACCACGGCCGTGGTCATCAGCGGACCGATCATCCAGGGCAAGGGCGTGCGCAGCCAGATACACAGCGAGGCCGCGGCCCAGGCGAGCAGCAGCGTCAGCGCGACGCGCGTGGCAAAGGCGCGGGTGACACGGGCGTACAGGGAGGGGGATGGCATGGAGGAACGACGGGACAAAACCGGGCGGGAGGCAGTAGTATCCACCGATGCCTTATTTTCCCACCCCTCGCCCTTTGGCATGCCTCCTGTGCGCCGCCGCGATGGCTTTGGCCGGCGGCTGCGCGAGCCGGCCTGAAGCGCCCATCCTGCAGCCTTCAGGCGGCGGCGCGGATGCGCAAACATCGGCCCGGCTGGATGCCCTGTTGCCCGCCGACGTGCTGATCCTCGGCGAGCAGCACGACGCGGCGCAGCACCAGCAACTGGAGCAGCAGGCCGTCGCCCTGCTGGCCGCGCGCGGCGCGCTGGCGGCCCTGGCCCTGGAGATGGCCGACACCGGCGCCAGCACCTCGGCGCTCAAGCCCAGCGCCACCGAACAGCAGGTGCGCAACGCCTTGAACTGGAACGACAAGGGCTGGCCCTGGGCCGCCTACGGCCCGGCCGTGATGACGGCGGTGCGCGCCGGCGTGCCGGTGCTGGGCGCCAACCTGCCGCGCGCGCAGATGCCGGACCGCATGGCCGACCACCAGCTCGACCTGCAGTTGCCGGGCCCGGCGCTGAAGGCGCAGCAGCAACTGATACGCGCCGGCCACTGCAACCTGCTGCCCGAAAGCCAGATCACGCCCATGACGCGCTTGCAGATCGCCAAGGACATCACCATGGCCAACACGCTGGCCCAGGCCGCCTTGCCCGGCAAGACCGTGCTGCTGCTGGCCGGCAGCGGCCATGCGGACCGCAACCTGGGCGTGCCGCAACATTTGCCCACGGATGTCAAAGCCAAGGCCGTTCGGCTGCGTGCCGGGAACAACGCCAATGGCGAGAAAGCCGACGCTTTCGATGCCGTGTGGGAAACGCCCGCGCTGCCCGAAAAAGATTACTGCGAAGGCCTGGACAAAAAGCTGGCGAAATAGGCCCCCACGCTCCCCCACTGCGTGTGGGTCGCTGCCCCCCGAGGGGGCCGCCCGCCTGCGGCCCGGCAAAGCCGGTTCCGCGGCTCAAGCTGGGTGAAGAGCCCTCTCTCAATCGCCGGCGCCATATGTGGCCTCTTCAGACGCCGCTCATCGCGTCAAGCGTGTTTGCGGATCGCGTCGGCCACGACGTTGACGATGCGGTCTATGTGCTCTTTCTCGACGATGTAGGGTGGGCAGACCACGATGTTGTCGGCCGCAGGCCGCACCAGCACGCCGTTGTGGAAGCACTCCATGAAGATGTCGTAGGCGCGCTTGCCGGGTGCACCGGCTAAAGGCGCCAGTTCCACCGCACCGGCCAGGCCCAGCGCGCGTATGCCGATCACATTGGGCAGGCCCTTCAGGCCGCTGTGCATCGCGTCGCCCAGCACCTTGCCCATCTGACCCGCGCGCTCGTACAGCTTTTCTTCCTTGAGCAGCTTCAGCGTGGCGATCGCCGCCGCGCAGGCCACCGGATGGCCCGAGTAGGTGTAGCCGTGGAAAAACTCGATGGCATGCTCGGGCGCGCCGCTGTTGGCATTCATCATGCCGTCGTAGATGCGGTCGGTGCAGATCACGCCGCCCAGCGGGATCACGCCGTTGGTCACGCACTTGGCGAAGTTCAGCATGTCGGGCACCACGCCGTAGTAGTCGGCGCCGAAGCCCGTGCCCAGGCGGCCGAAGCCGGTGATGACCTCGTCAAAAATCAGCAGGATGCCGTGCTTGTCGCAGATCTCGCGCAGGCGCTTGAGGTAGCCCTTGGGCGGCAAATACCAGCCGGCGCTGCCCGAAACAGGCTCGACGATGATGGCGGCCACGTTGCTCGGGTCGTGCAGCGGCAGGATGCGGTTTTCCAGCTCCAGCAGCAGGTCTTCTTCCCACACCGGTTCGGCGCCGTTGATGTAGGCGTGCTTGACCGGGTCGTGGATAAAACGCATGTGGTCCACGCGCGGCAGCAGCGCGGCGCCGTAGACCTTGCGGTTGGCCGGAATGCCGCCCACGCTCATGCCGCCGAAGCCGACGCCGTGGTAACCCTTTTCGCGCCCTATGAAGATGTTGCGGTGGCCTTCACCGCGCGCGCGGTGGTAGGCCAGCGCGACTTTCAGCGAGGTGTCGGCCGCCTCCGAACCTGAATTGCAGAACAGCACCTTGTTGAGGTCGCCGGGCGCCATGTTCGCGATGACTTCGGCGGCCTTGAAGGCCTGGTCGTTGCTGGCCTGGAAGGCGGTGGCGTAGTCCAGCGTGTCCAGCTGCTTCTTGATGGCTTCGTTGATGGGCTTGCGGTTGTGGCCGGCGCCCACGCACCACAGGCTGGAAATGCCGTCTATCACCTGCCTGCCGTCATGCGTCGTGAAGTGCATGCCGTCGGCGGCCACGAACACGCGCGGGTCCTTCTTGAAGCTGCGGTTGGGCGTGAAAGGGAGCCAGTGGTGCTCCATGTTGAAATCCTGATAGGCCATGGCGTGTCTCCTGCGTCTAAAAAGAGGGTGTTCGTTGCATTCTGGCACTGTTGGCGCGGTACCGCACGGCCATTGCGGCCCGCCCGGGCGGGCGCGGGCCCCACCTGCGACAATTCATCCCCTATGAATCACGCTTATATCCTCACCCTGTCCTGCCCGGACCGTATGGGCATTGTTCATGCCGTCTCCGGTTTCCTGCTGGACAACGGCGGCAACATCGAAGAAGCCGCGCAGTACAACGACCACGACACGGGCCTGTTTTTCATGCGCGTGCAGTTCGCCTGCGACAAGCTCACGCACGAGGAGCTTTCCAGCCAGCTGCAGGCCTTTGCCGGGCCTTTCGGCATGAACTGGAAGCTGCACGCCACCACCCAGCCCATGCGCACCGTCATCATGGTCAGCAAGGAAGGCCACTGCCTCAACGACCTGCTGTTTCGCTGCAAGTCGGGCCTGCTGCCGATTGACGTGCGCGCCATCGTCTCCAACCACCGCGAGTTCTACCAACTGGCGGCGAGCTACAACATCCCCTTCCACCACCTGCCCGTCACCGCGGCCACCAAGGCCCAGGTCGAGGCCAAACAGCTCGAGATCATCGAATCCGAAGGCGCCGAACTCGTGGTGCTGGCGCGCTACATGCAGGTGCTCTCCAACGAGCTGTGCCAGAAGCTCGCCGGCCGCGCCATCAACATTCACCACTCGTTTTTGCCCAGCTTCAAGGGCGCCAAGCCTTATTACCAGGCGCACGACCGCGGCGTGAAGCTGATAGGCGCGACCGCCCACTACGTGACGGCCGACCTGGATGAAGGCCCCATCATCGAGCAGGACGTGGCGCGCGCCGACCACAGCAAGACCGTGGAAGACCTGACCGCCATGGGCCGCGACACCGAAAGCCAGGTGCTGGCACGCGCGGTGAAGTGGCACAGTGAACACCGCGTTCTCCTCAACGGTCATAAGACGGTCATCTTCAAATAGCCCCAGCATGGCCACGCCGGCGCGCATCCCGCCCATCCAGTGCCTGCTGACCTTCGAGGCGCTGGCGCGCTTGCGCAGCGTGACGCAGGCGGCCGAGGAGTTGTGCGTCACGCCCAGCGCGGTCAGCCACCGCGTCAAGCAGCTGGAGCAGATCATCGGCACCAAGCTCTTCGGGCGCGCCGATTTCTCGCTGACCACCGAAGGCAGCGAATACCTGGCCCATGTGCGCGAAGGCCTGGCCACGCTGCAGAAGTTTCCCGGCGCGGCAGGCCAAAGCAGCACGCCCGGCAAGCGCAAGCTGCGCCTGGCCGTCACGCCAACCTTTGCGCGCTCCATCCTGATCCCGCGCCTGCGCCAGTTCACCGACGCCTATCCCGAGATCGACCTGACCTTGCAGGTGTCGATTCCGCTGCTGGACGTGGTGGCCGAGGACGCCGACCTCATCGTGCGCTTCGGCACCGGCCGCTATGCGGACCTGGAACACGTCTGCCTCAGCAAGGACGAGGTCGCGCCCCTGGCCTCGCCCGCCTTTGTGCGTGAGCACGGGCCTTTTGAGGCAGCCGAGGACCTCGAAGGCGAAAGCCTGCTGCGCTCGCCGCTGGAGCCCTGGCGCACCTGGTTTGCCGCCCACAAGCTTGACTGGCCCGAGCCCGCCGACGGCTCGCAGTTCAACGACATCGGCCTGATGTGCGACGCCGCCGCGGCCGGCATGGGCATCGCGCTGATACGCCTGAAGCTGGGCGCGCCCTGGCTGGAAAACGGCTCGCTGGTGCGGCTGGGCAGCAACAAAGTGTTCGCCGGTAATATTCCCAGCCCGCATGCGCACTACCTGTGCTGGCGCACCGGCACCATGGACCGCTGGGAATGCGCGGCGTTTGCGGACTGGCTGCGAAAAAGCCTGGGCTAGAGCCCCAAGGGCGTTTGAATGAGAGCTCCCTGCCCGGCTACCTGGCTGCCCGGCGTTGCAAAGCCTTCATGTGGGTTCACCCTGCCAGGGTTTTGCACCTTGCTCAAGGCCAAGGCCTTTTGATTTGTAGCGCATTTGCGTTACGCCAATAGCATTAGCAAGCCCCAGGCGTCCGACAAGTGGTTTTGCGCCCATGCCGGCTCATACCTATCATGGGCTGGCCGTGACACCGGTTGAGAGTCCGGCCAGCGGCACATAGTCAAAAACCAACTTGTTTAGTGAGGGAAATTCTCATGCTGAAAAATCAATTAGCCGTCGGCGTGGCCGGCGTACTGTTCTCCATGCTCGCCCTGTCGCCTGCGGTTCACGCCGAAGGCAAGGCCGTCAAACCGGGCACCTTTTGCACCATCCAGAGCACAAAGGCGTGCCAGGATGCCGTGACGCCCGCACAAATCCTGTCGCGCTTCAAGGCCGGCAACACGCGCTTTGTCTCCGGCAAGCCGCGCCACCAGAACTACCTCAAGGAAATGAAGGCCACGGCGGACGGCCAGTTCCCGCTGGCCAGCGTGGTGTCCTGCATAGACTCGCGCGCGCCGGCCGAAATCGTGTTCGACCAGGGCATAGGCGACCTCTTCAACGCGCGCGTGGCGGGCAACATCGTCAATGAAGACATCCTGGGCAGCCTGGAATTCGCGCACAAGGTCGTGGGCGCCAAACTGCTGGTCGTGATGGGCCACACCAGCTGCGGCGCCATCAAGGGCGCCTGCGACGACGCACAGCTGGGCAACCTGACGGGCCTGATCGGCAAGATCAAGCCGGCCGTCAGCCTGGTCTCCGCCGACATCAAGGACCGCACGTCCAAGAACGACGCCTTTGTCGAGATGGTGGCCGAGAGCAACGTGCGCATGACGGTGGAGACGATCCGCGAGAAAAGCCCCATCCTGCGCGAGATGGAGCAAAAGGGCGAGATCATGATTGTGGGCGCCATGTACGACGTGAAGACGGGCAAGGTCAAGTTCTATGACACGCCAGGCGCCAGCAAAGCGCCGGGCACGAAGTCCTGAACACTGCGGCGCTCTTTTCACTTTTCACGCGCCGCATTAAATTTCTTCAACCCGGCGGGGGCCGCTTGCCCTAAAGTCTGGTTTCCCCCTTGGAACCGGAAAAAAGCATGAACGCCCCCGCCTCGCACGAACAGCAAAGCCAGCTTGAACGATCTGAGCGGCAGGCGCAGGTCGTGCGCGCCTTGCAGGCGGTGCTGCCGGCCCATGCGCTGCTGTGGAACAACGAAGACACCACGCCCTACGAATGCGACGGCCTGACCGCCTACCGCCAGCGGCCGCTGGTCGTGGCCTTGCCCGAGACCTACGGCCAGGTGCAGGCCGTGCTCAGGGCCTGCCATGCGCTGGACGTGCCGGTGGTGGCGCGCGGCGCGGGCACCGGGCTTTCCGGCGGCGCCATGCCGCACAAGCTGGGCGTCACGCTGTCGCTGGCCAAGTTCAACAAAATCCTCAGGCTTGACACCGCCAGCCGCACGGCCGTGGTGCAGGGCGGCGTGCGCAACCTCGCGATCTCCGAGGCGGCCGCGCCGCTGGGCCTCTACTACGCGCCCGATCCTTCCAGCCAGATCGCCTGCACCATAGGCGGCAACGTGGCCGAGAACTCCGGCGGCGTGCACTGCCTCAAGTACGGGCTGACGGTGCACAACGTGCTCAAGGTCAAGGGCTTCACGGTTGAAGGCGAAGAGGTCGAGTTCGGCGGCGAGGCGCTCGATGCACCGGGCTACGACTTGCTGAGCATCATCATCGGCAGCGAAGGCATGCTGGCCGTGACCACCGAAGTCACCGTCAAGCTGGTGCCCAAGCCGCAACTCGCGCGCTGCATCATGGCCAGCTTTGACGACCTGCGCAAAGCCGGCGACGCCGTGGCCGCCGTGATCGCGGCGGGCATCATACCCGCCGGTCTGGAGATGATGGACAAGCCCATGACGGCCGCCGTGGAAGATTTTGTGCATGCCGGCTACGACCTGAGCGCCGAAGCCATCTTGCTGTGCGAAAGCGACGGCACACCCGAAGAGGTTGAGGAAGAAATCGGCCGCATGAGCGAGGTGCTGCGCCGCTGCGGCGCGACCGCCATCGCCGTGAGCCGCGACGAGGCCGAGCGCCTGCGTTTCTGGAGCGGCCGCAAGAACGCCTTCCCGGCCTCGGGCCGCATCAGCCCCGACTACATGTGCATGGACTCCACCATCCCGCGCAAACGCCTGGCCGACATCCTGCTGGCGATTGCCGAGATGGAAAAAAAATACCGGCTGCGCTGCGCCAACGTGTTCCATGCGGGCGACGGCAACCTGCACCCGCTGATTCTGTTTGACGCCAACGACCCCGACCAGCTGCACCGCTGCGAACTCTTCGGCGCCGACATCCTGGAGACCAGCGTCGCCATGGGCGGCACCGTCACCGGCGAGCACGGCGTGGGCGTGGAAAAACTCAACTCCATGTGCGTGCAGTTTTCCGCCGAAGAAAACGAACAGATGTTCGGCGTCAAGCGCGCCTTTGACAGCAAGGGTTTGCTCAACCCGGGCAAGGTGATCCCGACACTGAACCGCTGCGCCGAGTACGGAAAAATGCTGGTGCGGGCCGGGCAGATCAAGCACCCCGACCTGCCGCGTTTTTAGGCAGGGCATCCAATGACGGCGCTGCGCGGACTGGCCTGGCTGCTGGTTTTCCAATCCATCGGGGAACTGCTGTCTCGCGGTTTTTCGCTGCCGTTTCCGGGGCCGGTGATCGGCATGGTTTTGCTGCTGATTGGCCTGCGTTCAGAGCTGGAGCGAATACCTGTGTCAGTGTGCGCAGACTTTCTTTTGTCGCACCTTTCGTTACTCTTTGTGCCCGTCGGCGTGGGGGTGATGACCCATTTGTCGCTCGTGAGCCAGTACGGCGCACGCATTTTGCTGGCCGTCGCGGTGTCCACTTTGGCGGGTTTGCTGGTCACCGTGCTGACCCTGCACCTGCTGCGCGACCGTGGCGATGCCACTGCCGGGGAGCCGCCCCATGCCTAAATTCGTCGAACTCTGGGTCTACCTGTCGGCCACGCCGCTGTTCGGTCTGACGGCCACGCTGGTGGTCTATGTGCTGGCGCAAGCGGCGTATGCGCGCCTCGGCCAGCCGCCCTGGGCCAACCCGGTGCTGTGGACGGTGGTGTGCCTGGCCGGTGCGCTGCTGGCCACCGGCGTGCCCTACCCCACCTATTTCGCGGGCGCGCAGTTCATCCATTTCCTGCTCGGCCCCGCCGTGGTGGCGCTGGCCTGGCCGCTGTGGCTGCGCCGCGAAGAACTGCGCCGGCGCTGGGGCCGGTTGCTGCTGGCGGCACTGGCGGGCGGCATTGCGGCCAGCGGTTCGGCCTTGCTGATGGGTTGGGCGCTGGGCCTGCCTTCGGAGGTGACCTTGTCGCTTGCGCCCAAGTCCGTCACCGCGCCGGTGGCCATGGGCATTGCGGAAAAGATAGGCGGCATCCCGGCGCTGGCGGCCGTGTTCGCGGTGATCACGGGCCTGGTCGGTGCGCTGGGCGGCAAATACCTGTTTGACGCCCTGCGCATTCCGCGCGACGGCGCAGGCTGGGCCGCGCGCGGCTTCGCGCTGGGCACGGTGTCGCACGGGCTGGGCGCGGCACGCGCATTGCAAGTGAACGCCGATGCGGGCGCCTATGCCGGGCTGGCCCTGGGCCTGCAGGTGGTGCTGGCGTCCGCGCTGATACCACTGGCGTTTCGCTTTTTCTAGCGAACACAAAAACGCCGCATCACTCTCCTGCCGCGAACGACCGGGAAGTGATGTGGCTTTTTTGATGGCGCGTTGAACCGCGCCTGCTTGTTGCTTTGAGTCTCCTACACCGCCTGCAATCCCGGCTTCACCACGCTCGCGGGTTTTGCGGTAGCCAGCGCACCGAAAAGGATTTCGCCCGAAAGCTGGCCGCCTTCTTCAATCACCAGCTTGCCGTAGCGGATGATGCCGGTGACTTTCCCGGTCGAGTAAATCACCAGCTTCTGGCGCACCGTGAGGTTGCCGTTGAACTCACCGCGGATTTCCGCGACGTCGATTTCCGCGGAACCCTTGAAGGCGCCCTGCTCGGAGATCTGGATCACGCGCGAATCCATGGTGGCCTCCACCAGGCCTTCAACCACCAGCGTGTCGCAGTCGGTGATCTCCACGCCCTTGAGCTTGATGTTGGGCCCCACCGTCAGCTTGCTGCCGCCTTCCTTCGTGGCGGTCGTGGTGGCGGTGGCCGGCGCGGCTTCATTCACGGGTTTGGCGGCATTGTTCTGCTGGCCGGACAGCGGCGACGAATGCAGCGTGCTGGCCGAGCCCGAGTTGCCGTAGCCGTTTCCGGGGCCGTTGCGCAGGCCTGCCGGTGTCTCGTTTTCTCGCTTGCCGAAGAACGGTGTTGCCATTGTGAGTTCCTTCAAAAAAGAAGGCATGGTACGTCCGTGAAAAATTAAAAGCTCGGGGCCCATGCAAGAGAGGTAACGAAATTAATTCTTACATTCAACGGCGATGTCGTCGCGCGTGTAGCATGTGGCCCACCATGACCGCCGACAGCGAACCTCACGGCTTCACGCTTTTTCCCACCGCCATCGGGCAGTGCGCGCTGGTGTGGAACGACCACGGCATCGCCGCCGTGCGCCTGCCCGAGCAGAGCGAAGGCCGCATGCTGTCGCGCCTGTACCGGCAGTTCCCTTCACTGGAAGCTGCCGCGCCGTCGCAGGCGATGCAGCAGGCTGTGCAGGGCATGGTGGCGCTGCTCGAAGGCGAAGCGCGCGACCTGCGCTTTTGCACGCTGGACCTGCGCCGCACGACGCCCTTTCACCGCCGCGTGTATGCGGCCGCGCAGGACATCCTGCCGGGCAAAACCAAGACCTATGGCGAGATCGCCGCGCTGCTGGGCGAGCCCGGCTCGGCGCGCGCCGTGGGGCAGGCGTTGGGGCACAACCCCTTTCCCATCATCGTGCCCTGCCACCGCGTGCTGGCTTCGGGCGCGCAGTCGGGCGGCTTCTCGGCGCCTGGCGGCGTCTCGACCAAGCTGCGCATGCTGCTGATCGAAGGCGCGGAAATCGGCGGCGCGCCAGGCCTGTTCGACCGCGAACCGCCGTCTTCCACGCATTGATTTTTTCACGCCAGCTCCACCCACACCATGCCCTCAGATTCCTCCACTGCAGCACCCTCCATACGCCTGTATTCGGCCCGCCTCAGCATGTTCGGCGCCAAGGTGCAGATCGCGGCCATTGAAAAAGGCATCGCCTTTGAGCTCGTCATGGTGCCCTTCACGCAGGCCGAGGGTTATTCGCCGAAAGACCCGGAGGTGGCGCGCATCAACCCCAAGAAGCAGGTGCCGGTGCTGGTGCATGGCGACCTGGAACTCTTCGACTCGACGCAAATTCTGGAATACATCGAAGACCTCAAGCCCGAGCCGGCGCTGTGGCCCGCAGGCATTGCCAATCGCGCGCGAGCCCGCCAGATGGAGCACCGCTCCGACGAGGTTTACTTTCCGCACGTCATCAAACTCATGGGCCTGCAGGACAGGCTGGACGACCCGCTGGCCGTCGCGGCGCTGCAGGGCGCGCGGGATTTTTACCGCTACCTCGAACCGCTGTTGGCCGGGCAGGACTACGTGATCGGGAGTTTCTCGAATGCCGACATCGCCCTCTACATGGCCATGATTTTCGGCGAGCGCATGGGCGCACCCCTCACTGCCGAGACACCGTGCCTGCTGGCCTGGCGCGACAGGATGAGCGCGCGTGCCTCGGTGCGCGAGGTGGTGATACCCATGGCGAAATACCTGCTGTCCGACGGCCGGCCCCTGCCTGCCTTCATGGCAAAAATGTTGCACGCCGGCTGAGCATCAGGCCTTGCGCCAACGTGGCTGCTGCAATGAGCCAAGCAAAAACCGTTACTTTGGCGCAAACTGGCGGGCCCGGCCACGCCATAACTCCAACACGCGTGGACCGGCAAAAAAAGGAGTTCCGCATGCCCCGCCACACCCCCATCGAGCGCTACCGCAACATCGGCATCAGCGCGCACATCGACGCCGGCAAGACCACCACGACCGAGCGCATCCTGTTTTACACCGGTGTGAACTACAAGATCGGCGAAGTCCATGAAGGCACGGCCACCATGGACTGGATGGAGCAGGAGCAGGAGCGCGGCATCACCATCACCTCGGCGGCGACCACGGCCTTCTGGAAAGGCATGGCCGGCAACTACCCTGAGCACCGCATCAACATCATCGACACGCCCGGCCACGTGGACTTCACCATCGAGGTCGAGCGCTCCATGCGCGTGCTCGACGGCGCCGTGATGGTCTACGACGCCGTGGGCGGTGTGCAGCCGCAGTCGGAAACCGTCTGGCGCCAGGCCAACAAGTACAAGGTGCCGCGCCTGGCCTTCGTCAACAAGATGGACCGTGTGGGCGCTGATTTTTTCCGCGTGCAGCGGCAGATCAGCGAGCGCCTCAAAGGCGTGGCCGTGCCGGTACAGATTCCGGTCGGCGCGGAAGACCATTTCCAGGGCGTGGTGGACCTCGTCAAGATGAAGGCCATCATCTGGGACGACACCAGCCAGGGCCTGCATTTCGAGTACGGCGACATCCCGGCGAACCTGCTGGAGACCGCCAACGAATGGCGCACCAAGATGATCGAGGCGGCCGCTGAAGCCAACGACGAGTTGCTGAACAAATACCTGGCCGGCGAGCCGCTGAGCGAAGACGAAATCAAACAAGGCCTGCGCCAGCGCACCATCGCCAACGAGATCGTGCCCATGCTGTGCGGCAGCGCCTTCAAGAACAAGGGCGTGCAGGCCATGCTGGACGCCGTGATCGACTACATGCCTTCGCCGGTGGATGTGCCCGCCATCCTGGGCCACACCGAAGACGAAGGCGAGGCCGAACGGCACCCGACAGACGACGAGCCCTTCTCGGCGCTGGCTTTCAAGATCATGACCGACCCCTACGTCGGGCAGCTGATTTTCTTCCGCGTGTATTCCGGCGTGATCAAGGCGGGCGACACGGTCTACAACCCGGTCAAGGGCAAGCGCGAGCGGTTGGGCCGCATCCTGCAGATGCACGCCAATGAACGCAACGAGGTCAAGGAAGTGCGCGCCGGCGACATCGCCGCGGCCGTCGGCCTGAAGGACGCCACCACCGGCGACACGCTGTGCGACCCGGCGCACGTCATCATCCTGGAGAAGATGGTGTTCCCCGAGCCGGTGATCTCGCAGGCGGTGGAACCCAAGACCCAGGCCGACCAGGAAAAAATGGGCATCGCGCTGCACCGCCTGGCGCAGGAAGACCCCTCATTCCGCGTGCACACCGATGAAGAGTCGGGCCAGACCATCATCTCGGGCATGGGCGAGTTGCACCTGGAAATCCTGGTGGACCGCATGAAGCGCGAGTTCAGCGTCGAAGCCAACGTCGGCAAGCCGCAGGTGGCCTACCGCGAAACCATACGCCAGGCTGTGAACGACGTCGAAGGCAAATTCATCAAGCAGTCGGGCGGGCGCGGGCAGTACGGCCACGCCGTGCTCAACCTGGAGCCGCAGCCTTCGGGCAAGGGTTATGAGTTCGTCGACGCCATCAAGGGCGGCGTGATCCCGCGCGAATACATTCCGGCCGTCAACAAGGGCATCCAGGAAACGCTGAAGGCCGGCGTGCTGGCCGGCTACCCGGTGGTGGACGTGAAGGCCACGCTGGTGTTCGGCTCCTACCATGACGTGGACTCCAACGAAAACGCCTTCCGCATGGCCGGCTCGCTGGCTTTCAAGGAAGCCATGCGCCGCGCCAAGCCGGTGCTGCTGGAGCCCGTGATGGCGGTCGAGGTGGAGACACCCGAGGACTTCATGGGCAACGTGATGGGCGACCTGTCGTCGCGCCGCGGCATGGTGCAGGGCATGGAAGACATCGCCGGCGGCGGCGGCAAGCTGGTGCGCGCCGAAGTGCCGCTGTCGGAAATGTTCGGCTACTCCACCACGCTGCGCTCGCTCACGCAGGGCCGCGCGACCTACACCATGGAGTTCAAGCGCTACGCCGAAACCACGCCCGACGTGGCCGCGGCCATCATGCGCGGCAAGGGCGGCTAGAGGCAGGCTGCGGCGCATGCGCCACAATGCCGGCATGAAGCACATCCCCCTGATCGAACTGACCCGCGGCGGCACGCTCGAGTGCCAGCACCTGGGCTCCGTGGCCGTCGTCAACACGCAGGGGCAGTTGCTGGCCCACGCGGGTGACCCGTACTGGCTGACGTTCTCGCGCTCCACGCTCAAGGCCTTGCAGGCCCTGCCCTTTGTGGAAGCCGGCGGGCCCGCGCAGTTCGGCTTCACGACCCGGCAAATCGCGATGATGTGCGCCAGCCACAACGGCGAAATCATGCACGTGGCCGAAACGCAAGGCATGCTCGACAAGGCCGGGCTGAACTACAAGGCGCTGCGCTGCGGCTGCCATGTGCCCAGCATCTTCACGCAACTCGAACAGGCGCCCCCGCCCGGCTTTGTGGTCGACGAACGCCACAACAACTGCAGCGGCAAGCACGCCGGCTTCCTGGCCTACTGCGTGCAGCACGGCCTGGGCCTGGACGACTACATCGCACCCGACCACCGCCTGCAGCAGGCGATACGCCGCGACGTCGCCCGCGCCGTGGGCATGGACCCCAATTACTTCAAGATGGGCATAGACGGCTGCTCGGCCCCCAATTACGCGCTGCCGCTGGCCAGCCTGGCACGCGGCTATGCGCGCCTGGCCAGCGGCGCGCGCGACACCGAGTTCGGCGCGAGTTTTGCGGCACTGGGTGAAGCCATGACCGCGCACCCCGAACTCGTATCCGGCACCGGCCGCAACGACCTGGCCTATATGCGCGCCGGCCGCGGCGACTGGGTCACCAAGATAGGCGCCGACGGTGTGCAGGTGGTGGGCAGCAAATCACGCGGCGAAGCGGTGGCACTGAAAATCATGGACGCGAACAAGGTGGCGTTGCATGCGGCGACGGTGGAGGTGCTGGACCAGTTGGGCTGGCTGGACGATGCGCAGCGAGCGGAGCTTGCGCCCTGGCGGGCACAGGAGATTGTCAATGCGCGAGGCCTCGTAGTGGGAGAGAGGCGCCCGGCTTTTCACCTGCAAGCCGGAAGCTGAACCTCCCGCAGCCTTGCCTGCGAGTTCTGTCTTCGGCTATTGGCTGTTTGGTATTCCTGTCCCCACCCCTTGTGGATGCGCCGAGGAGCGGAGGTCCAGACGGATCAGGGCTGGCGTTGTCTGAGCGAAGCGCAGCGTAGCGAGTTTAGCCAGACCCCGGCTGGACCGAGCACCGCAGGTTGCCCCGTAGCGAAGCGCAGGGGACGCAGCAACCAGGGTCGCCTTTTCTTTGGTGACTTTCTTTTGGCGAAGCAAAAGAAAGTTACTGGCCGCCGGGCCACTCCCGGCCAGCCGCCCTCAGCAAAGAGCACAAAGGGAGCGCGCAAGCCGGCGCAAGACCCGGCGACTACTGATCGACCTTCACCCGATAGGTCACAACCAACTGCGCCCCCGACGCCAGCGACCCGGTAAACGTCCACTTCAAAGCCCCCTGCGCGCCCAAAGCAGGCTGAGTGGTCACCGTGCACGCGGTGATGCCGGTGGGCAGCGTGCCCGGGCAGGCCGCGGAAACGAAACCGGTGAAGGCTGTCGTGGAGTCGCTCACGAACAGCGTGGACAGCGGCTGTGCGCCGTTGTTGGTCGCTGTCAATGTGTACTGCAGTGTGTCTCCGGGGCTGGCGTTCACGCTGGTGGCGGCGGGAAGGGCCTGGGTGATGTTGCTGACCAGTTTGGCCAGGTCCAGGTCGCCGGCCTGGCCCACGGTGGTGATGTCGGTGGCGACCAGCGTGCTGACGGGCAGCGCCGGGGCGGAGTTGGTGTAGGTGAAGGCGGCGCTCAGCGTGATGCTGTTCTGCGCGCCCTGATTGGCGCCGGCGGGCACGAACTGCTTGATGACCAGGCAGAGGGTTTGCCCGGCCGTGACGGTGATGGCGGGGGTGACCTGCAGCTCGCTGGCTTCCAGCGCCGCGTTGCAGTTGCCGTCCAGGTAGAGCACCTGGTTCCACACCGGGCTGGCCGGCGTGGCGGTGTTGGCCATCGAGAACGTGACCAGCCCGCCGGTGCCGGCCTTGTAGGTATGGGTGTGGAACACCACCGTGCCGGGCTGGGCCGTCTGCGCGCCGTTGGGGCCCAGGGTGTTGGGCGCCACCATGCCGAAGTTGATGCCGGTGCGGGCCAGGCCCGAGCCGGCGGTGTAGCTGACGCTGGGGCGGGTATAGGTGCCGCCGCTGGTGCCGGCCGAGCCGCCCGTGGCGGTGTAGCCGGCCGGCAGCACGGGCGTGATGACCACGGTGCCGGTGGTGGCCCCGGGCACCCACAAAACATAACTGCCGTCGCTGGCGCTGGGTTCGCTGTCCAGCGTGGTCGCGCCCTGCACGGCGTTGACGATGATGCCGGCCAGGCCCGGCTCGGTGCCGGCCCTGGCGCCGTTGTTGGCTGTGGTGGTGCCGGCGCCGTTGTCGGCGAACACGGTGCCGCTCAGCGTGCTGCCGTTGTAGAGGCCGAAGTTTTTCGGCGAAGGGGGCGCCGCGCCCACCGTCAGCTGGATCACGCCGGTCGGGTTCTCCGTGCCTATCCAGCCGGTGGGGTACGCCGGCGTCACGTCGGACAGGGTGCCGTTGCCGTCGAGCACCAGGCAGTAATTGCCTTCCGGCACGCTGGACAGGCTGTAGGCGCCGGTGGAAAGGTCGACCGATGCCGCCGCCACGGCCGGGCTGGTGCAGACGCCGCCGGACAAAGGCGCCAGCTTGACGAACAGGGGGACGGCGCCGCCTATGCCCGACTCGCTGGCTTCGCGGCTGCTGTTGTGGTTCACGTCGGCATACACGGTGCCCGCGATGCCCCGGCCGGCGGTGCTGGTGACGGGCGCCGCGCAGCCGGCGCTGGGCGTGTTGGCCGCGGTACAGCTGGTGGGCGTGGGCGGCGTGGTGCCGCCCGTCGGGTCCACCGAGGCGTAATTGGTGGTCGCCGCATTGCTGGTGGCGGTCACGGTGATGACCACGGCGGACGTGCCGCCGCCCGTGGCGATGCTGCCGCTGTAGTTGCAGGTCACGAGTGCGCCGCCGCCGCCGGCTGCCGAGCACGACCAGCCGGTGCCCACGCCGCTCACATAGGTCAGGTTGGCGGGCAGCTGGTCCAGGATGCGGGCGGTGGTGGCCGCGGCGTTGCCGCTGTTGGTCACGGTCAGCGTGTAAGCGCTGTTGGAAAAAACCTGCAGCGCCGGGCTGGGGTTAGATTTGACCAGCCCCAGCACAGGGCTGGTCGGTGTGCTGGTGACGGGGGCCGCGCACCCTGCGCTGGGCGTGTTGGCCGCGGTACAGCTGCCGGCCGTGGGCGGCGCGGTGCCGCCGCTAGGGTCGACCGACGCGAAATTGGTCACCGACGCCGAGCTGGTCGGCGTGGCGGTGAGGTTGATCACGGCGGTGCCGCCGGGGACGATCACGCCGCTGAAGTTGCAGGTGACCAGGGTGCTTCCCGTGGGCGTGCAGGTCCAGCCGGTGCCGGTGGCGCTGACGAAGGCCATGTTGGCGGGCAGTTGGTCCAGCACGCGGGCGGTGGTGGCCGCGGCGTTGCCGTTGTTGGTCACGGTCAGCGTGTAAACACTGTTGATCCCGACGCTGAGCGCAGGCGTCGGCGCCGACTTCACCAGGCCCAGCACCACGCTGCTGGTGACCGGCGCGGCACAGCCGTCCGTCGGGGTGTTGGCCGCCGTGCAGGTGGTGGGAACCGGCGGCGTCGTGCCGCCGTCGGGATCGACGGACGCGTAATTGGTGATCGCCGTGGTGGTGTTGGTGGGCGTCACCGTGATGGTGATGGCCGAGGAGCCGCCGCCGGCCGCGATGGTGCCGGCGAAGTTGCAGGTCACCAGCGTGCCGCCGCCGCTGGCCGCCGTGCTGCAGGTCCAGCCGGTGCCGGTGCCGCTCACATAGGTCAGGTTGGCCGGCAACTGGTCCAGCACGCGCGCCGTGGCGGTGGCCGCCGTTCCAGTGTTGGTGACGGTCAGGGTATAGGCGCTGTTGATGCCGGTCCGCAAAGCCGGGGTGGGCTGGGATTTCACCAGGCCCAGGATCACGATGGTGGGCGTGCTGGTCACCGGCGCCGCGCAACCGACGCTGGGCGCGTTGGCCGCGGTACAGGTGGTGGGCACCGGCGTGTTGGTGCCGCCCGTCCGGTCCACCGATGCATAGTTGGTCACGCTGGCCGTGCTGGTGGGCGTGACCGTGATGACGACGGCGGCCGTCCCGCCGCCGGTAGCGATGCTGCCGGTGTAGTTGCAGGTCACCAGCGTGCCGCCGCCGCTGGGCGCCGTCGAGCAAGTCCAGTTCGTGCCCGTGCCACTGACGTAGGTCAGGTTGGCCGGCAACTGGTCGGTGATGCGGGCCGTGGTGCTCACCGTCGTGCCCGTGTTGGTGAGCGTGAGGGTGTAGGCGCTGTTGCTGCCGACTTTCAAGGCCGGGCTGGGCGCTGACTTGACCAGGTTCAGGATCGCGTTGGTGGGGGTATTGGTCACCGGCGGGGCGCAACCCGCGTTGGGCGCATTCAATGCCGTGCAATTGCCGGCGGTAGGCGGGGCGGCGTTGCCCACGGCGCCTACCGACGCGCGGTTGGTCACCGCAGCAATCGTCGTCGGCCTCACCGTGATGTCGACCGAGGCACTTGTGGCGGCAACAGTGCTGCTGTAGTTACAGGTCACCAGAGTCCCCGCCAGCGAACAAGTCCAGCCAGTGCCAGCGCCGCTGACATAGGTCAGGTTGGCAGGCAAGCGGTCCGTCACGGTGGCGGTGAAAAATGGCGTCGTGGTGGTGGCCGTCACCGTCAGCGTGTACACGCTGTCCCTGGTCAGGGCCAGCGCCGGGCTGGGCTGGGATTTGCTGAGATTCCGTGTCGGATTGACGGGCGTGATGACGACGGAGCCGTTGCTGCCGTTATTTCCGCTGGCCGGCGCCGAGCCGGTGACGGAAGCGGCGCCGGCAGCGCCCGCCGCAGTCACGCCGAAAGTCGTCACCACAGCGGTGTCGCTGCATGAGCTGCCGCCTCTGGACTGCAGGGTGTTGTTGGTGCCGCTGCTGTCTACCAGCTCCGCGCCGCCCGCACCGCCGGGGCAGCCGCCGCCGCCGCCGCCGCCGCCCGAACCGTCGCCGACGCGCGTGTTGCCCGCGACGCCCGCAGAACCGGGCAGCGCGCCGATGGGCGTGGCCGGCGCGGCCAGTCCGGCACGGCCCAGCACATCCAGGGCGCCGCCCTGCCCGCCGCCGCCGCCGCCGGCGATCACCAGCCGGGCATTGGCAGCCGTGGCAACCACGCTGGCGGCACCGCCGCCGGCGCCGCCGCCGGACCAGCCATCGCAACCGGCCTGGCCGCCGGAGCCGCCCGCAAACCCTGCGGCACCGCCGGCAAGACCGCCCGCGCCGGCCGCGTTGGCGCAGGTGAAGGCGCCCTGCGAGGTGTTGCCTGCCCGGCCGCCTTGCCCCACATAAATATTCAGCACTGTTCCGGGCGCCGCATAGTAAGTGCCGGTGGCCCGTGCACCTGCGCCGCCGGCGCCGCCCCAGCCGTTGGAGTCGTTGCCGCCGCTGCCGCCGCCCGCGCCGTTGGCCTGGATGGTCACCCCGCCCGCGCCCGCGGGCACGGTGTAGGTTTGCACCGCGCCGGTGTAGTTAAAAGTCGTCTGCGCCGTCGCCCAGGGCGCGGCCAGCAGCAGCAAGGCGGCGCCCCAGGCGGCCCGCGCCAGCACGCGCGAAAACGCCGGCTTGCACGGCAGGCCTGGGCGGGAAACGGGGCGTTGAAACAGCATCATGATTGGGGCGCCGCGGTGCGGGAAATGGACGGCGTGGCCGCGGCGGACGGCTCGCCGAACACGTTCTCGTCAAACTTGAAGCGTACACGCAGATAGAGGCCGCGCTGGGTATAGGCCTCTCCGGTCATGTCCGCGGCCTTGAAGCCCTTGACGTTGTAGCCCACCGACACCCACATGTTTTTCCACGCGAGGTAGCCGACTTCCACGCCGACGGCGGTTTCGGCGGCGCCGTCGCCCCACATGCGGTAAGCCTGCAGGCTGACGTCCCAGCGCTGCGTGAGGTCCCAGGTGGAACGGCCGCCCAGGAGTTGCGTGAAGGAGCGGCTGTTGATGCCGTTGGACTTGTCGCTGCCCCACTTGGCGGCGTAGCGCGCGCTCATCACCCAGTTGCGGCTGGGCTGCACGTTGAGGTGGGTCGACAGGATCAGGCCGGACTCGTCGCGGTTCAGGCCCGGGCCCAGCGTGCTGTCCGAATCCTGCTTGTATTCGATGCGGCCCAGCGCGTTCCACACGTCGGTCTCGACGGGGCGGTAGGCCACGCCGGACTGCGCCGTGATGAGTTCGCGCGAGCCGCCGCCGGCGCCGAGGTTGGACTGCTCGCTGTAGAGGCCGCGGTTGAGCAGGGTCCAGCTGTCGTCCAGCTTGTTGGCCACCGCGCCGGTCAGCAGCCAGCTGCTGGAGGTCGTCGAGGTCTGCCACTGCACCTGGCCGGAAGCCTTCCAGTTGGCGGCGGCGGTGTAGTCGGCGCCCAGCGTCACGGCGCTGGAGTCGTCGACCACCACGCCGGAGATCGGCTTGATACGCTGCACGCTGGCCGTCAGGCCCACGCCGTTGTCCAGGCGCATGAGCTTGCGCAGGCCGACGGCGGCTTCGGCGCTGCGGCCGTTGATGCTGTCGCCCATGCGGTATTCGTTGAACAGCTGCGTGCTGTCGGTCAGCTCGGTGTTGATGCCGGCGACGGTGGTGTACTGCGAGGTCGAGGTGTTGAGCGTGTAGATGCTCTTGAGGCTGTTGATGAAGTCGTGGCGCGCGTAGGCGCGCGTCGTGGCGTTGATGGCGTAGTTGCCGCCCACGCCGACTTCACGGCCGCCGCTGCCGTCGATGGCGTACTCGGCCAGGCCGTAGACGTCGGCCTGCGGCACGTCGGGCACGGGCACCGTCACCTTGACGCGGGCGGTGGTGGTGCCGACTTCTTCGGCCGTGCCCGCGGCCACCATGGCGGCCGTCGGCGTGATCGGCACGGTGGAGCCCGGCAGCGCAGGGCCGGACAGGGCCGCGGCGGTGTTGGAGCTGCTGTAGCGCACGCCGACTTCCACCTTGATGTTGCCGGCCATGCTGTGCTCGAGCTTCAGTTCGGCGCCGGTCTGCGCCGCGCCGCTGACGCTGTTGGTGGTGCGCAGCGCTTCGCCGACGATGCGGTTCTTCTCGTCCACCGCGTAGCCGATCTTGGCGCCGTACTCGGACTGGCCCGCGGACTGCACGCTGTTGGGGTTGTAGAAACCGGTGCTGGTTTCCGCGGCCCAGGCGCGCGCCTGCAGCGCCTGGTCTTCATGGCGTATCTCGGCGCGGTGGCCCGAACCGTTGCCCTGCAGGTCCGTGGTGCTGCGAGCGATTTCAGCGGTGGCCACGGTTTTTTCACCGAAGCGGGCCGTCACGTTGAGGCCGTCCAGGCTCTGGCGGTTGGACGGGTCGGTGTCGCGCATGGCCGAAGCGCCCAGCGTGATCGCCGGGGTGACCTGCACGCGGGCTTCGCCGCCGGCGACCGAGTGCTTGACGCCGCCCGCGTCGACCGAATAGTTGACGCGCACGAAGATGGGGTTGAGGTCGGCGTCCACGCTGGCCACCGGCGACTTGAGCAGCAGGCGGCCGCTCAGGGGCTCGATCTCGTAGTCGGTGAACTGCGTGAGCGGCGTGTCGTTGACGATGACCGAGGACTGGCTGCGGCTGCGCGTGAGGATGTTGACCTGCTGGCTGTTGACCACGCCGTTGATGTTCAGCAGGAAGGGGCCGGAGGTGCCGTTGGCGCGGAATTCCTGCACCAGCTGCGTGGTCGAGGTGCGGCTGGCGAAGCCTTCGACGGTGACGGCGCCTTCCTGGTAGCGGCCCTTCACGCCGTTCAGGGCGCGGGAGTATTGCGTGAGCTGGCGCGCGGCGTTGTCGCTCTGCGTCGAATAGTCGCCCAGCAGCGCGTAGTTGGTGCCGTTTTGCAGCATCACGTAGAGCTTGCCGGTGGACTGCGCGTCGTAACCGCGCGCCGACGAGTCGCCGTACACCGGGTAGAACTGGTTGGGCTGGATGTCGCGGAACAGCGCGGTGTCGCCAGGCTTGTCGGAGTCGTAGGCCAGCGTCAGCAGCGAGGAGCCCAGGACCTTGCCCTTGAGGAACAGCGCGGTGCGCGCGGCGGCGTCGCCCTTGCCGCCGCGAAGGCTTTGCGAACTGCTCTGGATCTGGCGCTCGAACACGTCGCCGCTTTGCGCGGGCTGCAGGGCGGACGGGCTGAGGCTGCGCAGGTTGATGGTGCCTTCGACGATACCGGCGGCGATCATGGGCCGCAGGTTGGGCATGAATTCAATGGAAGCCACGGACTTGACGGTGCCGGCGCTGACGGTGAGCTCGGCCTTGCCGGGCTGCGCCGGCGGCAGCAGCAGGAAGCGGCCTTCGCCGCCTTCGACGAAGACCTGCGTGCCGGGCTGGCGCGCATCGAGGTCGGGCGTCTGCCACTGGCCCAGGTTGGCCTGCAGGCTGACCTGGGTGCGCGCGGCCACGGGCAGGCCTTGCGCGTCGCGCAGGAACACCGTGACGGGCAAGGCGGTCGTGCCGTCGGCGATCAGTTGCGCCGGCGCGCCGATTTCGATCTTGGCCAGCGCGCCGGGCACGCGCAGCGTGAGCTGCGCCGTGCCGCGGGCGTTGCCGAAGCTGTCGATGGCGCGCACGGCCAGCGTGTTGCGGCCGGGCTTCAGGTCCACGCCGATGTATTCCCAGGCCAGGACCTTGTTCTTTTCCAGGCTGCTCTTCTTGCCGACCTGCGTGGCCGGCACGGGCTGGCCGTTGACCGTGAGTTCAAAGCGCGCGCCCAGCGGGCCCTTGACGCGGACCCGGGTCTGCGCCACGGGCAGCAGCTGGTCGTCCACCAGGCCGACGAAGGCGGTCTCGCCGTTCAGTTCCGGCAGCAGGTCTTCCAGCGGCTGCAGGGCCTGTTCGGCCGGGGCCGCGTCGGCGGCGGGCGCCGCGGGCTGCGCGGGCATCACGCTGGCCGGCGTGTAAATCGGTTGGGGCAGGCGCGCGCTCGTTGCGGTCGGGCCGCCGGTGTCGCCGACTGCGCCCAGGTTCCCGGCAGCGCCCTGCAGCGGCGCCACGGCATTGCTGCCGGCATTGTTCTGCTGCGCGCCGGGCAAGCCCATGGCGCCGGCGGCGGGCAGCGTGCGGCTGTCGGCCGCGACGGCGCCGCGGTTGGCTTGCAGCAAGGTGCCGGCGGCCTGGGCGATTTCCGAGGGATTGCCCAGGGCCTTGCGGCGCGCGGCGATCTGCTCGTGCAGGCCGGGCGTGCATCCGGCGACGGCGAAATCGGCCTTGTGCAGTTCGCCGTTGATGGTGTCGACGAAGCGACTGCCGGCGTCGAAGGCGTTGCGGTTGTTCAGCACGGCCAGCGCGGCGCCCGCGGGCAGCGTGGTGTTGTCGACCTTGGCAACGTGGGTGCGCGGCTCCAGGCCGTAGAAGCTGTACTTGCCTTCTTCGTCCGTCACCGCATAGGTGCCGTCTTCCAGGTAGATGCGCACACCGGGAACGCCCGGCTCGCCCGCGTCCTGCACGCCGTCGCGGCTGCAGTCGGCGAACACCTTGCCGATCACGTAGGCCTTGTTGGAAAACACGCCGCCCACCACCTGAACGCGCACGCTGGCCGTGTTGGAGCTCACCCCGCCGGCGCCGGCCTGGGCCGTGTTGACGCCGTTGCCGCTCATGCTGCCGGCGCCCACACGCACGCGGTAGGTCAGCACGGGCTGGCCGTGGACGGCGATGTTGCCCACGTCGAAGCGCAGCGTGGGGCCGGCGCCGCCTGCGGGGTCGGCCAGCGTTGCGCCGTCAAGCCGGGAGGTGCCGCGCACATAGGCGAAGCCGGCCGGCAGGGTGTCCTTGACCACGGTGGCGAGCAGCGGCACCGTGCCGAAGTTGTTGAACTTGATCGTGTAATCGACAAAGTCGCCGATTTCGGCGGTCTTTTTGTTGGCTGTTTTCTGGATGAAGAGGCCACCCGCGACGGCGCCGGGATCCATGGGCACGTCGAAGTGCACCGCCACGCCGGCCACCACAAAATCGCCGCCGTAGGAGCCCGGCGTGTCTATCCACCGGCCGGCCGGCTGCAGCGCCGCAGGCGACACCGAGGGAAAAGAATAGCCCGCGGGCGGCGTGATCGACAGGCGGTAATTGCTGTTGAGCACCAGCGGGAATTCATAGAAACCGTCGGTGTCCGTCACGATGGTGCTGGGCGCCGGCGTCAGGCCGTCCAGTTCGAAGACCGTGGCCGGCCCGCCGGGGTTGCCGCCGTTGCCGGATCCGCTCACGTCGATCAGGCGCACCGTCGCGCCGGCGATGGGCTTGTTGGTCAGCGAGTTGTAGACCGTGCCGGACGGGTCGACCAGCAGCGTGGTGCTGGCCGACACCGAGATGCCGTCGCAGGCCGTGATGGTGGCCGTCACCGTGTCGTTGCGCAGCACTTCCAGGACGCCGTTGCCCGAGGCCACGATGTGCGTGGCGCCGTTCGCCGTGGGAACGCTGGGCTGGATGCGGAAGATGCCGGTGTTGGGGCCGGTTTCCACGGCCGTGAAGGTTTCCGAGTCGCGGGTGAGCTGGCTCACGAGGTTGACGTCAACCGTGCCTATCGCGACCGGGTCGGCATTGCAGATGGCCGCGTCGGTCTGCACGTACAGCACGTTGCCGGGAATGCTCTGGGTGGCCTTGTTCGTGTAGTTGTTGTTGGTGTAGAAGAAGATGCCGGCCGCATGCCCGGGCAGCGGCAGCACCACCGTGTTGCTGGTCGTGGTCAGCGGGGCGGCGGCGTCGGTCCAGTCCGCGTAAGCGGCGCCGCTCACGTTGCCGGCCGCATTGTCATTGACCCGGACGCTGAACTTGCCCTGGAACAAACCGCCCTGGGCCAGCGTGGGGATGGACCAGGCCACCGCGTCGACCGCGGCGCCGGCCGGCACCGTGGTGACGTAGCTGTTGGCCGCGCCGCCCAGCAGGTGGTACAGCGTCTGCGCGCCGGGGTTGGTGGCGGGCTGGGCCGAGGTGAAGGCGCTGTTCACCGGCACCGGCGCGCGCAGGACGAACAGCGCGGCCGGCGCGCCGTTGACGGTCACGTTGGCCGGGCTGGCCGCCATGTTGCCGTTGTTGGTGGCCCGCGCGGTGAAGCTGAGCGCCACGCCCTGCACGGCGGTGGCGGTCGAGGCCGAGTAGGTGACCTGCACGGCCGCGGCGTTGGTCAGGTTGAGGGTGTCGGTGTTGGTGGCCGTGGCGCTTTGCAGCTGGCTGACCGCGCGCAGGGTGAGCTGCGCCGTCTGCCCGGGCACCGCGCCGGCGGGGATCTGGCCGGTGATCAGCAGGCCTTTGGTGCCGCCCAGGGGCACCGGCACCACGCCGCCGGCGGGAACCACGGGCTCGCCGGCATCGACCAGCCCGTTGCCGTTGACGTCCAGCACCACCTGCACATTCAGGGGTGTGAAGACGCTGCCGGCGGCCACGCTGGCCGTGACCAGGTAGTTGGTGGCGACGTTGCCGGTGTTGGCCAGGTTGTGGTTGATGGTGAAAGATGCGCCGACGCCGATCAGCAGGTTCTGGCTGGTGCTCAGCGTAAGCGCCTCCAGCGGGCCCACCACGGTGTTCACGATGTTGGAGTTGATGCGCACCGACAGGCCCGTCGCCGTGTCCGTGAAGGTCGCGCTCGCCGCGCTGGTGATCACCGTCCCGGCGGGGGTCGGCGCTGCCTGTGCCGCTGCCCAGAAGAGCAGCAACATGCAGGAGATCAGCAGTTTGCGCGGCAGGCTAAAAAGCATGTGGGCGGGTGGGATTTGGTTCGCGGCAGGGCGTCGCTTTCCAAAGGGCACGCGGTCGTGCTCTTTGAAAAGCGGGGAAGCTTTCGCTTCCCGCGCTAGGGATCAGGGGTGGATTACGGGTTGATCCGCACGCCGAAAGTCAAGACAGCCGACTGACCGGGGGTCAGGGTGCCTATCGTCGCGGTGACGGTGCCGGCTGCGCCCGCTGCGGGTCCGGTCGCGGTGCCTACCGTGCTTGCCGCCGCGCTGCTCAGCGTGGTGTAGCTCGGCGTCGCATCGGACACGACGACCGTGGTGGCATTCGCCGATCCCACGTTGGTCACCGTGATCTGGTACAGCACGCACTGGTTGGGACGGGCGCTCAGGGTGGCCGCCGCGTAAACCGTGCCGCCGGTGGCGCCGGTGCAGGTCGTGTCCAGGGATTGCGCCTTGGACAGCGTCAGGTTGCCGGCGATCACGGTGGTGCTGTCAACAGCGGTGGCCACGGCGGGAATCGTCGTGACGTAGCTGCCGTTGCTGGTCGTGACCGTGATGGTCGTGGCATCCACCGCGCCTGGCGTCGCGCCGCTCGGTGCGATCACCTTGTTGAACACGGTGATCGACGCGCCCGGGGCCAGGCCCGCGGGCAGCACGGTCGCCGCGCTCAGGGCGCCGCTGATCTGCGGGTCGGTCGCGTCCAGCACGCCGTTGGCGTTCGCGTCGTAGTACAGCGCCGAAGTCCAGCCGGCCTGGTTGTTCGTGCCGGCCAGCGTCACGGTACTGACCGTGCCGTTGCCTTCCAGCACGTTGCCGGTGTTGGTCAGGGTGTGGCTGTAGACGTAGGAGCCGCCTGGATAGGTCTGGCCGGCGCCGTTTGGCGTCATGGTGATGGAGCGCACGGCGCTGACGATCACGGCGTCATGCAGCGTATCCGTTGCGTTCGACGTGGGCGACAGCGTGCGGAAGTACAGCTGCGTGGTGCCCGCGGCGAAACCGGCAGGCACACCAACCACCGCGCAGACGACGACGTTGCCGCCGGCGGCCACGGAGCCGGTGTTGGTGATGGTCGCACCGGTGGTCGAGCAGTTGCCCGCGCCGCCGTCGGCGCGGAAGCTCACCGTCCAGCCGGCAGGCAGCGTCACGCTGGCGAAGGTGTTCACCGTGCTGGCGCCCAGGTTGTAGCTGTCCGGCGAAGGGCCGGTGTTGTTGGCGACCACCGTGAAGGTCGTCGACGCGCCGGGGTTCAGCGTGTTGGTGACCTGTGCGGCGCCTTCACCGTTGGCGAACACGCCCGCGCCGGGAACGCCCACGGCGGTCGGCAGGTTGTTGGTCGCGTCAACCGCGGAGTTGGCCACGGCGGTCAGCTGGTCGTTGGTGCTGGCCGTCTTGGTCGGGTCGAACACCGAGGTGGCGGTCTTCACGATGATGAAGGGCGCGCCGGTGTTGGTCGCGTTCGGCGGCAGCGTGGCTTTCAGGATCACGTTGTAGGCGGCGGCGGCGGCCAGGGGGCCGGTGTCGACCGTGCCGTCGCTGTTGGTGTCGACCAGCGGCGTGACGCCGTCGCTCTTGAACAGCTGGAAGGTCGTGCCTGCCGGGAAGTTGCCCGGGCTCAGCGTGATGTTGAAGGTGTCCGAGCCGTTGCCGGTGTTGGTCACGGTGTTGGTGAAGCTCACCGTCGAGCCGGGCGCGGCCGGGCCGGGCACCGTGGTGCCGGTCAGCGTCACGTTGGCGGTCTGCAGCACCGTGAAAGGCACGGTGTTGGAGCTGCCCGTCACCGTGGTGGCGCCGTTGTTGTAAGACGTCGTCGCGGTGTTGTTCAGCGTGCTCGGTGCGGTGCCAGCGGCAACCGTCGCGCCGAAGGTGATGGTGCCCGACTGGCCGGCCAGCACCTGGTTCAGCGTCACCAGCAGGGTCTTGGTGCCCAGGGTGTAGCCGGAAGTCAGCGTGTTGGGCGCCGTGCCGCTGGGGCCGCCGCTGTCGCTGAGCGCCGTGGCGCCGGTGGCGCTCCAGCGCGCGGTGCCGGCGGTGTAGGTCAGGCCTGCCGGCAGAATGTCGGTGATGGCGACGGCGGTGGCCGTGCTGTTACCGGTGTTCGTGTAGGTCAGGGTGTAGGTGATGGCCGTGCCGGCCGCGCCGCTGGACACGCTGGCCGATTTGGTCAGCGTCACGACGGCATTGGTTGTGACCGTGGTCGTGTCGGTGTTGAACTGGGTCTTCGTGTTGTCGAACACGCTGGTGCCGGTCACCGTGATGGCGTTGGTCTGCCCCGCCGTAGCCGTGGTGGGCAGGGTGCCGACCACGATGTACTTGAAGATGCCGCCCGCCGCCAATGCGCCGGTCGTGGTGATGGCCGGGCCCGTGGGCGAACCGCTGCCGTTGTCGGCGAAGATCTGCACGCTCGCCATCACGAAGCCAGGACCCGTGTTGCCGGTGGTCAGGTTGAAGGTGTCCGTGCCGTTACCCGTGTTGGTCAGGGTATGCGGGTAGTACACCACGCTGCCGGGCGTCGCGTTCTGCGCGCCGTTGGCCGCCAGCGTCAGGCTGGCGATCTGCTGCACCGTGGTCTGCACCACGTTGGAGGTCACCGTGCGCGTCACGCCCGAGGCGTCCGAGTACGTGGCCGAGGCCTGGTTACTGATCGACGTGCCGGCGGGCGGCGGTGCGGCGTGAGCCGCCATACCGGCCATCGCCAGGGCGAAAGCAACGAACAAACCCACAATCCAGTGGGTGAAGAAGTGCGGAAGCCCTAAAGGCCTCGGACTCGGGGGGTTGGCATACATGGCGTTTTTCTCCTGGCTACAAGACAACGGTGAATCGACAAACAACTAACAAAAAAGGGGATGGCGGCGCGGTGGTGAAACCGGCGCCGTTACGGTTTTGCGGCCGATGCGACCACCGGTGCATCGATGCTCACGCGCAGGCTGACCGCCGTGGTGGCGCCCGCGGCAAGGGTGCCGATTTCCCAGCGCAGGGCGCGGTAGTCGGACAGGGGAACGTTTTCCTTGCGCATGCTGCCGTCGGCCTGCTTGACCATGCGGGTCAAAGGCATGGGCGCAAAGGTCGCGCCGTCCGTGGAAGCCTGGGCCTGGCCCGGCTCCGCGCTGGCGGCGATGAAGGTGGTGCCCGGGGGCACCGGCACGGTGGCCAGCAGCTTGGCGGCCGCGGCGGCGCCGGTGTTGCGGTAGGTGGCGCTGTACTGCAGCACATCGCCCGGCTTGCCGTCACCGGCCGCCTTGAGCACCGGCTTGCCGGCCACCATCTCGACACGCTGCGCCACGAGCTGGGAGCTCACCGGCGAAGCCTGGGCCAGAACCACCTGGCCCATGGCCAGGCCGGCGGCAAACAAACAAACTTTAAGAATCGCGTTCATGGGTTAATCCTTTTTGAGTACAAATCAGCGGCAGGGGCGCGAGTGAGGGAGATGCGCAATGGGCGCAACCTGTATGCGCCTACAGGTTTTAGGTGGTAACTTTATGTTACTAACCGTGAATACATGGCTCGATTACTTCACGAATCATTAGGAAATAAAGAAAAACCTGGGATTTTTGTGAGAAAAATGGCACATTTGCACCAAATCCGGGCCTGCTATGCGCTAGGTAGGCCTGTTTCACAGCGTGAATTTACAGAACGTCACAAGTATAAGTTACGGATTTTTGTGAAAAATCACCAAAAGCCAAACCTGGCACGGATTTGGTTGGTTTGGGTTTTCCGGAGGTGCGCCTGTTGAAGGCTGCTGGCCGGGAGTGGCCCGGCGGCCAGTAACTTTCTTTTGCTTCGCCAAAAGAAAGTGAGTCGCATGCCGGGCGACCCCGGCCAGCAAGCCCATGCAGAGGGCGGGCGCGCAAGCCGGCGCAAGACCCGGCTACTTCACCGCATCACGCAAACGCCCAAAAACCTTCCAGAACGCGGCCTCCTGCGTGGTCGCAAAATTGATCCGCATCAGCGTGCTGGGCGCCCGCACCGCATGGAACAGCGCCCCCGGCGCGATCAGGTAGCCCTCGTCCAGCATGCGCTGCGCCAGCGCGTCGGTGTCGACGCCGGTGTCCACCCAGCCGAACAGGCCCGCCGGTTCGGCCGCGAAGGTGCAGCCGTGGGCGATCGCCAGCTTCACGCTGCGGGCGCGGGCGGCATCGAGCCGGGTGCGTATGCGTTCGGCATGGCGGCGCAGCTGGCCCTGGTCTATGCACCAGGCCAGCGCTTTTTCGAGCAGGGCCGGGGTGGTCAGCGTGGCCAGCAGCTTGGTGTCCAGCAGGCGTTCGACCAGATCGGGCGGCGCGGCCATGAAGCCGACGCGCCAGCCGGGCGCGAGGATTTTGGCAAAGCCGCTGACATAAATCGTGCGCTGCAGGCCGTCAAGCGCGCTCAGCCGGGTCGCGTGTTCGGGCGCCAGGTGGCTGTAGGTGTCGTCTTCAACAATGTGGAAGTTGTGCTGCATCGCCAGCTGCAGCACGCGGTGGGCGCTGCCCGGCGTGAGGCAATAGCCCGTCGGGTTGTGGAACACGCTGACGCTGACAAACAGCTTGGGCTGGTGGATCTCGCAGTACTGCGCCATCACCTCCAGGTCGGGCCCGTCGGCGCGGCGCGGCACCGGCAGGATGCGCATGCCCAGCGCGTCGAGCCGGGCGAACTCGACCGCCCAGCCGGGTTCCTCCACCATCACGCAGTCGCCGGCGCGCAGCAGCGTGCGGCTCACGATGTCCAGCGCGTGCGTGGCGCCCACGGTGGTGATGATCTGCTCGGGCACGGCGTGCACGTTGAGCGCGCTCAACTTTTGCGACAACGCGCGGCGCAAGCCGCTGTCGCCCATGGGTTCGCCGTATTGCAGTGAAAACTCGCGCAGCGCGGCGACGCTGGTGACCTTGCGCACTGCCACGGGCAGGAAGTTGGTGTCCAGCCAGTCCGACGGGAACACGCCCATGCCGGGCTGCGGCTTGTTGCTGACCTTGTGGAACATGCCGCGTATCAGCGCGGTCGCATCGACGGGCGCCTGACGCGCGTGCAGCCAACCGGCGGTGCTCCAGGCATTCAGCGGCGCCCGGCCGGGAGCGGAATCCGTTTGCGCGGGCTTGTCCGCCGCCTTTGTTTTGGGAACGGGTGCCAGCGCCGCATTGAGCGATGCATCGCGCACAAAAAACCCGCGGTTCTTGCGCGCCACCACCAGGCCCTGCGCCAGCAGCTGGTCGTAGGCGGCCACCACGGTGGAGACGCTCACGCCCTGCTGCTCGGCGCACAGCCGCACCGAGGGCAGGCGCGCGCCGGGCGCCAGCAGGCGGCTGCGGATGCGCTCGGCAAAGCGCGCCGAGAGCTGTTCGGTCAGCGATTGGGAAGCGGTTTTCATCAACATGGCGGCCTCGGTCGCCCCTCGTACAGGGCGTGTGTGCTGACAATTTGACCAGTACAGTTTGGCAATATGTACCGATAACTGTACTGGTGGTGTACTGCTTTCAACTATAAAGTCTGAAACATGAACTGGCAAGAATTTACGGCTTTACTGGTGCTGGCCACGGCGATGAGCTTTTCGCCCGGGCCCAACACCACGCTGTCCACCGCGCTGGGCGCCAACCACGGCCTGCGCCGCGCGCTGCCTTTTGTCTGCGCGGTGCCCGTCGGCTGGGGCGCGCTGCTGCTGGTGTGCGCGCTGGGCCTGGGCGCGCTGATCGTGGCACTGCCGCTGCTCAGTTGGGCCGTCAAGATCATGGGCGTGGCCTACCTGCTGTGGCTCGCCTTCAAGATTTCACAGTCGCGCCAGCTCAGCCAGGCCGACGCGGCGCGCCTGAACGTCGGCTTCTGGCAGGGCGCCGCCCTGCAGTTCGTCAACATCAAGGCCTGGATGCTGGCGCTGGCCATCGTCAGCGGCTGGATCGCCGGCCGCGAGGCGCCCGCCCTGCGCCTGGCCATCGTGCTGCCGGTGATGCTGGCCTATGCTTTCGTCAGCAACCTGACCTACGCGCTGGCCGGCTCACTGCTGCGCGAGTGGCTTGCAGGGCCCGCCGGCAGCGGCCGGCGGCTGCGCTGGTTCAACTACATCATGGCCGGCGTGCTGGTGGCCACCGCCATCTGGATGCTCTTTATATGAGCACCAAGGCGCAAATCACCAAAGGCCTCTGGCTGGGCCTGCTGGGCATCGTGATCTTTTCGGTCACGCTGCCGATGACGCGCCTGGCCGTGGGCACGCCCGAGGCGCCGCAGATGTCGGGCCTCTTCATTGCGCTGGGCCGCGCCGTGGTGGCCGCGGGCCTGTCGGCCGTGTTCCTGCTGGCCACGCGCGCGCCCTTTCCGCGGCGCGAAGACTGGTGGCCGCTGGCCGTCACCGCGGGCGGCGTGGTGTTCGGCTTTCCGCTCTTTACCTCGATTGCCATGCGTTATGTGGAGGCCGTGCACGCCGCCGTGATCATCGGCGCCCTGCCCCTGGCCACCGCGGCCGTCGGCGCGCTGCTGCATCGCCAGCGCCCTTCCGCCGGCTTCTGGTTGTGCGCCGCCGCCGGCAGCGCGCTGGTGGTGGCGTTTGCCCTATTGCGATCGGGCAGCGGCGGCCTCTCCATCAGCCTGGCGGACTTGCTGCTGCTGGCCGCTGTGCTGTGCGCCGCCGTCGGCTACGGCTATGGCGCCAAACTCTCGCAGCGCATGCAGGCCGAACACGTGATCTGCTGGGCGCTGCTGCTGTCCCTGCCGCTCACCTTGCCGCTGGCCGCGCTGAGCTTGCCCGCCGGGCCCATCAAGGCCTCCGCATGGTGGGGCTTTGGCTATGTGGGCGTTTTTTCGATGTGGCTGGGTTTCTTTGCCTGGTACCGCGGCCTGGCCCTGGGCGGCACGGTGCGCGTGAGCCAGGTGCAGCTGGTGCAGCCGTTTTTGTCCATGCTGTTCGCGGTGCCGCTGCTGGGCGAGCGCCTGGACGCCGTGACGGTGGGCTTCGGCCTGGCGGTGATCGCCACCGTGTTCATCGGCAAAAAAATGCCGGTGCACCAGCCCGTGGCCATGCCCCCCTCTTTGCTGCACCCGAGGAAGACCTGATGTACTGCGCCGCCTTTATTTTCGAACCCGGCACCTATGACGAACGTTTCCACGCACTGGACGCGCTGATCGAGGAAGCCGCCCTCGCCACGCCCGGCTACCTGGGCGCGGAAACCTGGCGCTCGCCCGACGGCACGCGGAGCAACGCGACCTATTTCTGGGACAACCAGGAGGCGCTGCGCATCTTCTCGGCCCATCCGAAACATCTGGAAGCCAAGCGCCAGTACACCCAGTGGTACAAAGGCTTTCACATCGTCATATCGCAGGTGCTGCGCTCCTACGGCGACGGCACCATCGCCCACATCACGCCCAACGAACGCGCGCGCAAGACGGGCTAGGCCGCATGAACATCAGCAACATCCCCTTCGGCACGACGGACTGGTCCGCCGTTGCCCGCACCGAACATTCGGCCCTGGAAGGCAAGGCCTTCTGGCGCACGCAGCAGTTCGGCGACGTGCGCGTGCGCATGGTCGAGTACACGCCGGGTTATGTGTCCGACCACTGGTGCAAAAAGGGCCATATCCTGCTGTGCCTGCAGGGGCAGTTGCACACCGAACTCGAAGACGGCCGGCGTTTTACGCTGGAGCCGGGCATGAGCTACCAGGTGGCCGACCAGGCCGAAGCGCACCGCTCGACCGCGCCGCTGGGCGCCACCCTGTTTGTGGTGGATTGAGCATGAACTGTCTCTTGCGAAAAACCGCCACGGTGCGATCATGTTCCCCAGCCGGTGCCCGTGGCACCCTGTGAATTTTCAAAAGATTGTGTGAGCCGGGTTGTTTTGAACGACCCTCAAGGAGAAGCGTGAAATGAGCGACATGACATGGACCCAGGCGCAACGCGCCCACAAGATGAACCCTTCGGTGATCCGCGAGATCCTCAAGGTCACCGAAAAGCCCGGCATCATCAGTTTTGCCGGCGGCCTGCCCTCGCCCAAGACCTTTCCGGTCGCCGCCTTCCGCGAAGCCTGCGACAAGGTGCTGCGCGAAGACGGCCATGCCGCGCTGCAGTACGCCGCCAGCGAAGGCTATGCGCCGCTGCGCGAAATGGTCGCGGCCATGCTGCCCTGGGACGTGGACCCGGCGCAGGTGCTGATCACCACCGGCTCGCAGCAGGGCCTGGATCTGATCGCCAAGATCCTGATCGATGCCGGCAGCCGCGTGCTGGTGGAAACCCCCACCTACCTGGGCGCGCTGCAGGCGTTTACGCCCATGGAGCCCGAAGTCCTGGGCGTGGCCAGCGATGACGAAGGCGTGGACATCGCCGACCTGGCGAGCAAAGCGGCCGGCGCGCGTTTCTTTTACGTGCTGCCCAACTTCCAGAATCCGACCGGCCGCACCATGAGCGAAGCGCGCCGCGCCGCGCTGAGCGCCGAGGCCGCGCGCCTGGGCCTGCCCATCGTCGAGGACAACCCCTACGGCGACCTGTGGTTCGACACGCCGCCGCCGCTGCCGCTGACCGCGCGCAACCCCGAGGGCTGCGTCTACATGGGCTCCTTCTCCAAGATCCTCGCGCCCGGCCTGCGCCTGGGCTTCCTGGTCGCGCCCAAATCGCTGTACCCCAAGCTGCTGCAGGCCAAGCAGGCCGCCGACCTGCACACGCCGGGCTTCAACCAGCGCATGGTGGTCGAGACCATGAAGAACAACTTCCTGGATCGCCACGTGCCGACCATACGCGCGCTCTACAAATCGCAGCGCGATGCCATGCTGGCCGCGATGCAGCGCGACATGCCCGAAGGCGTGAGCTGGAACAAGCCGGCGGGCGGCATGTTTTTGTGGGTGCGCCTGCCCGAAGGCATGAACGCCATCGACCTGCTACCCAAGGCGGTGGAGCGCAACGTGGCCTTCGTGCCGGGCTGGGCGTTTTATGCCGACCATGCCGACGTGCGCACGCTGCGCCTGTCCTTCGTGACCTCCAGCGTCGAGCAGATCAACATCGGCATCGCCGCGCTGGCCGCGGCCATCCGCGAGCAATTGCCCGCCGGTGTGCCTGAATTGCGCGCGGCCGCATGATGGACACGGGCACGCTGTCGCTGTTTGTGTTGGCGGTGCTGGCGTTGTTCGCCTCGCCCGGCCCCAACATGGCCTTTGTGCTTTCGCACGGGCTGGCGCATGGCGTGCGCGGCGGCTTCGCGGCCGCCCTCGGCATCTCGGCGGCCGACCTGGTGCACACGCTGTGCGCCGCGACGGGCGTGACCGCGCTGGTCGCGGCCTGGCCGCCCTCTTTCGACGTGCTGCGTTATGCCGGCGCGCTGTATTTGCTGTGGCTGGCCTGGCAGGCGCTGCGGCCGGCCGGCGCGCGCCGTGATGCCGAGGCTGCCCCGGCCGGTTTCGCGCGCATCGTGCGCATGGCTTTGCTCAACAACCTGGTCAACCCGAAAGCGCTGCTGTTCTTCATGGTCTTCCTGCCGCAGTTCGTGGACCCGGCGCGCGGCCACGTCACGCTGCAATTGCTGCTGCTGGGCGTCCTGCTGTCGGCGATGGCCTTGCTGTTCAACACCGTGCTGGGCGCCTTCAGCGGGCAGATAGGGCGGCGCCTTCAGGCGCGGCCGGGCGCCGCGAAATTCCAGCGCGGCCTGCTGGCTTTTGTCATGGCCGGGCTCGCGCTGCGGCTGCTGTTCCTCGACCGTCCCTCCAAAGGATTCTGACCATGCTTCACGTCTGGGGGCGCATCAGCTCCATCAATGTCCGCAAGGTGGTGTGGGCCGCGCAGGAACTGGGCTTGACCCTGCAGCGCACCGACGCGGGCGGCCAATTCGGCATCGTCAGGGAGCCCGGGTACCAGCGCAAGAACCCGAACGGCCTGGTGCCGCTGATGGAGGACGGCGAGGTGCTTGTCTGGGAATCCAACGTCATCGTGCGCTACCTGTGCGCCAAACATTCGCCCGGGAATTTTTACCCCACGGCGCTGCCGCAGCGCTTTGCCGCCGAGCAGTGGATGGACTGGCAGCAGACCACCTTCAACCCGGCCGGGCGCGTAGCCTTCATCCAGCTGATACGCACGCTGGCGGAGCAGCGCCAGCCCGAGCTGATCGCGCAATCGGTGGCCGCAACCGACACCTTGCTGGCCCTGCTGGACGCGCACCTGGCCAACCATGCTTTTATAGGCGGCGAGAACTTCGGCATGGCCGACATCCCGCTGGGCTGCGAAATGCATCGCTGGTTCGGCCTGCCGCAAGCGCGCCCCGCGCGGCCCCACCTGGACCGCTGGTACCAATCCCTCCTGGCACGGCCGGCCACGCGCGGCGTGCTGGACCTGCCTTTGTCTTGACCGAAACTTTTGAGAACCCCATGAAGCAGCGCCCATTCAAACAAGTCGACGTGTTCACGCCCACCCCCTATTACGGCAACCCCCTGGCCGTGGTGATGGACGGCAGCGGCCTGGACGATGACGCCATGCAGCGCTTTGCGAAATGGACCAACCTCTCGGAAACGACTTTCCTGCTGCCGCCCACCGACGCCACGGCCGACTACCGTGTGCGCATCTTCACGCCGGGCGGCGAGCTGCCTTTCGCCGGCCACCCCACGTTGGGCAGCTGCCACAGCTGGCTGGAAGCGGGCGGCCAGCCGCATGCCAAAGATTTCATCGTGCAGGAATGCAAGGTCGGCCTGGTGAAGATTCGCCGCGAGCCCGGCACGAAGCGCCTGGCCTTTGCCGCGCCGCCGCTCAAGCGCTCGGCGCCCAGCCCCGTGGTGTTGGCCCAGGTGGCCGCCGCGCTGGGCCTCAAGGCGACACACATCGTGGCCGCGCAATGCCTGGACAACGGCCCGCTCTGGCTGGGCCTGCTGCTCGACAGCCCCGAAACCGTGCTGCAGCTGGCGCCCGACCACAAGGCGCTGGCCAAGCTGGGCATCAAGGTCGGCGCCGCCGCGCGTTACCCGCATGAAGAAAGCGCGCCGCTGATAGGACGCGCCAACCGCGAGGCCAGGGCTTTTGCGGCCTCGGCACCGGCTGCCACCTCGGACTTCACCCCCGACCTCGAAGTGCGCGCCTTTGTCTCGCCCATGGGCATAGACGAAGACCCGGTCACCGGCAGCCTGAACGCCAGCCTGGCGCAATGGCTGATTGCCGAAGGCCATGCACCCGAGCGCTACACCGCCTCGCAGGGTGTGTGCCTGGGCCGCGCGGGCCAGGTGCACATTGAACGCGATGCCGCAGGGCAAGTCTGGGTGGGCGGCGAATCGGTGAGTTGCGTGGACGGAAACGTCAGGCTCTGAACCATGGAAAGCACGACATCCTCCGCGCCGCCGGCCTCGCAGGTCGACCACCTGGTGGTGATGGCGGTCAGCCTGGACCAGGGTGTGCAGTGGTGTGAGCGTGTGCTGGGCATCACGCCTGGACCGGGCGGCGAGCACGCGCTGATGGGCACGCACAACCGCCTGTTCACGGTGGCCTCGCCGGCCTTTCCGCGCGCCTATTTCGAAATCATTGCCATCAACCCCGGAAAACCCAGCCCGCGCGCGGCGCCGGCCAGGCGCTGGTTTGACCTGGACGACAAGGAGCTGAAACTGCACCTGGCCAGCACCGGCCCGCAGCTCGCGCACTTCGTGGCCTCCACCAACCGTGTGCACGGCGGCGTGCGCGCCCTGGCCCGCCTGGGGCTGGACCGCGGCGAAGTGCTGGACGCGTCGCGCATGACGCCGCAAGGCCTGCTGGCCTGGAAGATCACCGTGCGCGAGGACGGCCAGCGCCTGTTCTACGGCGCGCTGCCCACGCTGATCGAATGGGGCGAGGCCCACCCCGCCGACGGCATGGCGGCCTCGGGCGTCACGCTGCAGTCGCTGCACGCCAGCCACCCGCGGCCCGACGCGCTGCGCGCCGGCTACGAAGCGATAGGCCTGGCCGGCGTGGGCCTGTCGCAAGGCCCGCCCAACCTGATCGCCACGCTGCAGACGCCGCGCGGCCTGGTCACGCTTGAATCACAAGGAGCCTGAAATGCTGTTCACCCCTGTCGAACTCGCCTGGTTTGCCCTCGCCGCCTTTGTGCTGGTGATCACGCCCGGGCCCAACATGATTTATTGCATCTCGCGCACGCTGTGCCAGGGACCGCGCGCCGGCCTGGTGTCGCTGGGCGGCGTGGCGCTGGGTTTTGTGGTGCACCTGCTGGCGGCCTCCTTCGGTTTGACCGCGCTGCTGCTGGCCGTGCCGGTGGCTTTTGATGCGATCAAGATCCTCGGCGCCGCCTACCTGCTGTGGATGGCCTGGCAGGCGGTGAAACCCGGCGGCCTGGCGCCTTTTGAAACACGCGAACTGCCGCACGACCCGCCGCGCACGCTCTTCCTCATGGGCTTTATGACCAACCTGCTGAACCCCAAGGTGGCGATGTTTTACCTGTCCTTCTTCCCGCAGTTCCTGCACCCCGAGCGCGGCAACCTCCTGCTGCAAAGCCTGACGCTGGGCCTGGTGCAGATCAGCGTCAGCACCAGCGTGAACACGGTGCTGATCTGCTTTGCCGCAGCCATCGCCGGCTTCCTGAACCGCAACATCAGCTGGATGCGCGTGCAGCGTTATGTGATGGGCACGGTGCTGGGCCTGCTGGCGCTGCGCCTGCTGGCCGAAAAACGGGCGGCTGCATGAGCCGCCGGGCCGCTCCCAAGGCGAATGCCGCAGCTCGCAGAGCGGAGGCTACCCAATGAGCGCCGTGCTGGATAGCGCGCCGGGGCTCAAGAACACCGGCAACATGCTGCCCTCGCTGCGCGAGATCGAAGACGCGGCCCGTGTGGTCTACCGCGAATTCCAGGCCACGCCGCAATACCGCTGGAGTTTGTCGAGCCAGCGCCTGGGCACCGACTGCTGGATCAAGCATGAGAACCACACACCGGTCGGCGCCTTCAAGCTGCGCGGCGGGCTCACTTATTTCGAGGCGCTGCAGCGGCGCGGCGAACTGCCCCCGCAAGTCGTCAGCGCCACGCGCGGCAACCACGGCCAGAGCATAGGCTGGGCCGCGCGCGCCCACGGCGTGGCCTGCACCATCGTGGTCCCGCACGGCAACTCGCTGGAGAAAAACGCCGCCATGCGCGCGCTGGGCGTGACGCTGATCGAACACGGCGACGACTTCCAGGCAAGCCGCGAGTTCGCCATCGCGCTGGCCGCCGAACGCGGCGCCCACATGGTACCCAGCTTTCATGCCGACCTGCTGAGCGGCGTCAGCACCTACTGGTGGGAGTTCATGCTGGCGGTGCCGCAGCTCGACGTCGTCTATGTGCCCATAGGCCAGGGCTCGGGCGCGTGCTCGGCGATTGCCGCCAAGCTGGCGCTGGGCCGCACGCTGCGCATCGTCGGCGTGGTGAGCGCGCACGCCACCACCTATGCCGACTCGCTGGCCGCCGGCCGCGTGGTCGAGGCGCCGGTCACCACGCTGCTGGCCGACGGGATGGCCTGCCGCGTCGCCGACCCGGCCGCGCTCGATATCCTGCTGCCGCACCTGGAGCGCATCGTGCAAGTCAGCGACGAGGAAGTGGCGCAGGCCATGCGCGCGCTGTATGCCGACACCCACAACATCGCCGAAGGCGCGGGTGCGGCGAGTTTTGCCGCGGCCATGAACGAGCGGGAACAACTCAAAGGCCAGGTCGTCGGCACCACGCTATGCGGCGGCAACGTCGACACGGCCACTGTCGCCAAGGTGCTAGCCCAGGGTTGAAACGGTCACGCGCGAGACTAAAGGCAACGGGGTGGCAAGCCACAATCCGCCCATGGGAACCCTTTACCTCGTGCGCCACGGCCAGGCCTCATTTGGCGAAGACGACTACGACATGCTCAGCCCCATGGGGCGCCAGCAAAGCCTGCGCCTGGGCGAATACTTCAAGTACAAGGGCACCACGTTTGACGCGGCTTTCACCGGCACGCTGCAGCGCCAGGTCAACACCTTTGCCGGCATCTGCGAAGGCATGGGCATCAGCCTGCAGGCCGAGCAACGCCCCGGCCTCAACGAATACGACAGCCACGCCGTCATAGGCGCCATCCACCCGCACAAGCTCGAGAAGCCAAGCACGCCCGAGGAATACCGCGGCCACTTCCGCCTGCTGCGCGACGGCCTGGCGCAGTGGATGGCGGGCGTGGTCAACCCCAAGGGCATGCCCAGCTACACGGACTTCGTCAGCGGCATCACCGACGTGCTGGACCATATCCGCGGCGCTTACACCGGCAACGTGTTGCTGGTCTCCAGCGGCGGCCCTATCTCGACGGCGGTGGGCCATGTGCTGGGCACCAGCCCGGAAACCACGATTGAACTCAACCTGCGCATACGCAACTGCTCGCTCACCGAATTCGCCTTCACGCCCAAGCGCCACATGCTGGTGACCTACAACACGCTGCCGCACCTGGATGCGCCGGAGCACGCGAGCTGGATCACCTACGCCTGAACCGCTTTGGCCGCAAGGGCCCGGCGTGGTGTTTTTGCCATTGCCGGGATGGCGCCAAGCAAAGATACTCTTCGGCAACATGCGCGCCGCCACCAGTTCCGCCAGCCTCGTCATCGCAGGGATACACCTTCATGCCGCCACGGCCGACGCGCTGGCGGCGGCCAGCTACCGCTTTTTGGTGCAGCTGGAGCAGCTCGGCCTGCAGGACGCCGTGGAAACCGAAGAGTTTGCCGCCCAAAACAGCACCGGTGTGGTGCGGCGCTTCCGCCTTTCCGCAGGCCTGGCCGCCGTATGGGCGCCCGGCCTGGACACCCTGGGCCTGGCTGAACGCCTGCAGCTGGACACGCTGAACAGCAGCGACGACCTGGAGCGTGAAATCCTGCTGGCCATGCTGCTGAGCCCGGTCGCCTTTGAATTCCCCAGCCATGAGGAGCTGGCCTCCGCCGTGCGCGTGCGCCGCAACATCGTGCTGGCCGCGCGCAAAACCGCGCTGGAGTTCCACACCACCGAGGTCAACCGGCCCGAAGACTGCTGGACGTATTCCGAGGATGACGGTTTCACCGTGCGGCCCGGTTACGCGCTGATCCCCGCGCTGCAAAAGGCCACGCAGCCCGAGGCCTCGGGCAAGCTGTATTCCTTTTCCTGCTACCGCGCGACCGAGTACGTGATCCTGCTGGCGATTGCGCAGGAACTCGAAACCTGCAACCCGCCGCTGCTGGCCGCGCTGCAGCAGCGCTGGGAGCGCCGCGCCATCATGTCGGGCAAGTTCCACGACGTGTTCCTGCGCGAATACGGCACCATGGAGCAGCCGCTGCCGCCCAAGTACTACGTGCCCGGCGACCGCCTGTGGTTCCGCAACCCCGATGAACACTCTTCGGACGTCTCGGGTTATGAAGGCTCCTGGGTGTTCTACATCGGCAACGGCCTGTTCACCAATTTCTGGAAGCGCGAGCAGCCCTACACGCTGACGGCCAAGTGCCTGGAACTCTTCCACTGGCGGCATGCGACCTACACCGATGAGGCCGGCGAACTGCGCATCAATGAAGAGATCGTCGAAGCCGGCGTCAAGGCCTCCAGCGCCGACCCGGTGGAGACGGCGCGCATCCTCGAGTTGATGCTGCGCATGCGCGAGCCCAAGGGCGTGTACCAGTCGGGCGGCTGCATAGACACCTCGCGCGAATACCCGCGCTGGATGCGGCCGGGCACTGCGGACATGGTGTTGCCGCCCGCGTGAGGGCCTGCGGTATTAAAAGCCGCTCATAAAACACTTCGGGGGGTTGCGCCGTCTCGCCTCTGCCACCGGGACTCCTAGGCGAGCTTGTACCCACGGCGACGCTCGAATGCTTGGTAGCTCGCGGCTACTGAGGGGTCAGCGTACTGTGCCGAGGTGTCCGACTGTGCGGATGCCCCGTCAAGCCCCGGCAGCGCGGCCGCAGACTGCAACCAGCTTTCGCGAGGGATCTTCGCGCTGATGAATGGCCCCAAGTAGGCGTCCAGGTGGCCTGCGTTTGGATCTTCAATCTCCCGGGTCAAGGCCTGGAGATAGGGCTCCTTGCTCGTGTGCGTCCAATCCACCGACATGCCGGAGCGAAAGCACAGCTCGGCGTGAACAAGAAGCATGGTCCGCCCATTTCCGTCAAGAAAGGGGTGGCCATAGGCAAACATGCCCATGATGAAGCCAGGCCGTGTGCTTATCTGCTTCTTGTCTTGCGCGTGGAACAGTCCTTCCTGGACCGCGCGCCTGCAGTCCCGGGGATGGCAGAAGAACACTGAGCCCTTGCCTACCGCCCTGTCAGGCAACACTTCGGCGCGGTCTTTACCGGCCCATGGGTAGAGGCCGCTGAAAAGTATTCGGTGTACCTCAAGGAAATCCGAATACTCGATGCGTTTGAGGCGGGCCAGGAAATCCAGGGCCTCCGGCAGTTGCGCGCGAAAAAGCTGGTGCTCAACTGCTTTGATAATTTCCAGGTTCTTCTCTGCACCTGAATTGCGCAGATACCCCATCGACGAGAAGTCACCGAAGGGATCAAACAAGCTTCAACTCTCGATGATGTGCCATGACCAGCTTGACCATATCGCTGGGCGGCAGCTTGCCTGCCCGAGTGAGCGCGACCAGCAGGTCGTCGGTCCGGTCACTTTTCACGTCATCGCCCGCGAGCCTGGTGACAGCGCTCGCCCATCGATCTGCGAATGTAGGGGCGAACGCCACACCCGCGTGCCTGGCGAGTTTCAACACGTAGCGTGCCGTTGGGGTCAACCGGCGTTGCGCAGCCTGCCTTTGGGACTGACCGCGCAGGCGCCCGACCCTGGCCAAGGCTTGGGCCAGCAAGACCTGCGTACCCACTTGAGCCACCCGGTCCGGTTTGACGTAGACGCCGCGACCGATTCGCTTGATAAGGCCTTTTTCTCCCAGCGCTTTGAGCGCTGCTGAAACCTGGCTCGGGCTGCCAAATGCGCTCACATCGGAGCGCAAAAGCACGCCGTCCCGGCGGGGGCGAAGAGATTGCAAAATTCGACCTTCGATGTCCATGTGGTTCATTATAAACCCGGGATAATAATTAGCAATATCAACAACTTAGCACATCGTTATATGCCGGAGTTAAGCCGCAACGAAAGTCGGCATGAACCGTTATTTGGCCCCGCTCACGCGCCAGATGACATTGCCCACGTCATCGGCCACCAGCAGCGCGCCGCGTTTGTCCATCGCCACACCCACAGGCCGCCCGTAGGCGTGGCCTTCAGGGCTGAGGAATCCGGTCAGCACGTCGACCGGCAAACCCGCCGGCAAGCCGTTCTGGAAAGGCACGAACACCACCTTGTAGCCGCTGTGCGGCACGCGATTCCAGGAGCCGTGCTCGCCGACGAACACGCCCGTCGCCAGCGTTGCCGGCAGCGCCTTGCCTTCCGAAAAGGCCATGCCCAGCGGCGCGACATGCGAGCCCAGCGCGTAGTCGGGCGACTGGGCCTTGGCCACCAGGTCGGGACGCGCCGGCCTGACGCGAACGTCCACGTTGTTGCCGTAATAGCTGTAGGGCCAGCCGTAAAAGACGCCGTCGCGCACCGAGGTCAGGTAGTCGGGCACCAGGTCGCTGCCGATTTCATCGCGTTCGTTGACCACCGTCCAGAGCGCGCCGCTTTCGGGCGCCCAGCCCATGCCGTTGGGGTTGCGCAGGCCGGAGGCGAACACGCGGTGCTGGCCGGTTTTGGGGTCCACCTCCCAGATCGCGGCGCGGCCGGTTTCGGCCTCCATGCCGCGCTCGCCGACGTTGCTGTTGGAGCCCACGGTGACATAGAGCTTGCTGCCGTCGGCATTGGCGATGATGTTTTTGGTCCAGTGGTGGTTGATGGGGCCGGCCGGCAGGTCCACGACCTTGACGGGCGCCGCGGTGATGCTGGTTTGCCCCGCCTGGTAGGGAAAGCGCACCACGGCGTCGGTATTGGCCACGTAAAAATCATTGCCCACCAGCACCATGCCGAAGGGCGAATTGAGGTTTTCCAGGAAGACGCTGCGGCTTTCGGCCTTGCCGTCGCCGTCGGCATCGCGCAGCAGGCTGATGCGGTTGGCCGTGGGTGCGCCGGCGCCGGCGCGGCCCATGACTTTTTTCATGATCCAGCCCTTGATGCCCTTGCCGTCTTCGAGTTTGGGCGGCGCATTGCTTTCGGCCACCAGCACGTCGCCGTTGGGCAGCACATACACCCAGCGCGGGTGGTCCAGCCCTTCAGCCAGGGCCGTCACGCCCAGCCCGGCCATGGGCGTGGGCATCTGGCCTTCGGGCCAGCCCTTGGCGGGCGCAATGTTCACGGTGGGAATCAGTCTTTTGACGGGCTGCGGCAGCGTCGGGTTGGAACCCATGCCGGCTTCGGGCGGCAGCAGGGCGGTGTCGCCGCAGGCCACCAGGCCGCCGACGATGGCCACGCAGATGACGGGCGCCAGCCATGCCTTGGCGGGCATGGCGAAAGAAGCCGGTGAACGCATAAAGTCTCCCTTGGGTGCCGCGCGCCGCACCAATGCGCCGCCCGACCACTGTGCGCCTGCCGCGATCACGGCGCTGTCAGCCGCCCGCCCACACCACTGTCAGCGCCGGCCCTCAGCCCGGCAGCAAGGGAAGGTCGGCCTTCTTCAGCGTACGCAGCACAAAGCTGGACTTGCTGTGGCGTATGCCCTTGATCTTGTAGAGCCGCTCCCGCAGCAGGCGCTCGTAGTCCTTGGTGTCGTGCACCGCGATGCGCAGCAGGTAGTCGTACTCGCCGGACACCAGGTAAGCCTCTATCACCTCGGGAATCGCCGCCAGGGTTTCGCCGAATTTTTCCAGCGTATTGTCGGAGTGGCTGTCGAGCGTGACCTGCACCATCACGGTGTCGCCAAGGCCCAGTGCCTGGGCATTGAGGCGCACGGTGTAGCCCTCGATCACGCCAGCCTCTTCCATCTTCTTGATACGGCCCCAGCAGGGCGAAGGGCTCAGGCCCACGGCCTGGCCTATGTCCTGAAGGCTGGTGCGCGCATCGGCTTGTAAAACCTGAAGGATTTTCCGGTCTAAAGTGTCCATTCAGGCAATTTATCTGATATTTGCGAATTTGCAGATTTTTTATCTGTATTTGGCAAATTCAGCGGTAAATCAAGCAAATCCTTCGGCGGCCCCCGGACGATACTTCTTTCATGGCAACGGGCTTACCGGTCCGCCCGCCAAGACACAGCCTCCAGCGAGTTACCGCTCGCTGGAGGCTTTGATTTTTCCCGTTGGCGTTAAACAGCGGCGCACTGCAGCCGCAGCTCCAGGCAAACGCCGTCCGGCAGGTTGTGCGCGGTGATGGTGCCGCCCATCTTGGCCATATAGGTTTTGGCGACAAACAGGCCCTGGCCGCGCTGGCCCGGCGCGCCGCCCTCGGCCTCAGGCAGGTCGGACACGCCGTATTCAAAAATCTTGCCCAGCATGCCGGCCTCTATCTGCGGTCCCAGGTTGCTGATGGCAATCACCGCCTCGGGCGCGGTCCCCTCTTGTGCCTGCAAAGCCAGCGTGATGCGGATCAGGCTGCCGGGCCGCCGGTAGCGCTCGGCATTGCGCAGCACGTGCGAAACCACGTCTTCCAGCGAATATTCGTCGGCGCGCACCGTGACCGGCTGGGCCAGCGGCTCAAAGGCCACACCGGGAATGCCGGCGGCCGCGGCGTTGCGCGCCACGTGGCGCAGGAACTCGTTGGCGTCCAGCGTCTGCACATTGAGCGCGGTGGACTCGAACGCCTCGCTGGGCGAGGCGCTGCCGTAAAGCACGCGCACGGCCTGCTGCATGCGGCTGATGTAGCGGTGGGCCGGGTCGGCGGCATCGCCGTGCAGCACCATCAGCGATTGCAGCGGCGACATGATTTCATGGCCGACCGCGTGCCAGGTGTCTTTTTCCTGGGCCACGCGGATCTGCTCGCGGCGCACGTCCTCGTTCACGCGCTGCAGCAGGTCCTGCAGGCCGCCGGCCAGCACGCCCAGTTCGTCGCCGCCGCGCAGGTCGGCCAGGTCCACCGCCGCCAGGCTGTCGCTGGCGCGCACGCCCTTGGACACGGTGGCGGCGCGGCGGGTCAGCTCGGTGATGCGGCGGATGATGCGCAACTCAATCGCCAGCCAGGTCGCAAAAATAGCCAGCAGCATGCCGCCCACAAACCAGGACACGCGGGTGGCCACCGCCGTGAGCACTTTGTTGACGCTGCGGATGTCGCCGGTCAGCGTGAGTTCATAGCGCCCCAGCGGCGTGCTGATGATGTCGGTGCTGGTGACGGGCGCGTCATAGCCCTCCACCTGCAGCCGGCGTATCAGCCAGGCGATCAGCGGCGAGGACCGCTCCGTGGCCTCGGCGCCGGACAGCGCCACGATGTCCGCGCCGGCGCCGGCGGCGCCCAGCTTGCGTATGCGCAGCTTTTCGCCGGGCAGCAGCAGGGGCGTCAGTTCCGCCCACGAAAAAGGCGCGGCGGCGCCTTGGGCATTGCTGTCGAACAGCGGCTTGCCTTCGCCGGGCGCCAGCATTTCCACCTGCACCTTGACCTGGTCCAGGTCGGCCGGCGGCCAGACGATGCCGGCCGGCCCTTTGGAAAACAGCGCCTCGCGAAACAGCTCCACCGGCAGGCGCACGCTGACGAAGGCGCGGCGCGTGCAGTCCGGCCCCGCCGGCGCGCCGTCCACGCAGCGGCCGTCCTGCCAGAGCCAGCCGCGAAAATCGCGCACGGGCCGGCTGGCCGGCGTGATGGGGCCATCGTCGGCAAAGCCCACCAGGCGTCCCCGGGTGTTGGCAAAGGGCGAGGCGTTGCGGCCCTCGTCCATGGCCTGCATGGCCTGGAAGGGTGCGATCCAGCGGTAGCGTTGCCCGCGCATGTCCACAGTGATGCGGGCGCGGTGCGCCTGGCTCAAATCCAGCGTGCCCGAGCTGTGCGACACCAGCGGCCCGCTGTTGAAGCTGCCGACGACGTAGAGGAAACCGCCGGCAAAGGGGTTGTTGCCCACGGCCACGCACATCGAGGCCGCATCGGGGTATTGCACCAGGCAGCCGGCCATCTCGACCGCCTGCTGGGCCTTGTTGCGATCGTCGAAGTCGATGGCGGAAAACGGCAGCACCAGCGGTCGCAGCGGCGTCACCTCATGGTCGTAGGCCGTGGGATTGAGCAGCACCAGCTGGCCCGTGGGGTGGCGCAGTTTGGCCGCGATCTGCGCCTGGTTCTTGCGAAAGCCGTCCTGGTAGTTGCGGTAGCTGCGCTCTTTTTCGTCCTGCAGCACGGCGACGGCCAGTGCGATGGTGGCCAGCCCCAGCAGCAAAAAAGCGCCGCGAAAAAAAACCCGCAGGCCGAAGGGCACACGCGCCGGCAGCAGGCGCTCCACGCCCAGGCTGGCGGGCAGCTTCACGCCTTGCCCTTGCCGCCACGCGCGGCCTCGGCCGCTTCGGCCCAGCGAAAACCGCGCATGGGAACGTTCTCAATGCCGTCGAAGCTCGCGTCGATTTCCTTGAAGGCGTCGCGTATGGTGCTGACGTGCTTGCGGATGTTGTCGCGGTTGCGCCCGCTTTTGACCACCAGGTAGAGGTCGTCGTAGCTGACCACCTCGCCGCGGCGCGCATGCAGCGCCGCCAGGATGCGCTGCGCCGTCAGCGGCAGGTTCACGCGCTGGCCGCGCCAGATCGCCGTGTTCTGGCGCAGCGGGTCCAGATGCAGCTCCTGGCTGCTTGCGGCGGGCGCCTTGCCCGCGGGCGCGGCCTTGGCGCTGCGCAGGATGTCCAGGAAGGTCTCGATGAAATCGGCTTCCTCGAAGGTGGTTTTCTGCAGGTAGTCCCAGGCATCCAGGGCCTTCATGATGCTGCGGTAGATGGCGGCCGGCATGGCGGACACCACCAGCACCGGCGTGCCCTGCCGCTGCTTGTTGATGGCGTTGATGATGGCCACGCCGGCATGGCGTTCGCGCCCGAGTTCGATGTCCAGCACCACCGCGTCGTAGCCTTCGCGGGCGACGGCGGCTTCGGCGTCGTCGCGGTTGAACCACTGGTCGACCTGTATGCCCGGCCGGGCCGATTCAATCCAGCCCTTGAGCTGATTGCTCATGGGCAAGTCGTCTTCGATCACGGCAATTTTGGTCATGGGCGTGGCATGCGGAGGATGGAGTGGCTTCATTATGGGTGCCGGCCGCGACTGGCCGTGTGAGTGTTTCTTCCGTTGGCGGAGGCTTGCCGCCCGCCGGAGCGCGCAAAGACACCGCCCGGACGCATTGAACGCTCCGGTCCCGATTCGAACAATGGAGGCCAGAGAGAACGCAGTCCGCGCCTCTCGCCAAACCTACCGGAGGAGCCTGTCATGAACCCACGTTTTAGCCGCATCGCCCTGCGCATACGCGCCATCTTTTCCCGCGGGGTGCACGGCACCCGCCGCATCGCCGCCACCGGAGTCCGGCGCGCCGCCAGCGCCAGCGGCCTGATGGTCGCCACCGCGGCGGCGGCCGGCGCCGGCTACCTGCTGTGGGTGCACCCGCCCGTGGAATCGGTGGGGCGCGGCGACGTGACCATACGCACCAACCAGCTGACCGGCGGCGTCGACGAGTTCCGCGAAGGTTCCTTGCTATTGCTGCCCGGCCTGCATGAAGTGCGCACCTTCTCGCTGCGCGACCAGGTCTACCGCCCCGAAGGCAGCAGCCGTGCCGACGGGCCTTCGCCCTTCCAGTCGATCGAAGGCATGTCGCTGGGCGTGGACCTCACGGTGCGCTACGCGCTGGACCCGGCCAAGGTCAACGCGCTGTCGAAAAACCTGCCCGACGACATCGCCGGCCAGATCGTGCAGCCCGCCGTGCAGGGCGTGATCTACAAAACTTTCACCCGCTACACCGTGCGGGAAATCTTCTCCACCAAGCGCGCCGAGATCCAGCAGCTCATCGAGGCCGAACTCAAACCGAAACTCGCGGCCGACGGCATCCTGCTGCGCACGGTTCAGATGGGCAAGGTGGACCTGCCCGCCGACTACCGCCAGGGCATGGACAAGCTGCTGGCCGAAGAGCTCGCGACGGAAAAAATGCGCTACACGCTGGCGCTGAAAGAAAAGCGCGTCAAGGAAACCGAGCTGGACGCGATGGCCGACAAGGTGCGCCGCGAAACCAACGCGCAGGCCGCCGCCAGCGAACAGGTGATCGCGGCCAGGGCGCAGGAAGAGGCCATGAAGCACGTGCTGCCCTTCAAGCAAAAGCAGATCGAGCAGCGCCAGCTCGAAGCCGAGGCCGACAAGCAGTCGCGCATTCGCACGGCCGAAGGCAGCGCGCAGGCCAGGCGCATCGAGGCCTCCGGCGAGGCCGATTCGCGCCAGAAACTGGCGGACGCCGAAGCCTACCGGCTGGACCGTGTTGGCAAGATCAACAGCGAGCAGATGGCGCGTGAAGGCGTGCTGATCACACGCCACCCGCTGCTGATCCAGAAAACCATGGCCGACAAGCTCAGCGACAAGATCACCGTGATCATCGCCCCGCCCTCCACCAGCGGCGGCTTTGTGGGCGCGGGACTGCTGGGCGGCGCGCCCAAGGCCGACCGCACCGTGGCACAAGCCCCTCGCGGCAACAACACGCAAGAAGAACAAGAGGCCGAATAATGATCACCACCGCACTCCTGACCTTGGCCATCGTGACGCAGGACCAGGCCACGCTGCGCGCCGCGCCGCGCGATTCCGCCGCGCAACAGGCCGCCCTGTGGCAGGGCGACGCGCTGGAAATCCGCGGCCAGCGCATGGACTACCTGCAGGTCTACGACCACAGGCGCGAACGCGCGGGTTTCATCCACGTCAGCCAGGTGCGCACCGTCTCGCTGCAGCCCGAAGACGCGCCGCAATTGCTGTCAGTGGTGCGCTTCCTGCGCGAAAGCCCGGGCGCCGAAGCGCTGGGCATTGCCTACACCGCCGCCTACCTCAAGGCCGCGCCGGCAGACGCCATAGGCGCGGAAGCCTTCGACGCGCTGGGCACCATGGCCGAGCGCCTGGCGCGCCGCGCCTCCATGAAGCACGGCAAGGCCACCAGCGACGTGATTTCCGCGCACATGGAAGTGGCGTCTTTTTATGGCGTGGGTTTCAAGGGCTATGAGCAGGGCGGCAGCATGCAGCTTTGCTACAACGGCGAAGCCTTTCGCCGTGTGCTGGCCCTGCCGTCCGATGCGGAACAACGCGCCCGCGCCGCGCTGGCCGTGACCCGCCCCGATTGCATGAGCCCCGACCTGCACCCGCAGGAGCGCCTGGCGCAGGACCAGTGGCGCGCCGAGGTGCTGGACAAGCTCAGCGCCGCGCAGTTCGCCCAGCTGTCCGACGTCAGCAAAAACCGCTTGCGCCTGCGCCGCGCCGGCGTGTTTGCCAGCCTGGCCTTCCAGCAGGCGCGCCGGGCCGAAGCACCCACGGCGGCCGCGCAGCGCGCGCTGGCGGAACTTGCGGCGGTGAACAAGCTGGAACTGACGGACAACGACAGGCAGGACTACAACGATGCGGCGATCCGCGTGGGGGCCTCGCGCTGGGCCGCGGAAACCACCCTCCCGCGTTTCGCCAAACTGACGCTGGCCACCGAAGCCGGCCAGGCCGGCGAAACCTGCGTGGCGCTGTATGAAAACAAGGCCGACGGCAAACCCGGCAAGGAAGCGGTCGCCAAACGCTGCACCTATGGCATCGTCTGGGCCGCTTCCGCCAGCGCGCATCCCGACGGCCAGGCGCTGGCACTCGCCGTGCAGCCGCTGGACGCCTGGCGCGAACTTTGGGTGTTTCGCAAGAATGCCGGGAAATGGAGCATCGATGTGCTGCCGCCCGCCAGCAACGACCCCGAACTCGGTTATGTGGAATTTGCCGGCTGGGTGCGCGGCGCGCCGCAAATGCTGCTGGCCCGCGAGACCCGCATCGGCGGGCGCCTGCGCCGCAATTTTGAAGTGGCCCGCATGGACACCTTGACGGCCGAAAAGCAGGCCGGCGACCCCGGTGCGCTGGCCGCCTTTAACCGCTGGCAGGACGCCGCGTGGAAGCGGCAGAGCGTGATCCTGCGTTAGTTAAAAAGCCGTCTTGTCGTTCAGCGTGTCGGCCGGCAGTTCATCGATCTCCACCAGCAGCCGCGCCAGGCTGCGGCCCGCCGCGCCCAGCAGGGCGCGGCCTTTTTCGGCGGTGGCGGCGGCCGCATTGCCCACGGCGCCATGCGGGTTGTAGTCCTGCATCTGCCAGGCCAGTTTGGCGCTGCGGCCGTCACCCAGAATGCTGAATTTTTCGGCGCGGTCTTGCGAGGTGGAATGAAAGTTTTGCGCTTTCGCCATCTCGACCTGCTCCGGCTTGAGGGCCAGCATCATCGAAGTTTCAATCTCGCCGGCGTGGATGCCGAAGCGGTGCTCCGTGGCGCTGAACAAGTCGTTCACCGGCTTGCCGTCTTCACCCGTGAGCGGCAGGTTGAACCAGTTCACGCTGTAGACCAGCATGCCCAGCCGGGCCCGCAGGTCGCGCGCCACCACGTCCAGCAGGCCAACCTGGCCGCCGTGCGAATTGAGCAGCACCAGCTTTTTGACACCCGTTTGCGCGACCGACTCGGCCAGCTCGGTCCACAGCCGAATCACCGTGTCGGCTTTCAGCGTCAGCGTGCCGGCAAAGCGCGTGTGCTCGGGGCTGAAACCCACGGCCTGCGTGGGCAAGAACAGAATCGGCTGCGCGGCCGGCAGGTGCGGCAAGGCGGCAGCGATCACGCCCTCCACCAGCGTCGCATCCACATTGAGCGGCAGGTGCGGGCCGTGCTGCTCTGTGGCCGCCACCGGCAGGACCGCGATGCAGCGGGCCAGGTCCAGTTTTGCGAAGTCTGGGGTTTTGAGGATGGACCAGTGGCGGGGTGGGGTTGGGGTGGGCATGGGGTATTTTCGCCGGTTCTTGCGCCGGCGGCCGCTTCTGCCTTTTGCTAAGGCTTGCTGGCCGGGAGTGGCCCGGCGGCCAGTAACTTTGGCGAAACCCGCAAAGCGGGTTTTCTTTTGTTCGCCAAAAGGCGCGCTGCGCGCGCGGGGTTCGCTCACTTCGCGCAGCGAAGTTACGCGAACACCAAAGTC
>NZ_CALROB020000024.1:0-85174 GCF_943369675.1 Polaromonas sp. YR568 | reverse complement strand
TGTTTTTGACCCCGGCTGGACCGAGCACCGCAGGTTGCCCCGGAGCGAAGCGCAGGGGACGCAGGAGCCAGGGTCGCCTTTCTTTTGGGTACTTTTCTTTGGCGAAGCAAAGAAAAGTGCCTCGCCCGCCGGGGCGAGACCCGGCCAGCAAGCCTATGCAAAGGGCACCAGCGCGCAAGCCGGAGCAAGACCCGGGGAGGCCACCCGCCGTAGGGGTATTCAAGGGAAGCGCATACTGTAGGCCTTGTCCTAGACAAACTCCAGCGTCTTCTGATGGTGCCTGACGGTACCGGTGCTTAGCATGGTGTAAGACAGGAGCGATGCTGCATTCCGCACGCATTGCCCAACCCCCAGCCTAGCCCGGAGCGCAGAATCATGACCACCCTGGAGATCATGGCCGACACACCGTCGGCCATTCGCAGCGATTTTGTTTCCACCGACGCCGCCGACCTGGCGTCGCACATGAACCAGTGCGCGCATTCACGCGGCCGGTTTTTCACCCTCCAGTCGGGCCTTCAGTCCGCGCATTCCGTGGTGTCGCCGCGCATCGTGACGGTGGCGCTCATCGTGGCCATCTGCATCGGCCTGCTCGCGCTAGCCTGAGCGCGTGACTACGCCGGTCATCGAGCGGCTGGAAACCCTCAGCACCTACGCCCGCCAACTTCTCGCCGCTCCCCGCGGCGACATCCAGCAACCCATACGCGCCGAGCTGTTCGGCGCGCAGCGTTTTGAAGAGCACGGCCGCAGCCTGGCCGCCGCGCAAGGCGTGCTGCCGCCCGGCAGCGGCGACACCGGTCCCCCGTTTTTCCCGCGCGTGCAGGAAAACATCGCCGCCATCCGACTGGCCTACGACTACATCGCGCTGACCTCGCTCAGCGGCCACTACGTCACGCCCGCGGCCGAATGGCTGCTCGACAACTTCCACCTGGTCGAGGCGCAGTTGCAGCAGATCCAGGACGGCGTGCCGCACCGCTACTACGCCGACCTGCCCAAGCTGGCCGACAAGCCGCTGCAGGGCCTGCCGCGCGTCTACGGCATCGCCTGGGCCTATGTGGCGCACACCGACAGCGTGCTCGACCCTGTCCTGTTCACCGCCTTCCTGCATGCCTACCAGGAGGTCAGCGAGCTCAACCTCGGTGAACTCTGGGCCCTGCCCACCACCTTGCGCGTGGTGCTGCTGGAGAACCTGCGCCGCATGGCCGACCGCATCGCCTGGAACAAGGTCGCGCGCGAAGTGGCCCACGCCGCCTGGGACAAGGCCGAGGCGCTGAGCCTGCGCGAACTCGACGAGCTGCTGGCCCTGATGCAGGTCCACGGCCTGGAGCGCAGCTACCTGACCCAGCTCTGGCAGCGCATGCCGGCCGGCCGCGCCGAGCCCGACGCGCCGCCCGCCCTGCCGCTGGTGCGCTGGACCGAGCAGCACTGCACCGACGCGCTGGGCATGATCGGCGAAGGCCAGACCGTGCAGGTGGCGGCCAACCTCACGGTCAGCAACATCATCACCACGCTCAGGCTGATAGGGCAGGTCGAATGGGTGGAACTCATCGAACCGGTCAGCCACTCGCTGCAGGTGCTGCGCCGGCTGCCGAGCTTTTCACGCGAAAGCGAACTCACGCGCCAGCAGATCACGCGCGCCATGGAAAGACTGGCGCAGCAGATGGGCAAGCCCGAACGCGCCGTCGCCGAAGCCGTGCTGGCCGCCGCGCGCCAGCCCAACAACTCCATGGTCGCGCGCACCGCCGGCTACTACCTGATAGGCCCGGGCCGGCCGCTGCTCGAAGCCGCGCTGCGTCCTTCCACCGGCCCGCACAAGGCCTTGCCGGCCACCGAAACCCCGCGCTCCTGGCGCCTGCCGCTGTTCGCCGCGGCCTGGGCCGCCGGCACCGCCGCGCTGCTGACCTGGGCCGCGCACCCGCTGGCCGACCTGCCCGCCGCCGCCTGGGTGGCGGTGTTGCTGATGGCCTGGCCGGCCTCCGAAGCCGTGGTTGCGCTGATGCACCGGCTGATCGCCGAGTCCACCCGCATCCAGCCGCTGGCCCGGCTGGACTTCAGCGGCGGCATCCCGGCCGAGCACCGCGTGCTGGTCGTGATTCCTTCCATGCTGACCTCGGCCGCGTCCAACGCCGAACTGGCGCACCAACTGCAGCTGCACTGGCTGGCCAGCCGCGAAACGCAGGCGCAATTCGCGCTGCTGACGGACTGGGCCGACGCCGAGACCGAAAGCACACCCGGCGACGCTGCGCTCTTCGACGACGCGCTGGCCCGGCTGCGCGCGCTGAACGTCGCCTACCCCGCGCCGCACGGCCAGCCCGCCCGCTTTGTGCTGCTGCACCGCCCGCGCAGCTGGTCGGCCACCGAGCGCCGCTGGATAGGCTGGGAGCGCAAGCGCGGCAAGCTCGAAATGCTGCTGCGGCACCTGGCCGAGCGTTCGGTGTCCCCGTTCGCTCCCGCAGGTGCCGACATGCGCCTGGCCGACGGCACGCGCTATGTGCTCACGCTGGACAGCGACACCGGCCTGCCCGCCGGCTCGCTGCGCGAACTGGTGGCGATTGCCGCCCACCCGCTCAACACGCCGCAGATAGACCGAAAGACGCGGCGCGTCACCGCCGGCTACGGCATCCTGCAGCCGCGCGTGGCCACGCCCCTGCCCGCGCGGCATGAGCGCTCGCCGTTTCACACCCTGTTCGCCGGCCAGCTCGGGCTGGACCCGTACAGCAGCGGCACCTCCGATCTTTACCAGGACGTGTTCGGCATGGGCAACTTCACCGGCAAAGGCCTGCTGCACGTGGCGGCGGTGCACGCCGTGCTGGACCAGCGCCTGCCCGAAGGCGCCATCCTGAGCCACGACCTGCTCGAAGGCAGCATCGCGCGCTGCGGTTATGCCGGCGACGTGGTGCTGATGGAAGACCAGCCGCACCATGCCGGCGTGGCCGCCTCGCGCGTGCACCGCTGGACGCGCGGCGACTGGCAGCTGCTGCCGCTGATGCTGCGCGCCAAGACCTTCGGCATAGACGCCCTGGGCCTGTGGCGCATGGCCGACAACCTGCGCCGCTCGCTGGTGGCGCCGGCCTGCTTCGCGCTGCTGGCCTGGGTGGTCTTCACCGGCGCCCTGCACATCCAGACGTCGATCGCCTTCACCTTCATCGCCTTCCTGGCCGGCCCATTGATGGGCGCGCTCGCCGGGCTGGTGCCCACGCGGCGCGGCATCGCCTGGCTGCATTTCTTCGACGTCGGCATGCGCGACGTCGGGCGCGCGCTGGCGCAGGCGCTGTGGCAGTTCAGCCAGCTGGCCGTGCAGGCCCTGATGCTGCTGGACGCGATCACGCGCGCCCTGTGGCGCATGGCCGCCAGCCGCCGGCGCCTGCTGCAGTGGACCACCGCGGCCCAGGCGCAGGCCTCGGCGCGCTACACGCTGGGCGCGTTTGTGCGCGGCCATGCGGGCGTGTCCGCGCTGTGCCTGGCGCTGGCCGTGGCCGCCTGCTGGAGCCCGCATCCCCTCATCGGCCCCGCGCTGTTTGTGCTGTGGGCGCTGGCGCCGCTGGCCGCCTGGTGGGGCAGCAAGCCCGGCGCGGTGGACCCGGCGACGACCGCGGATGCCGTGGACCGCGACTACCTGCTCAAGCTGGCGCGCCAGACCTGGCGCTTCTTTGAGCGCGTGGTCGGCCCCGAAGACCACCACCTGCCGCCCGACAACCTGCAGATGGAGCCCGAACCCACGCTGGCCCACCGCACCTCGCCCACCAACATCGGGCTTTACCTGATGACCGTCGCCTGCGCGCGCCAGTTCGGCTGGATCTCCACCGGCGAGATGGCCACGCGCCTGGCCGCCACGCTGGACACCGTCGAAGCCCTGCCCAAACACAATGGCCACCTGCTGAACTGGTATGAAACACGCACGCTGCAGGTGCTGCCGCCGGCCTACGTCTCCACCGTCGACAGCGGCAACTTCGCGGGCCACCTGCTGGCGGTCGCGCAATCCTGCCGCCTGCTGGCCGCGCGGCAAGGCACAACCGCGGCCGAATCCGCGCAGCTCATGCAGCTGGGCGAGCGCTGCGAACGCCTGTGCATGGCCATGGACTTCAGCGGCCTGTACAGCCCCAAGCGCCACCTGTTCCACATCGGCCTGCGCGTGCACGAGCAGGCGCTGGACGCGAGCTTCTACGACCTGATCGCCTCCGAGGCGCGCCTGACCAGCTTCCTGGCCATCGCCAAGGGCGACGTGCCGCGCCGCCACTGGCTGGCGCTGGGCCGCGCCTTCCTGACGGTGGGCGTCACGCCCGGCCTCAAATCCTGGTCGGGCTCCATGTTCGAATACCTGATGCCTTCGCTGGTCATGAGCGAGCCCGACGAGGGCCTGCTGCATGTCTCGGGCCTGGCCGCCGTGAAAGAGCAGCAGGCCTACGGCGACGCCCAAGGCCTGCCCTGGGGCGTGTCCGAGTCGGCCTATTTCGCGCAGGACCACACGCTGGCCTTCCAGTACTCGCCCTTCGGCGTGCCGCGCCTGGCGCTGCGCCGCACGCCGCCCACCGACCGCGTGGTGGCGCCCTATGCCAGCATCATGGCCGCGCAGTTCATGCCGCATGAAGCCGTGGCCAACCTGCGCCAGCTCGAGCAATGGGGCGCGCGCGGCGAGTACGGCTTTGCCGACGCGCTGGACTTCACCGTCGCCCGCCAGCCCGGCGCGCAGGCGCTGAGCCTGGTCAACACCTTCATGGCGCACCACCAGGGCATGGCGCTGGTGGCGCTGTGCAACGTGCTGTGCAAGGAGGCGCCGCGCCGCTGGTTCGCCTCGGCGCCGCTGGTGCAGGCCTTCGACTCGCTGCTGCACGAAAAAACCCCGCGCCAGATCATCGAAAGCGCCGACCCGCGCGCCCTGCCCGAACCCGAGGGCGCCACCGAAGCGCAGCTCTACCATTCGCGCGAACTCGACCCCGCCGCGCCCGGCTGGCAGCCCACGCAGTTGCTGTCCAACGGACGCTACAGCGTGGCCCTGCGCGCCAACGGCGCCGGCGTGAGCCGCTGGCGCATGGGCGACAGGACCTACAACATCACGCGCTGGCGCGACGACCTGCTGCGCGACGCCTGCGGCACCTTCATTTACCTGCGCCCCGCCGGCCAGGACCGCGTCTCCTCGCTCACCCAGCACCCGGCGCCACACCCCGACTGGCGCTACAAGGCCACCTTCCTGGCCGACCGCGTGCAGTTCGAGATGGCGTCAAGCACGCTGGAGACCCGGACCACCGTGCTCGTCAGCCCCGAGGACGACACCGAGCTGCGCATCGTCACGCTGCGCAACGTGTCGGATGCCGAGATCACACTGGATGTCATCTCCTGCTTCGAAGCCGTGCTGACCGACCCGCGCGCCGACGAGGCACACCCGGCCTTTTCCAACCTGTTCATGCAGACCGCGTGGCATGCCGAATGGCGCGCCTTGCTGCTGTCGCGCAAGCCCCGGCTGCAGGGCGACCCGGCCATGGCCGTGGCGCATTTCCTGGCCGACTCGGAGGCCAATGTGCGCGCCATCGACTTCATCGCCGACCGGCGCGCCTTCCTGGGCCGCAACCGCGGGCCCGGCGAGCCGGCCCTGCTGGCCGAAGCGCGCGGCGAGGACGGCTCGCCCATCAACGGGCTGGACCCTGTTGCCGGCCTGCGCGTGCGCATACGCATTCCCGCCGGCGGGCTGGCGCGCCTGAGCTTTGCCACCGCCGCCGCGGCGGATGCCGGCGAGCTGGCCGCGCGCATCGACAAATACCTGCAGCCCATGCACGTGGAGCGCGCCACCCGCATGGCCGCCACGCTGGCCCAGGTGCGGCTGCGCGACCTCGGCGTGGACCCGGAAGAAAACGCCGCGCTGCAGGACATCAACACCGCGCTGATGTACAGCTGCGCCCGGCCCATGGCCGAGCGCGGCCTGATCGACCAGCGCCAGCTCTGGCGCTTCGGCCTCTCGGGCGACAAGCCCATCGTGCTGGTGCTCATCCACTCCAGCGCCGGCATGGGACTGGTGCATGCGCTGCTGCGCGCCCAGCCCTGGTGGAGTTTCTGCGGCCTGGCCGCCGACGTGGTCATCCTCAACAGCGAAGCCAATTCCTATTTGATGCCGCTGCAGCGCGACATCCTGGCGCTGCGCGACCGCACCTTGCAGCAGGCCGAGAACAGCTTCCCGCGCAGCGACGCCGGCGGCTTTTTCCTGCTGCGCGAGCAGGAGATCGTGCCGTCCGAAAAAGCCGCACTGACCGGTTTGGCCCGCCTCGTCCTCGTGGCCGACGGCCGGCCGCTGGAACAGCAGGCCACCGCGCTGCAGGCGCTGGGCACTGCGGCGCCGCGCCCCGGCATCGACCCTCTGCCGCAGGTAGCAAAGACCGCGCAAACACCGCCAAGCCGCTTTGACGCCGCCAGCGGTGAATTCCAGTTCGACGTCGACGGCACGCACCGCCCGCCCCGCCCCTGGGTCAACGTGATCGCCAACGCTTCCTTCGGCTTCCAGGTCTCCGAAGCCGGCGCCGGCTACACCTGGGCCGGCAACAGCCGCTTGCACCAGCTCACGCCCTGGTCCAACGACCCGGTGACCGACCCGCGCTTTGAGCACTACCTGCTGCAGGACCTGGACACCCAGGCGCTGCTGCCGCTGGATGCTTCCGCCTCCGGCACGGGCGGCGGCACACCCTGCCGCGTGCGCCACGGCCAGGGCTACAGCGTGTTTGAACGCCGGCACGGCGCGCTGCAGGCCGAGACCACCTGGTTCGCCGACCTGAGCGATTCCGTCAAGCTCGTACAGATCAAGCTGCGCAACGAAGGCACGGCCCCGCGCCGCCTGCGCGCGCTGGCCATGGTCGAGTGGCAGATGGGCGCCGCGCGCCACGAACGCCGCACCGTGCACGCCTGGCGCGCCAAAGACGGCGCACTCAACGCCGTGTTCGCCCAGCAACGCGAAAGCCGCGCCGGCTTCGGCGGCAGCACCGCCTTCCTGGCGCTGGCCGGCTTGCCCGGTGCGCCGCAATGGACGTGCGACCGCAGTGAATTTTTTGATGCCGCGGGCCGCCTCGCACCGCCCGCGACGCTGGGCCAGAACGCCGCCAGCGGCAGCGACCCCTGCGCCGCGCTGGCCGGCGACTTCACGCTGCAGCCCGGCCAGAGCCTCACGCTGACCTTCATGCTGGGCCATGCCACCGATGCCGCCCAGGCCGGCGAGCTGGCGCGCGCCTGGCAAGGCCGCGATACGGCGGCGGCGCTGGAGCAGGTCAAGGCCTGGTGGGCCGGCCTGCTCGGCAAGGTGCAGGTGCGCACGCCCGACCCGCTGTTCGACGCGATGGTGAATCGCTGGCTGCTGTACCAGACGCTGGCATCCCGCCTGTGGTCCAAGGCCGGCTTCTACCAGGCCGGCGGCGCCTTCGGTTTCCGCGACCAGTTGCAGGACGCGATGGCCTTTGCACTCATCGAGCCCGCGCGCCTGCGCCGGCAGATTTTGCTCAACGCCTCGCGCCAGTTCCCCGAAGGCGACGTGCAGCACTGGTGGCACGCGCCCGGCGGCGAAGGCGTGCGCACGCATTTTTCCGACGACCTGCTGTGGCTGCCCTATGCCTGCGCCTGGTACGTCGCGGTGACCGGCGACACCGCCATCCTCGACGAGCAGGTCGCCTTCATCGACGGCCCCACGATTCCCGAAGGCGCCGAAGACGCCTACTACGCGCCGCAAACCAGCACGCAAAGCGCCACGCTGTTCGAGCACTGCGCGCGCACGCTGGACCGCAGCCTGCCCACCGGCGCCCACGGCTTGCCGCTGATGGGCACCGGCGACTGGAACGACGGCATGAACCGCGTGGGCCATGAAGGCCGCGGCGAATCGGTCTGGCTGGCCTGGTTTTTGTGCCGCGTGGTGCAGGACTTCGAGCCGCTGGCCCGCGCGCGCAACGACAGCCGCGTGGACACCTGGCTGGCCGCGCGCCAGGGCTGGATCAGCGCCTTGCACAAAGACGGCTGGGACGGCGCCTGGTTCCGCCGCGCCTTCTTCGACAACGGCGCGCCGCTGGGTTCAGCCAGCAACAGCGAATGCCGCATAGACCTGATCGCCCAGGCCTGGGCCGTGCTGTCCGGCGCCTCCACCGATGAGTTCACCGTGCCCGCCATGCAGGCCATGAACGAACAGCTGGTCGACCACGACGCGGGCCTCTTGCGCCTGCTCACGCCGCCGCTGCAGCACGCGGCCGACAACCCCGGCTACATCCAGGCCTACCCGCCCGGCGTGCGCGAAAACGGCGGCCAGTATTCACACGCCGCCGTCTGGGCCATGATGGCCCAGGCCGCCACCGGCGACGCCGAGGCCGCGTGGGAAAGCTTCCAGGCCCTGAGTCCCGCCCACCGCAGCGAACACCCGCTGCGCGGCCCGGCCTACGAACTGGAGCCCTATGTGATGGCCGGCGACATCTACGGCAGCGCCCCTTACGTGGGCCGCGGCGGCTGGAGCTGGTACACCGGCTCGGCCGCCTGGCTGCACCGCGCCGCGCTGGAAAACATCCTGGGCCTGAAGCTGCAGCAAGGCGAGCTGTCGCTGTCGCCTTGTGTGCCCGCGCACTGGCCCGCGTTTGAGATTGACTTGAACGTGCAAGGCCATGCGCTGACGATTCGCTGGCAGCGCGACGATGCGGCGGAAGACGGGTTCCAGGACGCCCGCGTGGTCGCACCCGGGCAGCCAGTGCGGCTGGGGGATTTGCCGGCGAATGCGCGCCTGCTGGTCCGTTAACCACGGGGCTCCTTACTATTCCCCTCCCCGTCTCCCTCTCCCCCTGGGAGAGGGAGACGGGGAGAGCCAACGGCCTTTGAGCACCCACGCACATCGCACCTGAACACGCTGTTTCCGGTGCTTCGCCCGGAAAACCAACAAACAATGCCCGCACGAAGACATTCTTTGTGAACGCGCCGGATGAGATGGATTACGGTTCTGGATTTTCCAGCGCCATGTACAGAACCGACTACCAAAATCCTTTGCGCCGCATCATCCGCCTCCAGTCTGACCTCGAGAGAACCTGGCGGGTCACCGTCCGGCGCTTCGGGCGGATCGTTGAACGGACTTTCAGCGACGCGTCCTACGGCGGCAAACGCCAGTCACTTGCCGCCGCGAAGATCTACCGGGATGCCGTGGAGGTGTATATCGCCACCTTTGAGGCGGACCATCGCCTGTGGCGCAGCGCGCGAAAAAACAGGCGCAATACATCCGGAACGGTAGGCGTGGCGCGTTACGTGCACCCTCCCAAAAAACCCGGCGGCCAACCCTTTCCCTTCTGGCAGGCTTTCTGGGTGGACATGCACGGCAAACGCCAGAGCAAAAGCTTTCTGGTCGGCGCACATGGAGAACACGGAGCCAGGCGCCTTGCCCTGCAAGCCCATGCCCGGGGCCTGGCCGACGTGCACGCCGAGCTCCAGCGCGCGGCCCCGGTTGGGTATGCGGACATCAAGCCCTGCAAAGAACTTGAGTCCATCCTTTTCGCCGCCGCGTTTGTCGCCGAATCGCTGCGGCCCTGAATTCCGGTTGGGCATCAAGCATCCCCTGATTCGCAACTTCAACAGCGCAATCCCTGTGCGCTCTTGCAGCCGCAACGGAGGCACGCCTCACATCGCGTCCAGCGCCCGGTCCCAGGCTTCGAGTTGGGCGGGCTTGGCGGCAAAACCTTGGGCGATGAGTTCAGCGGGACGCACCGTGAGCGACCCCTTTTTGAATTTCATCTTGACCAGCACCTCCGCGTGCTGTTCCGCGCCCACAAACATCGCATGTGAAAACCAGGCGTATTTTTCATCGGCAAAGATGATGGCGGTTTCCACGCGCACGCGCCTGAACATCGCAATGGGTCGGCTGAACTTGACCAGCTGGGAGGCGTTCACAAAACTCAGGCGGCGGCGCAGCAGCGTGCCCATCAGCCTTGTCCTGACCAGGTAGTCCAATTGGGCCGCCTCGGCAAACTGCAGGTAGCGGTCGCTCTTGAGCACATGGATTCCGGCATCAAAAGGCGTGACCCAAAACCAGCTGGTGACCCGCGCGTCCGCGCCATTCGCGCCAGCCGAAATAAGCGCCCGCAGCAGCGTCAGAAGATTTCTAAAAAGACCGCACATCGGGGCAAGCGCTAGGTGCTGATCGCATTGGTAAACGTCAGCCGGTTGCCAAACGGGTCGCCGATGGACATGTCCCGGCTGCCCCAGGGCGTGTCTTCTATGCCGGGCCGGGCGTACTTGTAATGCTTGGCCAGAAGCTCCTGCTGGAATGCCTCCAGCCCGTCCGTCTCGATCCGCATCGCCGCGCCCGGGCTGCAGTCACCGTGGTGGCCCGACAGGTGAAGAATGCAGCCGCCTTTGGAAACCTGCATGTAGAGCGGCATGCCCTCGCCAAATCGATGCTCCCAGTCGACTTTGAAGCCCAGGAAGTCGACGTAAAACTCCCTGGCCTTGGCTTCGTCGAAGAGGCGCAGTATGGGGGTGGTTTTTCCAAAGCTCATGGTTGGGTTTCCTGATTGGACGGGCTTAACCCCAGACGCTCGAGGCCGACTGGAGATGCGCGGTCAGTACGTCGTTGAACGTTTTGGTTTTTTCCCTGTTTGCCTCAAAAACTCTTCAGTCAGTTGTTCAGCGCCTGGGTTCAAACCGGACACATCCAGCTTGAGCTTTTTTCTGCGATTCCCGCTGCTGTCCTTCAACCTGACGTGCAAAAACAGGAATGGGGAGTTGCCCCCATACCCCAGCCAGTATGAGTCGATATCCGCCCACACGATGCGAACTGAACCTGAAAGCCCCCTGTAAACAAACCCGCGGGGAGAGGTCGCAATCCGCCGGCTCGGGTCCAGTACCCTGTACAGCCACAGAAATACGCCATAGCCGGAAAAACCCAGAAGCGCGCCCGCAGCCAGTTGCAGCGGCCAGGGTTGCCGGGATCCGGAGGGATCGGGCAGAAACGCGAATGCCGCGGACGCGAACATGATTGAACCGGCAGTTGCCATCGTCAAATAACCGAACCGCCCAAACCAGGAAGTTCGATATTCAGAAATTACCTGGGTTGCGGTCATTTAAGGGCGAAGCTATTGCGCTCCGGTGATCATGGCTCGATATTTGAAGGCACTGCGAAATTGGAGATTACCATCACCTCCAGCCTCCAGCCTCCAGATCCACCAGGGCCGTCCCATCAAACATCCCGCCATCCCACCTGTAGTTTTAACGGTTGAAGGCCTCAGCTTTCGCTACCGCGATCCCAAGGTCGAGCTCTTTGCCGGGGTGTCCATCGCCATCCCGCCCGGCGTCACGCTGGTACAAGGCGGCGACGGGCGCGGCAAAAGCACCCTGCTGCGCCTGCTGGCCGGCGCATTGCCTGTGGAGGCGGGGCAGTTGCAGCTGAACGGCGTATCGCTCAAAGAGCAGCCCGACGCCTACCGCCGGCAGCTGTTCTGGGTGGAGCCGCGCACAAGCGACTTCGACCAGCTCACGCCGCTGCAGTATTTTGAATCTCTGCGCGCCCGGTACGCGGGCTTTGATGCGACCGTGGCGAAACAACTGGCCGAAGGCCTGGGGCTGGAGCCGCATCTGAACAAGCAACTCTTCATGCTGTCCACCGGGTCAAAACGCAAGGCCTGGCTGGCGGCGGCGTTTGCCTCAGGCGCGAGCCTGCTGCTGCTTGATGAACCGTTCGCGGCGCTGGATGCGCCCTCGATTGCCTTCATCAAACAGCTGCTGCAGGACACCTCGGCGCATCCCGGCCGGGCCGTGGTGATTGCGGACTATGAGGCGCCCGAGCACGTGCCGCTGGCGGGCGTGGTGGACCTGGGCGATTGACTATGTTGGCCTGAAGGCCAGCTGTTGCCCGACAAAGCCATCAAAAGCCTGTCGCAGCGGCTGGTATTTTTCGGCGTCGCCTTCCAGTTGCGCCAGCGCCGCACAAGTGGCCTCGAGTGTGGACAGCTGGTCGGGCCTGTGGGCCTTGCGGATCAGGTAGCCGGAAGCCGGCAGTTCTTCCAGTGGCAGGCGCGGCAGCAAACCCAGCGAAGGGTTGAGGTGCAGCATCTTGCGGCTTTTGCGCCAGGTGGCGTCCAGCACCACCAGGCGCACACGCGCCGGGTCCGTGAGCCGGTCCATGTCCAGCGCAGGCGCCGGTTCGCGCAGCGTCTCGGGGTAGAGCAGCACCGTGTATTTGGGTTCTTGCGCCGCGTCGTCCATCGCGGCGTCCAGTTCAGGCGCCGCAAACGCTTCGCCGGTCAGCAGGCGGCTGCCGGGCAGGCTCATGTGCAGCAGGCGGGCGGTGTTTTTGGCGTGGTCCACTTCCAGGGGGTGCTGCAGGATCAGCACCTCGACCTGGTGCGCCACCGGTGTGACCCACCGGCAGATGCAGGCGCTGTAGGGCCTCAGGCACAGCGCGCAACCCCGGCGCCTGGGCGCGGCGGGCTCACTCACGAGGAATGTCCGCCGCCCTCGCCTTTACCGTGCAGGCCGTCCTTGCCCGCCGCCGCAGGCTTGCGGCGCATGCGAATGTTGAGCATCTCCACCGTGACCGAGAAGGCCATGGCGAAATACACATAACCCTTGGGCACATGGTGGTCCAGCCCTTCGGCGATCAGCACCACACCCACCACCACCAGGAAAGACAAAGCCAGCATCTTGATGGTCGGGTGGTCGGACACGAAGCGGCCTATGGCCGGCGCGAACAGCATCATCAGGCCGACCGAGGCGATGACCGCGGCGATCATCACCACGAGGTTGTCGACCATGCCGACGGCGGTGATGATGGAGTCCAGCGAGAAGACCATGTCGACGACCATGATCTGCAGGATCACGGCAGTGAAGGTGGCCTTGACGGCCGTGGACGCATGGCCCTCCTCGCCTTCCATGGACTGGTGGATTTCACCGGTGCTCTTCCAGATCAGGAACAGGCCGCCCGAAATCAGGATCAGGTCGCGCCCCGAGATTTCCTGCTTGAGCACGGTGAATAGCGGCTCCACCAGCCCGATGATCCACGACAGCACCAGCAACAGGCCTATGCGCATGAACATGGCCATGAACAGGCCCAGGCGGCGCGCCAGTTCCTGCTTCTCCTTGGGCAGCTTGTCGACCAGGATGGAGATAAAGATGATGTTGTCGATGCCCAGCACCAGCTCCAGCGCGGTGAGCGTGGCAAAAGCGATCCAGGCTTGCGGGTCGGTGAGCAGTTCCATCATGGCCTTACCTCTTTCTCTTTTTTCTCAATGATTCAACACCTTTGGAGCCCATGGTAGCGCCCACAGGAGTTCCACACCAGCAGGGGCCGCGGAACCGGCTTTGCCGGGCCGCAGGCGCAGCGGCCCCTTTCGTGATGAATGAGGCAGGGAGAAGCCGCAGGCTACACGCAGTGAGCGACCGTGGGGGCCCTTCAAGACCCTAAAAATTCGCCCACCGGTTTCAGGTCATCCACCCGGTCGCAAATCGCCTTGACGATCATCAAAATCGGAATGCCCAGCAGCAGCCCCCACACGCCCCACAGCCAGCCCCAGGCCAGCAGGCCCACAAACACGGCCACCGGGTTCATGCGGCTGGCGCGGCTGGTGAGCCAGGGTGTCAGCAGGTTGCCCACCAGGGTGTGGATGACCAGCGAGGCGCCGCCCACGACCAGGGCCATGTTGAGGGAGCCGAACTGCATGAAACCCACCAGGGCCGAACCCGCGGCCGTGACCAGCGAGCCGACGTAAGGCACCAGGTTCAGCACGGCGGCCGCGACGCCCCAGACGGCCGCGTTGTCCAGCCCGATGGCGAGCAGAGCCAGCCAGGTCAGCACGCCGACCAGCGCGCTGGTCAGCAGTTGCACCTGCAGGTAACGCTGGATCTGGCCGGTGATTTCATTGAGCGCCTGCAGCGTGATCTTTTTGCTGCTGAGGCTGTCGCCCGCCAGCTTGAGCAGCTTGCGCCGGAAGGTGTCGCCCGAGATCATCAGGAAATAGGTGAGGAAGACCACCACCGTGGCCTGGCCGATCAGCGCGATCAGCCCTATGGTGCCGGACCACAGGTAATGCCGGATGTCGAAGCGCGCCGGCTCGACCACCACGCGCATGGCGCCGCGCGTGGTGCCGGGCGCGCCGTTTTCCTGCGCGGCCTGCTCGATCTGCGCGGCGGCTTTCTGCACGGTTTCCAGGGCACTGTCGGAGCGGCCGCTGCGCGCCTTCATGGCCTCGCGGAACTTCTGCGCCGCCGCCGGCAAGGCTTGCACGAGTTGTGTGGCTTCGTCGCTGAGCGACCAGGCGGTGGTGCCTATGCCGCCCAGGATGGCCAGCAGCAACACGGCCGCGCTCAGCGCGCGCGGAATGCGGCGGGTCTCCAGCCAGTTGACCACCGGCGAGAGCGCATAGCTGAACAACACGCCGACCATCACGGGAATAAAAACCGCCTTGGCCCAGTGCAGCACAAAAAGAAAGGCCAGGCCGGCCAGCACCACCAGCGACATGTTGCGGATGTCGACCGGCATGTGAAGAAGCACGCGGGCAGGATCGGGCGCCGCCTCCGGCACCGTGGCCTGCGCCTGCGCTATGTGTTCTTCGGTCATGTTGTCCCTCATGGCGGTCACCGCCCGGTTGATCGCCGCAGGACCACCGCACGGCGCTCCGGGCTGGCTTTATTGGACCCCAGGGAAGGCCCGGGCCGTGTAGGACGCCTCCGCCGGAATGGCGCGGCGGCTTGCGCGCCAGGCGGTGTCCGCGTCAGCCCGCGATGGCTTCACGCACCGCGCTGAGCTGGCGGCGCGACACCGCCAGCAACTCGTCGATGCCGTTGAGCCGCACCGCCCAGCCTTCGCCCTCCTCGGGGTCGAAGTGTTTCTCCAGCGTGCGCACCGCGCGCCGCGCGATCAGCGCGTTGCGGTGTATCCGCATGAAGCGGCCGGCGTGGCGCTCTTCCAGCTCGCTCAGCGAGCCGTCCAGGATGTAGCTGCGGCTGGCCGTGCGCACGGTGACGTACTTGAGCTCTGCCTTGAAGTACAGCACCTCGGCCAGCGGCACGCGCTCGGTGCGGCCGCGGTCCTGGATGATGAGCATCTCCTCGGCGGCCGGGGCCGGGGGGCTGCGCACAGCCTGCTGCAGGCGTTCGACTTTTTGCAGCGCCTGCTGCAGGCGCTCCAGGCGCACCGGCTTGGTCAGGTAGTCGGCGGCCTCCAGTTCAAAGGCCTGCACCGCATGCTCGGCATGGGCCGTGACGAAGACCACGGCCGGCCGCCGCGGCAGCGCGGCCATCATCTGGGCCAGCGCGATGCCGTCGGGGCCCGGCATGCGGATGTCCAGCAGCACCGCGTCAAAGGGCTCGCGCCGCAGCGCCTGCATGGCCTGCGCGGCATCGGCCGCTTCCCCAGCCACCACCGCCGCCGGCGCCGTGCAGTCGCCCAGCAGGGTGCGCAGGCGGGACCGCGCCAGCGCCTCGTCGTCAACCACCAGTACCTTGAGTTTCATGCGGGAATCTCCAGCCGGACCTGAAATATGCCGTCCTTGAACACTGTCTTGAATTTCGCCTCGACATCATGCAGCAGGGCCAGGCGCTCGCGCACGTTGGCCAGGGCCAGGCCGTGGCCGCGTTCGCCCACGCCCGCGGGCGTGGAGTTGGTGACCTTGACCACCACGCTGCCGCCGCGCCTGAGCGTGGAAATCTTCAGCTGCGCGCCGCTGGCGCTGGGCTCCACGCCGTGCTTGACGGCGTTTTCCACCAGCGGCTGCAACAGCAGCGGCGGCAGCCTGGCCAGGTTGGCGTCCGGGTCCAGGCTCCACTGCACCTGCAGGCGCTCGCCGAAGCGCACCTGCTCGATGGCCAGGTAGTGCTGGGCCAGCGCGATTTCCTGCCCCAGGGTGACCGACTCGGCCGGGTCCGCCAGCGCGTGGCGGAACAGCTCGCTCAGGTCTTCCAGCACGGCCTCGGCCTTGGCCGGCTCGGCGCGCACCAGCGCGATGGCGCTGTTGAGGGTGTTGAACAGGAAATGCGGGCGTATGCGCGACTGCAGTTCCGCCAGGCGCGCGGCCGTGGCGGCGGGCGTGCGCGCCTTGGCGCGCCAGAACAGCCCCGCCAGCATCATGGCCGACAGCAGCGTGCCCCCCGCCGCGCTGGACCACCAGGGTGCCGGCTGCAGCAAACCCATCAGGGCCAGCAGACCGCAACCGTAGAGGCCCGCCAACGCGCCCAGCACCATGCCGAACAGCCACTGGCGCGAGGCCTCCAGCCGGTTCAGGCGTGACTTCAGCATGCACACCACCACCAGCCAGGCCAGCGCGGCCGGCATCACGCCGCCGGTCAGCAGCGCAAAGCGCAGCAGCCACTCGATGGGCCGGTCGGCGCTGAACATGGCGGCCACGCCCACCACCGCTTCCACGAACAGCACCGCCCGCAGCACGACCCCGACATGGCAGGCGTCGAACATGTTGGTGTGCGCGCCGGCCCGCGGCGCAAGATCGTCGTCGCCCGGCATAAAGCTGCCCAGCGAGGTGGACTCTCCGAAGTGCGACAGGTCAGGCGATGGCTTCATGGTGTGCGTTCATGGCTGAAACAAGGCGGCGGGGGTTGCGGGGGACGGTCGGGCACATGGATAAAATCAGCGTGATGCCGAGTATTGCACCGCCCACGCCCCTCGCGGCGGCGGCCTGAAAGACAATTAAGGCCCTCGCCGGACCGAATCTGCGCAGAATAGCGCATCCGGAGCCTGGAATCCACGCCCCGCGGGCCCCGCGGCCGCACCCCAAGAAGAAAGCCTGACGTGAACCAATTCGACAAAAAGTCCCAAGCCTGGTCTGCCCTCTTTTCCGAGCCCATGAGCGACCTGGTCAAACGCTACACGTCCAGCGTGTTCTTCGACAAGCGCCTGTGGCAGGCCGACATCGCCGGCTCGCTGGCCCACGCCGAGATGCTGGCCGCGCAAAAAATCATTCCCGCGGCCGACTATGCCGACATCCAGAAGGGCATGGCGCAGATCACCTCCGAAATCGAATCCGGCGCCTTTGAGTGGAAGCTGGACCTCGAAGACGTGCACTTCAACATCGAAGCCCGCCTGACCCAGCTGGTCGGCGACGCCGGCAAGCGCCTGCACACCGGCCGCAGCCGCAACGACCAGGTCGCCACCGACGTGCGCCTGTGGCTGCGCGGCGAGATCGACCTGATAGACGGCCTGCTGACCGGCCTGCAAAAAGCCCTGGTCGACATCGCCGAGAAAAACGTCGACGTCATCCTGCCCGGCTTCACCCACCTGCAGGTGGCCCAGCCCGTGAGCTTCGGCCACCACATGCTGGCCTACGTGGAAATGTTCAGCCGCGACGCCGAACGCATGCAGGAAATCCGCAAACGCGTGAACCGTCTGCCGCTGGGCGCCGCCGCGCTGGCCGGCACCAGCTACCCGCTGGACCGCGAACGCGCCGCCAAGACCCTGGGCATGGTCGATGAAATGGGCAAGCCGCAGGTCTGCCAGAACAGCCTGGACGCGGTGAGCGACCGCGACTTCGCGATTGAATTCACGGCCGCCGCCTCGCTGTCCATGGTGCACATCAGCCGCATGAGCGAAGAACTGATTTTGTGGATGAGCCAGAACTTCAGCTTCATCCACATCCCCGACCGCTTCACCACCGGCTCATCCATCATGCCGCAGAAGAAAAATCCCGACGTGCCCGAACTCGCGCGCGGCAAGACCGGCCGCGTGGTCGGCCACCTGATGGGCCTGATCACCCTGATGAAGGGCCAGCCCCTGGCCTACAACAAGGACAACCAGGAAGACAAGGAGCCGCTGTTCGACACCGTCGACACGCTCAAAGACACGCTGCGCATTTTTGCCGAGATGGTGGCCGGCATCACCGTCAAGCCCGAAGCCATGGAAAAAGCCGCCCTGCGCGGCTACGCCACCGCCACCGACCTGGCCGACTACCTGGTCAAAAAAGGCCTGCCCTTCCGCGACGCCCACGAAACGGTGGCCCACGCGGTGAAGGCCGCCACCACGCACGCGGTGGACCTGTCCGAACTGCCTCTGGCCGTGCTGCAGGAGTTCAACCCCAGCATTGAAAAAGACGTCTACGATGCCTTAAGCCTGCGCGGCTCGCTCAACGCCCGCAACATCCTGGGCGGCACGGCGCCGGCACAGGTCAAGGCGCAGATCGCGCGGCACCGCGCGCGGCTGGGCTGAGCTGAAGCACCGGCGGGATATGTTTTACGCAATTCCGCTGGAAAACCGGCCGACCTGGCGCAACCCGCCATGGCTGACGATTCTGCTGATCCTGGTGAACATGGCGGTGTTCTGGGGCCCGCAACGCGCCGAGGAAACCGCGCAGGAAAAGGCCGCAGCCTTCTATCTTTCGAGCAGCCTGCCGGCGCTGGAGTTGCCGGCTTTCGTCGGCTGGCTTGAAGAGACCGGGTCGCCGCGCGCACCAGCGGCCAGGCGCATGCTGGAGCAGCGCCGCTACGCTGCACTGCTGGACGGCCTGGAATCCGAAAACATCTTCCTGGCGCGCCTGCACGCCGGCCTCGTCGTCCGGCCCGGGAACCCGGCCCATGAGCAGTGGCAGCAGGACCGGCGCCGCTACGAAGGCATGCAGCCGGCCCCCTTCACCGCGCACTGGGCCCAGGACAACAGCAAAGACGCGCCGTTTCGCCCCGTGACCTGGATCACCGCGGCCTTCCTGCATGCCGACACCTCCCATCTCATCGGCAACATGGTGTTCCTCTTCCTGTTCGGCTTCTCGGTCGAACTCGCGCTGGGCCGCGGCCTTTACCTCACGTTTTACCTCGCGGGGGCGCTCGGCGCCTCGCTGCTGGCCGGCTGGGCCTATGCCGGGCAAGGCGGTTACGGCCTGGGCGCTTCCGGCGCGGTTTCCGCCTTGATGGCCATGTATGCCGTGATGTACCGCCTGCGCCGAATCCGCTTTTTTTACCAGCTGTTCTTCTATTTCAATTACGTCACGGCGCCCGCGCTGCTGCTGCTGCCGGCCTGGATCGCCAACGAGGCGCTGCAACACGTCGTCGGCGGCAAGGGTGTGGCCTATATGGCGCACCTGGGCGGGCTGCTCACGGGTGCGGTCCTGATGGCCGCGGCCATGCACTGGCGCAAACTCACGCCGCCGCCCGTGGCCGCCGAGCAGGCCGGCGACGGCTTCGACCAGCACGTCGCCGAGGCAAAACGGCTGGCGGCCGCGATGAAATTCGACGCTGCCTGCGCGCAATGGCGTGCCGCGGCGAAACTGCGGCCCAGCGACGTTGAAGTGCTGCGCGCCTGGTTCAACACCGCGCGGCTGCAGCCGGCAAGCGAAGACTTCCACGGCGCCGCGCGCCGCATCTTCCGCCTCGCGCCCAGCGACGACGCCACGCTGGAACTGCAGCATGCCAGCTACCGCAGCTACCTGGACCAGGCCAAACCCGGCGCGCGCCTCAAACCCGACGACATGGCGCGGCTGGCGCGCCGCTTCACGCGCGCCCGCCAGTTCGACGACGCCGACAAGCTGTGCCGGGCACTGCTCAAGAGCGCGCCGGAGCATTCGGGACTCGCCGACACGCTGGGCGTCTGCGCCCAGGGCTGGCTGCGCGCGGGGCAGCGCGAGCGCGCCCTGTACTGGCTGCCGCACCTGCAGCGGCTGGCGCCCAACGACATGGCCACGCGCGCGCTCGCGCAGGCCTGAGTACCCGTTGACGGTCTAAACCGGGTCGCGCAGCAGCCAGCGCACCTCGCGCGTCGCCTCGCTGTCGGGGTAGCGTTCCTCGAGCACGGCCAGCACCGGGCGGGCCATGTCGGCACGGTGCATGCCCTGGGTCAGCACGCGCGCGATGAGTTCATAGGCCTGCGGGATCGCCGCATGGCCGCGAAAGCGCTTGTCGAAGCTGCGCAGCATGGCCAGCGCCGCCTGCGCGTCGCCGGCGCGCCAGGCGGCGCGTGCCAGGGCCAGGGTCTGCCCGGCGTCCTCGATGACAAACGCCGGCTCACGGGCGCGGCAGTCCTGCCAGGCCTTGACCGCCTCGGCCCCCAACTCCTGCTGCAGCAACAGCGCGATCAAACGCTTCGCATGCTCCAGCAGGGTGGGCGTCTTGTCGGCGTCCATCAGCAACACGCGGTGGTAACGCCGCAGCGCGGCAACGTCGTTGGGCCGCAGGCGCTGGTCTTCGTAGGCGATAGTGAGCGCGGCGGGGATATCGCCCTCGGTCACCAGCTCGGCCACCAGCGCATCGGTTTCCTGGCGCGCGATCTGTTCCGGGCTGCGCCGCTCGGGCGGCGCTTCGTCCGCGCCGGCGCCCGGCAGCAGGTCGATGTCCAGCCCCTCATGGTGCTGGTACATCACATAGCCGAGCAGGCTGGCCATGACCCAGCCGAAATAGATAAAGGCAAAATTGAACAACGGCACCAGCAGCCACAGGCTGACCAGGGGCAAGAGCAGCGCCAGCGCGACCTGCGCACCGCTGCTCAGCAGGAACAGGAACAGGCACAGCGCGAGATAAGGCGCGCCGAGGACGCGCACGACACCCCAGATCGCGGCCGGGTTCAGCGCGCGCATCGCGCTGCCCGACTGCACCAGGACGATCACGGTCGCCGGAAACAGGAAGGACAGCACAAAGGTCGCGGCCGTGGCGAGCTTGGCGTTGACCGACGCCACCAGGCCCAGAACGAAACCCTGCACGACAAAGACGCCGAACAGCTTCCAGGGCAGGCTGCTCCACTCGTCATCCAGCCGCGACGGAAAGTCGCTGGCGCGCGAGATGCCGCGTGAGCCGAGCACCGCGACCTTGAAGCCGTAGCGGCTGGCGGCCAGCAGGATGCCGATCTCGACAATCAACCACATGAACACCCGCGGGAGGAAAAAGAACACCTCCGGCAAAAGGCTGCAGAACGCCAAAACCAAGCCATAGACCAGAGGCGCGCCCTGGAACGGGAATGCGAAGAATTTGTTGAGGCGGTGCCAGAAGGGCTTGACCGCCGATTTGCCGGCCGGCATGCTAAAGCGCGCCCTGTGTTGCACCGGACCACCCCACCTGCACGAACGCGCCCATCCCGGCTCCCAGTTGTTGTGCGGTGATTCTAGTCGGGCCCCTGCCTTCACTCGCTCTCCCCCTGGGAGAAGGCGTAAACCGGACGCACGCTGGATCCCGGTTTTTAAGCCCCACCTAAGTCAGTGCATGCATACTTGTAGCTTCCGAGTAAGGTTCCCCAATGCGTTTATTGCTGGTTGAAGACGACACCATGATCGGCGAGACCGTGCTGCAGGTGCTGCGCGCCGAGCACTACGCGGTCGACTGGGTGCGTGACGGCCGCATGGCCGACGACGCCCTGCGCAGCGAGCATTACGACCTGGTGCTGCTGGACCTGGGCCTGCCGCAGCGCGACGGCCTGGAAGTGCTGCGCGCCCTGCGCGCCCGCCGCGACACCACCCCCGTGATGGTGGCCACAGCGCGCGACGCGGTCGGCGACCGCATCGCCGGGCTGGACGCCGGCGCCGACGACTACGTCGTCAAACCCTATGACACCGACGAGCTGCTGGCCCGCATACGCGCGCTGATACGCCGCAGCGCCGGCCGCGCCGAACCGGCCTTTGAACACAAGGGCGTTAGCCTGAACCCCGCCACGCGCGAAGCCAGCCTGAACGGCCAGCCGGTGTCGCTGTCGGCGCGCGAATGGGCCGTGCTGGAGCCCCTGTTGGCCCGCCCCGGCGTGGTGCTGTCGCGCACGCAGCTGGAAGAAAAACTCTTCAGCTGGAAAGACGACGTCAGCAGCAACGCCGTCGAGGTCTATATCCACGGCGTCCGTAAAAAACTCGGCAATGACATTATTCAGACCGTGCGCGGTCTGGGTTATCTGGTGCCCAAGCAATGACCATGAAGACGCCGGCTACGCATTCCCTCAGGAGACGACTGCTCTGGTTTGTGCTGGCCGCCATTCTCGGCGCCGCCGTGCTGCAAGCCGGCACCGCCTACCGCGGCGCGCTGCGGCAGGCCGATGCGATGTTCGACGAGCACCTGCAGCAGATGGCGCGCTCGCTGCGCAGCGGCGTGCCGCTCAACCTGCCGCTCGATGAAGCCGACGTCGACGATCGCTTTGAGGTTTATGTGCAGATATGGGGCCAGGACGGCACGCAGATTTTCCGCTCCACGCGCTCGGCGCTGCCGCCGCGCGCGGTGCTGGGTTTCTCGGACGTCGAGGCCCACGGCAACCGCTACCGCGTCTACACCCTGCAGACCGCGCTGCAGACCGTGCAGATCGCCCAGGACCTGGACGCGCGCTCGGCCCGCGCGCGCGCGCTGGCCGTGCGCGCCGTGCTGCCCTTTCTGCTGCTGACGCCGCTGTTGATGCTGGCCGTGTGGTGGGTCATCAGCCGCTCGCTGGCGCCCATAGAGCGCGCCCGGCGCCAGGTGGCGGGACGCCGCGCCGACGATTTGTCGCCGCTGGCCAGCGAAGGCCTGCCCGACGAGGTGCAACCGCTGGTCGACGAACTCAACCTGCTGTTCGGCCGCGTGCGCGGCGCCTTCGAAGCGCAAAAACATTTTGTCGCCGATGCCGCGCACGAGCTGCGCTCGCCACTCACAGCACTCAAGCTGCAGGCGCAGGCCCTGCGCCGCAACGGCGAAACACCGGCCGAGCGCGAGGCCGGCATTGCCCGGCTCAACCAGGGCATAGATCGCGCGATACGCCTGGTCGAGCAGTTGCTGGTGCTGGCCCGCGAAGAAGCCGGCGCCGGCCAGGCCACGGCAGCCGGGCCCGTAGACCTGCAGGACGTCATCAAGCTTGCGGTGGCCGACGTGCTGCCGCACGCCCTGCACAAACAGATCGACTTGGGGCTGGTGGCGGGCGATCCGTCGCCGCAACTGCCACAGGCGTCCCAGGTTACCGGCCAGGCCGAGGCCCTGCGCATCCTGCTGCGCAACCTGCTGGACAACGCCGTCAAATACACGCCGGCCGGCGGCCGCGTCGACGTCTCGCTGGCCTTGCAAGACGGCCGGCCCGTGCTGTCGGTCGAAGACAGCGGCCCGGGCATAGACGGTGACGACCGCGAACGTGTGTTCGACCGCTTCTTCCGCGCGAGCGCGGAAGGGGCCAGGGCCGATGAAGCGCCGCAAACCGGCAGCGGCCTGGGCCTGGCCATCGTCAAGGCGATTGCGGCGCGGCACGGCGCCACGCTGCAGCTGGGCCGCTCGGAGCGCCTGGGAGGGCTCCAGGTGGAGGTGCGCTTTCCGGCGGAGCCCGGTTTAAGCCCGGCCTAAGACAGCGTCTCCATAGTTGTGGGTAACGGCACCGTTGTGTGCCATTAACCCAAGGAAGCACGCCATGTCATCCACCGCATTGAAGAACACCCGGCTCGTCGCCGCTTTGCTGGCCGCGGGCGCCATCGGCGGCGCCGGCGTCAGCGCCGTCAACGCCCTGCATTCCGCCGCCACTGCGGCCACGCAGCCCGCCATCACGGCGCCCGCCGCGTCTTCCGGCAACGCCTCCGTCCCCATGGCCCTGCCCGACTTCTCCCAGATCACCGAACGCTACGGCCCGGCCGTGGTCAACATCAGCGTGACCGGCACGACCAAGGTGCGCAATGAAGTGGCCCAGGGCGACGATGACGACGACACGCCTTCCGGCGACCCCTTCTTTGAATTCTTCAAGCGCTTCCAGCAAGGCCAGGGCCGCCCCGGCGGACGCAACGGCGCGCCGCAGCAGGAAATGCCCACGCGCGGCCAGGGCTCGGGTTTTATCGTCAGTTCCGACGGCATCATCCTGACCAATGCCCACGTCGTGCGCGACGCGAAAGAAGTCACCGTCAAGCTGACCGACCGCCGCGAATACCGCGCCAAGGTGCTGGGCGCCGACCCCAAGACCGACGTTGCCGTGCTGCGCATCGAAGCCAAGAACCTGCCCGTGGTTACACTCGGCAAGGTCAGCGACCTCAAGGTCGGCGAATGGGTGCTGGCCATAGGCTCGCCCTTCGGTTTTGAGAACACCGTGACCGCGGGCGTCGTCAGCGCCAAGGGCCGCTCGCTGCCCGACGACAGCGCCGTGCCCTTCATCCAGACCGACGTTGCCGTCAACCCCGGCAACTCCGGCGGCCCGCTGTTCAACACGCGCGGCGAAGTGGTCGGCATCAACTCGCAGATCTACACCCGCAGCGGCGGCTACCAGGGCGTGTCCTTCGCGATCCCGATCGACGTCGCGGCCCGCATCAAGAACCAGCTCGTCGCCACCGGCAAGGTGGAGCACGCGCGCCTGGGTGTGGCGGTGCAGGAAGTCAACCAGACCTTTGCCGACTCCTTCAAGCTCGACAAGCCCGAAGGCGCGCTGGTCTCCAGCGTTGAAAAAGGCGGCCCCGCCGACAAGGCCGGCCTGCAGTCCGGCGACGTGATTCGCGGCGTCAACGGCCAGCCCATCGTGTCCTCGGGCGACCTGCCCGCGCTGCTCGGCGTGGCAGCGCCCGGCGACAGCGTCAAGCTGGACGTCTGGCGCCAGGGCGCGGCCAAAGAGATCACGGCCAGGCTAGGCAGCGCCGACGAAAAAACCGCACAGGCCGCGGCCAAAAAAGACAGCCCCAACCAGGGCAAGCTGGGCCTGGCCTTGCGTCCGCTGCAGCCCGATGAAAAGAAGGAAGCCGGCGTCGACAACGGCCTGGTCGTCGAACAGGCCAGCGGCCCCTCGGCCCTGGCCGGCGTGCAGCCCGGCGACGTGCTGCTGTCCATCAACGGCGTGCCCGTGAAGAACATCGACCAGGTGCGCGCCACCGTGGCCAAGGCCGAAAAATCCGTGGCCCTGCTGATACAGCGCGGGGACAGCAAGATTTTTGTGCCGGTCAACTTCGGTTAACGCAATCGGTTCAGTGATGCATACGGCCCCTGGCAATTTGCCGGGGGCCGGGCAGTCACCCGACAACGCCCTCGTAGACGATCTTCCACTGGCCCTTGCGGCGCTCCCAGTATTGCCGGATGGTGCGGCCGCTTTTTTCACCCGTGGCCAGTTCGCCGAAAGTTGAAACCAGGACATCGGCTTCATCGGTCCAGCGCAGCAGGGAGATGTCGCTGAGCCGCGTCTCACGGGTCTTTGCGCCGGACGGCTTTCCTCGCCTGAGCGCGGCATGGGCCGCCAACGTTTTTTCATCCGCGGTGAAATCCGCCGCGTAAAAGCCCATGAGCCGGCCGGCGTCGTTGCGGGTTTTCGCTTCCGCCCAGGATCTGAGCAAACCTTCAAGCTCGGTCTTCTCAGGCTCGATCGTCTTCGCCCCCACCCACTTCAGGCTTTTTGCGATCACCACCGGCGTGGTGCGTATCTCCACCGTCCTGATGATGCGCTCCAGGTCGGGGTTGGCCACGGCCACACAGCCATCGGTGGCCAGCGGTGCCCTTGAAAACTGGGAAGAAGGCGTTCCGTGAAGCCAGATGCCGCTGCCGCCCTTGCCCCGCCGCACGTCCAGCGCATTGGGATAGTTGATGGGCAAAGCGCCCGAGCCGTACAAGTCCTTCAGGCTTTTGGGGTCGAGGTTGCTGGTGATGAAATAAAGCCCCAGCGGTGTCCGCTGGTCGCCTTCAACGTTCTTGCCCACGCCGGCCTTGCCGACCGAGATGTAGTAGTCCGCAATCAGGCGGGGGCCCTGGGGCGTGTTCTCCAGCAGGTAGAGGCGCGCCTTTGACACGTCCACAGCGATCGCGTGCTTGTTCCGCGGCGAAAGCGAGACGAACTGCGCGGGCACGGCATCAGCCGGCGGGCGTTCCTGCAAGGCCAGCAGGCGAAGCCGCGATTCGTCGCGCAGCTCCCGCAGCCTGGGGGAATCAGCGCCCAGGCCGGCCGGCACGTCGCCCAGCACGCGCGGCGGCCGCACGTGGGCCATCAGCAAATCACCGTAGACCAACTGCCCCAGCTGGAAATTCGGGTAGTCGCTAACCAGCGCCCGGGCCTCCTCCAGCACCTGGTGGCTGTTGGCCTTGCCCACCATCCGGTAAATCCCGATCAACCGCGCCTCGGCCCGGCCGTCCGGCTCAAGCGCCGCTTTCACCGGTGCTTGCGAAGGGCTCCGCCCCGCGGCAAAGCCCTCGACGGGGCTGAAGAGCGCCGCCACGGCAACTGCCGCGCACAAAGCCCGGCCCCGGTGATCCACACGAGCCATTTTTTTCATGCGCCTCCAAGCCGGTTCAGAAGGGACCGCAGGACAGCCGCCACCTTGCCTTTATTGGGGATACGCACGTTTAACCTCTTCCTCCACCAGGGCCTTCAGTTGCTCATGGCCGAAGTCCTTCAAGGGCCGGCCGTTGACAAAGAACCCCGGCGTCTTTGTGACCTGCAAAGTGTTGGCATCCGCAAGGTCCTGCTCAAGCAGCGCCTGGGCTTGCGGTGAAGCGGCATCTTGCCTGGCCTTCGCGGCATCGAGGCTGGTTCCCTTCAGGAAGGTCCAGATCCGCTCCGGATTGGGGCTGTCATGCGCGGCCCAGGCGTCCTGGGAATTCAGCACCACCTCCGCCACCGGAAAGAACAGCTGCTGCTGGTGCGCGGCGATCAGGATTCTGGCGGCCACGTCGGAGCCCTTGTGGAAAGGCACAAGGCGCACCACCAGTTGCACCTCCCCCTGGTGGCCGTCGACGATGCGTTTGACCAGGGGATAAAAGGCCCTGCATGTCTCGCAGGCCGGGTCAAAAAACTCCACGATGCGGACCTTGGCCTCCGGCGAACCGTAGGTGGGCGCGTGCGCGCGGTTGAACACCGAGCTGTTCTCTTGCGCAAGACGGGCCACGGCCTCGGATTTTTTGTTGAGGTGGCCGTAGATGCCGAACGAGAAGCCGAGCAGGACGGCGACCCCGCAAAGAATGATGGTGAGTTGTTTGTTGTTCATTGTCTGGAGTCTTTCTTCGCTGCCAGCAGGAGCAGCACGATGAGGGAAAAAGCCATCAGCGACAAAAGCGGGATGGTGATGAAACCTGCCAGCTCCAGCTTTTGCGCCGAGCAGGACACGCCTTTGCCGCAGGGCTGCATGGCCGCCGGAATAAAGCCGCCATAGAGAAGGCAGTGGTAGAAGGCCGCGAGCCAGCCGGCGCAAGCCAGCGGCAAGGCGTACTTCACGCTGCCGGCATCCTCTGTGTAAGCGCCCGCGCCCAGAATCAGGACCAGCGGGAACATGGCGATGCGCTGGTACCAGCAGAGCACACAGGGTTCAAGCGCCATGACCTCGCTGAGAAACAGCGCGCCCAGCGTGGACACAAGCGCCACCAGCCAGCTCACCGCCAGCAGGCGCCATTGCCGCCCGGTGGCCAGGGATGAAGCCGTCATGCCCGGTTCTCCCTGGGCCTTTGCCGCCATGACGCCAGGACCACAAGCGCCGCGCCGCAGACGATGCCCATGTCCGCGAAATTGAAGGCCGGCCAGTGCCAGCCGCGCGCATGGAAGTCCAGAAAGTCGACCACATAGCCGCGCAAGGCCCGGTCCACGCCGTTGCCCAGCGCACCGCCGAGAATCAGTGCGTAGCCCCACATTTCAAGGTGGGAGAGCGGCTTTCGCAGCATGAAGGCCAGCCAGCCTGAAACCGCCAGCGCGACGCCGCCAAAGAAAAAGCGCTGCCAGCCGCCCGCGTCCGCCAGGAAGCTGAAGGCGGCGCCGTAGTTCCACACCTGCACGAGGTTGAAGTTGCCCGTGACGGCCTGGCTCCACGCGTACGGTGTGTATTCATGCACCCAGTATTTGCCGGCCTGGTCGGCCAGGAAAAGTATCAGGGCGATCCAGTAGCTCGCACGGCGTGGACCGGCAGTGCTGCGGGCAGGGCCGGCAGTGAGAGGCGGGTTGAGATAGGACATGCTTCAAGCTCAAAAATTCATGAATTCCAGCCCGCGACAGGATGCGGGGCCATGTGGGGCGCGCCTGGAACCAGGCGCGCCGGGCACGGAATTACAGAATCGGGGGCTTGAAGCTCTGCGCGCGTTCCGCGCTGAAGTAGCCGGACGCTAGCGAGGGAAAAGATGGGCGTGTCGCGACATGGACCGGCGCCGCCATGCGGCTTTCAAGCATGACCGCCTGGTGGCATGCCTGGCAGAGACTGCACAGGCCGCAAGGCTGGCCCGAAGCGCAACCCGCCGGCGCACCTGGGCTGGAAGCTTCAGCATGGGAGAAACAGCTTGCGGTGTGCTCCGCGCTCATGTCCGCGGACAGCGCCAGCGCCGATGGAGCGGCCAGCTCCGGCATGCCCGAAAAGGCAGGCTGAAGCACTGTCATGAAGAGAAATAGCAGGAAGATGAGACGGCGCATTGAAGACGGCTGCGGGGAAAGTTGTCCAGCCTCCCGGCAGGCCGGTGCAGTTTAACCCAGGCGGTTTTCCCGGATTCAGGGGCGGATATTGCTTTGGCGGCTAGCCCGCGTGTTTGAATGCGAGCCGGGTCCAGGTGACGCCGGCCGCGCGGTTGCCGGGTTGCAATGATTCGGTATGGGTATTCAGGACGGTGACAAGCCCGTGCCGCCCGGCAAGCGCCATGGTCTCCTCGCCGGACACCGCAAACATGCGCCGGCCCGCAGGCACAGGCCCATGCCGCAGCGACAAAACCATCACACCATCCGGCGCCAGCAGTGAGGCCACCCTCGGCATGGCGATGCCGCGTTCCGCTTCATCAAGATGCATCCACACCGCGCTCAGCATGACCACGTCAAAGCGCTGCCCAAGGCCCATCACGGCGTCGAGGTTGGGCAAGGCATCGTCCAGCCATTCAATCAGGGGAGACGGGTGAAGGCGCATGGCCGCCGCCAGAAACGCTGCGGTCGGCTCCACGGCCAGCACGGTGTGCCCCTGCGCCGCGAACCAGGCGGCATCCAGGCCGGTTCCCGCCCCTATGTCCAGGATACGGCTCGGAGCCGTTGGCAAGAGGTGAAGCTCGGCCGCGTGATGCGCGGTAAAGGGGATGGATTCGTACTGGGGAATCAGCTCCGCGGCTTGCTCGGCATAGCCTTGCGTGCCCGGGACCCTGCCGATCCGCTTCTCATCAGGCATCGCCACCATGGTCTCCCCTGCCGCCATGGCCGCCCGAACCCGGCATCTCTCCATCTCCCCCAAGTCCCGCACCCCAGGCGCCCCCACCCGCCAGCGAACCGGTAGCGATACCAAGAAACAGCCAGCCAATCAATGCGCCGGCGGCCGCGCAGGCGAGCACAAGCGCCAGCGATACAACGGCAGTCCATTCCTCAAAGTGAGGCCCGCTGATCAGGACGCCGGCGAAGAGGCCCAGGGCGACACCGCCGAACAAACCGTAGCCTTGGTACTTTCGCGCTGCGCCTTGTCCAGAGGGTTCTCGGATTTTTTCCATATTCATGCAAGGTTCCAGGGTTGCAAACAAACAGATGCCGCCGGCGGACGATACCAGCGAATGACCTGATCTCCACGTATCCACCAGCAGGTGATTTAACGGCGGCGCCGGTGAAACCGCTTTCCGGGCGACCCCACGTAGAGATCCGTCGACTGTTTACCGCTTCGCCCCTCAACAGTCACGGTGAAATGCCTGCCGTACACACGATCGGTTCCATAACGCACGTCAAGCCTCGTGATTTCCTGCGGGTCTACGCCATGTTTCATGCAAAGTTGAGGCAACGCGTCCCTGTATAGGAGGAGCGACCGACGAAGATCTGCAGAGACCGCAATGGCCTGCGTGGAACCAGCCAGGAAATCGACGATCACAAATCCTCCAGGCTCTCCCTGCGCTTCCAGAAAAACGTCCACCGTGTAGACGCCAATCATCAATCCGATGCCACTTCCCAGCGAGTCCGCGATGTTGTGGGCGATTGACTTCAGTATTCCGAGTTTCATGTTGCGCGTGCAATCTCCGAAAACCGTCCGGGTGTGTGGCGACGGTCTTCATGTGTTTTTAAGTTTGCCGGCAGCTTATCCCTTTTTGGACTCGCCATCGTGGCCCGGCTTCGCCAGCGGAATCGAGTAGCGGTTGACCGTCTTCGGGTACTTCGCCTGCAGCGCCGGATGCATACGATCGGGAAAGCTGGTTATCCAGAGAGCAAAGACCGGCCCCACCACGGGAAAGAAAGCGACCACAGTCACCGCGACCCGGAAAAGAACGGGCTCGTCGCGCCGCCAGATCAGAATCGTCACCCCGCATGAGGCCAGGGCGGAGGCGCACAAAGCCATCAGGGCGGGAAATGGGATGTCATTCAGGGACATGGCTGGCTGGGATAGGAGCGGCAGGCACAAAGCCGCGTCCCGTTTATGTTTACCCGGTTGTCGACTCCGATGCGCGCGCATTCGTGATCGTCACTATAGCTTTTAAACCGAAATCCCATGTGTAAATCCTGCTTTTCACCGGCAGCACGGCCAGACCGAACAATGCGAGATCCACACAACAGAAACAATGCGGAAGCCAGGCTTCAAACCAGCCCGCGCCAGCTGGCCCCGCCCTTGATGTAGATCAAGCCTGAAGCACCCCGCCCTGCGTAAACTTTTCACATCGGACAGCGCTTCGGGTGGAGCCAGGCTTATGCAGTGAATGGGCCAAGCCGTGATGTTGATTCAGAACAAGGAACGCTCGTGCGCAGCAATCTACCGGTGACCGATGTTGAATACGCCATGCAGGACGGCAAGCCCATCGTCTCCAAGACCGACCTCAAGGGCAGGATCACCTACGTCAACCCCTACTTCGTGGAGGTCAGCGGCTATTCCGAAGAGGAACTGCTGGGCGCGCCGCACAACCTGGTGCGCCACCCCGGCATGCCGCCCGAGGCCTTCGCCGACCTGTGGGACACGCTCAAGGCGGGCATCCCGTGGAACGGCATGGTCAAGAACCGGCGCAAGAACGGCGACCACTACTGGGTCGTCGCCAACGTCACGCCGGTCATGGAAAACGGCCAGGCCACCGGCTATATGTCGGTGCGCAACAAGCCGAGCCGCGCACAGATTGAGGCGGCCGACCAGCTCTATCGCCGCATCATGGCCGGGCAGGCCGATGGCGTCGCCATACGCCAGGGTCAGGCGGTGCGCACCGGCCTGGCCGGTGTCTGGGCCGCGCTGAACAACCTTTCGATGCGCATTCGCATAGGCGCTGCGCTGGCCGTGATGACCACATTGTTCATCGGCATGGGCTGGGCCGGCTTCAACGCATTGGGCGAAGGTGCGGCCGGCTGGTTTGCCGCTGCCGCCGCCCTGGGTGTGGCCGGCGTGCTGTGGCTGGCTTACGCGTTGCACGTGGGCGTCGTGCTGCCGCTGCGCGCCGCGACGCGCGCCGCGCGCACCATTGCCGGCGGCGACCTGTCGGGCAAGCTGGAAACGCGGCGCAGCGACGACATGGGCCAGCTGCTGCGCGCCCTGCAGCAGATGAATGTGAACCTTGTCGCCATCATCGGCGACGTGCGCGCCAACGTGGCCTCCATGGGCGTGGCCACCAGCGAAATCGCGGCGGGCAATATGGACTTGTCGAGCCGCACCGAAACGCATGCCTCGAGCCTGGAGGAAACCGCCGCCAGCATGGAGGAGTTCTCCGCGACGGTGAAACAGAACGCCGACAGCGCGCTGGAGGCCAACCGCCTCGTGGTCTCGGCCTCGAAAGTGGCGGCCAAGGGCGGCGATGCGGTGGCCCGTGTCGGCGCGACCATGAACGACATCAGCGATTCGGCGAACAGGATCGCGGGCATCATCGCGGTGATCGACGGCATCGCCTTCCAGACCAACATCCTGGCCCTGAACGCGGCGGTGGAGGCCGCGCGTGCCGGGGAACAGGGCAAGGGCTTTGCGGTGGTCGCCTCGGAAGTGCGCAGCCTCGCGCAGCGCTCGGCCGGCGCGGCCAAGGAGATCAAGACGCTGATCGGCGACTCGGTGAAAAAAGTCGAGCTGGGCAACTGCCTGGTGAGCGAAGCGCGCCAGACCATGACGGAGATCATGCAATCGGTGCAGGGCGTGACCACCATCATGGGCGAGATCACCTCCGCCAGCCGCGAGCAAAGCAGCGGCATAGACCAGGTCAACCTGGCGGTGTCGCACATGGACAAGGCCACGCAGCAGAACGCGGCGCTGGTGGAACAGGCCGCCGCGGCCGCGGCCAGCCTGGACGAGCAGTCGGTGCAGCTGTCGCGCGCGGTCTCGGTGTTCCAGTTGCACCGGGGTGTGGCACGCGCAACCAGGCCGGCCCTGGCCGCGTGAGCAGGCCCGCCCTTGAAGGGGACTAGGCCGTGACCGCCGATGCAAGCCGCGCATACCGCCCGGGCGCCTGCCCCACATGCCGGCTGAAAGCCGTGCTGAAGGTGCTGGCCGAGCTGTAGCCCACGCGTTCGGCCACCTCGGCCAGGGCGACGCCGCTGCGGCCCAGCAAGTCCTTGGCGAGGGCCATGCGCCAGGCCAGCAGGTATTCCATGGGCGGCAGGCCCACGGCGCGGGAGAAGCGTTCGAAGAAGGCCGACCTTGACAGCGCGGCCGTCCTTGCCAGCTCGGGCACCGTCCACGCGCGCGCGGGGTCGCCGTGCATCTGGCGCACTGCGGCGGCCAGGCGGGTGTCGGCCAGCGCGCGCAGCAGGCCCGGCGGCGCGCCTTCGGTGGGCGCCCCGCGCAGCGCTTCGATGAGCAGCACTTCGACGAGCCGCGCCAGCACCAGTTCGCGGCCTTGCCGCTGTTCCAGCGACTCTTCCCGCACCAGCTGCACCAGCAGCGGCAGCCGCCCTATGCCGCGCAGGTGCAGCACCGAGGGCAGCAGCGAGACCATCAGGCCCGCGTCGGGCGAATCAAAGGCGAAATAACCGCCCAGCATGCGCACGTCGGGCGGGCCTTCGCGCCTGCCGTGGCGGATTTCGCCTTCCGGCGGCGGCATGGTTTTAGGGTTGAGGAAGACCGGGGGCGCCGGGGCGGCGCCGGACATGGTGAAACCCGGCGTGGCCGGCATCAGCAAAAAATCCCCGGCGGCCAGCGTGAGGGGCTGCTGCCCGTCCACGGCCAGTTCGCATTCGCCTTCCAGCATGGCGCAAAAGCTGGGCTGACCGAAGGCCGAGTAGCGCACGGCCCAGGCCCCGGCGCCGCTGATCACTTTCGAATACACGGCGCGCGGCCTGAGCAAGGCGATGACTTCGGCGAGGGGATCGACCATACAGGACTCCTGCAAACAAAATGTGGACTCCGTATTGTAGTAAGTCCTGCCCCTGGGCGATATCGTTACGCACCTCCCAAGCAAACCTTCAACCCCAAGGAACACACCATGAAAACCATTTTGATCACCGGCTGCTCGTCCGGCTACGGCCAGGAAACCGCGCGCCACTTCCACGCCCAGGGCTGGAATGTCATCGCCACGATGCGCACGCCGCGCGAAGACGCCCTGCCCCGCGACGCGCGCATGCGCGTGCTGGCGCTGGACGTGACCCAGCCCGAAAGCATCGCGGCCGCGATAAAGGCCGCCGGGCCCATCGACGTGCTGGTGAACAACGCCGGCCTGGGCCTCTTCGGCGCCTTCGAGGCCACGCCCATGGCCACGGTGCGCGAGATCTTTGAAACCAACACCTTCGGCATGATGGCCATGGCCCAGGCCGTGCTGCCGCAGTTCCGCGCGCGCAAGGCCGGCCTGCTGGTCAACGTGACGTCGACGGTGACGCTGGCGCCCATGCCGCTGGTGGCGGCCTACACGGCGAGCAAGACGGCGATCACGGGGTTTAGCGAATCGCTCACGCTGGAGCTCGCCCCCTTCAATGTGCGGGTGAAGCTGGTCGAGCCGGGTTATGGGCCGGGCACACGCTTCACGGCCAATGGCGCGGAGCGCATGCAGGGCCTGATCCCCGAGCCCTATGCGCCGTTTGCGCAAGGCATTTTTGCCTCGCTGGGCACCATGAGCGCCGTGACCACGGCGGCCGATGTGGCCGAAGCGGTGTGGCGCGCGGCGAATGATGCGGGCGCCACCCTGCACTACCCGGCGGGCGCCGATGCGGTGGCCATCGCCTCGCAGAAGTAAGTAGCGGCGGCACACCATGAAACCCCTGAACAAACTCCTCTGCACCGCGGCCGCCCTGGCAGCGGCGGCGATCACCGGATGCGCCATCACAGGACAGGCCGGGCAAGCCGCGCCGCCGGACCTGGCGCCGCAACGGCTCGCGGAAGTGCGCCACGCTGCCGCCGCCACCGGCCGCCCCATCGTGGCGCTGGTGCTGGGCGGCGGCGGCCTGCGGGGGTTTGCGCATGTGGGCGCGCTGCGGGCGCTGGAAGAAGCCGGCATCCGGCCCGGCATCGTGGTCGGCACCTCGGCCGGCTCCGTGGTGGGCGCGGCCTATGCGAGCGGCATGAGCGCCGCGCAGATCGAGTCGGCCGCGCTCAATCTGAAGGTGTCCTCGCTGCTGGACTTCACCTGGAGCTCCGGCGGCATCATGCGCGGCAACAAGCTGGCCGGCTGGGTGGACGGCCTGCCCATGGAACAATTTCCGGTGCGCTTCGCCGCGGTGGCCACAGACCTGCAAAGCGGGCAAGCCGTGCTCATCGCCAAGGGGAGCGCCGGCCGCGCCATCCAGGCCTCATCCGCCGTGCCGGGCGTGAACGTGCCGGTGGCTTACCCGGCCGGCCACCTCGTTGACGGCGGCATCACCAGCCTGGTCCCGGTGCGCTTTGCGCGGGCCATGGGCGCGGACACGGTGATCGCCGTCGACATCTATTGCCACGGCCCGCGCGCCGAGGGGTTGTCCGTGCCCACCATCCTCAGCCGGGTCATGCAGACCCAGAGCTGCCTGGTCGCCGCCGCGGAGATGGCGGAGGCCGACGTGCTGATCGCGCCGGCCGTCAGCGTGCCGGGCATGTCCGCCCGGGACTCGCAGGAGCGCGCGATCCAGGCCGGCTATGAGGCCGCGCGCGCCGCGCTGAAAAACTGGCGGCTTAGTCGACCTGCGCACCCGAACGCTTGACCAGCTCGGCCCACTTCGAGATCTCGCGCAGCGAGAAACTACCAAGATCTGCCGGCTTGACGGTGCTCTTTTCAACGCCTTGTGCGGCGAGCTTGGAGGCTATCTCGGGGCTGGCGAGCACCGCGTTGACGGTGCCGCGCAGTTTCTCAAGCACCGGCGTGGGCGTGCCCGACGGTGCGTACAGCATGAACCAGGCGACCAGGTCGAAGCCGCCGCCGGGCACCTGCTCGTTGATGGTCGGCACGTCGGGCGCGGCGCTGCTGCGCTGCGCGCCTGAAGAGCCCAGCGCGCGCATTTTGCCGGCCTTGATGTGCGGCATGACGGCGGCCGGGTGGTAGAACATGAAGTGGGCCTGGCCGGACATCACGTCGGACATGGCCATGCCGCCTTCCTTGTAAGGGATGTGCACCATTTCACCGCCGAGTTTGGACTTCAGCAGCTCGCCGGCCAGGTGGCCCGAGGTGCCGTTGCCGGCCGATGCGAAGCTGACGCCGGGCGGCTTGGCGGCCGCCGCCTTGAGGTCCTTCAGCGACTTCAGGGGTGAGTCGGCGCTCACCACCAGCAGGGTCGGCGTCTGCCCGATCAGGCCCAGCGGCGCGAAATCGCGGATGGGGTCGTAGGGCAGCTTGCGGTACATGGTCTTGTTGATGGCGTGGGTGCCCACCGTGCCCATTACCAGCGTGTAGCCGTCGGCCGGTGCGCGCGCGGCGAAATCCGTGCCTATGGAGCCGCCGCCGCCGGCCTTGTTCTCCACGATGATGGGCTGCTTCAGGGACTTGCCCATGGCGTCCGCGAGGATGCGAGCCACCGTGTCGGTGGAAGTGCCCGCGCCGAAGGGCACGATCATCTTGATGGGCCGGCTCGGGTAATCGCCCTGCGCGGCGGCCGGCAAGGCCGCCAGCAGCGCGGCGCCCAGCGCCGTTGCGGTCAATGTGCGCCAAACCATGCGGATGGCGGTCTCTGTTTGCAGTGATGTCATGCGGGCCTCTTGGTTGTTGAAAAAAATGGACCTGGCGTCCGGTGTCGTCTCGAAATCAGGAATGGGTGGCGGCTGCGGTGGCGGAGAACCCGGCCGGCAGCTCGCCGTCGTAGACCAGTTCGCGTGTGGCCTGGTAGGACAGCGCGAAGCCTATCGATTGCTCCAGCTCCTCGGTCATGTGCGCGATCAGCCCGGCCGTGCGCGCCAGGATGGGAACGCCCTTGAGCGCCAGCAGCGGGAAGCCTATGCCCAGCAGCACCGCGGGGATGGCGGCGGAGACGTTCAGGCGCAGGTCCTTGCCGATGAGCTGCGGTATTTGCCGCTCTATGGCTTCGGCGATGGCGATGTAATGAAGGTTGGCGCCGTGCTCCCGGGCCACGGCGAACAGGCGCTCGACGCGCGGATCGCGCGCCTTGTGCAGCGGGTGGCCGTAGCCGGGAATCGCCTTGCGCGCCGCGCGGTATTCCTGCAGCACGGCCAGGGCCGCGGCGTCGATGTCGCTGCCGTCAGCCTTGGCCCGTTCCTCGACTTCGATGAACAGCTTGCCGGCGGTTTCCGAGGCGCCCAGGATGACAGAGCCGCAACCCAAAATGCCCGCCGCTACCGCGCCCTGCAGCGCGTCCGGCGCGGCCGCCAGCGTCATGCGGCTGGCCTGCACGCTGGGCACCAGGCCGTGCTCGGCGATGGCCACCAGCGTCGCGTCCAGCACGGCCGTGCCGGCCGGGGTCGGCCGCTTTCCGGTGACCAGCAGATGGAAGTAGTCGGTGAAGGAGATTTTGCCGATCAGGTCCTTGCAGAGGTCTTCTCCGCGCACGACGATGGTGTCCTCGTTGGAGGTGCTGATGGAGGTGCGAGGCACGGTCGCTTTGCCGATTTTCATGGTGCTTTCTTCGGGTTGGTGAAGGGGGTGGGAGAAATCAGTGCCTGGCCGGCGCCAGGCGGAAGTCGTGCCGCGCCGACCACCAGGGCTTGTCCATGTCGCGGCCGTCGGGCGCCTTGCCCGCCTCGTGCCGTTCGAAATCCACCACCAGGCTGTCCCGCACGCCGAACACCACGTCGGAATCAAGGTAAGGGCTGTTGGCGACAAACAGGTGGGTGGTCACGCCCGCGTAGCCGGGCATGGAGAGCATGAAGTGGATGTGCCCCGGGCGGTTCGGGTGTTTACCCATGCCTTCGATCATCTTGCCGACCGGGCCGTCCATGGGAATCGGGTAAAAACTCGGCCGTATGGACCAGAAGGCGTAGCGGCCCTGCGCGTCGGTGCGGAACCGCGCGCGCGCCAGCATCTCGGTCTGGCCCTCGACCTGCATGTCGTACACGCCCTCCCCGTCGCCGGACCATACGTCGAGCAGCGCGCCGGCCAGCGGCTTGCCCTCGGTGTCGGTGACTTGCCCGGTGTAATACGCGGGTTCGCCCGCGACGCCCTCGGCAATGTTGCTGCCCAGTTCCCTGTCGGGTGCGCCCGGCCAGTAGTACGGGCCCTGCACGGTCGCCTCGGTCGCGTCGGTGGCCGGCAAGCGGCCGCTGGCCTGCGCCGAAGCACGCGCCTGCGCGAGCATGACGACCTGCATGGACGCGCCCAGCGTGTCCGACAGCAGGATGAATTCCTGGCGCTTGTCGGTGCAGGTCTTGCCGGTGGCCGTCAGGAATTCGATGGCGGCCATCCACTCTTCGGGCGTCAGGTCCACCTCGCGGATGAACTCGTGCAGCTTCACGATCAGGCTGCCCATGAGCTGGCGGAACCGCGGGTCCCGCGATTTGGCGATGCTGTTGACCACCGCCTGGGTGAGTTCAAGTTGCTGGATGGTTGTCGTCATAACGCGCGCACTCCTGTCCGTTCGTGAAAATCAAAGCCGGCCGTCTTGCCGGGCCTGGGCCACCCAGCGCACCCGAATGGGCTTGAGTACGGCAATCGACAGCAGCGCGGCGGCGATGTCCATCACCACGATGATGTAGATGATCAGGTCCCAGGATTGGGTCTTTTCATACAGCAGCGCGGCCAGCGGGCCGCCCAGGATGGAGCCCACCGCGGTGGCGATCAGCAGGTAGCCGAAGTTTTTCGCGGCATGGCGCACGCCGAACACGTCGGCCTGCAGCGAGGGGAACAGCGAATAGATTTCCCCCCAGCCGAAAAACACCACGGCCGACAGCACCACAAAGGCCGCCGGGTTGGTGCCGAACTTCAGCAGCATCAGGATGGCGAAGGCTTCGAGCATGAAGGCGATCAGCATGGTCGGCTCGCGGCCTATGCGGTCGGAGACCCAGCCGAAGAAGGGGCGCGTCAGGCCGTTGGCGATGCGGTCCAGCGTCAGGGCCAGCGGCAGGGCCGCCATGCCCAGCACGGCGGTCTCGCTGCTGATGCCGAAATGTTTGGCCAGCGCGCCGAGTTGCGAGATCGCCATCAGCCCGCCGGTGGCGACCATGGCCATGATGAGGAACATCAGCCAGAACAGCGGCGTCTTGAGCATCTCGCGCGGTGCATAGCCGGGCGCCACCGGAACCGGCGCGGCGAGCCCGGCATCCACCGGGTCCTTGGCCGAGACGACACGCTTCATGCCCAGGGCGGCCAGCACGATGATGACGGCCAGCGCGATGCCAAACATCACCAAAGTCTTTTGCAGCCCGTTGTCGCGGATGCTGGCCGCAATCGGGAAGGTGGTGACGATGGCGCCAAAGCCGTAGCAGCCCGCGACCATGCCGACGGCAAAGCCGCGCCGCGCCGGGAACCACTGCACCATCAGTTCCACCACGGCGACGTACACCCAGCCCGTGCCTATGCCCGACAGCACGCCGTAGGTCAGGTACAGCCAGGGCAGCGAGGTGACGTAGGCCGAACTCACCCAGCTCAGGCCGACCAGCAGGCCGCCCATGGCGGCGAAGGTGCGCGAAGAAAAACGGCTCGCCAGCTCGCCATGCACCGGGCCTATGCCGCACTGGAAGATGCTGAACAGCGCAAAGGTGACCTGCAGCGCCGACAGCGAAACCCCCAGCGAGGTCTGCAGCGGCTGGACAAACAGCGCCCAGACATATTGCGGGCTGGAGATCGCCATCATGGCGACCATGCCCAGCACCAGTTGAACCCAGGGGGTGCTGCCCGCCGCCTTCCCGGGGGCCGTGTCGACGGCGGCTTCTGCCGATAGTGTGGATGCGTTCACGATGTGTCTCCTGTTATTTTTTAAACCACTGCCGAATTCCCGAATCGCTTATTCGCTTTCTTTGCCTTCTTTGCCTTCTTTGCCTTCTTTGCCTGTCAGCATCCCTTGCGTCACGCGGCCCGCAGCGCCGCGGCCAGTGACGCCCGGATCTCCTCGTTGTGCTCGCCCAGCATGGGCGGCGGCACCACGTCGGTGGGGCGCACGCCGTCAAAGCTGACCGGCGAGCGCACGGTGGTCCACTTGCCCAGCACCGGGTGCGTGCCCTGGATTTCAAGCTGCATATGTTTGGCCTGCGGGTCCTGCAGCGCCTCGCTGGTGTCGTACATGGGCGCATAGGGCACGTCCTGCGCCTCAAGCCGCTGGCACCATTCGGCGCGCGGGCGCGTGGCGAAGATGCTGCCGAGCAACGCGATCAGCTGGTCCTGGTGCGCGATGCGGGCCTCGCGCGAACTGAAGCGCGCATCGTCAAAGATGTCGGGCCGCTCTATGGCCTCGGCCAGCCCGCGCCAGAATTTTTCGGGTGAAGACATGTGCAGCGCCACCCACTTGCCGTCCGAACACTTGAGGGTGTAAGACTGCGACACGCTGGGCCGGCTGTAAGGGCCCATGACCTCGCCCTCGGCGAAGAAGTGGGTGAAGGCGTCGAGGTTGAAGTGGCACATGGCTTCCAGCATGGAGACCTCGACCGAGCGCCCCACGCCGGTACGCCCGCGTTCGACCAGCGCGCCCAGGATGCCGTAGGCGGCGTAAAAGCCCGTGAGCGCGTCGGCGATCGCGGGCCCCACGATGCGCGGGTTCTCGGGGTTGACCAGCAAATTCAGGAAGCCGCTGGCGGCCTGCGCCACCGTGTCATACGCCGGCCGGCCGGCCGCGGGCCCGGTCTGGCCGAAGCCGCTGATGGCGCAGTAGACCAGCCGCGGGTTGAGCGCGCGCAGGCGGGCCTCGCCCGCACCCAGGCGCTCGGCGGCGCCGGGCCGGAAATTCTGGATGTAGACGTCCGCGCCTTGCACCAGTTCGTCAAACACCTTGGCGTCTTCCGCGTCCTTGGTGTTCAGCGTGATGCTGCGCTTGTTGCGGTTGTAGGTCTGGAAGTGCGGGCTGTACAGGCCGCCCTTGAAGGCGCGAAAGGGGTCGCCGGTGACGGGCTGCTCGATCTTGATGACGTTGGCGCCCAGGTCGGCCAGCAGCATGCCCGCCGCGGGACCCGTGATGAAAGTGCCCTGTTCGAGCACGGTGATGCCTTCCAATACCTTCGGCATGGGTGTTTGTTCCTTCACTGGGGATGTCTGAAAAAAGGGTTGGCGGGGTTAGTGGACGGCGCGCAGCGGCCCTGGCGACAGGCCTCGTCCCTGGAAATTCCCTTGTGGTGCATGCTTGTCTCCGCGGCTTCCCGCTGTCTCTGGTGCCCCGGCGGGGGCGGCTTGAAGCGCAATGGCGTGAGCGTAAGTGGCCTGCACCAAAGACCAAAATGATTAATTTATTTGGTTATCATTGATGGCATCGATCAACAGGCGAGCGCCATGGAACTGAGACACCTTCGTTATTTCATCGCGCTGGCGGGTTCGCTGAACTTCACGCGGGCCGCCGAGCGCGTCCATGTGACGCAGTCGACGCTGTCGCACCAGATTCGCCAGCTCGAGGACGAAGTCGGGCAGCCGCTGTTCGACCGCATCGGCAAACGCGTCGTCATGACCGAAGCCGGCGGCGTGTTCCTGGCCTACGCCACGCGCGCCCTGCGGGAAATCGACCAGGGCCTGGGCGAGCTCAAGACCAGCCCGGCGTCCATGTCCGGCGTGGTGCGGGTAGGCGCGACCCACACCTTCAACCTCGGCTTTATCCCCGAATGCATCGCGGTGTTCCTGTCGCGCAACGCCACCGTCAAGGTCGTGGTCGAGGAACTCTCCGCCGACGCGATCGCCACCCGCCTGGATGCCGGCGAACTCGACATGGGCGTGGCCTACAGGCCGGAGCAGCGCAGCGACCTGCGCTTCGAGCCGCTGTTCAACGAAGAGCTGGTGCTGGTGGTCGCCAGCTCCCATCCGCTGGCCGCGCGCAAGCGCATACGCATGATCGAGCTGCACCGCGAGCCGCTGGTGCTGCTGCCGCAGAGCTTTTCCACCCGGCGCCTGCTGGATGAATGTTTTGCCGCCGCCGGGGCCGAGCCCAACGTCGTGGCCGAAATGAACACCATCGCCGCCATGCTGGGCGTGGTGGCGCGTATCCAGGTCGGGGCCATCGTGGCGGCCAACGCGCTGGGGCAGATGACGGGCCTGGCCGTCGTGCCCATGGAAAACCCGACCCCGCTGCGCACACCGGGGCTGCTGTTCAAGGAAGACAGGCCGCAAACACGCGCCGTCCGCGCCTTCGCGGCGCTGCTGCGCAAGACCGCCATGGCCAGCACCTCGCGGCCCAAGACCTATTCAACGGAAGCCGAACCCGTCAAAGCGTCAAGCGGCGCCGGCAAGCGGGCCAGGCCGGCCGTTTCCGCCGGGCGAACCAAGGCGCCGCGCGCCCGCCCTGAAGCAGCCTAGACGATGGCGGGCGCGACGGTGTTCAGTTGCACCCAGCTCGCGAAGCGCTGCAAATAGCTCTGCAAAAAAGCCTGGGTCTCGTCATCGGCAAAGCCGCCCTTCCCGTCCAGGCATGCCGCCACGTCGGCAATGTAGGCCTCCGGCGTGGCCATGGTGACCACGTTCAGGCACATCAGCGACTGCCGCAAATGGTGGTTGGCGCCAAAGCCGCCCAGCCGCCCCGGCGAGATGCTGATGACCGCGCCGGGTTTGCCCTGCCACACGCTCTGGCCGTAAGGCCTTGAACCCACGTCGATGGCATTCTTCAGCACAGCCGGCACCGAGCGGTTGTATTCGGGCGTGACGAACAGCAAGGCGTCGGCCGCCAGGATGCGCCGGCGAAACACCTGCCAGGCCGCGGGCGCGTCATCGCCCTCCAGGTCGGGGTTGTAGAAAGGCATGTCGCCGATTTCCACGATGTCGAAGGACAGCGGCCGCGGCGCTATCGGGGCCAGGGCCTGTACCAGGCTGCGGCTGAAAGAATGGGTGCGCAGGCTTCCCAGGAGGACGGCGATTTTTTTCATGGGGCAGTGGGCAAGAATGAAGTGGGCAAAGCTGGCAAGCCTAGGGCCTCGCGGCAAAAAACGGAAATGGTGAATTCCCGCCCTGATCATTGATCCTGTCGATCATCGATCCAACGACTCCACACCACTCCCTGCGATTCAACCCGGAGCAGCACGCCATGGGCTGGTCCGCCACTCCGTTCAGCCTGCTGATCTCATGGATGTATCTCGCCCCACCGCAACCGCCAGCGCGTATTCCGGCGGCGCGCCTCCTTGCACCATCGCCCGGCTTCCGCTTACAAAAAGGCGGTGCCGGCCCCTTGCTAATGGGTCTCATCGCCCAAAATGCTGCGATGCAACAAAGGATTCACCATGCGGATATTTCACGATGCGATGCTCAGGGCCAGGGAATTGACGCTGGGGGGCAAATTGATGGAAGCGACCCTGGCGATCCAGCAGGGCCTGGGACTTGCCCACAAGGCGGAGAGATCATCCGCGGATGACGGGCCCGTGGTGGACATGCCGCACGCGCCCGTGCCGCACGGCAAGCCGGTGTTTTACAGCCCGGCCGCCGACGTCGAAGATGTGGCGTTTCGTGAATTCGTTTCTCCGGAAGAAACCGCCGGGGCAGCCGAAGCTGCGGATACCCCGGCCCCCGCGCCCGTAGCGTCCTCATTCAGCCCCGGCACCTTTGAATCCGGCAAACACCGCTACCCCTACAAAGTCTTTGTCCCCAGCCATCCCCGGCCGGGTCTGCCGGTCGTCGTCATGCTGCACGGCTGCAAACAGGACGCCGCGGACTTCGCCGCCGGAACGGCGATGAACGCCGTGGCCGAGCGGGAGAAGTTCATCGTGGTGTACCCGGAGCAATTGCGCCAGGCCAACAGCATGGGCTGCTGGAACTGGTTTGAGCCGGCACACCAGGCCCGCGGCGAAGGAGAGCCTGCGATGATCGCGGCGCTCGCGTCTCACATCGCTTCACTTCACCGGGCGGACCCGGCAAGGATTTACATCGCCGGGCTGTCCGCCGGTGGGGCCATGGCCGCGCTGGCCGGCAAGCTGTACCCCGAGGTGTTCGCGGCGGTGGGTGTGCATTCCGGCCTCGCGCCGGGCGCGGCCAGGGACGTCGCGTCCGCATTCACCGCCATGCGCAGGGGGCCCGGCAAGTCGGCCGCCCTGGGCGCGATCGGGCTTCCCACCATCATCTTCCAGGGGTCCGGGGACAAAACAGTTTCACCCGCCAATGCGGACGCGATTGCCCAGGAGGAAGTGGCCTCCCGGGCCCGTGAGGGAATCCATCTTTCCTCCACGCGCAGCGAGGTCCCTTCCAGCGAGGGACGCGAATCAAGCGTTGTCCGGTGGACCGACCAGGCAGGCACAGCGCAAGTGGAAATCTGGACCATCCAGTCCGCTCCCCACGCCTGGGCGGGCGGTGACGCCGCCGGTTCCTTCACGGACCCCAAGGGGCCGAATGCCAGCCAGGCGATGGTCCGGTTTTTTATGCGCCATTCCAATACCAACCCGCGCGGGAAATAGCCGGCGCCTTCGCGCGCAGCTACGTCTTTTGACATGCCGCGGTTTTATATCGCCAAGGCAACAGATCGTATTCGGCCTACGTGCATGTAGCGGGCGTTCCGACACACGCCGCGGCGCGGCCGGGCGAAATTCGGTTGCCAGCGATTCCGCTGGTGGGCTCAGGCCCCAACCACGAAGAACCCACGCATAAAAGGACAGACCATGGCAACCGCAAAAAAGACCGCAGCGAAGAAAGCCCCCGCAAAAAAGAGCCCAGCCCGCAAGGCAGCGCCCCAAGACGCCATCGCCTTGCTGCGCGCCGACCACAAGGTGGTCTCCGACCTGTTCGAACAGTTTGAGAAAACCCGTTCGGACACCCGCAAGGCCGCCATCGTCGCCAAGATCTGCAAGGAGCTCACGGTGCACACCGAAATCGAGGAAGAGATTTTCTACCCCGCCGTCAAAGCTGCCTTGAAGGACCATGAACTGATCCCGGAAGCCAATGTGGAGCACGCATCGGTCAAGGACCTCATTGCCCAGGTCGAAGGGAAAACACCTGACGGCGAAATGTATGACGCCAGGGTGAAGGTGATGGGCGAGTTCGTGAAGCACCACGTCAAGGAAGAGCACACCGAGATGTTCCCCAAGGCCAAAAAGACCAAAATCGACATGGTGGCGCTGGGCCAGCAAATGGCTGCGCGCAAACAGGAACTGATGTCCGCCAGGGGCTGAAGTGCCTGCGCAAGCTGCCCTTATCGAACTCCGCGAACGAGAAGCATCGCCTTCCCGCATCGCGGTTACGGAGGCCTTGCTTGTCGCCCGGCTCAACGCCTGCCTGTCCAGTGAGAGGCCGGACCTGGCCTGCGCCATCCTGGCCCTTCGCCCCTGTGATCGCCGGGTGCGCAACTGGGAAGTCGCCAAATTCAGCCTGGGCGACAGCCCGGTGACCGATGTGGATGCGCGGATTAACCAGATTGCGCAAATACTCGCGCGTGCCGGCTTGGGTATCGACGTCAACTGGCCGACCGTCGCGTTGCACTGACGTTTTCCTGCATGGCTCCTTCTCCCGCTGGGGGAAGGCTGGGATGGGCGCCGCAGCGAGCGGTCGCGGCAGCAGCAGGTGCCGGCGGGGCCGCGGACACGGCAAACACGACCAAGGTTCCGCCTACGCCGTGGATTCCCTGTTCCGCAGGGACCTGAGTGCGGCGCCGGCTGCCGGCACGGGCACCGTGAGCCCGGTGATGCCTGATATGTCGGCGGCCCAGAATTCCCCAGCCGCTTCCACGGCTGAAGTCGGCCGCATTTTTGCGAATGGCTTGCGAAGCGACGCGGCGCTGAGCAGCCGACCAAGCCCGAAAGACTTCGGCGTATGCCGCGCTGTGGCTGCTTATTTCATTGCTGCCTGGCGCTTTTGTGGCGAGCCTCCAAGGGGCAATAGCGCTCTTGACGCAGCTTGATCGCGATCCGTACAGCAGGCTGACTATTGAGGCGCTTTTGTTTTGCCTGTCACCACCGGCAGCTGTAAACGGCATCCCTGCGAACCACCCGTCTGCAGCGTAAAGAGCGGCGGGCGGCCGTGGGGAACCTGCATGAAATGCTCGGCGTCAGAACCCGAAAGCGACAGCTTCAGCCTGCTCCCGGCAGACAGCTTCCAGCTGATCGGCAACAGGGCGACCTGAACCACTTCAGTCTTTCCCGCCGTCATGGGCTGGGCATTGCGCCGCGAATAATCGCGGAACGGCCAGGCCGTCCGGTAGTTGTCGGGCGCCTTGCTTGTCGCGCGATGCGCCAACCGGAGACAGCCTTCATTGATATAGATGAGCCTGCCGTCCGCATCCAGTTCCGACAGGTAAGCGAAGATGGCGCCGTCTCCTTCACTGCAACTGAGCGCCAGCTCCAGCAGAACATGGCCCGCCAGTTCAAGGTCCGAGGGCAAGGGGTCGGAGACAAAGGACAACATGTCCGCTTCGTGCTCCGGCCAGTCCTTGTAGTAGTCCACGATGGCCTGCGCCGCGAGGCGCTCGTACCGCGTATTGCGTCCGCTGGACACCGTGAACTTCGTCTGCAGAAGGTCCACCCCCGGTTGACCTGGCCGTTCAGGCAGCAGCTTGCCACCCTTGAGGTACAGGTCCGTGGCCTGTGCGGCCGGCGGCCAGGTCGCCGAACTTCTCCACTCTTCCGCATGGGTGCAGAAATAGTGGACGGGCGCTTCGGCCTCCAACCCTGTATCCATGCCGGCCAGGTGTTCATCAAAAAACCGCAACACCTCGGACAGGATGGAGAACTCGGAGGCACTCTGGCCGGCGGTGCGCCAGGGAGAGCCGTTCGTGCGGGCGCCGTGGTCCCAAGGGCCAAGCAGGAGACGATCCTTGGGGCCTTTTAATGTCATGAAACGGGATATGGCGCCATGCACAAACGCGCTCCCGTCATACCAGCCGGACGCGGAATACACCGCAACCTTGCCGGCCACTTCGTTGAGATACCAGTAAGGACTGCATGCGCCACTGTGAAGCGCGGCGTCATACAGCACCGGCTCCTCCCGGTAAGCCATCTCCGGCGCCATGTCGCGCAGCATGAAGCTGTCCTTGTGCTCCTCGATGGCCTGCCGCACCAATACGCCGTCTGCATCGTCGTCGACGGGCGCAGGCCCGGCGTAGCGCGGATCGGAGAAGTAGGCGTAGGCTTTCAGTTCATCACGCAAATCCCAGTCCAGCGCGCGAATCAGGTCGTCGTAGTTGGACGTGACTGTTTTGCACATCACGCCGCCGGGGAACACATGGTCGCTGTAAGTGTCGGACACGGCAAACAGCGGCGCAATGGCCTTGACCGCCTCGTGCCCCGTGCTCCCCAGGAAACAGGAGGCTGCGCCAAGGTAGGAAATTCCCGTTGCGCCAATTGAGCCGTTGCACCAGGCTTGTTCCGCAATCCAGTTTGCAAACTCAAGATAGTCGCCGCGCTCCCTGGGCGAACGAAACGCGTCACGCCGGCCAAAACTGGAGCCGCTGCCCCGCACATCCAGCACCACGAGCACATAGCCGCGAGGCACAAAAAAGTCACGGTAGCTTGCAATATTGGGAGCAGCCTCAGCGCCCGGCGCGCTCACCTTGAAGCGCCGGTAATACGGTGTCATGACGGCGATCACCGGCCATGCCGCGGGGGCCGCGCCGCCCTCACCGCCTTCACCGCCTTCAGGCAAATAGACGTCCAGCGCGAGACGGCATCCATCCTGCATCGTCAGGTACCGGGAGCGCGGCGCGCCTACTTTCCACTGGGGAGGACGCTTTTCCGCATACTGGCTGGGCGCCAGCTTCCATGCGCCACCATTCAAATCAAGATCCGACATGTTTCTGATCAATCCAGGCTGATGTTGAGGGTCTTGATCAGGTCGCCCCAGATCTTCGACTCTTGCTGGGCGCGGTTCTTGATCTGCTCACTGGTGCCGGGAATCGGGAACAGGAACTGCTCATTGAGTTTCTTCTTGTTCTGGTCATCGTCCAGGAAGGCGATCACGGCCGCTGACAGTTTCTTGACGACATCCGCCGGCATGCCCGCAGGCCCCACCAGCGCGTACCAGCCGGGCAAGGCGGGCATTTGAGGCGCCAGCTCGTTGACAAGCGGAATGTTCGCCATACGGGCTGAACGTTTTTCTCCTGACTGCGCCAAGGCAATGACGGTTCCCGCATCAACTTGGGGCAAGGCTGACACCGTCGTCACACACATGAGATCGGTTTCTCCCGAAACCACCGACATCAGTGCGGGGCCTGAGCCTTTGTAGGGGATATGGCGCAAGTCCAGTTTCAGGTCCCTTGCGATCTTTTCCATGTAGAGATGCGTGGAATTGCCCAGGCCGCCGCTCGCAAAAGTCAGGCCGCCGGGTTCCGCGCGCGCCTTTTTCAAAAAGTCCGCCCAGGTTTTGATGCCGCTTCGTTTACTGGCAATCACCATGAAGCTGGCGTCCACAACGGGAGCGATATAGGTGAAGTCGTTGATCGCGTCGTAGGGCACTTTTTTGTACAGGTGCTGATTGAAACTCGCGATGGACACGCTGCTGAGGAATACGGTGTAGCCGTCCGCCTTCTCCTTGGCGACGGTGGATGCGGCCAGAATCCCATTGGCACCGGGCTTGTTGTCAACGATGACCGAGGTGTTGAGGTACTTGGCCAAAAAGTCGGCAAACTGACGGCCCGTGGCGTCGGCGCCTGAACCCGGGCCCTGGGGCACCACCAGTTTGATGGTCCGGGATGGATATTCCTGGGCCAGCGCGGATTGGGAACCCAATGCGGCCGCTGCGGCCAGCATCACGACAGAACGGCGCTGAATACCTGTGTTTTCCATAAACTTTCTCACTCAAACCCGATTTGCATCGGAAATAACAACCACTGTTCGAAATGAAATCCAGCGGGTCGAAGCATGTAAAAAACTTATGCCAAAATGAAATTCTCAGCTTCTGGCCAGGCTCTTTAGACGCGGAAATTCATTATTTCCACTAAATACATTTCAACGCCACTGAAATTAATCTATACAGCCATAAACAAACGCTTATGTCAGATTTGCCAAATGGCTACACATGGGCGCGCAAGTTGAGGGTGCGCCATCTTGAGTCGCTGCTCGTCCTGGAAGAAGCCGGCACGCTGACGGAGGCGGCAACCCGGCTGCATATGACCCAACCGGCGATGTCTCATTGGCTGGCTGAAATGGAAGCATTGGTCGAAGCACCGCTGATCATTCGGGGCCGGCGACTGGAACTGACCCTTGCGGGCGAACTGATGAAGCAGCTCGCCATCAGCGTGTTGGGTGATGTGGCCAAAACCGGCCAGGCCTTGAACGCCGCCGCGCAAGGCAAATCATCTTGCCTGCGTATCGGAACGGTATGGGCGGGCGTCGCTTCACTGCTCCCCAGAACGGTGGCGTGTTTTCAGCAGGAGCACCCCGACGTCTCCATCACCGTGACCGAAGCGCCTTTCAGCAACCTGCTGGAGCAACTGGCCCGAAAGGAGCTGGACATCGCCGTCGGCATGCTGGATGCCCGCGCCTACCAGGGCCAGCTGGTGCATGAGATTCTGTTTGAGGACGATATCTGTATCGTCGTGGGCCGCGGCAGCCCCCTGTGGGGCGACACGTCCTTGCACACCTTGAAGTCCCTGGCCGACAGGCAATGGATCACACCGCAAAAGAGCACCGCGATGCGAAGCCAGCTGGACGCCGCCTTTGTCGATGCGGGCATTGCATGGATTACCCCGAAAGTCGAGACATCGGCCATCACCACACTGATTACCCTTTTGCACCATGGCGACTACATTGGCGCGTGCTCAGAGGCCATGACCCAGGTCCAGATGGTGCGAGGCACTTTGCACCGCATCAAAATTGACAGAAGAGTGAAATTCGGGGCCGTGGGCATCGTCTGGAACAAGGAAACGCCTTCCAGCACGGTGAACGAATTCATCACCACCGCAAAACTGATGGCAAACACCGCGGATCCATCGCTTGAGTCATGAATGCGAAGTCAGAGCTTGTTCATCAGAGCTTGTTAAGTTCGCTCAGGTAAGAGCCAGGAATCTGTGGCACCTCGTCGCCCGCCTGGAGTACGCCGATGCGCGCGCCGTCCACAACGATTTGCAGTCCCGCCGGCACAGCAAAAAATTTGATCAGGTCCGGACGGTCCACGCCCAACTGGTAAAGAGACGTCTTAAAAAAGCGAGCCGGGTCCTGGGACCTCGCCTGGTCATCCAGGTCTGAGAGCCACCAGCCGGAATCCGTCCCGTCGGCCGCGTCGCTCCGGGTGAGCAGGATTCGCACCGAATCCTTGTAGTTCACGTGAACGACGGCACTTTGGCGAAGCGACGGGAAGTCCAGCTCGACCGGAGAGGCCAGGCTCCTGACAATGTCTTGCTGATTGCGTAAATGCCTCAGCGCGGAATCGACTGAATCGATAAACTTCACGGGCACAACACGCATGTCGGGCTCCAGGACTCGCAAGGACCCGCCCGGCCCGTCTTCCAGCATCGTGAGCATCCAGCCAACTTGCAGGCTCTCGCCACTTTGGAATTTTTCCCCCTGAGCGACACGGCTTTCGAAGAACTGCAGAAGCCATGAGATGTCTTCGGCCGGCACCGCGGTACTTGATACACGGATCTGAAACTCTGGATGCTTGTAGCGGCTGCAGTTGGACGTTGCATGGACAGACGAAACCCCAGGCTGCTCCGGGGACGCTTTCCGGCCGAATTTCGAGAAGAAGGAGTTCAGAGACATGTTTACTCCAGGCTTCAGGGCTTGTTCATAAGGGGCGCCTCAAGAGGCTCATCACCCTTTGCGACGCTCCGCCGGTGACGCACATGCCAAAAAAATCCCATGGCGAGCCCCGCAACGAGAAGCGCATAACTGAGGTATCCGGCGTTGGCCGGGACGGCATAACTCAATCCCCACCCCACGGCCAGCGCCACGGCCAGCGCAAGCATGACTCTCCATATCCAGATGCAAAGTGCATAAAAAACGAGGACAAGTGAGATCGAGTCGCATGGTCTTGAAACGGCCCGAATGCAATGAAGGTTCCCGCGAACACGGCGAGTACAGGCAACAGGATCAGGATGAATGTTTTCGGCTTGCTTTTATTCATGTCTGCACTTTTTCATGCCTCGTCGCAAAGCTCACCGACTTCCCAAACTACGCCTTCCAGGCGAGCAAGATTGGTGAGAACCCCTTCCTTGAATGCGTTCAGCTTTGCTTCAGGCAAATCTCCCTCCACCATGACCTGAACAAGCCAATGGCTCTCTTTCATGCGGATGGCGACACCATCCACATAAACCTTGAGAATCTTGTCTTCACCAACCTTTGCTGGAACATCGGATGTAACGCCATCCACACGGTAAATGGATGCCACCGCATCGAGGTCAGGTTCATGGCCCAGACTTTCAGAAAGCCGCAGCATGTCACTCTGGAAATCTTTCTTCCAGTTTGAGTTGCGAGTCCAGAGCGCCTGTCGAATTTTCCATAGGTGATTCTGTTTTCGGTCAAGTCGCGCAAAAGTCCATTGGGGCCAGCGACGATCCGTGCTGCGTGTCCAGACCCAGGTCGTGAGGTCAAGCGCCCATTCCTCGATGTTCTCGAGAGAGGGCGTATTCAAACCCCGCTCGACTTCTCCTCCAGAAACAATGATGCGGCCTTGTCCATCAAGCCTGGCTTTGTGCCTGCGAATCCATCCTGGGTGATCGCCACTGGTTTCAATCTCTTCAATTTCAAAGTTGGTGACATTCAAGCGATAGACGGGGGTTCGCCCAAACTGCCGGTCTTGCGGGTAACCAAGGCAACCAACGATGAGGATGGCGTTACCAATCAGTGTGGCGGTATGAAAATCAGTCGGACGAAACACGCGCTCCGGATAGCCAAAGATGCGAATCGTCCCATCCGTGTTGAACTCCGTCACATCGTTGTAAATGCAGAAGTCCGGGTCGTAGTGGTCCTCGTGTTCGCCGGCGATTTCAATGATGCGGCCATCGTCCAGAATGGTGGTGGACCTCCCGAATCGCTCGTAGCTCCATACCGGAGCGCGCCCGCCGCCGATCGAGTCCGCGAATTTTTGGACCGCTTTCCACGCGGTAGCTCCGGAACGAATCATTGAAAGCCAGAACGGGTCGTCAATTTCCTCGGGGTTTGCGGTACCGAACCGGCGACTCTTCCCCGCAGCGTAATCATCTGGCGAAACTTCCGGCTCTGAATCATGCTCAACCCCGAGCAAGCGGGCGTGCATTTCTGGGCTGATGTCATTGATATCGGCGCCATGGCTCACCAGGATACGAACAATTTCCATATTTGCCGCAACTTCAATGGCCTGCTCAGGAATGTCATTGGTTTTATGAATATCCGCCCCGCGTTGAAGCAGAAATATCACGCAGTCAACCATGCCTTGCGAGGCGGCGGCGATCAAAGGCGTCTCCAGGTACTCATCCGTGGATTCGATATCGAACCCCTGGTCCACCAGCCAGTTCAGCATCGCCACGTTGTTGTGCTGGACGGCGTACTGCATGGGTGTCTTTCCGCATCGCCCTGTCGCCAATCGACTGGCACCCAGCTCCAACAACGCCTGGGCTTTCCCGGTGTCGCCAAGCTGGACCGCCATCAGGAAGGGCGTTCGTTCCCAATAGTCAACGGATTCAAGGTCGTTATTTTTCTCAACCGATTTCCCGATGCTGTCATGTGTGCCATAGACAACTTCATACATCGTGCTGCTCCATTCGAGTTGACCTCGATCTGCCGAGGCATTGAGCAGCACTTCAACGACATCGAATCGACCGTGCTTGGACGCAACCCGAAGCGCCGACTCCCCATACTCGGTGACCCTGTTGATGTCCTCTCCTTGAGCAATATGGGTTTTAACTTGTTCAACGAGGCCGGCCTCATTGCCGTAAACCGAACTGAGTAGCGTTGTCATACGTTTTGGAGCTCCTTTCCCCAGGCTTGTCCGGGGAGTGATTTCATGGTGCTTGTTGATGGCATTTGGACGTCAAAAAAACGCCACGCTATGCTCCAGTCAGTTATTCAATGAATGAGCGCTTTGACCCCACCATCCGCTTCAGATTCTTGAGCTTGCGCGGGGCACGCTCCGCCCAGGCAATTTCAGAGCCGTCTTCGAGCGCCTCGTAAATGGGAAGGACTTGCGTGATACCGACCAACTTCCACTGAACGGGTACGCCGCCTTTGGGACCACCGTTGTAGGGCTTCGTACTCTTACGCGCCACTTTTCGTCCCTTGTCATACGCCTCGCCGAGGGATGTTGCGTGGACCAGAATCGTGTTTTCCCATGACATGAAGCGCGCTTCGTAGTCATTCTTCAATGAATCGTTCAGTTCGATGAAACGAAGCAGGTACGACACCAGGTACCAGTTCACCGGCGATTGATTCTTGTCGTAAACCATTTGAGAATTCCTGTGGGTCAGCTGTTTCTGCCAATGTCCGCTCTTGCCGCAAGCTGTGAGCCCCCATCCATCGAGAGGTAGCTCGATCAAACTCAATTTTTCCCGCGCGACGCAGGGCCTGCAGTCTTTCCTTGATGGTTTCGTCAGCGCTTTCACTGGGCGATGCACCAGCCCTCCGCCGCGCAAGCTGAAGGGCAACTTTCCGCACGGTGCCGACGGCCAGGATCCGATCAAGTGACTGCGCTTGCGTTGCAACAATATCGAGGATCGAAAAGTCGAGTCTGCTGTAGTCGGTCTTCATAGGTGAGCTGTTGCGAACCTCAGGATCTGGCCGATAGTAGCCGACATCAACCGCCCCAGGTGGTCGCCAGGCTTACCCACCGCGGCGAGATGGCGGGTGGCTTGGTTCGTGCCATCGATGTATGGAAAAAGGGGGCTGCAGGCGCTTCGCAGCAAGGACTTCTCAGCCCCCGGGGGCCGCGGCAGGCGGACTTACCCAGAAGCCCATGATGCGCCAATCATTACTGCGGCGAACCAGCATCACCTTGACTTTGGCCGGCCCCGCGTCAAAGTCGGCGTCGGTGACAAATTCGGCCCACACCGGTTGAACTTGTCCGCTATTGATGCCCACATGAACCCGGTTTTCGCGAAAGGCCAGCTGAAGATCGGCGACCACGATCCCGCCTTGCGGTTTCCCCAGATTTTTCAGTGAGCCTAGTTTAGACAGCTGCCCAAAAACCACCGGCAATCCTTCTTGCACGGCGGGAACCAGGAACTCGGGCGCGGCGCGCTTTACCACCTCCTCCGGGTTCCAGTTCTGCACAATCAAGGGGATATTTGTTTCGACATAAGCGGCTGCGTTCTTCTGCAACGCAACGCCCTTATAAACATAGACAGCGGCGCCGACGCCCAGCAGCAGCAAGGCCGCCAGAAACACGGTGCCAAGAAATTTCAGCAATGAGCTCATGGTTTTTTAACCCAGGGGTATTGAAGGTAGGCGACCATAGCATTTACGGACAAAGGCATGCGCCGGCTAAAACTGGCCTTTTTCAGTGCCATCAGTCCACAGCGCCGGGGACGGCTTCCATGCGCCAGGCCCGAGCACAATCGCAGCGAAGTCTTCCAGGCCCATTCCCAGAATCGTCTTCGCCGCGCCCTCCCCACCGTCCTGGAAGCTAGCAGCTTCACAGAAGCGCGTGAGCACTTCGTAGTCCTTGCCCAAGAGCTGCGCCAGCAGCCCGGCCAGTTCGTAACTGAGGGCTTGGCCGTCGTCGGGCCGCAGGAAAGACTTGCCGCTCCAGAATTCCTGGATCGTGGACGCATCCCAGAAATTGGCAAACAGGTATTCCAGTTCATTGGGGCGGTAACGCGGACGCACCGGGACGAACCTGTGCTCGGTGTTGACGGCCAGGCCTTCGTTCAACCACGCCGGGATCTGCAGATGGCGAACGAGACAATGGGTCATTTCGTGGACCACTATGGGCTCCATGATTTCAAAGCCGCTCTGGGTGAACACGAAGTGCCCATAACCCGCATCGATGAACATGCCGCTGCTGTGTGCCTCAGGCTGAGACGAATCGCTGCTGTAATTGGCGATGTACTGGTAGTAGAGGTCCTCCTCCCCAAACACCATGACCACTGTTTTTCCGTGACCCTGGTCGGCGGCGATTCCCGCAAGGGCGGCAAGCACCCTCTTGCGCGAACGTTCCAGGTAATCCAGCAGCACACGTGTTGCACGCGGCTCCAGCGCGGAAAGAAGCATGAAGTTGGCCGATTCGGCGCGCGCGTATCGGTCGGTCAAGGCGGCTGCCGTCGCGTCCAGCCAGGCCGCCGCCGAGCCGTTGGCGTGACGGTGCAGCGTATCTGCATCCCCCTCTTCAGGCCACGGCTGCTGATGCCAATCGGGCAGGGGCAGGCTGGCGTCGGCGCGCCAGCATATTTCCTGCGGAGGAAACGCCTCGCTCAATGCCGCTACGTCCGTATCCCCTGCCCCCGTTGTTGCTGGTTCGCGCTTTCTTCTCAGCCATTGCAGCATGTCGAATCTCCTTGCGGGATTCTTGCACGCGGGCCGTTGCCGCCTTCTGGCCGAATGTTTTTGCTATCCAGCCGTCGGGAGCTCGTACCGCGCAAATGAGGTGGCTCCTTTCTGAACGACGCTGTGCAGCGCGAAGCCGAATCCTTCATAGAGTTTCCGCAGCCCTTGCCGGTCCGCGACGCAGTCCAGCCGGAGGTGGGCACGGTCGAGCTGTTGGGCGCGGGTTCGGGCATACGCCAGGAGCTCAGTCGAGATCCCTTGCTTTGCCCATGCCCTGCGAATGGCGAGCTTGTGAACAAAGGCCGAAGTGCCCGGCGGGATCTCGGGCCAGAAATAGGCGTCCTCCAGCTCGAACTTCATGACCCCAACTATCTGCTCACCGTCACGGGCGACGTGGAAGAGCCCCGCGCTGGTGTCCTGCAGGACACGTTCGTCGCCGATGGCGGCTGCCGGCCAGAGTGCCCTGCCCCCGCCGGCCAGCCAGAGTTCGGCGTCCTGCAGGACGGAGGCGATCATGGGGGCATCCGGGGGGTGCGCTTGCTGGATGTTCACTTGGCAAAGGGAGCTACATGTCAACGGTTTCCCCTTTCTGGCCGATAGCAGCCGGCACAAGCCATTGAATGTGACGCCAGGCTCACCCGCCGAATTGGCGGATTGCTGGAGAGACAAAGCAGGTTAGCAGCAGTCCGGCGAATATCGCGGCTTTTATCAAGAGCTCGGCCCATGGGAAAGACCTTGTTCCACCGGGATTGCTCCAACCGCCCTTCCAATCGTCGTCGATCGTCACCAAATGGCCACCGAAAATCCATCCTGCAAATCCCGTGACCGTGTAGATATAAGGTAGCTGCCAGACGACGGACAGCGCCAGGCTGGTTGCCAGCACGATCGCAAACATCATCGCTAGATATCTCGTCACTTGGGTGCAGGGAAATAATACTGAGGCGAAGAACGCCGGGGATCAAATGTCCGCTTCTGGCCGAATGTCGTCATCTGATCAGGGTTCAATGAGCCAAACCAGTAGCAGCTATTGCTGAGAGTAGCGCAGTTGACCGTTCACTGAGACTTTCGCTTCGTGATAGGGGAAAACATGATGGCCGCAATGCTCGGTAAATACCGCGATCGCCCGCTTGGCGTTGCTTACGACAAATAGCGAATTCTTGAATTCGACAATTGACTGATCTACAAGTTCGACCCGTACCGTGTCATGCGGAAAGGCAACTCCCTCAGTGTTATCCCTCAACTCTGCGGAGCTACAACCGAGCCGTGCAGCAAGTTCTTCGGCCCATTCCAGAACTGTCGCTTCAGCAAGCCGGGGAACTGGAAATTTGTGCATGGTGGGTCTCAAGGCTGCGGCAATGTCTGCTCTTGGTCGTCAGCCGCCAAAGTGGCTTTTGCGGAGGTCCATGCCTGAGCGAATTGCACTCCGGCTTGTGCATCAGTCAACTGGAACAGGAATGAGCCGAACATTCGCTGCATGCGACCGTCGAGGGCATCGACAAGAAATCCTGCAATCTGATGGTTGGCTTCATTGAGCTGCCGAGCCCCTTCCAGGTTGTCGTCATAAAAAAGCACTCTTTGACCAACGGACAGCCCATGCAAAAGCTTTGCCATAAATCGGGCGCGATCAACGTTGGAGAGGGTTGCGAGCCAACGCGTGTCTGGGCTATCTGTTGAGTTCATATGGTTGCCGGCGCAATGTCCGCAGCTTACAACAGACATTCCACGAAGCGTTTAATTGCCATTTTTCCGGTCACTGTGCAAGCCGGTTATCCGCGTAACCGTGCCTATCGCCACTCGCTTACTCCCCTCAACGCAGTAAAACTTTCGGCCAACGCGAATGCGTGCGCCGTGTATCTCCTTGCGAAGGTCATCGTTTAGTACGGTCAGTCGTGCAGAAATGGGCACATCGACAGGCAACGGCTCGTTGATAGGCAGGCTGTCTCCAGCCGCATCGAAGAAATCCGGCCATACCATCCAGATTTGATTGGGTTCGGAATCCAATTCATACGATAGGTCCCAGCGAATGCCGTTTCGAGGGGGTGTCGTTCTACCGCCTTCCTGCGCAGTGAGGATTCGAATCGTCGCTTCGAAATCATCAGGGATAGGGTACAGCCGACGCATATGGTGATCCTTGATAGCCTGCTTTTGGCCGATAGTAGCCGCCTCGGGCCATAGCGGACGCCCGTTCAAAAGCCGTGCCTTCAACCTAGATTCGGTGGTTCTCCTGGGAACAAACCGGGTGCGATCATCATTCGCCATCTTCTGTCTTCCATGGGCTGCGGTTCAAAGAGCGTGCGGCGCACGGCCCGGGGAAACCGCAGCCCTGCGCCCAGGGAGTCTAGCGGCGCCCCGCAGCTTGGACGCGCCCCGGCGCCCACCCGGCATTTTCCCCGGCACCGCAGCATCTTGTTACATGCAAATCGGCTACCCTTGGCCTTCCGAAGGAGAAGGAAACGTGAGCCAAACAATGAAAAAAGCCGTCCTGTTACTTGCCGCGGCGGTATCGCTGCATGCCCAGGCCTTGCAAATCACCAGTCTCTCGCCCCAGGGCGAGGTCGCGCGGGTGCGGCAGGTGGTCGCCAAGTTCGATGAGGGGGCCGTCAATTTCGGCGACCCGAAAGCGCCCGCGCCGCTGTCGCTGAGCTGCAGCGACGCGCAGGCCAACAAGGGCTCGGGCCGCTGGATCAGCGAGCGCGAATGGGCTTTTGAGTTCGAAAACGACCTGCCGCCGGGCGTGAGCTGCTCGCTGAACGTGGTCGGCACCTTCAAGTCGCCCAAAAGCCAGCCCGTGGCGGGCACCACTTCCTACAAGTTCAACACCGGCGGGCCTTTCATCCAGAACCTGCGCCCCGGCACCTATGAGCGCATCGACGAAGAGCAGTACTTCCTGCTGCAGCTCAACGGCGCGGCCACCTTGCAAAGCATTCGCGACAACGTCTGGTGCAATGCCGAAGGCCTGGGCGAGCGTGTGCCCGTCAAGCTGATCGAGGGCAAGGAGCGCGACGAGCTGCTCAAGTCGCAGGGCCTGGACAAGGCCGCGGCCAAAGACCCACTGCGCTACGTGACGCTGGCCTGCAACCGGCGCCTGACGCCGGCCACCAAGGTGCAACTGGTCTACGGCAAGGGCGTGAGCACGCCCAGCGGCGTGGCCAGCTCGGTGGAAAAACGCTACAACTTCCAGGTGCGCGAGCCTTTCTCGGCCAGCTTCACCTGCGAACGCGAAAACGCCCAGGCCGCCTGCCTGCCGATGCGGCCCATGAGCCTGAACTTCAATGCCCCCGTGCCGCGCAAGCTGGCCGAGGCGATTCGCCTCAAAGGCGACAAGGACACGAAACCCTCCTTCGACGAAGGCAACAGCGACGGCGACAACGTGGTCACCACGGTCACCTTCAAGCCGATGTTCGCCGAGCAGGCCCAGTTCACGCTGGAATTGCCCCGGGGCTTCAAGGACGCCTCGGGCCGCGAACTGCGCAATGCCGACAGCTTTCCGCTGAAAGTGGCGACGGGCGCGATGCCGCCGCTGGCGAAATTTGCCGCCTCGCCCTTCGGCATCGTTGAACGTTACGCCGAACCCAACACCAAACCCGGCGACCCGGCCCTGTTGCCGGTGACGCTGCGCAACGTGGAAGCGGCCCTGCAGGTCAAGGGCCTGGCGCCCGGTCCGGCCGGCAAGGTCAGCGACCTGCAGCCGCGCACCGACGCGGACATCATTGCCTGGTTCCGCAAGGTGCAGCGCTACGACGAGTACGAGGTCTCGCGCAAGACGGCCGCCGCCGACGTCAAGGGCCCGCTGCCCAAGGCGCTGGACGCCCAGGGCAAGGACTATGTGCAGTCACGCATGCTGTCGCTGCTGGGAGGCCAGCCCGGCGTGAAGACGCTGGACCTGCCCAAGCCCGTGGGCGGCGGCGACCCGCGCCCCTTCGAGGTGGTCGGCATCCCGCTGGCGCCCGGTTTCCACGTGGTCGAGATCGCCTCGCAAAAACTCGGCAGCTCGCTGCTGGACGAACGCCACGGCGACAGCCGGACCATGTATGTGCGCACTTCGGCTCTGGTGACCAACCTGGGCGTGCATTTCAAGCTTGGCCGCGAGAACTCGCTGGCCTGGGTGACCACACTCGACAAGGGCGCGCCGGTGGCGGGCGCCACGGTGCGCGTCTCGGGCTGCAACGGCACCGAAGTCGCCAAGGCCGTGACCAATGCGCAAGGCATCGCCAACTTTGCCGGCTTGTCGTCCGAGCCGCCACGCTGCCCTGGCAATGACGGCAGCAATGCCTATTTTGTGAGCGCGCGCAGCACCGTGGCCGGCATTGAAGACCTGGCCTTTACCTGGAGCGACTGGCACCGGGGCATAGAGCCCTGGCGCTTCAACGTGCCGACCAGCCGCGACCCCATGCCCGACGAACGGGCCCACACGATTTTTGACCGCACGCTGCTGCGCGCAGGCGAAACGGTGTCGATGAAACATTTGCTGCGCACCGAAACCAGCAAGGGCTTCGGCCTGCCCGAGGGCACGCCGGCCACGCTGGTCGTCACCCACGTGGGCAGCGGCCAGCAGTACACCCAGCCCATCACCTGGCGCAAGACGGCCACCGGCGGCCTGAGCGCGGAGAACACCTTTGCGATCCCGCCGGCCGCCAAGCTGGGCATGTATGAAGTGCAGCTCAAGGGCCAGAACGACAGCGGCAACGGCCGCGGCAACCGCGCCCGCAGCTTCAGCACCGGGCAGTTCCGCGTCGAAGAGTTCCGCCTGCCGGTGCTCGAAGGACGCATCAATCCGACCGAGAAAAAAGCGCTGGTCAACGTGCAGTCGGTGCCCACCGACGTGCAGATCAACTACGTTTCGGGCGGCGGCGCCGTGAACCTGCCGGTGCGCGTGTCGGCGCTGGTGCGCGCCAAGTCGCTGAGCTACAGCGACTATGAAGAATTCAACTTCCAGCCGCCGCGCATCAACCGCGACCAGGCCGCCAGGGAGGACAACGAAGAAGCCATCTCCTCGCAGGACCAGCGCGTGATCGCCGACAAGCTGCCGCTGACGCTGGACCGCAACGGCGCGGGGAAGCTCACCATCAACGACATCCCCGTGCACAAGCAGCCGCAGGAGCTGCTGATGGAAGCCACCTACGCCGACCCCAACGGTGAGGTGCAGACGATTCGCAGCGTCTCCACCGTTTGGCCGGCCGCCGTGGTGGCGGGCATCAAGACCGAGGGCTGGGTGTCCTCCAGCCAGAAAATCAGGTTCCAGGCGCTGGCGCTGGACCTGACCGGCAAGGTAGCACCGGGCGTGTCGCTGGAAGTGAACGCCGTGGCGCGCATCACCACCACCAGCCGCAAGCGCATGGTGGGCGGCTTCTACACCTACGACAACAAGACCGAGACCAAAGACCTCGGCAGCGTCTGCAGCGGCAAGAGCGATTCGCGCGGCCTGCTGCTGTGCGAGACCAAGCTCGGCGAGCCGGGTGAAGTCGAACTCATCGTGACGGCCACGGACAAGGACGGCAACACCATCAAGGCCGCCAGCAATGTCTACGTCACGCGCCAGGGCGAACTCTGGTTCGGCGGCGAAGACCACGACCGCATGGACGTGCTGCCCGAAAAGAAAAGCTACCAGCCCGGCGAAATGGCCAAGTTCCAGGTGCGCATGCCCTTCCGCTTCGCCACCGCCCTGGTGGCGATTGAGCGCGAAGGCGTGATCGAAACCCAGGTGGTTCAGCTCAACGGCCAGGACCCGACGGTCAACCTGCAGATCAAGGAAGGCTGGGGCCCGAATGTGTACGTCAGCGTGCTGGCCCTGCGCGGCCGGCTGCGCGAGGTGCCCTGGTACAGCTTCTTCACCTGGGGCTACAAGGCGCCGCGTGAATGGTGGACCTCCTTCTGGTACGAAGGCCGCGAATACGTGGCCCCCACCGCGCTGGTGGATTTGAGCAAACCGGCCTTCCGGCTGGGCCTGGCGGAGATCCGCGTGGGCACCAAGGCGCACCAGCTCGACGTGAGTGTGAAGGCGGATAAAGAGAGCTACGCTGTGCGCGGCCAGGCCAAGGTCACCATCACCGCCAAATTGCCCAACGGCCAGCCGGCCGCCAACGCCGAAGTGGCGCTGGCCGCGGTCGACCAGGCGCTGCTGGAGCTGATGCCCAACGACAGCTGGGACCTGCTGGGCGCGATGCTGCAGCGCAGATCCTGGGGCGTGGAGACTTCGACGGCACAGATGGAAATCATCGGCCGCAGGCACTACGGGCGCAAGGCCGTGGCGGCCGGCGGCGGCGGCGGGCGCAGCAACACGCGCGAACTGCTCGAAACCCTGCTGCTGTGGAACCCCAACATCGTGCTGGACGCCAAGGGCCAGGCCGTGGTGACGGTGCCGCTCAATGACGCGCTGACGACCTTCAAGATCGTCGCGGTGGCGGATGCCGGCACCGGCCTCTTCGGCACCGGCCAGACCAGCATCAAGGCGACGCAGGACCTGCAGATCATCAGCGGCCTGCCGCCGCTGGTGCGCGAGGACGACCAGTTCCGCGCGCAGCTGACCCTGCGCAACACCACCAAGGCCGCGATGAAGGTGGAAGTAAGCCCGCGCGCCACGCTGCTGGACCTGAAGCCGCAGACGGTGGACATCCCCGCCGGTGAAGCGCGCGAGGTGGCCTGGATGGTCACCGCGCCCGCGCAGCTGGCGCTCACGCGCGCCGAAGCCATCCTGTGGGAGATCGAGGCGAAAGACACGATCACCGGCGCGCGCGACGGCCTGAAGGCGCGCCAGCGCATCATCCCGGCCGTGCCGCTGACGGTGCAGCAGGCCACGCTGGTGCAGGTCGACGGAACCTTCACGCTGGACGTGAACCCGCCGGCCGACGCCCTGCCCGCTAATGGACAAATTAGGGGCGGCCTGAAGATGTCGCTGCAGCCCAAACTGGCGGAAGGCATGGACGGCGTGCGCGACTATTTCGCCAACTACCCCTTCATCTGCCTGGAGCAAAAAACCAGCAAGGCCGTAGGCCTGCGCGACGGCAAGCTGTGGCAGACCGTGCTGGCGCAGCTGCCCAGCTACCTCGACAGCGACGGCCTGGCCAATTACTTCCCGCCGCGCGATGGTGAAGCCAACCGCGGCAGCGACGCGCTGACGGCCTATCTGCTGGCCGCCACGCATGAGGCCTCGGGCGTCAACCCGGCCTTTGCCTTGCCCGACGATGCGCGCGCGCCCATGGAGCGCGGCCTGATCGCCTTTGTGGAAGGCCGCATCCAGCGCGAGTTCTGGAGCCCGCGCAAAGACCTGGACGTGCGCAAGCTGGCCGCGCTGGAGGCGCTGTCGCGCTACGGCAAGGCCCAGGGCCGCATGCTGGGCAGCATCACCATCGCGCCCAACCAGTGGCCCACCCACGCCGTGATCGACTGGCTCAACATCCTCAAACGCGTGGCCGACGTGCCGCAGCGCGAGCAGCGAATGGCCGAAGCCAACCAGGTGCTGCGCTCGCGCCTGTCCTTCCAGGGCACCAAGCTGGTCTTCAGCACCGAGAAGGACGACTACTGGTGGTGGCTGATGACCAACGGCGACGTCAACACCGCGCGCCTGATGCTGGCCGTGATGGACGACCCCACATGGAAGGACGACATGGGCCGCCTGGCCAACGGCTTTATCGCGCGCCAGCAAAAAGGCGCCTGGCACACCACCACGGCCAACCTCTGGGGCGGCCTGGCACTGGACAAGTTCTCGGCCAAATTTGAAGCCACGCCGGTGGCCGGCGTGACCAAGGCCACGCTGGCGGCCGCGGCCGCGAGTGTGGCGAGTGTGGACTGGGCCAAGGTCGACCGCGTCAAGACCACCGACGCGGCCGGCGCACCCAACCAGACCACCTTCTTCGGCGCGCCCGCCTCGCCCGGCAACCTGCGCAACAACAGCATGTTCCTGCCCTGGGGCGGTGCGGCCAAAGACACCTTGACCGTGACTCACCAGGGCCCGGGCAAGCCATGGCTCACGCTGCAGTCCATCGCGGCCATCCAGCTGAAGGAACCCTTCAACGCCGGTTACCAGATCAAGAAGACCATCACCCCGGTGGAGCAAGCCGTCAAGGGCATGTACACGCGCGGCGACGTGATCCGCATCTCGCTGGAAGTCAACGCGAGTGCCGACATGACCTGGGTCGTCATCAGCGACCCGGTGCCCGGCGGCGCGACCATCCTGGGCGGCGGCCTGGGCCGCGACTCGGAAATCGCGACCAGCGGCGAAAAGAAAACCGGCGCCGGCTGGCCCGCCTTTGAAGAGCGCAGCTTCGAGGCCTTCCGCAGCTATTACGAATACCTGCCCAAGGGTGTGGTGAAGATGGAATACACCGTGCGCCTGAACAACGTCGGCGACTTCGCCCTGCCCCCTAGCCGTGTCGAGGCCATGTATGCGCCCGAAATGTTCGGCGAGTGGCCGAACGCGCGGGTGAAGGTGGAGGCGGCGAAGTGAAGTTCGCGGTCTATGCCTTGATGCTGTTCGGCGCCAACCTGGCGTTGGCGCAGTACAGCACGCCGGCCGAGGGTGAGTACGTGATCAGCGACGGGGCCTGGGGAACGCTGCAGGTTCAGCCCCGCGGGAAGTTCAGCATAGAGACCGTCGGGGCCAATGCGCACATCTGCGGCCTGGACGGTGTGATCGCCGACGGCAAAGGAAAGATCGCGAAGTCGGCCTGCCAGCTGAGCTTCAAAGCCGAGGGCCAGGACGTCAGGGTCGCGACCAACGGCTCCGACGCCTGCAGGGATTTTTGCGGCATGCGGGCCTGGTTTGAGGGGCTTTACCGCAAACCGTCACCACTTTGTATGCGCAAGAGCATTGACGACGCGAAGAAAAAATTCAAGAAAAGCTATGTGGCGAAAGACTACGCCGCCGCCTTGGCCGTCATCAATCCTGTTGCCACGCAATGCAAGCCCTTCCTGCATTGGGTGGAGTCGGCCTGGGTCCTGAACGACCTGGCTTTGACGCAGTTCAAGCTCGGTGACCGCGCCGCCTGCCTCCACACCTTGAAGGACCTCGCACCCGACGCCGCGAAGTCCGACGCCGAAATCACGGGGAGTTATCCGCCGAGTGACTCGGAGGTGTATCTGCCGGTGGTGCGCGCGACGCGGACCAACCTGAAACTTTGCACCAAGAAATGATTCGCTTCACCAGGCGCTTCCTAGCAAACTCCGCACTGGCCACTTTGTTGACCAGCGGTGCGATCCCGTCCGCCTGGGCCGTCGCCACCTTCGACGAAGTCAAGCGCGATTTCAAACCTTCCGACACGCTGGTGCTGGACCGCAGCGGCGAGGTCCTCCAGCGCCTGCGCACCGACAGCGCCGTGCGGCGCGGCCAGTGGGTGGCGCTGCCCGATGTGTCGCCGGCTTTGCGCACCGCGCTGGTGCTCAGCGAGGACAAACGTTTTTACGAGCACAGCGGCGTGGACTGGCGCGCAGTGTCGGCCGCGGCCTGGGGCAATTTGTGGAACACCAAAACGCGCGGCGCGTCGACCATCAGCATGCAGCTGGCGGGCTTGATGGACGAGGACTGGCGTGCCGGCGCGGGCGGGCGCAGCCTGGCGCAGAAGGTCGGGCAGACGGTGTCGGCCCAGGTGCTGGAAGCGCGCTGGCGCAAGGACCAGATCCTGGAGGCTTACCTCAACCTCGTGCCCTTTCGCGGCGAGATGGTGGGCATAGACGCGCTGAGCCGCACGCTGTTCGGCAAGGCCGCGCACGGGCTGGATGAACGCGAGGCGGCGCTGGCGGCCGCGCTGGTGCGCGCGCCCAATGCCAAGGCCGCGCAGGTGTCGCAGCGCGCTTGCGGCGTGCTCAAAATCATGCAAACCCCCACGCTTGTCGCTTCGCGTACTGCGCTGCCCCCCGAGGGGGCTGACCTTGCTCGGGGCGGCCCTTCGCGGCGGTCGCAGGCGCCGGCCAAGGTCGATTGCGAGGGGCTGGATCTGTTTGCGGCGGCTGCGCTGCAGCGCAGGGCCTTTGATGCGAGTGAAGGGGTGGCGCCGCATGTGGCGCGCAGGCTGCTGGCGCTTCGCGCGCCCTCACCCCTGCCCTCTCCCAAAGGGAGAGGGAGTAATACCGGTGAGCCTGCCGCGTCCAAGGCTGGAGGGAATAATGCCGGCGAGCCTGCCTCTTCCAGGGTGGCGGCCAATGACCCCGCCTTGCTCCCTCTCCCCCCGGGAGAGGGCAGGGGTGAGGGCTCCCCGAATTCAAAGAGCCAGACCATAAGCTCCACCCTGCGCGCCCCCCTGCAACGCTTCGCCGTTCAAACCCTCACCCAGCAGCTGCGCGAACTGCGCGGCCGCCACGTCGAGGACGGCGCCATCGTGGTGCTGGACAACGCCACGGGCGAGGTGCTGGCCTGGGTCGGTTCTTCGGGTGAGCTGAGCGACGCGGCCGAGGTCGACGGCGTGATGGCGCTGCGCCAGCCGGGTTCCACGCTCAAGCCTTTTTTGTATGCCGAGGCGATTGCCGAGCGCCGCATCACGGCAGCCTCGCTGCTCGAAGACTCGTCCTCGCAGATCCAGACCGCCGGCGGCCTTTACATCCCGCAGAACTATGACCGGCAGTTCAAGGGCCTGGTGTCGGCGCGCACCGCGCTGGGCGCCTCGCTCAACGTGCCGGCGGTGCGCACGCTGGTGATGGTGTCGCCCGACGCCTTTCACAAGCAGCTCAGGGCCGTGGGCCTGCCTCTGAAGGAATCAGGCGACTATTACGGCTACAGCCTGGCGCTGGGCAGCAGCGAGGTTTCGCTGCTGTCGCTCACCAACGCCTACCGCACGCTGGCCAACGGCGGGCGCTACAGCACGCCCTCGCTCGCGAAAAACCCCAAGCCCGTGTTCAGGCCTGCGCTCGATGCCCGCGCCGCCTTTATCGCGACCGACATCATGGCCGACCCGCTGGCGCGCGCGCGCACCTTCGGCACCGACAGCGTGCTGGCCACGCGCTTCTGGACGGCCGTGAAAACCGGCACCAGCAAGGACATGCGCGACAACTGGGCCATGGGCTTCTCACAGCGCTACACCGTGGGCGTGTGGGTGGGAAATTCCAGCGGCGCGCCCATGTGGGACGTGAGCGGCACCAGCGGCGCGGCGCCCATCTGGGCGGCGCTGATGAACTACCTGCACAAGACCGAACGCAGCCGCGCGCCCGCGCCGCCTGCCGGCCTGGTGCAAAGCCGCGCGGAGTTCGGCAAGCAGGGCGGCACGCCGCTGGAGGCGGCGCGCAGCGAGTGGTTCATCCAGGGCACGGAGCAGGCGGTGTTTGCCATGAGTTCAGGCGCGGGCGATTTGCGGCACGCCAGGGGCGGCCGTAAACCTGTAAACACCGAACCCGACGCCCCCGCCCGCATCACCGCGCCGGCCTCGGGCACCATCATCGCGCTGGACCCGGACATCCCGCCCAAAAACCAGCGCATCAGCTTCAGCGCCCAGGGCCGCGGCACGCGCTGGCTGATGGACGGCAAGGAGTTCGCACGCGGCCCGCAGGCGCAGTGGCTGCCCGGGCCGGGCCGGCATGTGGTGCAGCTGGTCGACGCCGGCGGCAAGGTGGCCGACGAGATCAAGCTCGAAGTGCGCGGCGCCGGTGTGCGCGAAGCCAGCGCGCGTGGCGCCGTGACTGCGGCGCGGTGACCTTCACAGCCCCGGCATCGGGCGCCGCTGCGCACGCCATGCCTTTTCCCCTACCTGCCCTGAAATCCCCACCCATGCCAACAGCACAACGTCTCCATCAAACCCTGGCCGTGCTGTGGACGGCGCTGTGCGTGCTGGCGGCCTGTGCGCTGGCTACGCCGGCCGCCGCCGCGCAAGTGCCCGTGCCGCCCTACAGCGCGCGTGTGCTCGACACCACCGGCACGCTGGACACCGCGCAGCTCGCGGCCCTGAACGCGCAGATCCTGGCGCTGGAGGCAGACACCCGGGCCGCCGTGGTCGTGTTCATGCTGCCGACCACGGGCGAAGAAGCCATCGAGCAATACGCCACGCGCGTGTTCGAGGCATGGAAACTGGGCGATACCCATCGCGACGACGGCATCCTGATCCTGGTCGCGCTGCAGGACAGGCGCATGCGCATCGAGGTCGGCCAGGGCCTGGAAGGCAGCGTGCCCGACGTATTGGCGGGCCGCATCATCGACCAGCAGATGAAGCCGCGCTTTCAGGACAAGGACTATGCGGGCGGACTGGCTGCGGCCATCAGCAGCCTGGGCGCGCTGGTGCGCGGCGATGCGCAGCCAGAGGCCCCGGCCGCCCCGGACCGCGGCGGCATCACGCCGTTTGGCTGGGCGTTTTTTGCCGCGCTGCTGTGGGGTTTCGCCGTGGGTGTGGTTCGCGCGCGCTACACCTGGAAGTGGCCGGTGACGATAGGCGTGGCCGCTGTTGTGCCGGTGGTGGCGGCGGCCGTGCTGATGGACGCCGGCATGGCGGCCATCCTGCTGTCCTTCCCGGCGCCGCTGGCGTTTGCGCTGGGTTTTGGCTGCGGCCGCTCCCGCATTGTGCGTTGGATAGCCGGCGGTTTCGTGCTGGTCATCGGCCTGCTGGTCGGCATTGGCTATGCGGTGGGCGCCGACCGGTTCTGGTGGGGCTTTCTTTATGCGATGGCGGGCGGTGTCGTCTGCCTGCTGGTCGGCCTGATCGTCATGGGCATGCGCATGGCCTGGCAGCGCAGCCTGCTGGAGTTCGGCGTGCGCTGCGCCGTGGTGGCCGGCATCGTGGGCTATGTGGCTTTCGAAAACCCGCCGGGTTCGCTGTGGACAGACTGGGAATCCTGGCTGCCCACGGCGGCCGCGGCCGGCCTGTCAATGCTGTTTGGTTTTTTCCCGGGGAGCATGGGTGGCGGCAGTGGAAGCGGCAGCAGCAGCTCATCGGGCAGCAGTTCCAGCTCCAGTTCAAGTTCAAGCTCCAGTTCCAGCAGTCGCAGTTCGTCGGGCGGCTCCAGCAGCGGCGGCGGCGCGTCGGGCAGCTGGTAAAACGGACAAGAGGCCGGCCATGGCCGGGGGCCGGCGCCCCGTATTGAAATAATTTGAAGCCCGCCAAAATTTATTCAATCACCGGGCGCCGCAAGCCTTTAGCATTGGGCGACTGAGGAGACAACACTGTGCCCGTGATCACCAACATCGAAGACCTGCGCGTTCTGGCCAAAAAGCGGGTGCCCCGCATGTTTTACGACTACGCCGATTCCGGCTCCTGGACCGAAAGCACCTACCGCGCCAACGAAAGCGACTTCCAGAAGATCAAGCTGCGCCAGCGCGTCGCCGTCAACATGGAAAACCGCAGCACGGCCACCACCATGATCGGCCAGCCCGTGGCCATGCCGGTCGCCATCGCGCCCACGGGCCTGACGGGCATGCAGCACGCCGACGGGGAAATCCTGGGCGCGCGCGCCGCCAAAAAATTCGGCATCCCCTTCACGCTGTCGACCATGAGCATCTGCTCCATCGAAGACGTGGCCGCCGGCACCGATCGCCACCCTTTCTGGTTCCAGCTCTATGTCATGAAGGACCGCGCCTTCATCGAAGCCCTGATAGACCGCGCCAAGGCGGCCAATTGCTCGGCGCTGGTGCTCACGCTGGACTTGCAGATCCTCGGCCAGCGCCACAAGGATTTGAAGAACGGCCTGAGCGCGCCGCCCAAGCCGACGCTGGCGACCATCCTCAACCTCATGACCAAGCCACGCTGGGGCCTGGGCATGCTGGGCACCAAACGCCACGGCTTCGGCAACATCGTGGGCCACGTCAAGGGCGTGGAGAACATGGGTTCGCTCTCGGAATGGACGGCCAAGCAGTTCGACCCGGCGCTCAACTGGGGCGACGTGGAATGGATCAAGAAGCGCTGGGGTGGCAAGCTGATCCTCAAAGGCATCCAGGACGTTGAAGACGCGAAGCTCGCCGTCAACTCAGGCGCGGACGCGCTGATCGTCTCCAACCACGGCGGCCGCCAACTCGACGGCGCGATGTCCTCCATTTCGTCCCTGCCCGAGATCGTCGCGGCAGTGGGCCAGCAGATCGAAGTGCACATGGATGGCGGCATACGCTCGGGCCAGGACGCGCTCAAGGCGGTCGCCCTGGGCGCCAAGGGAACCTACATAGGCCGCGCCTTCCTCTACGGCCTGGGCGCCATGGGCGAACAAGGCGTGACCAAGGCGCTGGAGATCATCCACAAGGAACTGGATTTGACCATGGCCTTTTGCGGGCGCACCGACATCAAGGCGGTGGATACCAGCATTTTTGTGCCCGGCACGTATTGACCCTAAAGAACACGAAGGTTGTCTACTTCCATGGCGAGAACCTCGCCACCGCAATCAATCACACGACATTCGAGCGTCAAGTCTGATCGCCCTTCCTCTGCTGTCCACAGATCAAATCGAATTGACCACGTTGGGTGACGCGCACCTGAAACCTGAATGACGTCGAGGTTAGTGAATGCACTGTCGGGCGGCAGAATTAATTTCCGGCCGTAGTCGAATACTGCCTGTCGAATCTGATCGGCCGTCAATCGAACGCCGCGTGAATACTCATCCACAGCACCAAAGTCCTGCGCTACCAGCCACACAACAATTTTCTTCACCAAAGCGGGAACGCGGGTGTCCATCTTTACCATCCCATCTATTTCCAGGTATACAGGCAGTGCCCTGACCGCAGTGAACGACAAATTCCCATTGCTTAATAACCCAGCGGAAACCATACGCCCCGCTACGTCACCACACCCAAATTGGGCCGGACGAGGTTCTCATCGAGCGTGCTGATGTCAATATCTTCAATCACCGAGCATGCCGGCAATGATTGCTGGAAGACCTGGTTTTTGAGTATTTGAACCGCGTCGTCATAGGTATAGGCCGTTACGCCGCAACCTACATTCAATACGGAAAAGGGCGGGAGATTCTGGAAAGAAAACCAGAACCGATGAAGGTGGGCCATGGTTGTGCGCTCTCTCACGCCTGCTGCGAAATCTCGTAGTCCATCGCATACGAATGCTTGCCATCAGCGATCTGGATGCTGAGCGTTCCGGTGAGCCCCGTGAGTTCACCAGTCCCTGAATCCGGCACAACGCTGACCGTCAACTGCGGCGTACCGCGGTTCATGGTGCCGCTGTGCTGCAGCACAAAGCTGCCGCTTTTGCCGTTCAGCGTGCCGGTCACGCGTTCCATGGCGACATAACCTGCCGAGCCTTTGACCGCGGTGCCGGCGCTCAGCATTTCGCCCTTGCTGGTGGCCTGCAGGTCGCCGCTGAAGGTCTTGTTGATGCTGAGGCGGCCCATCAGCGGGCCGGCGTCCGCATCCGCCAGGGATTGCGGAACGAGGTTGACTTCAAAGCTTCCGGTGGCATGGGAGGGCATGGCGTCGCCTTTCAGGGGATAGGAACAAGCCGGCCATGATGCCAGAGCGTGGCAAATCGGCGTCACCGGATTGACTTGTAACCAGTTGCGACAATAATGGCCGGAGTTGCTGGCATGTTCGCTTCAACACCCCTCACGGCGGTTCACTACCGCCGGTTCACCGACCTTTTGCGGCACGCCATGGCAATTCGTTTTTTGCTGACCCGATTCGCTGCGGCCTGCCTCGTGGCGGCGGCCGGCACCGCCCAGGCGGCCACCCCCGCCGAACTGATGCGCCTGACTGACCAGCTCGACAAGATGGACAAGCTGGATTTCGAGCAGGCCATCGCCAAAGCCGACAAGTGCATCCAGGCGCGTGATTTCGAGTGCAGCGAGGCTCAGCTGAAAACCGCGCGCAAGTTCGCCATGGGCAATGCGGCGAAAGACAGCCTGCGCCGCGCCGAAACCCGTGAGCTGGCCGAAAAGGAAGCCGTGGAGGCCGAGCGCCAGGCGCTGGCCAAACGCCAGCGCGAACTCGAGGAAGAGGAACGCCGCCTGCAGGCCGCCGAGGAACGCGCCGCGCAGCAGGCCGCCGCCCGCGAAGCCGAACAGGACTCGGGCATGAGCACCGGCCAGAAGATCGCGCTGTTCGGCAGCCTGCTGGGCCAGGCTTACCAGAACCAGGCCGCCACGCGTATCGCCGAGGCGGCCAATGCCCGTCGCTTCCAGCAGCAAATCGACGCCGGCAAGGCCGAGGTGGCGCGCAACCAGCAGCGTTTTGCGGAAGAGCGTGCAAGGCTGGAGGCGCAGCGCAGCCGGTTGCAGCAGCCGCAGCAACAACAGCGCCAGGTGGTGGCCCAGGCGGACTTGCGGCAGGCACAGCAGGCACAGCAGGCACAACAAGTGCAACAAGCGCAGGCGCAGCGCGAGCAGGAAGCCGCCGCCGCGCAGCGTGCCCAGGCCGCCCAAACTGCCCAGAGGCAGGAAGCCGACACCCGCGCCAGGGCGGCGGCACAGGCCGAGCAGCAAAGCCGCGCCACGGCGCAAACCCTGGCTGCGGCCGCCAACAACGCGCGCACGCCTGCGGGCAATACGGCCGGCGGCGGCTCAAGCACCAGCTCAAACAACAGCACCGGCAACGCCGGCAGCGCGGGCCAGCAGGACAGCCGCATCAAGCTCCACGGGACGATGTACGTCGTCCACTATGCGGCGCTCAAGCACAGCCGCAGCGACAAAAACAACGTCACCTTCGTCGGGCGCGTCACACCGGTGCCATGGACATACGACGTTCCGCGCGTCTCGCCGCTGCAGCAGCCCAGCGGCGCGTCGAATGCGATCCCTTACCAGGTGAGCGACCTGCTGCTCAAGCAGATGCGGCCCAAATTCTTCGATTACCTGCGGGACAAATACACCATCTGCGGTGAAGGCAGCCCCACGCCGGACGGCTGCCACGGCTGGAGCGTCTACAGCCAGATCGGCAACAGCGCCGCCGAAGTGCAAGGCAAGCTCAATGCCAGCCTCGGCAGTTTCTCGGCGCCTGTCACCAACGACAGCGGCCTCGACTACCCGCCCAGCATCGCCTACAGCGAGTGAAGCCGGCGACGCCGGTACGCTTTTTTTCGAACTGCTCCCTGAAAGTTTCCCCATGCGCCTGCCATCGCTTGTCTTCTTCGCCCTCATCTTTGCCGCATTGCAGGCCGGTGCGCAGACGCCGCCGAAAAAGCCGGGCGCCGCGCCGGCCGCTCCGGCCAACACCGCCATCCTGCGGGTGGCCTGTGACGGCCCGTCCGCCAACGCGGAAGTGACAATCAACGGCGTCTTCAAGGGCGACTGCCCGCTGGACATTCCGGTCCCCGCGGGCACCATCAAGCTGCGCGTGCTCAAAAAAGTGGGACCCAGCCGTGAAAGCGTGTTCGAGCAGGAGTTCCGCATGGCGGCCGATACCGCCAAGCGCGTGGACGTGGAACTGGGCGCACCGCAACTCACCGCCGAAGGCCAGAAGCTGGAAGATGAGCGGCTGGCCCGCGAGAAGGCCGAGGCCGAGCGGCTGGCGGCCGAACGCCAGCGCGCCGCGGCGGCGGCCATGGCGCGAGCGGCTGAGGCCACCGACGTGATTGCCAGCGCCATGCTGGCGGAGGAACGCGCACGCGAGCCCGGCAGCCACCCGGACTGCGTGGATTGCCCCATGCCGCCCAAGAACAACGGCATCAACATCCGGCTGGAGATTCCCGCGGCGCCCGACGCGGCGGTGAACGCCTGGCTGCAGCAGGCCAGGCAGGAAGCGACGGTTTACCAGGCGGCCAGGGGCGCGGGCTTTTTCCCGCCGGCCCAGGCCATGGCCATGCCCTGCGACAACGCCGCCGCCGGCATGCGCGCCGTGGCGCGCCTGGTCAGCTTGAGCGACAAACCCGCCGAAGAGCAGGAGCGCTTTCGCAAACTCATGCAGGCCTTCAGCGCCAATCCCGTGAGTTATATCCGCGACGTGAAGCTGTGGCCGGTGCAGGCGAGTTGCGCGGCCGGGCAGCTGTCGGGGCCGTTGGAATTCTGGGCCTTTGCGGTCGCCGTGACGGGCACGGATGCCAACATCACCATTACCAGGGAACTGCTTCACGTCAGGACGGTGATGGCGGCCGGCAAACAGGCCGGGCCGCTGACCGAAACCAAAGCCACACGCGCTCTGACCCGTTACACCAAGCCCGAAACCGAGGCCATGATGAAAAACAACGACATCGGCAGGCTGATGCAGATGGTCTTCAACACGCGCGAAGCCGCGGGTGCGGGAACGCCCCGGTCCAGCCTGCTGCTGCTGAGCTATTTTGAGAACCCGGCGGCGCAAAAAACCCAGGACCAAGCCTTCGTCAGCTTTGTGGTGCCGACGTCCGGCGACCGGGGCGAACAGAGCTCCTACAACGGCACCACACTGACCAGCAAAACACCGTTGAAGCTGGGCAGGCAGCACGGGCAGATGAACATGTACTTCTCCAGCCCGCCGACCACGCTCTGCTACCGCGACGGCGAGGTCGTCAAGATCAATCCCTGCAACGTGAACTGAAACAGTGCCTTGCCGCAGACACCCTGACGTGACAAAACCGCTTTCAACCGCCCTCGCCGCACCGCTGCTGGCGGCCTTCCTATGCGGCCCCGTCGCATCACAGGCGCAGCAGCCCGCCAGAAAACCCGCCGAATCCCCCACGGCCATGCTTCGCGTCGTCTGCGACGGCGCGGCCAACAATGCCGAGGTCACAATCAACGGCGTGTTCAAGGGCGAATGTTCGGTCGACGTACCGGTCAGTGAAGGAACGCTCAAGCTCAAGGTCGTCAAGCCGGTGGATGCTTCGCGTGAGCGCGTCTTCGAGCAGGAAATACGCATGGCTGCGGGCACGGTCAAGCGCATTGAGGTGGAGCTCGGCCAGCCGCAGCTCACGGCCAGGGCCCGGCAGGAGCAGGAGCAGCGCGCCCGGGAAGAGGAGGCGCGCCTGAAGCAGCAGCAGGCGCTGGAAGCCCAGCGCGCCGCCGAAGAAAAAAGATTGGCCCTTGAGCGCGAGCAGAAGGCCGCCGCCGACAGGCAGGCCGCGCAGCAGGCGGAGTTGCAGGCCGCGGCGCTGGTCCAGGGCAAGGCCGAAGCGGGAGACGTGCCCAGCATGCTGCAGCTTGCCGCCAGGTTTGAAAAGAACCACGAGGCACGCAGCCAGGCGGAAGCCGCGAAGTGGTACCGCAAAGCCGCCGAGCTGGGCAGTGCCGAAGGCATGGGCGGCCTCGGTGATGTTTATGCCAACGGCCCAGGCGCCGACAAGGTGGCGGCGGAGCAATGGTGGCGCAAAGGCGCCGTAGCGGGCGACGCGCGAAGCATGTTCGGGCTGAGCACGCTGTATGCAATGGCCGAAGGCGGCCTGCGCGAAGACAAGAAGCTCGCGCAGGAATGGATCATGAAGTCCGTGGAAAAAGGCAATGCCCGGGCCATGGCCGAGTTGGGTTTCCACTACCAGTGGGGCTTTATCGGCTTGGCGAAGAGCAACCAGGAAGCGCAAAACTGGGCACAAAAGTCCGCCGCGCTGGGGGAACCGCAGGCGATGCTGAACCTGGGCTTTGCGTATCGCGAGGGCTCGATGGGGTTGCCCAAAGATGACGTGCTCGCCCTGCAATGGTTTCAGAAAGCGGCGGTGCTCGGTGACACCCGGGCGATGGTCATGATCGCGAGCTTCCATGCCGTGGGCCGTGGCGGGCTTGCGCCTGACAACGCCAATGCGCTCGCCTGGTACCAGAAGGCGGGCGCGCTGGGCGATGAAATCGCCTTGAACGCGGTGGGTGATTATTACGAGCGGGGTCTTGGCGTCACCAGGGATGACGCGCAGGCCCTGGCCTGGTACCGGAAGTCAGTCGCGCAGGGCCATGCCAAGGCAAAGGCTTCTGTCCAGCGCCTTGAAGCGCAGGGCGTTCGCTAGGGCGACAGCTCTCGCCATCCAGATCCTGCCCTATATCAGGGTCCCGCGAATTGCTATGCTTGCCGGGTGAGCGCCCCGCCCCTTTCCCCTGCCCCCAAAATCCGCCGCATTGCCCACCTCGACATGGACGCTTTTTTTGCGTCGGTCGAGTTGCTGCGCTATCCGCAGCTCAAGGGCCTGCCCGTGGTCATAGGCGGCGGCTGGCGCAAGGTCGATGAGGAATTGCGGGCAGCGCAGGGCGAACGCGCGTTGCGCTTCATCCCGGTTGAGAGTTTTCCGCTGCTGAAAGACTATGTGGGCCGCGGCGTGATCACCACGGCCACCTATGCCGCGCGGCAGTTCGGCGTGGGTTCGGCCATGGGCATGATGAAGGCCGCCAAGCTTTGCCCGCAGGCCATCGTGCTGCCGGTGGATTTTTCAGAAATCCGAAAATATTCGCAGCTCTTCAAGAGCACCATCACCGACATCGCGCCGCTGATGCAGGACCGCGGCGTGGACGAGGTCTACATCGACTTCACCGACGTGCCCGGCGGCCAGCGCGAGGGCGGGCGCGTGCTGGCGCGGCTGATCCAGAAGGAGATTTTTGAAAAGACCGGCCTGACCTGCTCGGTCGGCGTGGCGCCCAACAAGCTGCTGGCCAAGATGGCCAGCGAGTTCAACAAGCCCAACGGGATTTCCATCGTCTACGAATCGGACCTGCAGGAAAAGATCTGGCCGCTGCATGTGCGCAAAATCAACGGCATAGGCCCCAAGGCCGGCGAAAAGCTCGCCAAGCTGCACGTGCACACGATAGGCGAGCTGGCCGCGCAGGACCCCGGCTGGCTGGTGGACAACTTCGGCAAGGCCACGGGCGCCTGGATGCACGAAGCCGCCTGGGGCCGCGACGACCGCCCGGTGGTGACCGAGAGCGAGCCCGTCAGCATGAGCCGCGAAACCACCTTCGACCGCGACCTGCACGCGGTGCGCAACAAGGCCGAACTGGGCACCATCTTCACCGACCTGTGTGTGAGGCTGGGCGAAGACCTGCGGCGCAAGGGTTACGTCGCCAAAACCATAGGCATCAAGCTGCGTTACGACGACTTCAAGATCGCCACACGCGACCAGACTTCGGAGTCCTATACCGACGACGGTGCCACCATTCGCCGCCTGGCGGGCCAGTGCCTCAAGCGCGTGCCTCTGGACAAAAAACTACGCCTGCTGGGCGTGCGCGCGGCCACACTGGCGCGGGCTGATGAAGTGCCGCTGCCTGATGAGAAACGGGCCTCGAGCTCGCCTGAGAACGCCGAGCCGAACACCACCGACCAGTTGTTCTAGAAAACGCGCGGCACGACATGCGCCCGCCGCGCAAAGCGGCAGGGTCCTACAGCCCCGCCGGCTCGGGCTTCGCACAATGCAAGCCATGCTTTCAGGCCCAACGCCCTCTTCGTCAGAGACCATCAGCTCGCGCGTGTCCGCGCGCAGCGCAAAACCCTCCACCGCCAAAGCCGACGCGGCGCCGGACCTCAAAGGCACAGGCCTTGTGTATGTCAGCGACGACGCGCCCGGTTTCACACGGATCAAAAGCGGCGGCGGCTTTCGCTACCGCGACGTTTCGGGAAAACCAGTCAAGGACCCCGAGGAAATCCGCCGCATCAACAAGCTGGCGATTCCGCCGGCCTATACCCGTGTCTGGATTTGCCCGCGGCCCAACGGCCACCTGCAGGCCACCGGCTATGACGCGCGCGGCCGCAAGCAATACCGCTACCACGCAGACTGGCAGGCCTTGCGCGGCGACAGCAAATTCGAAAGGCTGCAGGCCTTCGGCGAGGCCTTGCCGCGCCTGCGCGCCCGCGTGGCGCGCGACCTGGCGCCGCAACGCAACAAGCCTGTCAGCCGCAGCCTGGTGCTGGCCACGCTGGTGCGCCTGCTGGACACCACTTTTGTGCGCGTCGGCAACGACGAGTACGCGCGCGAGAACGGCTCCTACGGCCTGACCACGCTGCGCAACCCGCATGCCGGCGTGCGCGGCAAAACCCTGCAGCTGCGCTTTCGCGGCAAAAGCGGCGTGATGCAGGACCTCAAAGTCGACGACCCGAAAGTGGCGGCCGTCGTGCGGCGCTGCCAGCAGTTGCCGGGCCAGTTGCTGTTCCAGTATGAAGATGAGGCCGGCGAGCTGCGCGCCGTGGGTTCGGGCGACGTCAACGACTACCTGGCGGAGATAACTGCTCCACCCACAAGAAGCAGACATGCGTCGACACAAGTTCCCCATCAAACAGGGGCCGCGGAACTGGCTTTGCCAGGCCGCAGGCGCAGCGGCCCCCTCGGGGGGCAGGACGCTACACGCAGTGAGCAACCGTGGGGGCAACATTTCACCGCCAAAGACTTCCGCACCTGGCACGGCACGGTGCAGGCGCTGGAACTCACGCGCCTGGCGTGCAACAGTAACGGCGCCGGCGATGCGGCATCCGCCAACAGCTACAGCGCCAAAGCGGTGTTGCAGGAAGTGGCGCGCCTGCTGGGCAACACACCGGCCGTCTGTAAAAAATCCTACATCCACCCCGCCGTGCTGGAGCTGGGCGGCCATCTGGCGCAAGACGCCCAGGCCATGGCCACGCTGTGGCCGCAGCTGGAATCAGGCAAAAAAATGCGCCGCCTCTACGCCGCCGAGCACCGGCTGCTGGCCTTGCTGGAGAGCCGGCGCCGCGCGCTGAAGGCCGGGAAAAAATCAGCGAAGAAACCGCGCGGCAAAGACTGAGCGCAAAGGTCAGCGTTGGGTGAGCAGGCTCTGCACCACCACGTGTTTGACTTTGCGCTCGGTGCTGATGGCATAGTAGTTTTCGTTCACGCCTTCGCAAGGTCCGAGCAGCCTGACCTGGTGGCGCTGCAGCAGGTCGTCCTGCACCGACAGCGCGGCGGGAAACACACCCAGGCCGCTGCCGCCGAAGGTCTCCAGCAAGGCGCTGTCCTCAAATTCACCGACCACCCGCGGGCGCAGCCCGTGCTGGATGAACCACTGGTCCAGGGGCCCGCGAACGATGGAATGCGTGGTGGGCAGCAGCACCGGCACCTTGCCGAGGGATGCCGGAAAATCCTTGCGCGCCGCCGCCCACCAGTGCCGCGACGCATACCAACCCATCCCTGAAGTGCCCAAAGGGTGGTTGTGCACCTTGAGGTGCGGGTTGAAGGGCGCGGGGTGGTCGGAAAGCACGACATCCAGCCTGTGCATGGCCAGGTCGGCCAGCAAGTCGGCCATTTCACCTTCATGGCAGACAAGCCTGAGGTCGGGCGTGCCCAGCACCGGCTGGAGCAGGCGCTGCACCACCAGCTTGGGCAGGCCGTCCGCAATACCCACCGTCAACCGGACCGATTTGGCCTGGGCGGCGCTGCGCGCCAGTTCGGGAAGCGCCTCGCCCAGCTGGAAGATGTGTTCCGCCTCCTGCAGCGCAACCACCCCGGCTTCGGTCAGCACCAGCCCGCGCCCGGCGGGCTTGAGCAACTGGCAGCCCAGGTCCCGCTCCAGCTCCCGGACTTGCGCACTCACGGTCTGGACCGCCATGCCCAGGCGCGCGGCGGCGTGCGACATACCGCCTTCTTTCGCCACCACCCAGAAGTAGTAGAGGTGCCGGTAGTTGAATGCGAGGCTCATGGTCAGATTTTACGGGATGGTTATTCATGCATTGTCTGCTTTTTTATTCAGCATTGAAGCCCTATTCTTTGGAGTCATTGCGTGCAGGACTCCTCCTTCCGCATTCCCGAAAGGCAAACCATGAACCGACCTCTTGTTGTTCCCTCTCCATCGTCCGCCGGCGGCTCCGGCTGGGCCGCCGGCATTGCACAGCACAAGGTGCTTCGCAATACCTATGCCTTGCTGTCCATGACATTGCTGTTCAGCGCCGCCATGGCCGCGCTGGGCGTCATGCTCAAACTGCCGGCTCCCGGATTCATCATTACTTTGGCCGGCTATTTCGGTTTGCTGTTCCTCATCCACAAGGTGCAGAACAGCGGATGGGCTGTCCCGGCGGTCTTCGCCCTCACCGGCTTCATGGGCTACACGCTGGGCCCCCTGTTATCGCTGCACCTGTCACTGCCGGGCGGCGCGCAGGCCATCACGCTGGCACTGGGCGCGACGGGCGTGACTTTCCTGGCCTTGTCGGGCTGGGTATTGGCAACGCGGCGCGACTTCAGTTTTATGGGCGGTTTCCTGTTCGCGGGCATGGTGATCGCGCTGCTGGCAGGCGTGGCTGCGATTTTCCTGCAGTTGCCCGCGCTGGCATTGGCGGTGTCGGCCATGGTGGCCTTGCTGTCGGCCGGAATGATCCTGTTCGAAACCAGCCGCATCGTGAACGGCGGTGAAACCAATTACGTCATGGCCACGGTGAGCCTCTTCGTTTCGCTGTTCAACCTGTTCACCAGCCTGCTGAGCCTTTTCGGCTTCGGCGGCAACAACGACTGATTTCAAGGAGAAACATCATGAAATGCCCTCATTGCAACGACGTCACCCTGGTCATGACGGAGCGCCAAGGCGTCGAAATCGATTACTGCCCCCAATGCCGCGGCGTGTGGCTGGACCGCGGCGAGCTGGACAAGCTCATCGCGCGCGACGCGGCTCCCGCGCCGGCAGCGCAGCAACCACAGCCGGTGTACCAGCAACCCGCACGCCGTCCCGATTTTGAGGATTCGGACTACCGCCACAACACGGGCTACGGCCGGCGCAAGCCCAAGTCGTGGCTCAGTGAAATTTTCGACTGAGACGCAAATCCAGCCGGGCCCATTCACTTTCATTCATTTTTATTCCAGGAATTCCATGAGCACTTCTTTTCTCACCTCAGCCGCCGCCGTGATCGCCGTGACCATCGCATCCATGGCCGCATCTTCGCTGGTACACGCCAAACGCATGGGCGGCGGAGGCCGGTCCATGCCTCCCGCCCGGACCAGCACTGCCCCGGCCGCTGCGCCAGCGGCCAAGGCCCCGGCCGCACCCGCACCCGCAGCCACCGCAACTCCGGCTGCGGCGGCCGCCCCCGCCGCCCGCGGCCCCGGCATGATGGGCACCATGGGTGCGGCCGCCGTGGGCGCCGTGGCGGGCTCCATGGCAGGCAATGCGCTGGCCGGCGGCTCCTCTTCAGACAAGGAAGCCAAGGCCAAAGAAGCGGAAAAAGCCGAGAAGGAAGCCCAGGAACTGCAGCACAAGGCCGACGAAGCCAAACGCAAGGCCGAAGCCGCCCGCGCGGCGACGAAGTAACAGGCACCGGCCTGCGGGCCAGCCTGCTTGCCCACCTGAGTTTCCCGCAGGCGCCCGAAGAGCGGGACACATGGCTTTCACGCTACGCGGCGTTCGCCATTTCTTCAGGCCTTGATCCCGCGGACGCGCGCAACGCGGCCACGATGATAGGTTCACGCCTGCCGCTGCTGGGCCCCGAGGAAGAGGAAGCCTTGCTGAAGGAGGCGGGCTTCACGCATGTGGGCGTGTTCTACACCGGCCTCGCATTCCGGGGTTGGGTCGCGCGCGCCTGACGTCAACACCCGGCACGGCCCCCGGGTATTCCGGACAACCGGCCAGAACCTGTTTATTTGAGCGTGCCGAGGTAAGCAATCAGGTCCGCCCGCTCCCGCGCGTCATCCACCTGGAAGCCCATGCGCTGGCCGGCCACCAGTTCTTCCGGGTCCTGCAACCACGCATTGAGGGTTTGCGGCGTCCAGCGCAGGCGCGAGCGCGCCAGCTCGTCCGAATACTTGTAGCCCGGCAGGCTGCCGACGCGCCGGCCCATCACGCCGCGGTGGGCCGGGCCTATCTTGTTGCCGTCTATGGCGTGGCAGGCGGTGCAGCGCTCCTGGTACAGCGCAGCGCCGCGCGCAACGTCGCCCGGCGGCGGGCTGGTCCATTCACGGGCCGGGGCGGGCTGTGCCTGGGCGGCCACACCCATCAAAACCAAAGCCAGGGCAATCACCGATCGCCTTGCGAGAAAAACCGGCCGGCGCACGGCCGGAGAAAAAGCGGGCATTCAGCTGTCCTGAAGTGAGGTGTGGGTGTCTGTACCAGATACGCCCGCAACCCCCGCCCGGATTCACTTTTTGGCATTCCACGCCTGTTTTTTCAAATAGTTGAATCCACTTGGCCCGCCCCTGCCGTACTGGAACTGATAAGTACACATCTTTTTACAAGTCACGCTTCCCACGCCTCCTTCCCAAAAAAACCAGGACCCACCATGCGCCATCCCATTTCCGATCCCATTCACCACCGCTTTCCCCTCTCGCTGGTCGCCGGCCTGCTGGCCCTGATGTGCGCCGGCGCCCAGGCCGACACCGGCAAGTTGCTGCTCACTGGCGGCGTCAGCAGCATTGAGGGCGCGGCCGGCGGCGGCCTGACGCCCTGGGCCGTGATCGGCAGCAATGCCACGGCGGACGAAATCGGCGGCTCCGCCTACCTGACAAACGCAGGCACGCGCGACTACGGCTTGAACATCTACGGTGCCGCAGTCGGTATCCACGACCGCTACGAGCTGTCCATCGCGCAGCAGGACTTCAACACGCGGGACACCGGCACGGCGCTGGGCCTGCCGGGACTGCACCTGAAGCAGACCATCGTGGGCGCCAAGGTGCGCGTGCTCGGCGATGCCGTGCTCGACAGCGACACGCTGGTGCCGCAGGTGGCGGTGGGCGTGCAGTACAAGACGCTGGGCTCGACCGGCCTGGACGGCACGCTGTCGGCCCTGGGCGCCAAACGCAAGGGTGTGGACGTGTATGTGAGCGCCACCAAACTCTTCCTGGGCCAGAGCCTGCTGGTCAATGCCACGCTGCGCGCGACCAAGGCCAACCAGAACGGCTTGCTGGGTTACGGCGCCACGCTGGGCGGCAATGAAAACCGCTACGGCCTGCAGCCGGAGTTTTCGGTGGCCTACCTGGTCAGCAAGAACATCGCCGTGGGCGCCGAATACCGCTTCATGCGCAACAAGCTGGAAAGCGCCGGCCGCGCGGCGGGCCTGGGCAACGGCCTGCGCTCGGAAGACTGGAAGGACATCTTCATCGCCTGGGCGCCGAACAAAAACGTCTCGCTGACCCTGGCCTATGTGGACCTGGGCGTGATCGTGCCCGCCACCACCGCCAGCCGCAAGCAGACCGGTTACTACCTGTCGGCCCAGGTCGCTTTCTGAACCCACTCCGAACCAGTACCCACATCACTCAAGGAATCCTCATGAAAAAAATAGCAACATGCCTGGCCTTCACGGCTTTCGGCCTGCTGTCGGCCGGCGCCTCCTTCGCGCAAACCCCAGCCCCAAAGGACCAGCTCTACAAGGCCTTCGGCGAAAAGCCCGGCCTGGTCGCGCTGATGGACGACTTCATGGTGCGCCTGCTGGACGACCCGCGCACCGGCCCGCACTTCAAGCCTGCCAACCAGCAACGCGTGAAGGAGCAACTGGTCGAGCAGCTTTGCGCGCTGAGCGGCGGCCCCTGCGTCTACAAGGGCGCGGACATGAAGAGTTCGCATGCCAACCTGGAGATCAGGAAATCCGACTTCCACGCACTGGTCGAGGTGCTGCAGGAAAGCATGGATGCCAAGGGCATTCCCTTTCGCAAGCAGAACGAAATGCTGGCGCTGCTCGCGCCCATGAACCGCGACATCATCACGCCGCCGGAAGGCGCGGCCAGGCCATGAAGGCCCTCGCGCAGGGCATGGCCCTTTCGGCGCTGCTGGCGTCCGGCATGGCGGCGCAGGCCGGCAACCTGGTGGTCTCAGTGCTCGACAAGGACGGCAAGCCGGTGCAGGACGCGGTGGTGGTGGTGACGCCGGCCAGCAAGGGCGCCGCGCCCAAAAACCCGCTACCCCTGCAAGCCACCATCAACCAGGAAAAGATGCAGTTCATCCCGGCGGTGACGGTGGTGCCCGTGGGCGCCAAAGTTCACTTCATCAACAACGACCCCTGGGACCACCACGTGCGCAGCTCGCCCGCGGGCATGGGCCAGTTCAGCGCGACGAACGCGGGTTTTGAATTGCGGCTGGAAGGCAAACCGGACGGCAAGCCCGGCAAGTCCGCCGACGTGACGCTGGACAAGGCCGGCGTGCTGGGCGCGACCCTGCTGGGCTGCTTTATTCACGGATCCATGCGCGGCTACATCTATGCCAGTGAATCGCCGTGGGCCGCCAAAACCAGCTCGGAAGGCATCGCGACCTTTGAAGACCTGCCTGAGGGCGCGGCGCAGGTGAAGGTCTGGCAGGCCGACCAGCTGATCGACATCGCGCCGCAGCAAGTCACGGTGGGCGCGGTGCTGGCCAAGAACGTGATGCAGCTGACAGTGGCGCCGCGGCGGCGCAGGTCCTGAGCGGGCCGCATGTGTCAATAAACAACGCCAAGCGCGTTGAGCTTCTTGCCCAAACATCAATCTGTTAATCTGGCCGCCCGATTGAACATCGGGACTGGCCTTACGATACCCCAGCAATCACAAAATTTCGTTTGACATACCGCCCCGACATCGATGGTTTGCGCACTCTGGCAGTCATTTCAGTCGTGCTGTTCCATGCCTTTCCGGGGCTGCTGCCGGGCGGTTTCGTGGGGGTCGACATCTTTTTTGTGATATCCGGCTATCTCATCCGGCATCATCATTGAATCCCAGGCGAAGGAAACCTTCAGCCTTGTTGACTTTTACTCCCGCCGCATCAAGCGGATATTTCCAGCGCTGATCCTGGTGATGGCCTGCTGCCTGCTGGCGGGCCGGTGGGTGCTTATGCCGGAGGAATATCGACGCCTGGGCCAGCACGCGCTGGCAGGGGCGGCCTATGTTTCAAATTTCCTGCTGCTGACCGAAGCAGGATATTTTGATTTTTCGTCCGAAAGCAAACCGTTCCTGCATCTGTGGTCGCTGAGCATTGAAGAGCAGTTTTACCTGGTCTGGCCTTTGGCCCTGATGCTGGCATCGCGCCAAAAATTCGACACGAAGAAATTGACCTTGCTGTTGCTCCTTGCCTCATTTTCCCTGAATGTGGCAATGGTCGAGAGATGGCCGACGATGACGTTCTTCAGCCCGGCTTCCCGCGCATGGGAATTGCTGGTCGGGGCATTTCTGGCCCACCTTCATCTGCAAAAGAAGGCTTGGGTGACCAGGAGCCCCGATCTTGTAGCGTTCTCCGGAGTCGTCCTGATTGCCTGGGCGCTGGTCGAGTCTTCCGCCGGAATGCCACTTCCGGGGTGGCGGGCAATTTTCCCGGTTATCGGAGCGGCTTGCCTCATCGTCAGCGGCAACGAAGCCTGGATCAACCGCCGCATACTGGCGGCAAGACCGCTTGTGTTCATCGGCTTGATCAGCTACCCGCTTTATCTTTGGCACTGGCCCTTGCTGTCGTTCGCCAGAATCGTGGAAGAGCGACCAGTCAGCGAAGAAATGCGATTGGCCATCATCGCTTTAAGCCTGGTGCTCGCCTGGGGTACGTATCGATTGATAGAACGGCCGGTCAGAAACGGGAAAACCTTGAAACTGATTGCCGGACTGGGTGCCGCCCTGGCAATCACAGGATTTACCGGCTTTAAGATCCATTCACACTCGGGTGTCCCGGAATCGGGTCCGACAAAATGGGAAAAAAAATGGGCGCCTACCCGTGAATGCCAGAAGGCATTCGGCGAAGAATCTTGGGATTTTTGTTCCATCTACGATTCGAACAAAAGACCCACGGTCATCCTGCTGGGCGACAGCAATGCAAACCATTTCTTTCCCGGGCTTTCCCTTGCCTATGCCAAGGATGGAGACAACTTGCTGAATCTTGGACACGGACTCTGCCCCCCGCTCCTGGACTTGGACGTCAGCGCCGGGAACACCAAGATGCCTTGCAACGCCGTCGCCGAAAAAGCCCTTGCACACGCAGTCAATGATCCGTCGATCAGGACCGTGGTGCTCTCCATGATGGGAGAAGGCTACGCCGAAGGCTATCGGTCCGCGACCCCCGTCAATCCCTTCTTCATCCGGGTATCCAGCATCGCCGATCCAGCCTTGAACACGAACCTCGCCGTCCTGGAACACTCGATGCGGATGACGCTGGCCCGCCTGTCGGCCACGAACAAAAAAATCGTGCTCCTGATCAGCGCACCGATGCTGGACTTTGATCCCCGCACTTGTGTGGCTTCCCGGCCCTGGCGTATTACGCCCCTCCAGTTGAAAACCCCGTGCGCAATGCCGCAGAGCGAGGCGAAAGCGCGGGGCGAATCATTTAATTTGATTGTCAATAAAGTTGCGCGGGAATTCCCCAGGGTCACGGTCGCCGATTCCGCGCAGGAGTTATGCGACGGCAACAGCTGCTGGGCATTGAGGGATGGAAAGCTGCTCTATCGCGATGCAGAACACCTGAGTGTTGATGGCGCAATGTACCTGTCGGAGCGCTTGATGCGCAAGCTCCAGTGAAAACTGGCCGGCTTGGTCCGGCGAAAGAACATGCATCCGCTGTTGCGCCCCGGCAATCCTTTCTCGTCCGGCTGGTGCATTTCACTGCTGATGCTTTTGCGCCCATCTTGGGTAGCGTGGCCCGGCCTTGGTCTTTCTTCGAACCACCTCCAGCGGCGCCGGTCCTGACAGGGGAATCGCCAGGAGCCTGGGCGGCAGAAGGCATCGAAGCGAAAAGCGAGCCCAGCGAGGACAGTTTTTGCCGGATTTGCAGGCCATAGCCCAGCTATGGGACAAAAAGCCGGTGAAAAATGGACCGCTGCGCTCGCTTTGCAGCCGATGTTCCTTCTGCCGCCCAGGCTCCTAGCCTCGGCTGTCTCCCTTGCGCGAATCCGGCTCCAGCGGTGCAATGTCCGAGTCGTAAACACGGTCGCCGATCTGCAGCGCCCGCCCTTTTTCCCAGGCGGCTTCAAAGGCCGCGAGTTCGTCCGCCGTGGCGCGTTCCCGGCGCCGTGCCGGCGGCTGCGGGCCGGCCGCGTCCTGGCCCGCGCGCAAGGTGGGCGGCCGGCTGGCCGAGAAGCCCTGGATCTGCTCATTGACCTGCCAGTACACGCCGCTGACCAGCAGGTGGTAACGCATGGCGGCATTTTT
>NZ_CALROB020000023.1:0-90942 GCF_943369675.1 Polaromonas sp. YR568 | reverse complement strand
CAACAAGAACGCGCCGGTGGCGCAGCGCCTTCGGGTGCTGACCATCGTGACGTTGTTCCTCACCTTTGACCTGGTGATCTTCGGCGCTTTCACCCGGCTCACCGATTCGGGCCTGGGTTGCCCCGACTGGCCGGGTTGCTACGGCAGCGCCAGCCCGGTGGGCGCACAGATGCACATCGAAGCCGCGCAAACCGCCATGCCGACGGGGCCGGTCACGCACTCCAAAGCCTGGATTGAAATGATCCACCGCTACCTGGCGACGGGCGTCGGCGTGTTGATCCTCACACTCACAGTCACCAGCTGGCTGGAGCGCAAGCGCACGCCGGTTTCGTTCTGGTGGCCGGCTGCCACGCTGGTGTGGGTCTGCCTGCAGGGCGCGTTCGGCGCGCTCACCGTGACCATGAAGTTGTTCCCCGCCATCGTCACGATGCACTTGTTGGGCGGCCTGGTGCTGCTGGCGCTGCTGCGCGCGCAGTCGCTGCGTTATGCCGAGCTGCAGGCACCGCCGGCACAAGGCCTGAGCGGCGGCATTCGCTTCGCCGCGCTGGCCGCGTTTGCCTTGCTGTGGCTGCAAATTGCCCTGGGCGGCTGGGTCAGCACCAACTACGCGGTGCTGGCCTGCACCGACTTCCCGGGCTGCCAGAACTCCTTGTGGCCGGCAATGGATTTCCGCCAGGGCTTCACGCTATGGCGCGAGCTGGGCGCGGGCCATGACGGCGCCAACATCAGTTTCCAGGCGCTCACCGCCATCCACTATGTCCACCGCCTCACGGCTTACCTCGTGTTTGCCGTCTTCATGGCCCTGGCCTTTTGCCTGCACCGCCTGCCGGCCTGGCGTGCGCCCGCGTGCTGGCTGGCCGGGCTCACGCTGCTGCAGGTCGCCACGGGCATCAGCAATGCCGTGCTGGGCTGGCCGTTACTGGCGGCGGTGTCGCACACCGGCGGTGCGGCGGCGCTGGTCATTGTGCTCAGCGGCGTGGTCTTTTCCGGGCGCGGCGGGCCCGCTGCGCCACATGCGTCAAAATTGAATGCCTAGCGATTTCCCATGAACCCCAGCACTCCCTCCGCCGCTCCGGCATCCGCCACGCCCCACGTTCCGTCGAAGTTCGCGCAGTTCTATGCGCTGACCAAGCCGCGCGTGGTGCAGCTCATCGTGTTCTGCGCGCTGATCGGCATGGTGCTGGCCGTCCCCGGCGTGCCCACCTGGCCCGACGTCAAGCTCGCGCTCATCGCCTGCGCCGGCATCTGGCTGGTCGCCGGCGCCGCCGCGGCCTTCAATTGCCTGGTCGAGCAGCAGATCGACGCGCGAATGCGCCGCACCGCCTGGCGCCCCACGGCCAAGGGCGAACTCAGCAACCCGCTCACATTGGCTTTCTCGGCGGGGCTGTGCGCGCTGGGCTCCTGGGTTTTGTACATGTGGGTGAACCCGCTCACCATGTGGCTGACTTTCGCCACCTTCATCGGCTACGCGGTGGTCTACACCGTGATCCTTAAGCCCATGACGCCGCAGAACATCGTGATCGGCGGCGCCTCGGGCGCCATGCCGCCGGTGCTGGGCTGGGCTGCGATGACGGGCTCGGTCGGGCCTGAGGCCTTGATTCTGTTTCTGATCATCTTCCTCTGGACGCCGCCGCACTTCTGGGCGCTGGCGCTGTACCGCGTCGAGGACTACCGCAAGTCCGGCCTGCCCATGCTGCCGGTCACGCACGGCAACGAATTCACGCGCCTGCAGGTGTTTTTGTACACGGTGGTGCTGTTTCCCGCCTGCCTGATGCCTTTCATCTTCAAGATGAGCGGCTGGCTTTACCTGGTGGCCGCCGTGGCCTTGAGCATAGGTTTCAGCTGGTACGGCTGGCGCCTGTGGCGCAACTATTCCGACGCGCTGGCACGCAAGACCTTCCGCTTTTCGCTGATCCATCTTTCGGTCCTGTTCGCGGCCCTGCTGCTGGACCACTACCTCGTCTGATTTCGTCTGAACACCGCATGAAAACCCCAACGACCTTGTCCACGCGCCGCGGCGCCGTCAAAACCCTGGCGGGCGCGGCCGTGCTCGCGGCCACCGCCGGCCTGATGGCCGCCTGTTCGCCCGACAAACCGCAGTTCAAAAGCATAGACCTGACCGGCGCCGACTATGCGCAGGGCTTCAGCCTGGCCGACCACAACGGCCAGGTGCGCACGCTGAAGGATTTTTCCGGCAAGGTGGTGGTGGTGTTCTTCGGCTTCACGCAGTGCCCCGACGTTTGCCCGACCTCCATGGCCGAACTCGCGCAGGTCAAGCAGCAGCTGGGCCCCGACGGCGACAAGCTGCAGGCCATCTTCATCACCGTCGACCCCGAGCGCGACACGCCCGAACTGCTCAAGGCCTATATGGGCAATTTCGACCCGGCCTTTCTCGCATTGCGCCCTACCATGGCGCAGTTGCCCGAGGTCGCCAAGGACTTCAAGGTCTACTACAAAAAGGTCGACGGCAAGACCCCTGGCAGCTACACCATGGACCACTCCGCAGGCAGCTATGTGTTCGACGGCAAGGGCCGCATACGCCTGTACAACCGCTACGGCAGCGGCGTGGAATCGCTGGCCTCCGACATCCGGCTGCTGCTGAAGGATGCCTGAGCGCCCGCAGGTGAACTTCGCCTAGAAGTTCACCGTCTTGATTGACTTGCGCGTGTCCGCCGGCATCTCCCGCAAGGACTTGAGCATATAGGCCAGGTGCAGCGCGGCGTCGGGAGCCTTCCCGCATTGCGCGTCCGGCACCATGGCGATTGCCACGTGCAGCTTCAGGCGCGAGCCCACCGGCAGTAAGTCAGAGGGCTGCAGCGCGCGCGCCACCAGTTGGGTAGCCGCCGCAACGGCGTGCGCCGGGGTCACGGGCCCCTCGATGAGCAAGGCAAACTCAGAGTCGCCGACGCGCGCCGCGATGTCGATGTCGCGCGCCCGCTGGCGCAGGCAGGAGCCCGCCAGCACCAGCGCATAGTCGGCGATCTGGCGCCCGTGCTCTTTGGCGAACCAGCCGTGGTTGGACAGCTTGATCATCAGCAGGGCGCAGCGGTGCTGGTAGCGATTCGAGCGCAGCAGCGCCTCATGCAGCCGCGCTTCAAAGGTGTGCTGGTTGCTCAGTCCCGTGAGCGGCTCGGTCTGCGCCAGCGCCGCAGCGCGCGCCCGGGCTTCGCGGCGCTGCGCTGCGTGCCTGAGCAGGCCGTAAAACAGCAGCGGCGTCTCTAGCGCCGCGCCCAGCGTGAGCCCGTACTGCGTGAGGAAGCTGACCGGAACCAGCCCCAGGTTGCGCAGCACGGGAAAGGGCGCCATCGCCACGACCGGCACAAAGCCCAGCGCGATCCAGCGCATGGTGGGGTCGCCGCTTTGCCAGGCGATAAACACCAGCGCGCAGATCACGGAGATGGCCGCGATGATGAGCGCCGTGGTGGCGACGAAGCCCGCATGCGTCGGGTAAGCGGTGTCCAGCACGGCCAGCAGCGCCAGCAGCATGATCAGTTGGAGCGACAGCCGGTCTAGCGCGACCGAGAAGCGCTGCGGCTGTGTCACCACGCGCGCAAACCAGATGCCGCTGCAGGCCGCCAGCACCGGCAGCAGGAAGGCCGACAGGTCATTCCAGGCCGGTGAGTCCGGCCAGAGGTATTGCCCGCCTATGCCCAGCATCCCGGCCTGGGCCGCGGCCCGCGTGCTGATGTAGGCGGCGTAGGCCGCAAAGCTCCTGTCGCTGAAGGCTACCGCGTTGGCCGCAGCCACCAGGGCCATCAGCACGGCCAGGCCGAAGTAGGCGCCCAGCAGGAATTGCTCCTGCATGCGCTGCGCCAGCAGGGCGGGCTGGCTGTAAATGAAAAGCGGCGCTGAAAACGGCGTGCGCGCATGCTCGATGCGGACGAAGTAGGTGACGGGCCGCGCCTGCTCGGTGTCCAGGTCGAAAACCGGAAAGCGGTCGGGGCGCGGCCACTGGCTCACCGGGAGTTTGTCGCCGGCTTTTTGTTCGACCCAGTCCCCCGCGGCGTTACGGTAATGCAGGCTGACCCGGTCGACGCCCGCGCTGCTCAGCTCCACCGCCCAGCGCTGCGACAGGTCCGGTTGCATGGCGTTAAAGCGTATCCACAGCACCTGGCCGTCCAGTAGTACGGTATGGCCGGGAGGGCGCCTGGCAAACGGCAGGTCGTATTCCCGGGCTTCCACCTGCTCCAGCACGGCCTTGCCCGTCGCGTCGATCCAGAACTGGCTGTGATCGGCCAGCGCGATCCGGCCGTCGGGCGCATTGAGTTGCAGCACCGGCAGCCGCGCATCGGCGGCGTGCTGGGCCCATCCCGGCATGGCTGAACCCAGCAGATACGCCGCCAGCACGCTCCTGATGCAGTTGCCGGAGAGGAGGCCGCGCACGAACTGCTGAAAGCGTCCGGGCCTGCCGGTGAGCGCGTGGAAGATCAGCACGAATTCATTGTGCGGCTGCGCGTGAGTAACAACGTACTAAATTTGCGTTGGCATCCTGCGCCCGGGCCAAGTGGCGTGCGCGCGCAACTGCAATTTATTGCAGCCTGAACCCACCTGAGTGCCGCACACGCCCACAAAAAAGCCCGCACTTTTGAGGGTGCGGGCTTTTGCGGAAGGAAAGAGGGCGGGAGCCCTCGTCTATGCGTCTTCGCTTATGCGTAAGCCGCCAGCACTTTTTTCATCTTCTTCATCGCCGCCACTTCGATCTGGCGAATCCGCTCGGCGCTGACCTTGTACTCGGCGGCGAGGTCATGCAGCGTCATGCCGCCTGAGCCGTCGTCGTTGACCTTGAGCCAGCGCTCTTCCACGATGCGGCGGGCGCGCGGGTCCAGTTCCTCCAGCGCGGCGCTGATGCCGTCGGACGCCAGGTTGTCGCGCTGGCGCGATTCCATCAACGCGGTCGGTTCCTGCGTCGCGTCGGCCAGGTAGGCGATGGGGCCGAAAGCATCTTCGCCATCGTCGCCTGGGCTAGGGTCCAGCAGCACGTCGCCGCCCGACATGCGCTGCTCCATCTCGATGACTTCCTCGCGCTTGACGTTGAGCGTCTTCGCCATGGAATCGATCTGGCCTTCGGTCAGCGTGTCGCGGTGCGTCGCCACGTCGGCGTCGTCCTTGAAACCCTGCTTCATGGAGCGCAGGTTGAAAAACAGCTTGCGCTGGGCCTTGGTCGTGGCGACCTTGACCATGCGCCAGTTTTTCAGGATGTACTCATGGATTTCGGCTTTGATCCAGTGCATGGCGTAGCTCACCAGGCGCACGTTCTGGTCCGGGTCGAAGCGTTTCACGGCCTTCATCAGGCCGATGTTGCCTTCCTGGATCAGGTCGCCGTGGGGCAGGCCATAGCCCAGGTATTTGCGCGAAATCGACACCACTAGACGTAAGTGAGAAAGCACTAACTTACCGGCAGAGTCAAGGTCGTTGTTTTCCTTGAGGTTTTTGGCGAATTCCTGCTCCTGCTCCAAAGTGAGCATGGGCAAGCGATTGACGGCGGAAATATAGGCGTCCAGGTTGCCCAGTGGGGGAACCAGCGACCAAGGGTTGACGGCTGCCACGGCGCCCGGGTTGGGCACGGCGACGGCAGCGGCGGTCAGCGGTTGGGGGGAAAGAGCATATGACACTGCAGAACTCCTTTTCTCTAGTGCTAAATATTAGCACTCTGTTGGAACGAGTGCTAAGCAATAGGTTCAATGACTCGGATAGCGGAAGGCTAATACGTAGTAACCCTTGGTTTTCAGTATGACTGCGGTGTGACGGTTTTGGTTCAGGCGCTTGGGTATCCAGGCTGTAAATGCGGGTAATTCTTTCAATTTCCAGGCGGGGGGGGCTTGGCCAGTCGCCTGGATTGCACAAAAAAAAGGGCAATTTCGCTATGTTTTAAATAGCAAAATTGCCCGTCATTGTTTGGCTTGCGCCCAATTGGGCCACCCGATCCGGGTGGCGCGTTCAAGCCTTGGGTGTTGCCAGCGCGGTGATGGCCGACACGTTGGCCGCCTTGCCGACGGCCCAGCAGGCCTTGATCAGCTCGCCCGTCTGCCCGGCGCCCAGGATGGCGTCGGAGAGGCCGTGGAACTTGCCCTCCAGCATGGCGTCGGTCATGGGGTTTTGCAGCGAGCCGATGGCGTGCTCGACGAATACGTGCACGCGGCGGCCGTCTTTCAGGACCGCCGTCACGTCGGCGCTGGCTTCGTCGATGGAGTCGTCCACCGTGGCGACCACCTTGCGGCGCAGCGCCACCATGTCGGCACGGTTGACGATCTCGTCGGAGAACTCTTCCTCGGCGGCGCGGCCGAAGGTGAGGCCTGCCGCGCAGCCGTGGTAGACGCTGAACTTGGCCTGCAGGCCGTCGGCGGGTTCTTTCTTGCCGGTCAGCTCCAGCACCAGCGAATGCACTTTCAGTTCAATGCGCTCGATCTGCTCCGGCGTCACGCTCTGCGCGCGCAATTGGGCGCAGGCGTCGATGCTGGGGTGGATCACGATGCCGCAGGCAAAGGGCTTGTAGCTGTTGAAAGAGATCTCAAAACGCTGGCCCAGCTCGCCGGTGATTTCATTCCAGTCGTTCTTGGTGGAGACGGTCTGCATCATGCCGCGCGGCGCTTCCAGCGCTTTCGGGCTGGCGGTGTAGCCCTGGCTTGCCAGCAGCGCGGACATCATGCCGGCGCGGGCGGCGCCGCCCGGGTGGAAAGGCTTGGTCATGGTGCCGAACTGCTCGCGCATGCCGACCGGCTGCGAGGCGGCAATGCCCAGCGCCATGGCGGTTTTCTGCACGTCGAGCTTGAGCAGGCGCGCGCAGGCGGCTGCGGCGCCCAGCGTGCCGGTGGAGCCGGTGATGTGCCAGCCGCGGTCGTAGTGCTCGGGGTACATGGCGTTGCCGACGCGGCAGGCCACGTCGATGCCGATCACCAGCGCGTCGATCACGTCGCGCCCGGACGAGCCGGTGTGCTCGGCCAGCGCCAGCACGGCGGAGGCCACCGGGCCGGCCGGGTGGATGATGGTCTTGAGGTGGGTGTCGTCAAAGTCGAAGGTGTGGGAGGTGATGCCGTTGACCAGCGCCGCGCTTGCCATGTCGACTTTTTCGCGGCGGCCCAGCACGCTGGCCTGGGCGGCGGGCTGCAGCATGTTGACGGCAGCCAGCGCCATGTCGGCCGCTTCATGTTTTGCCGCGCCCACGGCGCAGCCCAGCCAGTTCATGAAGGTGCGATGCGCCTCGTGGTCCACCGCGTCGCTCCAGCCGCGCGACGGATGCGTGGCGACGAACTTCGCGAGGATTTGCGTGACGGGAGGGGCGTTGTGGTCGGCGGTGACCTGGGTATTGCGGGCCATAGAGTTCTTAAGTGGCAGGGAGTCCTGCGGATGGGATGAGAGCGGGGATAGTCGGCCCGCGCGGCCATACGGCAGCGCGGGCGCGGAAAAAAAAATGAGGCGTTAGCTGTCGAGCTGGATGTTCCTTTCCTTGGCGAGTTTGGTCCAGCGGGCGATGTCGATCTGCATGAAGGAGCCGAAGAATTCGGGCGACATCTGCACCAGCTCGATGGCTTCGGTGGAGAGCTTGGTCTTCATGTCGGGTTGCGCCAGCACCTGGGTCAGTGTGGAGCTCAGGGTTTTCACGACGGCTTCCGGCATTTTGGCCGGGCCGACCACGCCGTACCACTGGATGGCGTCAAAGCCCTTGAAGCCGGACTCCTCCATGGTGGGAACGTCCTTGAGCAGCGGGTGGCGCTTGCGCCCGGTCACGGCCAGCGCCCGCATGCGGTCGCCCTTGAGGTAGGGCAGCGCGGCCGCCAGCCCCGGGAACATCACTTGCGTCTGCCCGCCCATGAGGTCGGTGAGGGCCGGCGCGATGCCGCGGTAGGGGATGTGCACCATGAAGGAATCGGTGGCCTGCTTGAACAGCTCGGCCGTCAGGTGGGTCAGCGATCCGGGCCCGGCCGAGCCGTAGCTCACCTTGCCGGTGTTCTTCTTGAGGTAGTCGATGAGTTCCTTGACGTTCCTGGCCGGCACGCTGGAATTGACCACCAGCACGTTGGGCGTGGCGCCAATCATGCCGATGGGCGTGAAGTCCTTGATCGGGTCGTAAGGCAGCTTGCGCGTGGCCGGGCTGGTGCCGTGCGTCGCGACGTAACCCTGCATCAGCGTGTAGCCGTCCGGCGCCGCACGCGCCGTGGCCTGGCAGGCAATCACGCCGCCGCCGCCGCCCTGGTTGTCGACCACAAAAGTCTGGTTGAGTATCTTGCCCCAGCGTTCGGTCACGGTGCGCCCGACCAGGTCGCTGCCGCCGCCGGCCGCGACCGGCACGATGTAGCGGATGGGCTTGCTGGGGTAGGCCGGCTGGGCCAGGGCCAGGCCGGGGGCGTAAATAAGGGCCGGTGCTGTTTGCAGCAGGATACGTCGTTTCATGGTTTTGTCTCCAGGGTTGATAAAGGAAGGACGGAAGGCTTTTGCCGGCTGGGCCGGTCTTGGCGCCTTCGTGTCCGCTATTCGGGTGTCACGGATTCGGTGGCGGCCGCCGCGGCGGGTTGGGGAAGGCCGGCTTTGTGCAGGCGCTGGTAGGCATCGCCCACGTGGTGCGACATCAGGGCTTCGCAGCGTTCGGCGTCGGCATCCCGCAGGGCCTGCACGATTTCCACGTGCTCGGCGATGGAGGCCTTCATGCCGACGTCCTGCGACAGGTTTTTCAGCCGCGACAGGTGCAGCTTCTGCACGATGCCGCGGTAGGTTTCCGAGAGCTGCTGGTTGCCCGCGGCTTCGACGATCGCCCAGTGAAAGCGCAGGTTTTCCGAGTAGTAGCGCTGCACCTCGTGCTGCGCGGCGGCCTGCAGCATGGCGTCGACCGAAGCCTCGAGCAGCGTGAGCAGCGTTTCGCGTTGCGCCTGCGGCAGGCGCGCGGCGCAGCGCCCGGCAAAACCGTCCAGCAGGCCGCGCATCTGGTAGAGGTCGCGTACTTCGGCGGCGTCCAGCTGGCGCACGAACACGCCCGAATGCTTGCGTGAGATCACCAGGCCCGAGCTTTCCAGCTCGCGCAGCGCTTCGCGCACCGGCACCCGCGAAACCTGCAGGCGGCTGGCCACGTCCGGCTCATTGATGCGCTGGCCCGGCACCAGGACCCCCTTGAGGATCAAGGCCAGCATGTCGTCGCGAACCAGCTTGGACAGCGGGACGTCGCGTACGGTGTCGAAATGCCCGGCGGGGGATTCCGTCAACCAGGGAAGCATGGGGGTCATGGATGGCATCCGTTATTTCGTATACGAAAACGGATTCTGCCAGCAAAGCGTACCAAAAACCATGCGGCAACAGGCTTTTGTTCGGGATTTAACTGGTCAACGACTCAGATTTGGATCAGGAAGCGGAGGCGGCTAGAACCGCCCGCGCGTCGCTCAGGGCAGGCGCTTGTCGTCGCGCACTTCGCGGACCTCGACATCGACGACGTCTGCAGTGCGAGGCGTATTGACGCTGTCACGGCCGGCGCTGCCCGGCCACATGCCTTGGGGTGAATAACGCTGGAAGCGGCCGAACACCATGGCGGGCGCCGGCTTGCGGCCGGTGACCAGCGATTTCAGCAGGCTCAGCAACACGACGACCAGCGCGGCGGCCAGCAGGCTGACGGCAAACACCGCCGCAAACAGGCCCAGCACCAGTTTGAGGAAAAAACGCAGAATTTTGCTGATCAAGCGGAGCACCCGTGAAAAGGTTTAAACCTCACAAATGGAGCCAGCGGGCGCTTTTTCAAGCTGGACGCATCACCAGCGAATGCCCAGCCTGGCGAAGGGTTTGCTCAGCACAAACAGCGGGCCGACCCAGAGGTACTGGATGTCTTCGAAGAAGGAAGGCTTCTTGCCTTCTATCTTGTGGCCGATGAACTGCAGGATCCAGGCGCCGACAAAAATGGCGGCGCAGACCGGCAGCACCAGCGGGCCCATGGCGAACACGATGCCCAGGAACAGCACCGACCACAGCGCCATGCTCACAAAGAACACCGCCGACAGGCGGGCGTAATACACCATGCTGGCCGCAATGAAGGCGTAGGCCACATAGGGGTGCAGGGCGAACATCATGCCGACCAGGCTCAGCATGATGAGCGGGATGGCGATGAAGTGGATCAGCTCGTTGCGCGGATTCTGGTGGCTTTCGCTGTAATGCGCCAGCAACTGGTCAACCCTGCGGGGGCCGGCAATGGTATCGGGAATATCCGCCATGTCGTTCATGTATGTCTCCAGTGGGCGAGGAGCGCCTCCGGGGCGGATTTTCCGTCAGGCCGCCCGGGCCGCAGCGGTGTTTTACAAAAGGTAACGAAGGCCGCGAGCGGCCTGCGGACTTTCCACCTACTACGCGGCCTCAGGTCGCGGTGATCTTGGCGGTCTTGATGATGCGGTTCCAGCGCTCGATCTCGTTCTTCAGGAAACGGCCGAATTCGTCGGAACCTTTTTGCGTGACGCGAAAGCCCTGCTGTTTGGCGCGTTCTTCCACGTCGGCGCTGTACATGATCTTGATCATTTCGCGCGAGTATTTTTCGACGATGGCGTCCGGCGTCTTGGCCTGGATCATGGCGGCCGTCCAGTTCTCGACGAACAGTCCCGGCATGCCGGCCTCAAAGGCGGTCGGCACGTCCGGTACCGCGGGGTGGCGGCTCAGGCTGCACAGGGCGATGGCGCGCAGCTTGCCGCCCTTGACGTGGGCGATGGATTCCGGGAAGTTGGAAAAGATCACGTCGAGCTGCCCGCCTATCAGGTCCGTCATCGAAGGCGCACCTCCGCGGTAGGGGATGTGCGTCATCTGGGTCTTGTTCAGGTCGTTGAACAGCGCCATGGTCAGGTGCGGCGGCGTGCCGTTGCCGCTGGAGCCGGCATTGAGCTGACGCGTCTTGGACACCGCGATCAGGTCCTTGAAGTCCTTGATGGGGCTGTTCACCGGCACTACCACCAGCATGGGCGAGCCGGCCAGCAGGGCGACCGGGCGCAGGTCTTTGGTCAGGCTGTAAGGCGCGTTGGGAAACAGCGCCACGTTGGCCGCGTGCGTCAGCGTGATGGCCAGGATGCTGCTGCCGTCGGGCGTCGACTTGGCCACCTGCTCGGCGCCTATCTGCGCATTGCCGCCGGCCTTGTTCTCCACGATCACCGACACCTTCCAGGCCTCTGTGAGTTTCTGGGCGACGGTGCGCGCCATGATGTCGGTCAGCCCGCCCGGGGCAAAGGGCACGACGTATTTGATGGTGCTTCCCGGCTTGGGGAAGTCCTGCTGGGCCTGGCCCAGCCCGGGGATGCCCGCCAGCGCGGCGCCTGCGGATGCCAACACGATGTCACGACGTTTCATGCTTTGTCTCCTTTGTGTTTTAACCAACCAACTGCCTTCAACTAATTCACGACTGATCCTTCTTGGGCTAACTTGTCGAGTTGCGATTTGAGTGTATCGGGGATGGTGATCCCTGCCTGTTGCGCCATGGCTTCCAGTGCGATACGCCGCGCGCCGGCCAGGCGCACGCCGTCGTCCTGCAGCATTTCGTCGATGAGGGTCTCCATGCGCTCGAAGTAAACGTCGGCGCCGGCCAATGCGCCGGGGTCTATCAGGATGAAAGCCTGGCCTATGCGCGGCTGGTTGCCTTCATCGATAAAAAAAGTCGTGGCTTCAAAAGAAAAACGCGCGCCTATGACGGCCGTGACCAGCAGCTCCACCATCAGCGCCAGCATGGAACCCTTGGGGCTGCTCACGGCGCCCAACGGCAGCATGGAGCCTTCGAGGGCCGCCTGCGCATTGGTGGTGGGTTGGCCTTCGGTGTCCAGCGCCCAGCCCAGCGGAATCGGCTTGCCTTCTTTTGCGGCCAGCATCACCTTGCCGCGCGCCACTTCGCTGAGCGAGAGGTCGATCATCAGCGGGTTGGCATCCCTGCGCGGAAAAATCGCGGCCAGCGGGTTGGTGCCGAACACCGGGTGCTTGCCGCCGGCGGCCGGCATGGCGGCCGGCGCGTTGGCAAAACCCAGGCCCACCAGGCCGGCATCGGCGGCAGCGCGCAGGTGGTCGATCAGCACGCCGCAGTGGTGGCTGTTGGTAACGCCGACAAAACACACGCCCATCTCTCTCGCGGTCGCAATCGCCGTGGCGATCGCCAGGTCGCAGGCCGGAAAGGCCAGGCCCTGGCCGGCATCGACCAGCACTGTCGCGCCTTTGTTGCGTGTGATCACAGGCACGGCCTCGCCGTCGGCGCGGCCGTTGCCCAGGTGCGTGGCATATTGCGGCACCCGGCTCAAGCCGTGCGAGGCGATGCCTTGCGCATCGGCGCGCACCAGCGCTTTCGCGGTGCTCAGCGCCATGGCTTCGGAGGCGCCCGCGGCGCGCAAGGCCTGCGCGCCGAGGCGGGTGGCTTCTTCAAGGGATAAATGGGCCATCAGTTGAGACTCTCCAGGACTTTGTCGGCGATCATGAACGATACACGTTCATTCGACTGCGCGCTGACGCCGGAAATGTGCGGGGTCAGCAGCAGGTTGGGGCAGTCCCGCAGCGAGGTGCTTGCGGGAAACGGCTCCACGTCGAACACGTCGATCGCCGCGCCGCCCAGCCGGCCGGCCCTGAGCGCGGCGCCCACGGCTTCGATGTCGACGATGTGGCCGCGCGAGGTGTTGACCAGCACCGCGCCTTTTTTCATCTGGGCGATGCGCGCGGCATTGAACAGCCCGCGCGTGGTGTCGACCAGCGGCACGTGCAGCGTGACGGCGTCCGCGCCGGCGATGAGTTCGTCAAGCCCCACCTGCCGCACGCCGGTTTGCGCGAAGACGTCGGCGCCGGGCGGCAGCATCGCGTCGTAAGCGATCACTTGCATGCCCAGGCCTTGTGCCAGGCGTGCCGTCATCTGGCCTATGGAGCCGAAACCGATGATGCCCAGCACCTGCCCGGCGGTTTCGCGTCCGTTGCCCAGTGCCGCGCGCGGCCATTCGCCGGCGGCCACTGCCGCGCTGGAGGCAAAGGCGCCGCGCAGCAGCAGCATGGTGCTGGCGATCACGTATTCGGCCACGCTGAGCGCATTGGCGCCGGTGGCCGGGATGACCTTCATACCTTTGGCCTCGCAGGCTGGCACGTCGATATTGTCCAGCCCCACACCCAGCCGGCCCACCACCTTGCAGCGGGTGAGCGCGGCGAGCAGCTCGCCGCGCACCTGCGTCAGGTTGCGCACGACCAGCGCGTCGGCCGTCGCCGCCTCGGCCCGCAGCCGGGCGGCATCGCCGACCAGCTTGGGGTCGTAGAGCACCTCGTGCGCCGCTTCAAGCTGCGCCACGGCGCGCTCATCCATGAACTCGCTGATGACAATGCGCGCCATGCGTTCTTACCTCAGGCGGATTCGAAGAGGCGCGTCAGCACGAACTCTCGGTGGCCCAGCGCCTCTGCGGCGGTCAGGCGGCCGTTGGCCGTGCGCAGCATGTTCTCCAGCAGCTTGTCGCCGGCCTGGTCCAGCGTGATCTCGCGTTGCAGCAGGCCCGAGGTGTCCACGTCGATGTGTTCGCTCATCAGGCGCACGGTGCGCGGGTTCGAGCAAATCTTGATGACCGGAACGATGGCGTTGCCGATCACATTGCCCTGGCCGGTGGGGAAGAAGTGCACGGCGTAACCCGAGGCCGCGCACAAGGTCACCATTTCGGCTGCGGCGCTGGACGAATCCATAAACCACAGGCCCGGGTGTGTGGGCTTCTCGGCCTTGTCGATGACGCCGTCCACCGTGCAGACCTTGCCGATTTTCTGGATGTTGCCCAGGGCTTTTTCCTCGATGGTCGTGAGACCCCCGGCGATGTTGCCCTTGGTCGGCTGCGAGTCTGAGAGGTCGCTGGTCTTGTGGCGGTTGATCATGTCCTGGTAGCGGTTGAACATGAACATGAACTGGTCGCGCACCGTGTCGTTGGCGCAGCGGTCGGCCACGATTTTTTCGCCGCCGGTGATTTCCGAGGTCTCGCCGAAGCACAGGTAGTTGCCCAGCGGGTGCAGTTTGTCGAAGGCGTTGCCCACCGTGGGGTTGGCGCCGCAACCGGATGTCGTGTCGGACTCGCCGCACTTGGTGGACACCCACAATTCGGAGATGCCGCAGACTTCGCGCTGTTTTTCGCTGGCCCACTGCACGTATTCGCGCGCCGCCTTGGAGGCCTTCATGATGGTCTCGTGGTCGCCGTGGCCCTCGATGCCGAAGCCGACCACCGGCTTGCCGGTGGTCGCGATGCCGTCGACCACCTTTTTGGTCCAGCTGTCTTCAATGCCTATCACCACCACGGCCGCGACGTTGGGGTTGCAGCCCGCGCCTATCAGCGTGCGGAAGTGCAGGTCCAGGTCGGCGCCGAACTGCAGGCGGCCGTAAGGGTGCGGAATCGCCATGCAACCCTTGATGTTGTGGGCCACGGCTTCGGCCGCCGCGTTGGACAGGTCGTCCAGCGGCAGGATGATGACGTGGTTGCGCACGCCGACGCGGCCGTTCTCGCGGCGATAGCCCAGGAATGTGGTGTCTTTGTTAATGACTGACATAAGGAATCCTTAAAAAAAGTAACTTGGATTGATGGTGCGCCCGGCGTAGCGAGCGGGCGGCAGGCAAGGCGCAAACCGGAGCCGGGCTGATGCCCGGCGAGAATTTGCAACGACGCATCCCGCCCGCGCAGTAGCCAAGCAAGCCATCAACTACCACCGCTTTGTTTTGATGTTGTGCACGTGCGCGTGCTGGCCGGCCTTGATGTTGGCGACGACCTTGCCCATGTCGATGCCGTACTTCAGCACGGTGTCCCCGACGGCCATGTCTTTGAGGGCCACCTTGTGGCCGATGGGAATGTCCTGCTGCGCCTGCACGTTGATCATGCGGTCCTCGTCCATGATCCAGCCGGTCATGGCGGTTCCCGCCTTCACACCTTCCACCACCACAACGGCCACGGTGTCTTTGGCGTCATGCAATACAAAATGAATCATGGGGTCTCCATCAAGGGCCTGAGTTAAATCGAGCCGCCAGTTTTATGGAGGCGCAAAACCTTGTCAACGAACTCATATATATGACTTGTACGACCCGCCTATCGGTGTTTCAATGGCGGCCGTGAACGCGAAAAACAGATCCACACCCTTGCGCCCGCTGGCGGGCGGGGACGCCTTGCCGCTGTACCGCCAGGTCAAACGCGAACTGCAAAAACTCATCGAAGCCGGGCACTACGGTCCGGGTAAACCCCTGCCCAGCGAAGCTGAAATTGCGGGCGTTCTGCAAGTGAGCGTGGGAACCCTGCGCCATGCGGTGGACGAGCTGGTGCACGAGCATGTGCTGGTGCGCCGCCAGGGCAAAGGCACGTTCGTGGCGCCGCACACCAATGCGCGTTTCATGTTCCAGTTCTTCCACGTGGAGCCGCGCTGGAACTTCGGCGACGACGATGCGGCGCGCGACCGCGATTACCCCGAGATCGACTGCATCGCCTTCGCGCGCGAACGCGCGACCGAGGTCGAAGCGGCCGCCTTGCGCATCAAGGCGGGCGAGTACGTGTTCCGCATGGAGAACCGGCTCGCCTTGCGCGGCCGCGTGGTGATGCACGACAGGATTTCCATCTCGGCGGCGCTGTTTCGCAACCTCACCGAAAAGCGTTTTGTCGAAAGGCCCAGCACGATTTACGCGCTCTACCAGACCGACTTCGGCATCACCGTGCTGCGGGCGCAGGAGCGCGCCCGCGCGGCGCCGGCCGACAGGGCCACGGCCCGCGTGCTGGGCGTGGCGGCCGGTGCGCCGGTGATGGAAGTGCACCGGCTGGCGCTGACCTTTGGCGACAAGCCGGTGGAGTACCGCGTCTCGACCATCAACACCCAGGCGCACGACTACGTCAGTGTGCTGTCGAAGAAAGCCTGAGCATGGACCTTGTTTTTTTGCTCGAAAAAGCCCGGCTCGCCGGCATGGAGGCAGCCACCCGCATCAAGCAGGCGCGTGCCGCCCTGCAGCCGGCCGACGTCAGCCAGAAAGCGCCGGGCGACTGGGTCACGCGCTTCGACCGCGAAGTGGAAGAGGATCTGCAGGAAGCCTTGCAGCAGGCTTTGCCGCAGGGCCTTTTTGTCGGCGAGGAAAGCGGCGGTGAATTGACGGATGAGCCGACCTGGCTGGTCGACCCGATCGACGGCACGGCGAATTTTGCGCGCGGCTATCCGCAGTACGCGGTGTCGATTGCGCTGTGCGTGGGACGCGAGCCCGTGCTGGGTGTCATCGTCGACCCATCGCGTGATGAAGTATTCACCGCCGCGACGGGATTGGGCGCCTGCCTCAATGGGCGGCGCATCGCATGCGCCGATGCGCGCCTGCCGGTCCAATGCCTGGTCGCGACGGTGTTCCCGAAGCCGGGTGCGCCTTTCATGGACCACTACCTCGGCGAGTTCGGCCGGGTGCTGAAAACATTCGGCCAGGTCCGCAGAAGCGGCGCGATGGCGCTGGAGCTGGCCTACGTCGCCGCCGGCAGGGTCGATGCCTTCTGGGCGCGCGGCATGGGCGCCTGGGACGCGGCCGCCGGCATCGTGTTGCTGCGCGAAGCGGGCGCCGTGATGCACGCGGTGGACGGCTTGCCGCTGCTGCAAAGCCGCATGCTGGTGGCCGGCAGCCCGGCCGGCGCGGCCTTGCTGGAAGGCGTGCTCAAGCATCCGTGAGCGCATGCCGCCCGTCTGTTTCTTTCCGATTATTTTTGTTGGGTACCCATGATTCTCAAATGGCGTTTGCAACTGGCTTCGTATTTTCCGGGCGTGCTGGTGTGCATGGTGATTGCACTGGCGGCCACCTTTGTGTCCGAGCATTACGGTGGGCCGCAGCTGCTGTATGCGCTGCTGTTCGGGCTGGCCTTTCACTTCCTGAACAGCCACCCGCAGACGGCCAAGGGCATAGGCTTTTGCGGCCGCGTGGTGCTGCGTGTCGGCGTGGCCTTGCTGGGTGCGCGTATCACCTTCTCGCAGGTGGCGCACCTGGGGCTGGAGACCGCGGGGGTCATCATGCTGGCGGTGTTGCTGACGATAGGGCTGGGCGTGCTGTTGGCGCGCTGGCTTGGTTGCTCGCGCGACGAAGGTTTGCTCTCGGGCGGCGCGGTCGCCATCTGCGGCGCGTCGGCGGCGCTGGCGATTTCGTCCGTGCTGCCCCAGACCAAAGAGAACGAACGCTTCACCTTGCTGGCTGTTGTGGGGGTCACGGTGCTGTCGACGCTGGCCATGGTGGTCTATCCCTTCAGCCTGCAGGCCATAGGCTTGCTGCCGGGCCAGGCCGGCATCGTGCTGGGCGGCTCCATCCACGACGTGGCGCAGGTGGTCGCGGCCGGTATGATGCTGGGCCCGCAGGCCGGCGACACGGCCACGGTGGTCAAGCTGTTCCGCGTGATGATGCTGATGCCCGTGGTGCTGGTGATTGCGGTGATGTACCGCAAGCATCCGGCCGTCAAGGTGCCCGAAACCGAAGTGCCGCTGGTGCCGGGTTTCCTGCTGGCCTTTGTCGTGCTGGTGATGCTGGCCAGTGTGGGCCTCATCACCCCGCCCATGGTGCAACTGGCCGGTGACGCATCGCGCTGGATGCTGGTGACGGCGATCGCCGCCGCGGGCGTGAAGACCAGCTTTGAAGACCTGCTCAAGCTGGGCTGGAAACCGGTGGCGCTGCTGGTCACCGAAACCGTTTTTATCGTGGCCTTTGTGGTGGCCGCGGTGCTGCTGCTGCGCCTGGGCGTAGCCTGAGAGGCGCGATCAGCCCAACAGGGCCTGCGCGAATTCGCGCGCGTTGAACGTTTCCAGGTCTTCGAGCTGCTCGCCCACGCCGATGAAATACACCGACACCGGGCGCAGCGCCGGCGATGCCAGCGCGCGTTCACGCGCCCACAGCGCGATGGCCGCCAGCACGCCGCCTTTGGCCGTGCCGTCCAGCTTGGTCACGATAAGGCCGGTCAGCTGCAAGGTGTCGTCAAAGGCCTTGACCTGGGCCAGGGCGTTCTGGCCGGTATTGCCGTCGATCACCAGCAATACCTCGTGTGGTGCGGTGGCGTCGGCCTTTTGCACCACGCGCTTGATCTTGCGCAGCTCTTCCATCAGGTGCAGCTGCGTGGGCAGGCGGCCGGCGGTGTCGACCAGCACGACGTCCTTGCCGCGCGCCTTGCCGGCTGTCACGGCGTCAAAACTCACGGCGGCCGGGTCGCCGCCTTCCTGGCTGACGATCTCGACGGTGTTGCGGTCGGCCCAGACGCTGAGCTGCTCGCGCGCGGCCGCGCGAAAGGTGTCGGCCGCCGCCAGCAGTACCGAGGCGCCTTCGGTGGCGAGGTGGCGCGTCAGCTTGCCGATGGAGGTGGTCTTGCCGGCGCCGTTTACGCCGGTCACCATGATCACGGTGGGCTGGTACTGGCCTATCACCAGCGGCTGCTCCAGCGGTTTGAGCAACTGCGCGATCGAATCGACCAGCGCGTTCTTGACGGCGACCGGGTGCGTCATGCCGCCTTCGCGCACGCGGCGCTTGACGTCGGCCAGCAGGTGTTCGGTGGCTTTGCTGCCGGCATCGGCCATCAGCAGCGCGGTTTCAAGGTCTTCGTAGAGCGCATCGTCGATGCGGCTGCCGGTGAACACGGTGGAGATGCTGGAGCCGGTCTTGCGCAGGCCGGCCTGCAGCTTGCTGAGCCAGCGCTCGCGCTCCGGCGCGGCCGCACCCGGAACCGGGATGGCGATGGGGGTGACCAGCGCACTGCCTATCAATCCACCCCCGGCGGGCGCCGGCGCGGCGGCTTCTGCTGCGGGCGCGGCCGGGGCCAAGGGGGCCGGGGAGGGCGCGACGGCGGGCGGGGGGGATTTTTTCTTGAAAAAACTGAACATTGGGTATGCTTGTGGAGTCCTAGTGAGCTGTTGCACCGTTGCGGGGCAACGTGCGGCGCCACACAGCTATTCTATGAAACACCCCAGGCAAGCCCTTTTGACCTACCCAGTACCCCTTCCCCGCCCCGTTTTTCGCCTTTGCCGTGCCCCTGCCGCCTTGCTGGCCCTGTGCCTGGCCGGCGCCGCCTTTGCCCAGGCGCCCGCCCCGGCGCCGGTGGTGGAGCAGTTCACGCTGGCCAACGGCCTGACGGTCATCGTCAAGCCCGACCACCGCGCTCCCACGGTGGCGCACATGCTGTGGGTGCGCGTCGGCTCCATGGACGAGGTGGACGGCACCTCGGGCGTGGCCCACGCGCTGGAGCACATGATGTTCAAGGGCACACCGATGGTCAAACCCGGCGACTTTTCCAAGCGCGTCGCCGCGCTGGGCGGCCAGGACAACGCCTTCACCAGCCGTGACAACACCGGCTTTCACCAGCAGGTGCCAGCGGGCAAGCTCGAGGACGTGATGCGGCTGGAGGCCGACCGCTTTGCCAACATGCAGTGGCCCGACGCGGAGTTCACCCGCGAGATCGAGGTGGTCAAGGAAGAACGGCGCCTGCGCACCGAAGACTCGCCGCGCGCCATGCTGTACGAGCAGGTCACGGCCATGACCTTCATGGCCTCGCCTTATCGGCGCCCCATCGTCGGCTGGATGAGCGACCTGGACGCCATGACGGCGGCCGACGTGCGCGATTTTCACCGGCGCTGGTATGTGCCAGCCAACGCGGCCGTGGTGGTGGCGGGCGACGTGGAAGTCGCCCAGGTCAAGAAACTGGTTGAAAAATACTACGGCGGCATTCCCGCCCGCGCGGTGCCCACCCGCAAGCCCCGCGACGAACCCGAACAGGACGGCATGCGCCGCCTGGACTACAAGGCGCCCGCCAGCCAGGCCTATGTGAGCCTGTCTTTCAAGGTACCCAAACTGGAGCCGGCCGACCTGCTGGACCCTGTGGCCGGCGCGCCGGCCTCGCCGACTGCTGCGGGTAGCCGCGACGCGCTGGCCCTGACCGTGCTGGCGGCGGTGCTGGACGGCTACAGCGGCGCGCGCCTGGAGCGGGCGCTGGTGCAGGGCGAAGGCCGGCTGGCCGACGGCGCCGGGGCGTCCAGCAGCCTGATCGGGCGCGGCCCCAAGCTGTTCATCCTGGACGGCGTGCCGGCCGAGGGCAAAACCACGCAGCAAGTCGCCGACGCGCTGCGCCGGCAGGTCGCCATCGTTGCGCAAAGCGGCGTCAGCGAGGCCGAGCTCAACCGGGTCAAAACCCAGTGGGTGGCCAGCGAAACCTACAAGCTCGACTCGGTGTTCAGCCAGGCGCGCGAACTGGGCTCCAACTGGATACAGGGCCTGCCGCTGGACGGCAGCGCGCGCGTGATCGCCCGGCTGCGCACCATCACCGCCGCTGAAGTGCAGGCAGTGGCCGGCAGGTACTTCGGCGACGACCAGATGACACAGGCCACGCTGCTGCCGCAGCCGGTGGACCCCAACCGCAAGCCGCGCAAGCCGGCTGTCACCATCCGGCATTGAGCCGGATTCCCGAACCGGACGAGCTGAACATCCCATGACACCTGTTATTCCAAAAAGAGCTTTTCACGCTCTCTTCGTCGGCCTTGCGGGCTTTTCCTGCCTGGGCTTTCATGCGGCGGCGCTGGCCGCCATCCCCATCCAGCAATGGACCCAGCCCAGCGGCGCCCAGGTCTACCTGGTCGAGAGCCCGGCCATCGCCATGGTGGACGTGCAGATTGATTTTGACGCCGGCGCGCGGCGCGACCCGGCGGCCCAGGCCGGCCTGGCGAGCGTGACGACCGGCATGCTGGACAAAGGCGTGCTGGCCCGGGATGGTGCGCCCGCGATGGATGAAAACGCCCTCAGCGAAGCCTGGGCCGACCTGGGCGCGCAGTTCGGCGCCGGCGCTACCTCGGATCGCATGGGTTTTTCGCTGCGTTCCCTGACCGATCCCGAGCTGCTCGACAAGGCGGTCGCCCTGGCCGCGCGCGAAATCGCCGAGCCGTCTTTTCCCGACGCCATCTGGCAGCGCGAACGCCAGCGCATCCAGGCCGCGCTCAAGGAGTCCTATACGCGGCCCGCGAGCATCGTAGGCCGCGCCTATGCGCAGGCGGTGTACGGCACGCACCCCTACGGCTATGAGACGACCGAAGCCACACTGGCGCGCATCAGCGTGGCCGACATGCGCGCCCTGCACGCGGCCAGCGTGGTGGCCTGCCGCGCGCGAATCAGCATGGTGGGGGCAGTGACCCGCGCGCAGGCCGATGCCATCGCAGCGCGTTTGCTGTCGCGCCTGCCGCAGCAGCCCTGCGCCAGCCTGCCGCCCCTGCCGGAGGTGGCCGAAGTGGCGCCGCTGGTTCAGGCCGAAGAAAAACGCATTGCCTTTGATTCGGCGCAGGCCCACGTGCTGATCGGCCAGCCCGGCTACAAGCGCGCCGACCCGGACTATTTCGCGCTGACGGTCGGCAACTACATCCTGGGCGGCGGAGGGTTTGTGTCGCGCCTGACGCTGGAAGTGCGTGAAAAGCGCGGCCTGACTTACGGCGTCTCCAGCTATTTCTCGCCGGGCCTGCATGCCGGCGCCTTCACGGTAGGCCTGCAGACGCGGCCCGACCAGGCGCCCCAGGCCGTGACACTGGTGCGCGACGTGCTGAAAGAGTTTGTGGCCAACGGACCCACCGAAGCCGAGCTCAAGGCCGCCAAGGACAACCTGGTCGGCGGCTTCGCGCTGCGCATCGACAGCAACCGCAAGCTGCTCGACAACGTGGCGGGCATCGCCTGGAACCGGCTGCCGCTGGATTACCTCGACACCTGGACGCAGCAGGTGGACAAGGTGACGGTGGCCGACATCAAGGCGGCCTTTGCGCGCAAGCTGCAGCCTGAGAAAATGGTCACTGTCATACTCGGCGCCGCACCATGAAATACACACCCGCACCCACAGAAACCCCCGCCGGCAAAAAACCGCGTCCCAAGGCCGGCAAGGTGGTGGGCCGCAAGACCGTGCCGCCCGGTGAAATCCGCATCATCGGCGGGCTGTACAAACGCACCAAACTGCCCGTGCCCAGCAAGCCCGGCCTGCGCCCCACGCCAGACCGCGTGCGGGAAACGCTGTTCAACTGGCTGGGCCAGGACCTGACCGGCTGGCGCTGCATCGACGTGTTCGCCGGCACCGGCGCGCTGGGCTTTGAGGCCGCCTCGCGCGGCGCAGCCGACGTCGTGCTCTGCGAGCAGGATCCGGCCCTGGTGCTGCAGCTCAAGGCGGTGCAGGCCAGGCTCAAGGCCGACATGTGCCGGATCGAGCGCGGCGACGGCCTCAGCATCCTCAAGCGTACCGCGCCCGCCAGCCTGCAACTGGTGCTGCTGGACCCGCCCTTTGAGTCCACCGCGTTCGAATCCACGCTGCAAGCCGCGGCCAAGGCCATAGGCCCGACCGGCGTGGTCTACCTCGAAGCCCCCAAAGCCTGGAGCGACGAGGAATTGCTGCCGCTGGGCCTCAAGGTGCACCGCAGCGGCAAGGCCGGCGCCGTGCATTTCCACCTGCTGGCCGGGCTGGGCGCGCCGGCGGCCTGATACCGCTCACGGGTCCGGCAGCCTTGCCTGCCTCGTGGTTACAAGGGCCGGCCAGTGGGCCCCAGGAGCCGGCCGGGCATAATTCCGGCTATGGCAACCCCGCGTATCGCTGTCTATTCCGGCACTTTTGACCCCTTCACACTGGGCCATGAGGACGTGGTGCGCCGCGCGGCCGGCTTGTTTGACCAGCTTGTCATTGCCGTGGCAGCGGCCCACCACAAGAAAACCCTGTTTTCGCTGGAAGCCCGCGTGGCGCAGGTGAAGGCCGAAACGCGGGGCCTAAGCGGCGTGACAGTGCTGCCGTTTGACGGCCTGATCATGGATTTTTGCGCGGCGCAACAGGCTTCGGCCGTGGTGCGCGGCATTCGCAACCTGACCGACTTTGACTACGAAGCGCAGATGGCGGCCATGAACCGCAAGCTGCGCCCGCAGGTGGAAACCGTGTTTTTGTTGCCCGACGCGCCGCTGCAATGCATCAGCAGCACGTTGGTGCGCGAGATCAGCAAGCTGGGCGGTGACGTCGCCCAGATGGTGAGCCCGGCGGTGGCGTCAGCCCTGGCAGCCGCGCACCGGGCCGCCAAAGTTGAAAAAGGGGGCTGAACATGGCCCTGATGATCACCGACGAATGCATTAACTGCGACGTCTGCGAGCCTGAATGCCCGAACCAGGCGATTTACCTGGGCAAGGAAATTTACGAAATCGACCCGCACAAGTGCACCGAATGCGTGGGCCATTTCGACGAGCCCCAGTGCGTGCAGGTCTGCCCCGTGGCCTGCATTCCGCTGAACCCGCAGCACATCGAAACGCGCGATACGCTGTGGGAAAAATACCAGCGCCTGCAGGCCGTCATTCCCATCATTGCAGCCCGTTAAGGGCTTGATCTTCAGTCTTCGGATTCGGGCTCGACGATCTTGCGCGGCGGCTTGGGGCGCGGCGGCGTGCTGGTGTGAATCATCATCGTGGCTTTTTCCATCTCGCCCTTGAGCAGCTCAGGCACCGCCTTGAGGCAGCGCGCGATGCAGTCTTCAATGGCGACGCGGTGCTCGGCCGAAGGCTTTTTCAAGACCCAGTTGACCACTTCAGCCTTGACGCCCGGGTGGCCCACGCCTATGCGCAAGCGCCAGTAGTCGGCCGTGCCCAGCTGCGCATGGATGTCGCGCAGGCCGTTGTGGCCGGCATGGCTGCCGCCGAACTTGAGCTTGACCTGGCCCGGCACGATGTCCATCTCGTCGTGCGCCACCAGAACTTCCTCAGGGGCGACTTTGAAAAACCGTGCCAGCGCCGCCACCGATTTGCCCGACACGTTCATGAAGGTCAGCGGCTTGAGCAGCCAGACGTTCTGGCCGTTCACCGTGATGCGGGCGACCTGGCCGTGGTAGCTTTTTTCCAGGCTGAGCGGTGCCTTGAGCTCGCGCGACAGCGCGTCTATCCACCAGAAGCCGGCGTTGTGGCGTGTGGCCTCATATTCAGGGCCCGGATTACCCAAGCCGACAAAAAGTTTGATCATTTGGAAATTTCCATCGCCCAATTCTAGGGGCGTGCCTGCGGTGCCTTGCATCCCTGCAAAAGAGTTGCGCAATAAAAACGGCCCTTGTCCTGCAGGAGGACAAGGGCCGTAGGGCCTTTTCAGGCCTGCGCGTGAAGTGGATTACTTCTTGGCGGCAGGCTTGGCGGCGTCAGCCTTGGCGCCGGCTTTGGCTTCCTTGGCGGCTGCGGCTTTGGCGGCTTTCGGGTCCACCGGAGCGGCTGCTGCAGCGGCTGCTGCGGCATCGGCTTCGGCTTCTTCGGACACGGCGGACACGGACACCAGCACAGGATTTTCCTGGCCCTTGGGGACAAACTTCACGCCCTTTGGCAGCGTGATGTCCTTGACGTGCAGCGGCGAGCCCTTCTTCAGGCCCTTCAGGTCGACGGCGATGAATTCAGGGATGTCGGCCGGGAAGCAGGAGACGGTCAGCTCGGTGATCACGTGGTTGACCAGGCAGTTTTCGGTCTTGACGGCCGGCGACTCTTCTTCACCGCTGTAGTGCAAAGGCACCTTGACGGTCATCTTGGTCTTGGCTTCGACGCGCTGGAAGTCGATGTGCAGGATCTGTTGCTTGTACGGGTGCATCTGCAGATCGCGCAGCAAAACTTTCTGTTCCTTGCCAGCGAGTTCCATCTCGAGGATGGAGGCGTGGAAGGCTTCTTTCTTGATGGCGTGCCACAACGCGTTGTGATCGATTTCGATCAGCGTGGGTTCAGCGGTGCCACCGTAGACGATACCGGGCGTGCGGCCCGTGATGCGGAGACGGCGGCTCGCACCCGTGCCCTGCTTTGCGCGCTCAAAAGCGACGAATTTCATAATCTTCTCCAAAAAGGGCAGGCCGCGACCAGCTCACCCCGACTTTAAAAAGCTGCCCAAATACCGTGAAGCCGTCTGGCGTCGCGGGCAGTGCAGCCGCTTTTTGTTTCAGGTCAGAACAGGTTGTCCTGGTCCGAAAACAAACTCATGACCGACTCTCCCTTGGCGATGCGCTGGATGGTTTCAGCGATCAGCGGCGCCACGGAGAGCTGGCGAATCTTCTTGCAGCCTTCTGCATTGGGGCTCAGCGGAATGGTGTTGGTGATCACCACTTCATCGAGCGCGTCGCCCTGGGCGATGCGGTCTATGGCCGGGCCCGAAAAAATCGGGTGCGTGCAATACGCGTAAACCTTCTTGGCGCCGCGCTCCTTGAGCACTTCAGCCGCCTTGACCAGCGTGCCGGCCGTGTCGATCATGTCGTCCATGATCACGCAGTTGCGGCCTTCGATGTCGCCGATCACGTGCATCACTTCCGACACGTTCGCCTTGGGACGGCGCTTGTCGATGATGGCCATGTCGCAGCCCAGCTGCTTGGCCAGCGCCCGGGCGCGCACCACGCCGCCCACGTCGGGCGAGACGACCATCAGGTCGGCGTAGTTCTTCTGGCGCAAATCGCCCAGCAACACCGGCGACGCATAAATATTGTCGACCGGGATGTCGAAAAATCCCTGGATCTGGTCGGCATGCAGGTCCATCGTCAAAACACGCGACACGCCCACGGCCTGCAGCATGTTGGCCACCACCTTGGCCGTGATCGGCACACGCGCCGAACGCGGACGGCGGTCTTGCCGGGCATAACCGAAATACGGAATCACCGCGGCGATGCGCTCGGCCGAAGCGCGCTTCAGCGCGTCGACCATGATGAGCAGTTCCATCAGGTTGTCGTTGGTCGGCGCGCAGGTCGACTGCACCACGAATACATCACGGGCCCGCACGTTCTGCTGGATCTCGACAGTGACTTCACCATCCGAAAAACGCCCCACATGGGCCGCTCCCAGCGAAATGCCCAGGTGCTGGGCGATGTCGGAGGCCATGCTCGGATTGGCATTGCCGGTAAAAACCATGAAGTCGGGGTGGTGCGTTTGCATGTGGGGCCCAGCTGCTACAAGGACTTGAACGTGGCTGAAATTTTTGGTTGAAGCAAGATACGCACGGGAGACAACACGCTGCAAGGGGCTTGGCAGTGAGCGCCGCTTGGCCTGTCGTGTTTCCAAAAACACACAGACCCGCTGATACATATCACGCGGGTCTGTCAGGAATCATGCGGGCCCGCTCCGGGCGGGTCCGCAACACTGTGGGCTGTGGCCCTCAGTCTTAAATTTGGCAGGGGTGGAAGGATTCGAACCTGCGAATGCCGGAATCAAAATCCGGTGCCTTAACCAGCTTGGCGACACCCCTACACAGGACAGTTGTTGTTGCCAACAACAGACCTATAACTTATTCATTTATGGTCGCTTGGAAACACATTTCGAGAGCGGGTAGTTTACCAACCTGCCAGCGGATGCGCCTCCAAATTACTGCATTTGCGGATTTTCCAACCGTCAGGCAATCCTGACACGTCGGGCAAATCTGCTTCATGCAGCAGTTGCGCAAATACAGCACTTCCGGAGCCGGTCATGCGCCCTTGGAGTTGTCTGCTTTTCAGCCAATCGAGCGATTGGCCGATCTGCAGGCACATCTCCTGCGCTACCGGCTGCAAGTCGTTGCGGCCGAATCCGAAATCAACTGATTTCGACGGGCCTTCAGCATTTGCAGCAAAGCCTTGGATTGTAGCAGTTTCTGTATCGCGTTTGAGACCAGACGCGCTGAAAATACCTTGGGTGGGGAGTCCGGCGGCCGGCTTGAGCACCACAAAGCGGGCCGGCGGCAGGGCCAGCGGCGTGATTTTCTCGCCTATGCCTTCGACCCAGGCGTGGCCGCCCGAGAGGAAAAAAGGCACGTCGGCGCCCAGCGAGAGGGCCAGGGCATTCAATTCCCGCGGCGGCAGGCGCACGCCCCACAAGCGCCGCAGCGCGAGCAGGCAGCTGGCCGCATCCGACGAGCCGCCGCCCATGCCGGCTTGCGAGGGAACGCGCTTTTCCAGGCCGATGTGCACGCCCAGCGAGGTGCCGCAAGCGGCTTGCAGCGCTTTGGCCGCCCTGACCGCCAGATCTTCGGCGGGCAACGCTTCGCTCACCGGATCGCCGGCTTCACGCGTATCCAGGTCCTCCCGTGTGATACGGCCGTCGGTGCGCAACTCAAAGTGCAGGGTGTCGCACCAGTCGATCAGCATGAACACGGATTGCAGCAGGTGGTAGCCATCGGGGCGGCGGCCGGTGATGTGCAGGAAAAGATTGAGTTTGGCTGGCGCCGGTACGTCGTACAGGGCCTTGAGTGGCCGCGCGGCGAAGGCAGATGAAGTCATGAGGGGCGGGAAAGCAGCGGGGTCGGGATTTACTGGTCAAGTACGACACGCAGGTCGGCCTGCGGCGCGGGCTCTGTCCTTTTGGCTGAAATCCGGCCTTCCTTCTGGCGCGACAGGTCTGCGGACCAGCCGCTGGCGGCGGCGTTGTCGCCCTGCAGCCAGGCAAACAGCGCGTCCAGCGGTACCGCCGCGCCCGTGGCTTGCGCCATCAGTTCGTCGACGGAGGCAAAGCGTTGAACTTTGCCGCCGCCCGAGTCCAGCACCGCTTCGCCGGGCGACCAGCGCAGCACGCCCAGCACATTGCCCAAAGGGCTGATCAGCGAGAGTTCGCCGCGTTCGGCCCGGCCCTTGAGCTCGAAGCTGGCGGAAAAAGACTGCACCGGCTCGCTCTGCACCTGCAGGCTGATGCGGCCAGTCCAGAGCTCGCTCTTCAGTCCGTCCTGGGCCGTGGCCCTGGGCAATTGCGCGCAGCCTGCGACCAAAAAGACGGCAAAGACAGAGGCAAAAACAAGGGCCCGCCCGGCCAGGCGCGTAGAGGTGATCTGCAAGATGGAAGTTCCGGAGTTACAGCTTCACGCGCAGGCGCTTGAGCGTTTCGAGCAGTGTTTCGTTCTCGGGATTGAGCAGCCGGCCTTCTTTCCAGATGACGATGGCGCGGTCGCGCTGGCCCATGGTCCACAGTACCTCGCCAAAATGCGCCGCGATTTCCGCGTCGGGCTTGGCCTTGTAGGCGGCCTCGAAGATACGCACGGCTTCGGCGTTGTTGCCCAGGCGAAATTCGACCCAGCCCAGGCTGTCGCGGATGAAGGGATCGGAAGGCGCGAACTCCAGCGCTTTCTGGATAAGCCCGCGCGCCTCCGGCAGGCGCACATTGCGCTCGGCCAGCGAGTAGCCCAGGGCGTTGTAAGCGTGGTGGTAGTCGGGCTTGAGCTGTATGACCTTGCGCAGCAGGGTTTCCATCTCGTCGAGCTTGTCCAGCTTCTCGGCCATCATGGCCTGGTCGTACAGCAACTCGGTTTCATCCGGGGTCTTGACCAGGGCCTGCGCCAGCACGTCATGGGCCAGCTTGTATTGCTTGAATTCGCGCAGCAGGGCGACTTCCGCGTTCAGTTTGACCCTGGCATCCGCCGGGTTGCGCTCCGGCAGCTTGCGGATCAGTTGGCGGCCTTCTTCGAGTTTGCCCTGGCTGGCCAGGATGGAGGCGCGCCGGGTTTGCGCCAGCGCCAGGTCGGAGGAGTTTTCAATCTTGGCCAGCCAGCTTTCCGCCGCCGCGTAATCCTTGCGCTTTTCCGCTATTTGGGAAAGGGACAAATAGGCCTGGGCCAGGCCGCGGTTGCGCTCACCCTCGGAGGCCTGCTGCTGCGCCAGGCCGACGTAGCGCTCAAGCGAGGCTTGCGCCTGCGCGAGCTGGTTGTCCTGCAGCTGCAGCGAGCCCAGCACCAGCCAGCCTTCCGGAAGATCGGGTTTGTCGCGTGTGACGACCTGCAGCTGCGCGGACGCTTCGTTGTAACGCTGGGCATCCAGCAGCGCCCGGGCATAGCCCATCCTGATTTCAGGCATGGCTTTGGGGTTGCCTTCGAAATACTTGCGGACCACGGCTTCGGCGTCGGGCAGCTTGGGGTCCATCAGTTCGAGTGCGACCAGGGCCGGGCCTTCGGCAAAGGGCATGGCCGTCTGGGCACGCTGGGCGGCGGCCAGCGCGCCACTGGCGTCGCCCGCCGCCAGGCGCATGCGCGCGACGGTGGTCCAGGCGGAGCCAGCGGTGGCGGGGTTGGCCAGGTAATCGGCCAGCGCCTCTTCCACGACGGTGGCAGCGAGCTTTTTGTCCGTCACGCGGGCAAAGACACGGGGAAGCGTCGCCAGCACGGCGGGCCGCTCCACGTCCGGCGCCAGCTTGATTTCGGTTTGCAGGGGCTCGGCCGTCTCGGCGATGCGGTTGAGCGCCACCAGGATTTGCAGGACGTAGCGATTGGCTTCGCGCGATGTGGGCTGGTCCTGCTTCCAGGCCTTGGCCGCCTGCAAGGCCGCATCGCCCGAACGCGATTGCAGGGCAATGTCGGTCGCGCGCTGGTAGAGCTGGGCATCGCTGGTTTTGCGCGCGGCATCCAGCATGAGCGCGAAGCCCGCGGCGGGCTCGCCGTCCTGCAGGGTCATTTCGCCGACCAGCAACTGGTAGAACAGGGCGCTGTCCAGGAGCGAAGAGGGGGCGGCTTCCTGCGCCGCCTTGGCCTCGACCAGCGTGGCGGGCGCCGCGGAAACGGGCTCGGGAGTCTGTGCCAGGGCCAGGGGTGTGACAAACCACAAGCCGCTGAGGGCAAGGCCGGCAAGGCCAGATTTTTTCTTCATCGAACCATGATAATTGAAGCTCCCGGGCCGCGCTCCCGCTTTACCCCGCGGTTACTCAAGCCTTTTTATGGCCGGCGTTACGCATCAAGGTAAACAGCCCTTGTGCCGACGGGCCGGCGCCCCACCTGTCAAACCTATGCCTGAACTGCCCGAAGTCGAAGTCACCCGCCTGAGTTTTGCGGACCGCATCGCGGGCGCGCGCATCGAGAGCGTCGAAATGGGCAAGCCGCTGCGCTGGCCGCTGGGCTGCCAGCCGCGCCAGCTGGCCGGCCGGCAGGTGCTGGCGGTGCGCAGGCGCGGCAAGTACCTGCTGGTGGACTTGAGCGAGGGCCTGCTCATGATTCACCTCGGGATGTCCGGCAGCGTCACTTTTGGCTCGGGCTTCCCCGCGCCCGGCAAACACGATCACTTTGAGATGGTCACCAGCCTGGGAACCCTGCGCCTGAACGACCCGCGCCGTTTTGGTGCAGTGGTGTATGCCGGGGACGAAAGCTCTGCTGCCGCGCAAAAGCTGCTGGGCCGGCTGGGCGTGGAGCCGCTCGGCGACGAATTTGACGCCGCCGGCTTCCATCAGGCGCTCAAGCTGCGGCAGACGCCCATCAAACAGGTCTTGCTGGGCGGCGAGGCCGTGGTCGGCGTCGGCAATATTTACGCCTCCGAGGCGCTTTTCCTGGCGGGCATACGCCCCACCACCCGGGCCAGCCGCATCAGCAAGCCTCGCGCGGCGCTGCTTCACGCGGCCATCCGGCAGGTGCTGGCACAGGCTGTTACAAAAGGCGGCAGCACCTTGCGCGATTTCTCGAATGCCTGGGGGGAGTCGGGCTATTTTCAGCTCGAGGCCATGGTCTACGACCGCGCCGGCGAGCCCTGCCGGGTGTGCGCCACCCCCGTCAAAAGCATTCGCCAGGGCCAGCGTTCGACCTTTTATTGCGCGACTTGCCAGAAACCGTGAGCCCGGGGTCCGTAGACCCGCTGATGGTTCTTTCGGGGCTGCGATGCTATATTGACCGACCACACTTAACGGAAGACCGATGTCTTTTAACGAACAATTTGACCAGCATGGCGCTTGGCGGCGTGAATTTGCACTGCGCCTGAAGCTGCTCGCTGAGTGGATGAAAGACCATGACCTGCTCGACGCTGCCGTCGAGGAGCGTCTGCAGCGGCTTGAATCCCAGGTGCGTTCCGACAAGGTCATGGTGGCTTTTGTGGCGGAATTCTCACGCGGCAAGTCCGAACTGATCAACGCGATCTTTTTTGCCGGCTACGGCCGCCGCATCATGCCGGCCAGCGCCGGCCGCACCACCATGTGCCCGACCGAGCTGGGCTATGACGCTGACGTGCCGCCCTGCCTGCGCCTGTTGCCCATCGAGACGCGCCTGCAAAAACAGGCGCTCATGGAGTGGCGCTCGGCACCCGAGAAGTGGACGCGGCTGGACCTGGACGTCAACGACCCCGCGCAACTGGCGCAGGCCCTGGAAAAAGTCGCCGAAGTGCGCCACGTCACCAAGGACGAAGCCCGCGCCCTCGGCTTCTGGCACGACGCGAATCCCGACGACAACCCGCTGGCCGGCCCCGACGGCCTGATCGAGGTGCCCAAGTGGCGCCACGCGCTCATCAACATCGCCCACCCGCTGCTCAAGCAGGGCCTGGTGATCCTGGACACGCCAGGCCTCAACGCCATAGGCGCGGAGCCCGAACTGACGGTGAGCCTGATTCCGCAGGCGCATGCCGTGGTTTTCATCCTCGCGGCGGACACCGGCGTCACCAAGTCCGACCTGGCAATCTGGCGTGAGCATCTGATCACCGAGGGCGAAGGCGTCGACGCCCGCCTGGTGGTGCTCAACAAGATAGATACCCTGTGGGATGCGCTGAGCACGCCCGAGCAGATCAAAGCCCAGATAGACCGGCAACGCGCGACTTCGGCTGAAATCCTCGGCCTGCCGGAATCTCAGGTCATCCCCGTTTCCGCCCAAAAGGGGCTGGTGGCCAAGGTCACCCGCGACAAGGCCTTGCTGGAAGCCAGCCACCTGCCGGCGCTCGAGCTGGCGCTGGGCCAGGGTGTGATGGGGCAGCGCCAGAAAATCCTGCGCACGGCGGTGGCCGCCGGCATCGGCGAGCTCAGGACGGAAGCCGGACGCGCCATGCATATACGCCGGCGCGACCTGGCCGAGCAGATGATCGAGCTGCGCGGCCTGCGCGGCAAAAACGTGTCGGTGATCAAGCACATGCGCACGCGCATCGAGCAGGAACAGGCCGAGTTCGACACCAGCGGCTCCAAGATCCATGCGGTGCGCTCGGTCCACCTCAAGATGCTGCGCGACCTGTTCAACCTGCTCAGCACGCCGACCCTCAAGGCCGAGCTGGCCGAACTCACGCACGCGCTGAAGCAGCCGGGCATCAAGCTGGGCGTCAAAAAAGCTTATGGGCAGACCTTCTCGCGCCTGCGCGAGGGCCTGCAGAAGTCGCAGATCCTGAGCGGCGAAATCCAGTCCATGCTGACCGCGTCCTTCCGACAGCTCAATGCCGAATTCAGCTTTTCGCTGCAGGCACCCAAAGAGCCCGAACTGGTCCGCTACGAACACGACCTCGAGCTGATAGAGCGCAGCCACCTGCAGTACCTCGGCCTCGGCAACGTGATCAAACTGTCCCAGGCGGATTTTTCCGAGCGCCTGGTGCGCGCGCTGGCCACGCGCCTGCGCGTGGTTTACGAGACCGCGCTGGGCGAGGTCGAGCTCTGGAACAAGTCGGCGGCTTCGCAGCTTGACGCCCAGTTGCGCGAGCGTCGCCGCAATTTCGGCCGCAGGCTGGAAGCCATTGAGCGCATCCAGCAGGCCGCATCAGGCCTGGACGAGCGTATCGCCGAGATCGACGAGCAGGAAGGCGTGCTCAATGAGCTGGACAACAAGCTCACCGAGCTGACCGCACACCTGATGGGCGGCCCTTCGGCGCAGGACAAGGCGCAGGGCGCCAAGGCTGCCGCCGACGCCGCGGCCATGCCCGAGGCGGCCTGAGCGTTGCCGGCGGGTCTTCCAGTTTTACTGCGCCTTCGTCCTTCCAAGGCGCAAAGCCGGCGATGAAGCAAGCCGTCCCGCAAACCCTGCCTTCCGGTTTTTCCGCGGAGATCGTCCGCTGGCAAGGCGCGCATGGGCGCAACAGCCTGCCCTGGCAGAACACGCGTGACCCTTACCGCGTGTGGCTGTCCGAAATCATGCTGCAGCAGACCCAGGTTTCCACGGTCCTCGATTACTACGCCCGTTTCCTTGAACGCTTTCCGACGGTCGCCGAACTGGCTGCGGCGAGTGAAGACGAAGTCCTCGGCTTATGGAGCGGGCTGGGCTACTACAGCCGCGCGCGCAACATGCATCGCTGCGCCAAAGATGTCATGGCCCTGCATGGCGGCAGCTTTCCGCCCACGGCCGAGTTGCTGCAGACCTTGCCCGGCATAGGCCGTTCAACGGCAGCCGCCATTGCCTCTTTCTGCTTCGCCGAGCGCGTCGCCATCCTGGACGGCAACGTCAAGCGGGTGCTCACGCGGGTGCTGGCGTTTTCCGCCGACCTGGCGCAAAGCGCCAATGAAAAAGCCCTGTGGAACCTGGCGACGGAGTTGCTGCCCAAGCGGGACCTGGCGAATGCCATGCCGCGCTATACCCAAGGCCTGATGGACCTGGGCGCATCAATCTGCGCCGGGCGCCGGCCGCAATGCCTGCTGTGCCCTGTGCAGAAGCTGTGCCGCGGTTTTGCCGAGGGCGATCCCGGCAAATACCCCGTCAAGACGCGCAAGCTCAAGCGCAGCGCCCAGGGCCTGAGCCTGTTGTGGGCGCAGCGCCCCGATGGCTCGGTCTGGTTGGAAAGGCGTCCCGGCCGCGGCGTCTGGGGCGGCCTGTATTGCCTGCCCGTGTTTGACAGCGACGACGAGTTGAAGGCGGTGCTGCCGGCTTCGCTGCAATCGCGGCTTGATCCCTTGCCGCAGTTTGTGCACGTGCTGACCCACAAGGACTTATACCTGTCGCCGTGGGTCGCGGGTTTGGGCGCCGGCCAGTCCTTGCCCAAGACGGTGGTGTCAGAGGAGCGGCCGGGTGCGTGGTTCAGCCCGGATGCGTGGCCTGCCTTGGGCCTGCCCGCGCCCATACGCAAGCTGCTGGTCACCCAGGCTTCCGGGGTTTAGCCTGCGTCCAGTTCGCGGTGCCGCTTCAGCGTGCGCCAGTGCGGGCTGAAAGCCGCCGTCAGCGCTTCGACCAGGTAAACCGAACGGTGCTGACCGCCCGTGCAGCCTATGGCCACCGTCACGTAGCTGCGGTGGTCGCGCACCAGCGCGCCCAGCCAGTGCTTGAGGAATTGCTCGATGTGGCTGAACATCTCACCGACCTCGGAATGCCCCTTGAGGTAGTCCACCACGGGCTGGTCGCGTCCCGTCAACAGGCGCAGGCCGGATTCGTAATGCGGGTTGGGCAGCATGCGCACGTCGAAAACATAGTCGGCGTCCAGCGGCACGCCGCGCTTGAACGCGAAAGATTCGAAGACCAGCGTCAGCTGTGTGATGGGCGATGAAATCAGCGACTTCACATAACCCTGCAGTTGCGAAGACCGGATCATGCTGGTGTCCAGCACGTGGGCCTGCTCGCGCATTTCACCGAGCAGTTCGCGCTCCAGTTCGATGGCATCCACCAGCGCGCGGTGCTGGTCCGACGCGTCTATGCGCGACAGCGGGTGCAGCCGCCGTGTTTCGGAAAAGCGGCGCACCAGGGTTTCCGTGTTGGCGTCCAGGAACAGCGACTGAACCACCACGCCGGATTCGCGCAGCTGGCGCAGTTGCTGGGGCACCAGCGGCAGCGAGGTCGCGCTGCGCACGTCCATGGCGATCGCCACCTTCTGCGCGCCGTGCTTTTGCTCCAATGCGACGAAAGGCGTGAGCAGCTCCGGCGGCAGGTTGTCGACACAGTAATAACCAGCATCTTCCAGCGCATGCAGGGCCACCGATTTCCCGGAGCCCGACATGCCGGTGATGAGGACCATTTCCAGAGCCGCCATCACTGTCCCAGCATTTCCTTGGCATGGGCCAATGTGGTGCCGGAGAGGCGCTCGCCGCCCAGCATGCGGGCGATTTCAGCGACGCGCTGTTCGCCGTTCACATGGTCGACGGTGCTGATGGTGCTGCCGTTTTCGGCGCGCTTGGCGACCACCAGGTGCTGGTCGGCGCAGGCCGCCACCTGGGGCAGGTGAGTGACCGCCATGACCTGGCGGTCCTTGCCCAATTGCTTCATGAGGCGGCCCACGGTTTCGGCGACGGCGCCGCCCACACCCGAATCCACCTCGTCAAAAATCAAAGTTTCGGCCTGGCCGAGCTGGCTGGTGGTGACGGCAATCGCCAGTGCAATGCGCGACAGCTCACCGCCGGATGCCACTTTGCCGACGGGGCGCGGCGTGCTGCCGCTGTGGCCCGCGACCAGGAATTCGGCCTGTTCCAGCCCGTGCTGGGCCGGTTGTTCGAGTTTGCCGAGCGCCACGTCGAATTTGCCGCCCTGCATCCCCAGGCCCTGCATGGCCTGGGTGATGGCCTTGGCCAGTTGGGGCGCGGCCTTGGTGCGCGCCTTGGACACCTTGCCCGCTTCTTCGAGGTAAGCCGCCTTGGCCTGGCTCTCGTTCTTTTCAAGCTGGGCCAGGTCGGCCGCGGCATTGAGTTTTTGCAGCTCGGCTTGCCAGGATGCAAGCAGTTCCGGCAGTTCGGCCGGCGTGCGTTTGTAGCGTCGCGCCAGGCTGACCCACTGCGACAGGCGCTCGTCGAGTTCGGCCAGGCGCTGAGGCTCCAGCTCGGCATGCCGGGCATAACCGTTGAGGGAGTGGACCGTGTCTTCCATCTGCGCCAGCGCGCCGTTCAGGACTTCGACCATGGCCTTGAACTCGGGCTCTATGTGTTCCTGGTTTTGCAGCGCGGCAATCGCGCGGCCCAGCAGCGCGTTGGCGTTCTCGTCGGATTCCTGCAGGGCATCGACCGCGATCTGCACCGCGTCGCGCAAGGCCTGGGCGTTCGACAGGCGGCCGTGCTGGGCATTGAGGTCGTCCCACTCGTCGGCGCCGGGCGCGAGCTTGTCGACTTCGCCGATCTGCCAGGCCAGGCGCTCGCGTTCGCGCTGCAGGCTGTCCTGGGCATCGCGCGCTTCGGCCAGTGTTTTCTGCGCCACACGCCATTGTTGCCAGCGGCGCGAGAGTTCGTCGGTGGAAACGTCGGCATAGGAGTCCAGCAGGCCGCGCACCGCGTCGGGCCGCGTCAGGCTTTGCCAGGCGTGCTGGCCGTGGATGTCCACCAGCTGGTCGGCGATTTCCTTGAGCTGCGTGGCGGTCGCCGCGCTGCCGTTGATCCAGGCCCGGCTTTTTCCCTGCACATCTATCGTGCGGCGCAGCAGCAGGCTGTCGCCGCCGTCGAAGCCGGCCTGCTCCAGCCAGGGGGCCAGGCTTTTGGGGCTGTCGAACTCGGCGCTGATCTCGCAGCGCGCCGCGCCTTCGCGGATCACACCGGCGTCGGCGCGCGCGCCCAGCGCCAGTTGCAGCGCGTCGATCAAAATGGATTTGCCGGCGCCGGTTTCACCGGTCAGCACCGTGAACCCGCCGGACAGGTCCAGCTCGAGTTCGTGGACGATGACGAAGTCGCGAAGCGAGATGCTTTTAAGGCTCATGGCTTTGTTCCGGGCCGTTCAGGCCACGCCTTCATTCCAGTGAAGTTTCTTGCGCAAGGTATCAAAATAGCTCCAGCCCTTGGGGTGCAGGAAGCGCATCTGGTGCTCCGAACGCCTGACGGTGATACGGTCGCCGTGCAGCAGGCTGGCCAGCGACTGCATGTCGAAATTGGCGCTGGCGTCGCGGCCCGCGACGATTTCAATCGTGATTTCGCCCGAATCGGACAGCACGATGGGCCGGTTGGACAGGGTGTGCGGCGCGATAGGCGCCAGCACCCAGCCGGCAATCGACGGGTGCAGCAAGGGGCCGCCGGCGGAAAGGGCATAGGCCGTGGAGCCGGTCGGCGAGGCGATGATCAGGCCGTCGGCGCGCTGGTTGGCCACGAAGCGGCCGTCGACCTCGACGCGAAGTTCCACCATGCCGGCGGTCGCACCGCGGTTGACCACCACGTCGTTCATGGCGGTGGCGCTGAAGACACAGCGGCCGTCGCGCACCACCTTGGCCTGCATCATCCAGCGGCGGTCTTCCTCGTATTCGCCGCGCAGCATGGGGATCAGGGTGCTCTGGTAGTCCTCGAAGGCAATGTCGGTGATGAAGCCGAGCCGGCCCTGGTTGATGCCCACCAGCGGGATGCCGAACTGGGCCAGCAGCCGGCCTATGCCCAGCATGGTGCCGTCTCCGCCCACCACCAGGGCCAGATCGCATTGCGCCCCTATGCCAGCTGTATCAAGCGTGGGGAACTGCGTAAGGCCGGTGTTGCTGGCGGTGTCCTGCTCGATCGCGACCTCGCAGCCCTGGGTGCCCAGGAAATGCGCGATGTCCTCCAGCGCGGACCGGGAACCTTGTGCGTGGTACTTGCCGATCAGAGCGACATGGCGGAATTGCGACTTCATCGGCAAATTACATCACAACATCCGGCCCAAGCTTCGTAGAATGTCCGCATGCTTGATGATCGTGCGCGGTTGCTACTCAAAGCGCTGGTAGAGCGCTACATTGCCGACGGGCAGCCTGTGGGCTCACGCACGCTGTCCAAGGCCTCCGGCCTGGAGCTGTCGCCCGCCACCATACGCAACGTCATGAGCGACCTCGAGGAGCTGGGCCTCATCGTCAGCCCGCACACCTCGGCCGGCCGCATTCCCACGGCGCGCGGCTACCGCCTATTCGTCGACACCATGCTGACCACGCAGCGTGACGCGTTCCCCGCATCCGGCCAGATAGGCGCGCCCCGGCTGGCGCCCGACCAGCCGCAGAAGGTGCTCAGCAACGCCGCGCACATGCTGTCCAGCCTTTCCCAATTCGTCGGCGTGGTCATGGCGCCGCGCCGCACATCGGTGTTTCGCCACATCGAATTTTTGCGCCTGTCGGAAAAACGCTTCCTGGTGATCATCGTCTCGCCCGACGGCGATGTGCAGAACCGGGTCATCTTCACCGAGGCCGACTACACCCAGTCGCAACTGGTGGAGGCCGCCAATTTCCTCAACTCGCACTACGCCGGCATGGCCATCGAGGAAGTGCGCGAGCGCCTGAAAAACGAGGTTGAGGCGCTCAGGGGCGAAATTGCCACGCTGATGCAGGCCGCGGTCAAGGTCAGCTCCGAAGCCATCGAGTCGCGCGACGAGGTCGTCATCTCCGGCGAGCGCAACCTGCTGGCCGTCAGCGATTTTTCCGGCGACATGGGCAACCTGCGCAAGCTGTTCGACCTGTTCGAGCAAAAGGCGCAACTGATGCGCCTGCTCGACGTGTCCAGCCGCGCCGAGGGCGTGCGCATCTATATAGGCGGCGAAAGCCAGGTCATTCCCTACCAGGAGCTCTCGGTAGTGACCGCGCCCTATGAGGTCGACGGCCAGGTCGTGGGCACGCTGGGCGTCATAGGCCCGATGCGCATGCCCTACGAAAAAATGATCCAGATTGTCGACATCACCTCCAAACTGGTCAGCACGGCCCTCAGCCACAGCAAGTAGGCCCTGAACAGGGTTCTCGGGGCCCTTACAATCGCTGTCTTGTGTGGGGCGTTAGCTCAGTTGGTTAGAGCAGAGGACTCATAATCCTTTGGTCGAGTGTTCAAGTCACTCACGCCCTACCATTTAAATAAGCTATAATTTGAGGCTTAGCGGCTGTAGCTCAGTTGGATAGAGTACTTGGCTACGAACCAAGGGGTCGTGGGTTCAATTCCTGCCAGCCGCACCACTTTTATTAGTGATTTCAATAGCCTAGAGGCGTAAGCCTCTAGGCTATTTTTCTTTGTGCGAACGGTTTGCGGGTGGTTTTAGTGGTTTTCCTGGGGCTGTCCGGCACTCAATGGGCTGTACGCCCGGCAAGGGCTCCGTTATTCTGGAAGCTTATTCCGGAGGAGAGACATGGGATCACTGAACGTCGAGGACCACGGCGAATGGCTGAGTTTTGGCCTGTCGCATGCAGGCAGCACCATCCCCGTGAGGATTTCGCGCGAGGCGATGGAGGAGTTTTTCGGCGCCGTTCCGGAGCCGGATTCCCTCAAAAAGGCCTATGAGCGCGATGCTGAAATGATTCATGCGCGCGCCGCCGACATGGTTGTGCAGGGGGTTAACTACACGTCCGACAATCCCCTGCGGCTGAATATGGAAGATTTTTAGGTGCATTCGCGGCCGGCGGCCATGAATGCTATGGTGGCCGGAGCATGAACAAAGCCTTTACCAAAGAAACCGACGCTGAGGACGACGAGCCGGCGCTCCCGCCGCTGCCCGCGGGTGGTAAAAACTACATCACGCCGCAGGGTTACGAGCGTCTGCGCGGCGAACTGCTGGACCTGATCGACAACGAGCGGCCGAAAATGGTGGAAATCGTCCACTGGGCCGCCAGCAACGGCGACCGCTCGGAAAACGGCGACTACCACTACGGCAAAAAGCGGCTGCGGGAAATCGACCGCCGTATCCGCTTTCTGACCCAAAGGCTGGAAATCGCCGAAATCAGCAACCCTTCACTCCACCACGGCAGCGACCAGGCCTTCTTCGGCGCCACGGTGACCTATGCCGATGACAGCGGGGCCGAGCGCGTCGTGACCATCCTGGGCATCGACGAAGCCAACAGCGCCTTGGGACAAATCAGCTGGATATCGCCGGTTGCCAGGGCACTGCTTAAATCACGGGTGGGGGACGAGGTGAGCCTGGTGACGCCGCAGGGCGTGCAGACACTGGAAGTGCTCAAGGTCAACTATCCGGCGCCAGGCGAGCGGACGGCTGGCTGACCAGCAGGCTAAGCGGTCGACTTGGCCCGTTGCACTCGCAGTACGGAAGGCGTGCGCTTGACGCTGCGCAGCGCCGAAGCCAGGTGCACGCGGTCGCGCACCGCCACGCCAAAGCGCAGGTCCGTCGCGTCATGCGAGGGCTCATGCTCCATGTCGACGTGCGTGATGTCGGCCTCGGCGCTGGCCAATGCCGCCGCCACGCGCGCCAGCACGCCCTTGCCGTTGGAGACGGTGACCAGCAGGTTGGTCTCAAACGTGCGCACCGGTTCGTCCGACCAGTCTACCGCGATGAAGCGCTCACTGTCGCGATGCTGCAGGCGCTTGGCGACGGCGCAGTCGTCGGTATGGATGACCAGGCCTTCGCCGCGGCCCAGGTAACCCACGATGCCGTCGCCCGGGATGGGCCGGCAGCAGGGCGCGAACTGCACCGAAGCGCCTTCGCTGCCGTCTATCACCAGCCCGCCTTGCGACACTGATTCGTGGGCGGTGTAGCGCTCGCGGCTCATCAGCAGCGCATTGGGTTTTTCGCCGGTCTCGGCCAGCAGCGTCACGATGCGTTTGGCCACCATGCTGGCGATGCGCTTGCCCAGGCCGATGTCGGTCAGCAAATCGGCGCGCGTGCGGTTGCCGGTAAAACGCAGGATTTTTTCCCAGGTCGCGTGGTGGGCTTCGTCGTCCTCGGGCAGGCGCTCGCGCTCTATGCCTTCGGCGCGCAACGCCTGGGCGAGCATTTTTTCGCCCAGGTCCTGCGATTCCGACAGCGCCATAGTCTTGAGGTGATGGCGTATCTTGGAGCGCGCCTTGCCGGTGCGCACAAAGCCCAGCCAACCCGGATTCGGGCTGGAGACCGAGGCCGTGATGATCTCGATCACGTCGCCGTTGTGCAGTTCCGAGCGCAGCGGGACCTGTTCGCCGTTGACCTTGGCGGCCACGGCGCGATGGCCCACGTCGCTGTGGATGGCGTAGGCGAAGTCGACGATGGTCGCGCCGCGCGGCATGGCCATGATCTGGCTTTTCGGCGTGAACACATAAACCGCCTCGGGGAACAGGTCGATCTTGACGTGGTCCCAGAACTCGGCGGCGTCGCGCGTTTCCTGCTGGATGTCCAGCAGCGACTGCAGCCACTGCGTGCCCAGGCGCTGCGAGGCATCGCTGTCCGGGTCGGTCGCCTTGTACAGCCAGTGGGCCGCAACGCCGGACTCGGCCACCACATGCATGGCGTCGGTGCGCATCTGGAACTCGATGTTGGTGCCGAAAGGGCCGACCAGTGTGGTGTGCAGCGACTGGTAGCCGTTGATCTTGGGGATCGCGATGTAGTCCTTGAACTTGCCGGGCAGCGGTTTGTACAACTGGTGCAGCACGCCCATCGCCGTGTAGCAGGCGGTCAGGTCTTTCACGATCACCCGGAAGCCGTAGAGGTCGGTGACCTGCGCGAAGGACAGGTGCTTTTCCTCCATCTTGCGGTAGATGGAATACAGCGTCTTTTCGCGCCCCGAGATGACCACGGGCACCTGTGCGTTGGCGAAGGCCGACTCGACCTCGCCCTGCACGCGCTTGATCACGTCGCGGCGGCGACCGCGTGCGCGTTGCAGCGCCTTGGTCAGCGTGGCGTAGCGCCAGGGGTGCAAGTGCTGGAAGGACAGGTCCTGCAGTTCGCGGTAAGTGGTGTTCAGGCCCAGGCGGTGGGCGATGGGCGCGTAGATGTCCAGGGTTTCACGCGAGATCCGGGTCCACTTGGCGCGGGGCACGTCGCCCAAGGTGCGCATGTTGTGGGTGCGGTCGGCCAGCTTGATCAGGATGACCCGCACGTCACGCGCCATGGCCAGCAGCATCTTGCGGAAGGACTCGGCCTGGTTTTCCTCGCGCGTGTTGAATTCGAGTTTTTCGAGCTTGGTCAGCCCGTCCACCAGTTCGGCCACCGGTGCGCCGAAGCGCTCGATCAGCTCGGGCTTGGTGACGCCGCAGTCTTCAATGGCGTCGTGCAGCAGGGCCGCCATGAGCGCCTGCGCGTCCAGCTTCCACTCGGCGCATTGTTGCGCGACGGCGATCGGGTGGGTGATGTAGGGCTCGCCGCTGTTGCGCAGCTGGCCCAGGTGGGCCTCATCGGCAAAACGGTAGGCGCGGCGGACGTTGTCGATGTCGGCGGCGCTCAGGTAGTCCAGCCTGGCCGTGAGCGCGGCAAAACTCGCGGCCGCTGCGTTGGCGGCGGCCGGGGTCGATTTGCTGGCAACTACGGGCGAAAGCATGGCGCTCATGCCTCAAATGTATCGCGGCATGAAAAAAATTTGAGAAAAATGGACTTTATGGAGGCTGAAATGAAAAAAGCACCGAGATTCGGTGCTTTTTGCGAAGCAGAGAGGGTTCTCAGCTTGGGACTTTTTTCAGCATTTCGAGGCCGACTTTGCCTTCGGCGATTTCACGCAGGGCGGTCACGCCGGGCTTGTTCTTGCTTTCGATCTTGGGGGCATGGCCCTGGCTCAGCATGCGCGCGCGGTAGGTGGCGGCCAGAACCAGCTGGAAGCGGTTCGGGATTTTCTCGAGGCAGTCTTCAACGGTAATGCGGGCCATGATGATCTCCGGTGTGATCGATAAGGTGAAAAGCGGTGAATTCAGGGAATTTGAAGGGCCTGGAAGGTCTCGGCACGGGCACGCCGCTGGGCCGAAAACTTGAGCCGCTGGGCATGCACAATGGTTTTCAGGTCGAAAACTGCCCGCTCAAACAACTCGTTGATTATAACGAAGTCGAATTCCCGGGCCTGGGCCATCTCGGCGGCCGCGTTCTTGAGGCGCAATTCGATGACTTCGGCGCTGTCCTCGCCGCGCCGCTGCAGGCGCGAGCGCAGTTCTTCCCAGCTCGGCGGCAGGATGAAAATCAGCACCGCATTGGCGAAAATTCGCTTGATGTTGATGGCGCCCTGGAAGTCGATCTCCAGGATCACGTCGGCGCCGGTGGCGACGCGCTCTTCAATCGTCTGGCGCGAAGTGCCGTAACGGTGGCCGTGCACATGGGCCCATTCGAGGAAGGAGTCGCGCAGCACCATGCCGTCGAAGTCCTCGGGTGACGCGAAAAAGTACTCCCTGCCGTGCTTTTCCTGCCCGCGCGGGGGGCGGGTGGTGTGCGACACCGCCGGCTGGATGCGCGAATCCAGCTCCATCAGGGCCTTTACCAGGCTGGATTTGCCCGCCCCGCTGGGGGCGGCCACGACAAAAAGGTTTCCGGGATAGTCCATGCGTACAGGCGTTGATTGCTTATTAATTAGAGGGCTTTGGGGTGGCAAGGGCGGCCGGGACTTTATTCAATGTTCTGGACCTGCTCGCGGATCTGCTCGATCAGCACCTTCATGTCCACGGATATGCGGGTGAGCTCCAGCGACGCGGATTTGGAGCCCAGTGTATTGGCTTCGCGGTGCAGTTCCTGGATCAGGAAGTCCAGGCGCTTGCCCAGTTCCCCGCCGGCGGCCAGCAGGCGGTCGATCTCGTCGAGGTGCGAGGACAGCCGGGTGATTTCTTCCGCCACGTCGATACGGATGGCGAAGGCGGTGGCCTCGGTCAGTGCCCGGTCCTGGGCGATTTCCGGCAGCGTGGCGCTTTCGGACAGGGCCATGGCCTCTTTCCAGCGCTCCAGGAAGCGGTTTTTCTGCTGCTCCACGAGCTTGGGGACCATGGGCTCGGCCAGAGCGGCCAGCGCGCGCAGCTGCGCCGTGCGGTCCAGCAGCATTTCCGCCAGGCGCGCGCCCTCCCGTTCGCGGGCCGCCATCAGCTCCTTGAGGGCTTTTTTGGCCAGCTTGACCAGCTCTTCGCTGTAGTCATGTGGTTTTTTGTCTTCATTCGTCGCAATTCTGAGAATATCTGCGACGCTCAGCGCCGCGGCCTGCGGCAACCATGATTTGATGCTGTCTTCCAGGGAGCCCAGGCGCTGCAGCGTGGCCGAGGAGGGCGCGCGCAGGTTGCCCGAGGTTGCGCTTTCCAGCGAGACGCGGACTTCGACCTTGCCGCGCTTGAGTTTGGCCGTCAGCAGTTCACGCAGCGCCGGTTCGGCTTGGCGCAGCTCGTCGGGCAGGCGGAAGGCCAGGTCCAGGAAGCGGCTGTTGACCGAGCGTATTTCGACGCCCAGGCGCGAGCTGGCATCGGGGCCCGATTCAGTCTCCGGGCCGGATTGCGCCATGCTCGATTGCACGGTCGCATAACCCGTCATGCTGTAAACTGACATTTGTAGAACGCTTTACTAGACTAGAGAGAGAACCAAGACCAAGCTGGCCATTGTCATGCTTGGGTAACCCCAAATTATGTCAAAGGTCAAGCCTGCACCATTGCCGCCCGACACCGTCATTGGTGGCTATCGTGTTGTGCGAAAGCTTTCGGCCGGTGGCTTCGGGGTAGTTTACTTGGCCGTCGACAACGAGGGCCAGCAGGTCGCCATCAAGGAATACCTGCCGTCCTCCCTGGCCAGCCGCTCCCCCGGCGAGCTGCTGCCCCAGGTCCAGGCGGAAAAACTCTCGCTGTACCGCCTCGGCCTCAAGAGTTTCTTCGAAGAAGGCCGCTCCCTCGCCCAGATTTCCCACGGTTCCGTCGTCAGCGTGCTGAATTTCTTCCGCGAGAACGAAACCGTCTACATGGTGATGAACTACCTGGAAGGCGGCACCCTCCAGGACTTCATCATCACGGCCCGCGAGCTCAAAAAGCAGAAGGTCTTCCGCGAATCCACCATCCGCTCGCTGTTCGACGAAATCCTGCGCGGCCTGCGCATCGTGCACCAGCACAAGATGCTGCACCTGGACATCAAGCCGGCCAACATCTTCATCACCGACGACAACCGCGCCGTGATGATCGACTTCGGCGCCGCCCGCGAGGTGCTGAGCAAGGAAGGCAACTTCATCCGCCCCATGTACACGCCCGGCTTCGCCGCGCCCGAGATGTACCGCCGCGACTCCTCCATGGGCCCCTGGACCGACATTTACGCCATAGGCGCCTGCATTTACGCCACCATGCAGGGCTATCCGCCCAACGACGCGCCCCAGCGCCTCGAAAAAGACCGTCTGTCGCTTGCCCTGTCGCGTTTGCGCGGCGTCTATTCCGACAACCTGATCGAGGTTGTAGAGTGGTGCATGTCGCTCGATCCGCTGTCACGCCCCCAGTCGGTGTTCGCCCTGCAAAAAGAGCTGAGCCGCGAAGGCGAGCGCCGCTACACCAAGCTCACCGTCAGCGAAAAGGTTCGCCTGCAGTTTGACAACATGGTGTCCGACACCAAAAAAACCGCGCGCAAGGCCACCGGCTACGCGACGAAATTCAAATGAAATTCTCAGTCTTTCAGGTAAGCCGTAAAGGCGGGCGCGAGAAGAACGAAGACCGCATGGGCTATTGCTACACGCGCGAATCGGGGCTTTTTGTGCTGGCCGACGGCATGGGCGGCCACCCTGAAGGCGAAGTGGCGGCCCAGCTCGCCCTGCAGACCATCTCGGCGCTCTACCAGAAGGAAGCGCGCCCCGTTATCGAAGACACCACCGAATTCCTCTCCACCGCCCTGATGGCGGCGCACCACCAGATCATCCGCTACGCCAGCGAAAAAGGCATGCTCGACACGCCCCGCACCACGCTGGTGGCCGCCATTTTGCAAGGCACGGGCGCCACCTGGGTGCACTGCGGCGATTCGCGCCTGTACGTCGTGCGCGACGGCGAGATGCTCACGCGCACCCGCGACCATTCCTATCTTGAGCAGCAAAGCGCCGGTGTCATCAAGCTCGAGCGCATCAACCGCAACATCCTGTTCACCTGCCTCGGTTCGCCCACCAAACCCGTCTTTGACGTCACCGGCCCCGTCACCCTGCAGCAGGGCGACAAGCTGCTGCTGTGCTCCGACGGACTCTGGGGCAGCCTCAGCGACGCCGAAATCGTGCGCCAGCTGGCCAGCAAAGGTGTCTCCGACGCGGTGCCCGACCTGGTCGAAAATGCCCTGCGCACCGGCGGCGAGCACAGCGACAACGTCACCGTGCTGGCCATGGAATGGGAAACCCCGGACGCCTTCGAGTCCACCCGCGGCGTTTCCACCGACAGCATCATGGACGGCGTTTTTGCCTCCACCATCCAGGCCGGCGTGCTCGACAGCATGGTCGACGACCTCGACGAAGCCACGATCGAGCGATCCATCGCCGAGATCAACGAAGCGATTCGCCGCTCGGCCGCCAGAAAAGCCTGATACCGGCTTTGGCTCCGGCCGGCGCCGCCGGGCCATTGCCTCTTCCCTCTACTTTTTACTGCAGATCCCTCCGGCGTTTTTTGCCAGAAAGCCCCATTTCCATGAGCCAATTTGAACGAAGCGGCGCGCGCGCCGCCGACGCCCTGCGCAGCGTGCGCATCACCCGCGGCTACACCGCCTACGCCGAAGGCTCCGTGCTGATCGAATTCGGCGGCACCAAGGTGCTCTGCACCGCCTCCGTCGAAGAAAAAGTCCCCGGCCACAAAAAAGGCAGCGGCGAAGGCTGGGTCACCGCCGAATACGGCATGCTGCCCCGCGCCACCCACACCCGCAGCGACCGCGAAGCCGCCCGCGGCAAACAAAGCGGCCGCACGCAGGAAATCCAGCGCCTGATCGGCCGCTCCATGCGCTCGGTGTTTGACCTCAAGAAACTCGGCGAACGCACCATACACCTCGACTGCGACGTCATTCAGGCCGACGGTGGCACCCGCACCGCCAGCATCACCGGCGCCTTCGTCGCCGCGCAGGATGCGGTCAACACCCTGATCGCCGGCGGCAAGCTCACGCAAAGCCCCATCATCGACCACGTCGCCGCCATCTCCGTCGGCATCGTGCAGGGCACGCCGCTGCTGGACCTCGAATACACCGAAGACTCCGCCTGCGACACCGACATGAACGTCGTCATGACGGGCGCCGGCAACTACGTCGAAGTGCAGGGCACGGCCGAAGGCGCGGCCTTCTCGCGCAAGGAAATGGACGCGCTGCTCGTGCTCGCCGAAAAAGGCATCCGCGAGCTGGTCGGCCTGCAAAAGCAGGCGCTGGCCGGTTGACCGCCTGCCGCCCATGAAAAAAATCGTTTTAGCCTCCAACAACCAGGGCAAGCTCGCCGAGCTCAAGGCCATGTTCGCGCCCCTGGGGCTTGAGCTCGTCAGCCAGGCCGAGCTCGGCCTGCCCGAGGCCGAAGAACCCTTTCGCACCTTTGTCGAAAACGCCCTCACCAAAGCCCGCCAGGCCTCCCGCCTGAGCGGCCTGCCCGCGCTGGCCGACGATGCGGGCCTGTGTGTCGACGCCTTCGGCGGCCTGCCCGGCGTCGACACCGCCTTCTACGCCACCCGCTACGGCTACACCAAGGGCGACGACAACAACGTCAAGGCCTTGCTTGAGCAGATGGCCCACCTGCCTGATCCCGCCCAGCGCCGCGCCGCGCTGGTCAGCACGCTGGTGGCCGTGCGCTCCGACAAAGACCCCGAGCCGCTGATCGCCTCCGGCCGCGTCGCCGGGCAGATCGCCGCACAGCCTGTGGGCGAGAACGGTTTCGGCTTCGACCCGGTCATGTTCATCCCCGAGTTCGGCAAAACCTTTGCCCAACTGCCCGTCGAAGTCAAAAACGCCAACAGCCACAGAGGCAAGGCCGCGTGCCGCATGATTGAATTGATGCGCGAACAATGGCTGTCCGCGGCCTGACATCCTGAATACCGCCATGGCCCCGCAGCAAGACATCCAGCACTACATGCGCAGCGGCACGCTGCAGCTGGCCGCGCTGCCGCCGCTGTCGCTCTATGTGCACCTGCCCTGGTGCATACGCAAATGCCCGTATTGCGACTTCAACTCGCATGAAGCCGTCGGCGAGATGCCCGAGCAGCGCTACATCGACGCGGTGATCGCCGACCTCGAAGCCGCGCTGCCCCTGGTCTGGGGCCGCACCGTGCACAGCATCTTCATAGGCGGCGGCACGCCGAGCCTGTTTTCACCGCAGGCCATAGACCGCCTGCTCGCCGACATACGCGCGCGCCTCAGGCTCGAGGCCGATTGCGAAATCACCCTCGAAGCCAACCCCGGCACCTTCGAGAAAGACCGCTTCAAGGCTTTTCGCGCCGCCGGCGTCACCCGCCTGTCCGTCGGCGTGCAAAGCTTTGACGACAAACACCTGAAAGCCCTGGGCCGCGTGCATGACCGCGCCCAGGCCATCGCCGCGGTCGAAGAGGCCGCCCAGGCCTTCGACACGTTCAACCTCGACATCATGTATGCGCTGCCCGGCCAGACCATGGACAACCTCGCGCAGGACATGCGCCAGGCCCTGGCCCTGCAGCCGCCGCACATATCGATTTACCACCTGACGATAGAGCCCAACACCTACTTCGCCAAATTCCCGCCCGTGGTGCCCGAAGAAGACACGGCCTACGCCATGCTCGACACCATCACCGAAATGACCGAGGCCGCCGGCCTGCGGCGTTATGAAGTCTCGGCCTATGCCAAAGCCGGCCATCAATGCTTTCATAACCTCAACTACTGGCAGTTCGGCGACTACCTGGGCATAGGCGCCGGCGCCCACAGCAAGCTCAGCTTCGCGCACCGCGTGGTCCGCCAGGTGCGCTACCGCGAACCCAAGCTGTACATGGAAAAAGCCCTGGCCGGCGAAGCCGTCACGCAAGAAACCGAAGTCAGCCGCGCCGACCTGCCGTTTGAGTTCATGCTCAACGCCCTGCGCCTGCGCGACGGCTTCAAGCTGCAGGACTTTGCCGAGAAGACCGGCCTGCCTTTCACCGCCATCCAGCAAGGCCTGGACGAAGCCGAACGCAAGGGTTTGATAGAACGCGACTTCGCGCACGTCAAACCCACCGAACGCGGCTTTGATTTTTTGAACGACCTGCAATCACTGTTCCTGGCCGGCTGAAAAGCGCAAGGCTACTATCCACCGCATGGAAACTCCCGCCATCATCTTTCTCGTTGTCAGCTGCGCCATCAGTTTCGGCCTGGGGCGGCTGTTTGTGCACTTCCGCGACAAGAAACGCAAGAAGGCGGCCGAAGAGCGCGCAGCCCAGATACTGCGAAATCGCCCGGCCGAGCCCGAGTCGCTCAACAAGGCCAAACGCAAGCGGCAGCTCCAGCAGCAGGCCGTTAAAAACGGCAAGCGCTGATTCCCCAGCGCCGTAGCCGTTGCTCTATACGGGCAGCATCAACCGCAGCTGACCCGCGTCACGCGGCCCGCATCGTCCACCGAGAGGCTCAGCCGCTCGGCATTGAACTCCATGGTCACGATCTGGTTGGGCTTGAGCGTCCGGACCGTCTTTGCGCCGGCGCGTGCGCGCGCCTCGTTCTCCAGCGCGGCGTCCGCATTGCGGCCGACGGCGAACTGGGCCGGTGCGGCGTTGCAGCGGCCTGATACGGGCGCGGGCTCGGGTGCTTGGCCGGTTGTAGGAGTGCCGCAGGCTGACACCAGTACAGAGGTAGAGGCAACGATAGAGATTAGCAAACGCATGGTGAAGTCCTTTCGAACGGCAGCACCTGAAATCGGTGCCGCACGATTATTAGGCAACCTAACATTCCCACCTTAGCGCCTGATGACGGCATCGCAAATGAGATGCATAGCTGTACTTCTGTAGGCGCAAGCCTAGGGAGCCAACGAGGGCAATGGCTTGCAACGCTTTGTGGGGAAAGGGTTCGGACAGAGACTTGGATGGGTCGGCGCGAGGGGGTGACCTGCAATTAAATGCCTGTGAGCAGTCAGGCTAATTGTTTGCCGAATTGCGTCGACGTGCCGGCCGAGATCGTCGCCGGCATCGAGGAATACATGAAGTTCAAGAATCTCACGAAAGCCGCGGTGATTACGAAGCTTGTTAAAACGCAACTGCTAAGAAAGCACTGACAGCGACTTACGAAAACGCTCGCCAAAAATTGCAGGCCAACCGTTCGGTTACGAGACGGTTTCAACAAATGGGGTCTGCCGGTTGGTGTCCATGATCAAATTCACCACGTCAACACAATCCTGCCGATTGAAGTAGCTTTCACCGCTCGCGATAACTCTGTTGTTGCCTGCCACCAACCGCCAACGCCACTGAGTGCCGCCGTTGACCGTAACCGGATAGAGTTGATATTGCATGTTCAAGCTCCATGCTCATTTAAGAGCGTTGCAAAAATCCGAGTCGTTTAATCAATCAATTCAACGATTTAAATACCTCTCGGTAGTCAAATTCTCACTTTTAATCGCACTTCACTCGTCCTCTACTTGAAGAAGTCAACCGCTAGGCACCAATAAATTTGAGTAGCCGATCGAGAACATCAATCTTGCCTCGAGCAGCGTCAAACTCGGCGCGGCTAATGCGCTTCTCAATCAGCCCTTGGCAGCATGCGTCATCAGCAAAGTGGTCTTTAAAAAGTCGCTTCTGATCTGCCGAAGAGCCATATTTAGCTTTTCCCACGATATCAAGTAACCATGCTTCAAGGCAAGGGTCTGACGCCAGAAGCGTGACCTTCTTTTTAGCCGCACGCTGTTGGACTGCATGAGTCCAATCCGTATCCGTATCTAACAACGCAGCCACGGCATTGAATCCACCTTGCACAGCTTGTCGAATGGTGTAATCGACGACGTGGCCGGCACCTTTCCCTCGAGCGTTTCCGATTGATATTTTGTGACCTTGATTGCCGCTTGTATACAGAGTTCTAATATATTGAAGTAAGTAGACCTCTGCATATCCCTCTCCCACGATTAGAACCGTAGGCCGTATGCTTCTCGTATGAACTAAGCGACGCGCCATTAGATTCGGGGCACAGCACCCAATGCGCCAGCCATATACTTTGCACGAAGGTTGTCATCGCTCCTTAGGCCCGTAATTTCATCGCCTCTAAAAGCTATGCTTTCGCAATCTCTTTTCTCTACAAAAATCACTTGAGCCTTCTGCAGTAGATCGAGTACTTCCGGTGTATGGCAGGTGAAAATTAATTGTGCCTTGAATGGATTAGTGGAAGGGTTTGCAAATAGATCAAGCAGCGGTTCAACCATGTGCGGATGCAGATCGTTTTCCAGCTCATCAATTAGCGCAATACCACCTTTCTCTAGAATCTGCAGTAAGCGACCCAGCAAGATAAAGGCAGATTGAGTACCGCTAGATTCAAGCTCAAGCGGCAATTGGAAAGTCGCTCCTTCGCGCGTTTCGTGCTTGCCAAAAGCACTCCAAATCTTGACTGGGTGAGCGGGACTGCCGGAGCCAGCGGCGATTTGGACTTCGCGCTCTTCGACATGGACACCTTTTAGGCCCAAATCCCATCGAGTCAATAAGCTGCTCATTTGATCGCGCAACTTACTATTCTCGAAAAACAGCTTCGACACGATACCCAGTTGTTGCATTTCAAAAGTAGAGCGGCCCATGACCGTCACATTGCTCGTGAAATTAACCGAGTCGATATGTTTCGCGACTTCAGTTCCATATTGCAAGGCAGTTGAGATTAGCGAGGCATTTGGGCGCACCTTCCGCGCCTCCGCAGGAGCTAGACCAAAATCTTGTTGCTTGACTTGATAGGTCTTATTCTCTTTGTCCCAGTCTCGGACAAACACATAACGAAACCGTTCACTCTTGCGATAAAGCGCTTCATGCACGACGTGCGTCGCCGTCGCGTGTAGTACGTATCGCCACAAAATACCAGCACTATCTTCCGCCTCAAGCTCAATTTCAGTCGGCGAATCAATAGTAGAAAAATGGGGGGTTAGAGGAATTCCGCTCTCAGGTAGCGAGGAGAATGAATTCGACATAAACCATGCTGCAAATGCAAGTGGCTTAAGCGCCGCTGTTTTTCCCGCACCGTTTGCGCCAAGTACGGCCAGAGCAGTGGTTAACCGTTGACCACTTGCGGACACGGCTTCCCATCCCCGAACAGGCATCTTGTTATTCAAAACTAGGGAAATGTGAGCTCGTTCGCGAAAGCTCTGGAAATTTTTAAAGGAATAGGTGTGGAGCATTTGATTTCGTATTACGTAATCAGGCTAATTTTGCATCAACAAAGTGTTTTTTCAACAATTTTTTGTTGAAAAGCAAAAATACCAAGGTTATTTTTGCGATATTGAACTAGACGCCGAGAGCAGATGCAGCGCCCGCGCGCCTATCCTTCAATTAGGGGGAAGATCAGCGCAAGCTGGAATGCCCCGGCTTTCTCACACGGTATACGGCACGCCTAATCGTAGACGGATGGACCTCAAACAGATCAGCCAGGCTGTTTAGGGTGTACCAATCGCCGGGGAGCAGTACAGCTTCACGATATCGGCCTCTACGTCGCTTGGAAGGGAGCGCTTGCGGCTACAGCGCACACCGCGCTGCTTGCTGGCCCGCTATGGACCGTTCTCTGATAATTCCGCGCTCAAACTTGGCAAACGCGCCGAGCATGTGCATCATCATGCGGCCGGTGCCGGTAGACGTGTCTACCGGCTCAGTGAGGCTGTGAAAACACGCGCTGGCCTCTTCGATGCGCTCAAGGATTGAGAGCAGACCAATCAGCGACCGAGCGAACGGTCGATTTTGTAGACCTCTACCACATCACCAGGGCGGAGCATTGAGAGTAGGGTTGCAAATCACCCTGTTGCTCACTGAACTGGGTTTCCCGCAAGATTTGCTCGACATGAGTACCTGCCCAAGGCTCGCAGTCGCTGTAAACTATGCCGCTCGGAAGCGTGGCAGAGCGGTTGAATGCAGCAGTCTTGAAAACTGCCGAGGATGCAAGTCCTCCGTGAGTTCGAATCTCACCGCTTCCGCCACTTACTCAAGTGGCACTGGCTTTAAGGCCTCTCACACCGCACTCTGCGGTTCAGCCCTCAGCCGCAACCGCCCTCAGTTACCTGAGCCCCCCCACTTGACGGCAAGTCCCGTGGTCGGCGCGTAGCCAGGCCGACGGCCTTGGCCGAAAAGTCCGGCCGCCAATAGCCTGCTTCTTCGCCCATCCCGTTTCAGTCAATTTCAAAGGTGCTTCAGCACCCCAGCCAGCAATTCCGGGCCAAAACTCCGATCCGGCCCCATTCGGCCGTTAAAAGCCCTGAAAACGTCAAGCGGCGAACAGACGCCCAAAACCGGAACTATTTCCTGGAACTAGTTCCGTTCCTTTCTGAAAACTTATTTCAGGGTGATGACGAAAAGCGCGGGGAACGCGATCATTGAAACAATAAGTTACAGCGTTTCAAAGGTCGAAAATTCCATGACTATTCCTGCTTTTCATCCCGAAGTGGCCGAGCAAGTGGCCACTGCCTTTGTCAAGGCAACCGCAGCCCGCTGGTCGTTTCCGCGGGTCGATCTCCAGGACAAGGGGACTTTCATGCTGATCAGCGTGGAAGCCCTGGCGCCAGATGCCCAGGAAGTCGAGATGCCGCTTAAAAAGTCCATTGCGCAGGCGCTCAGCGAGGTGATTCCGATGCATCCTTCGCAAAAATTCGGCAACTGGATGGTGGTCTTCTTCCACGAAGGCAAGATGTTCGAGACGGTGCATCCCAGCGAATTCCAGGGGTGAGCGCTCCCTGACTTGCTGATGCCGGGCCTTTTGCGGACCTCGGCCGCCGCCAGCCTCAGGCGGCTTCGGCTTCGGGCTGCAGCAGCATGCCCCGGGTCTCGATAAAGGCAATCACCTCGGCCAGGCCGTCCCTGGTTTTCAGGTTGGTCATCACAAACGGCTTCAAACCCTTGGCCGTGGTGCGCATGCGTATGGTGTCCTCTTTCATGACGCCCAGGTCGGCGCCCACATAAGGCGCCAGGTCGGTCTTGTTGATCACGAACAAATCGCTTTTGGTGATGCCCGGCCCGCCCTTGCGCGGAATCTTCTCGCCGGCCGCCACGTCAATCACATAAATCGTCAGGTCGCTCAGCTCGGGGCTGAAGGTGGCGGCCAGGTTGTCGCCGCCGGATTCCACGAACACGACGTCGGCATCGGGGAAGTCCACCAGCATGCGGTCTATCGCCTCGAGGTTGATGGAGGCGTCTTCGCGGATCGCGGTGTGCGGGCAGCCGCCGGTTTCCACACCCATGATGCGTTCGGCGTCCAGCGCGCCGCTCACGGTCAGCAGGCGCTGGTCTTCCTTGGTGTAGATGTCGTTGGTGATGGCGACCAGGTCGTACTTGGCTTTCATGCCCTTGCACAGCATCTCGAGCAGCGTGGTCTTGCCGGAGCCGACCGGGCCGCCTATGCCCACACGCAGGGGCGGCAGTTTTTTGGTGCGGTTGGCGATGTGGTGCAGGCTCATGGGGTACCTAAAAAGCGGTTGGATGGATCAGGAGCGGAACAGCCGCGAATACTGGGTCTCGTGTTGCGCTGAAAGAATCGCCAGCATGGGCGAAAAAGCCTGGCGTTCACCGTCGGGCAGGCGCATCGCCGTTTCGACGGCGCCGGGGATGTCGCGGCTCAGCTTGGCCAGTATGCGCTGGCCGGCGCTTTGGCCCAGGGGCACGGATTTGAGCGCGGCCTGCATCATGTTCTCGGCCCAGCCGAAGGCATAGGCCAGCAGGCAGTCGCGCACGCCGGCGGCGGTTTGTGAGGCCGCGAGCGCATAGGCCACGGGGTAGGTCGGCTGCAGCGCGGCGCAGGCCGCGATGTACGGGGCGCTCGCGCCTTCATGGTTGCGCAGCCATTCAAGCAGCGATCGGCCCATTTGTTCGGCCTGCGCGCGCAACTCGCTGGTCTCGCGCGTCTGCAACACCCAGGCGTTCAGCTCGGCGATGCGATCCAGGTCGCCCGTGCGCCAGGCCGGAATGGCCTGGGCGATCACGGCCAGGTCGCCGCGCGTGAGGGCCAGCTGCAGCTGGTCGCTGAGCCAGCTTGCAGCCAGGGCTTCGCAGGTGACCTCGCCGCAGTCGACGGCGGCTTCCAGCCCTTCCGAATACGAGAAGCCACCCACGGGCAGGGCCGGCGAGGCCAGCCAGATCAGCTGGAGCAGGCTGGACGCCGGAAGCTGTCCTGCGGGCGGGGCGGACATGTCCATCAGCGGCCTAGTGGCTGTGCGGCTTGTGTTTGTGGACCTGGATGGCCACGGGCTTTGCTTCGTGCGCGTGGTCGTGATGCTCGTGATCATGGCTGTGGTTGCAATCGGGGCCGTGCACGTGTGGCGCCGGTGCTGCCGCAGCAGCAGGTGCATGGTTGTGCTCATGTCCGTGATCGTGGCCATGCCCATGTCCGCCCGAACTGTAAGCACCGCCCTCAGGCTCAAACGCTTCCTCGACCGCGTTAACGATCAAATGCATGGAACGCAGCATGTCGGCCAGCACATGGTCGGGTTCTATCTTGAGGTGGTCGGGCTTGAGCTCTATCGGCACATGGCGGTTGCCCAGGTGGTAGGCCGCGCGCGTCAGGTCGAAGGGCGAACCGTGGGATGTGCAGGCCGTGATGCGCAGCACGGCTTGCGGCGCGGCAATCACCTTGACCATGGAGCCGTCTTCGGCCACCAGCACGTCGCCGCCGCGCACCAGCGTGCCGCGCGGCAGGAAGACGCCCAGCTGTCGGCCCAGCGAATCGGTCGCGTCAAAGCGGCTTTTCTGGCGCACGTCCCAGTCCAGCTCGACGGTGGCGGCGCGTTTGACGAGGACGGGGGCCAGGCCCGCGCCTTGGGGAATGATTTTGGAAGTTTGAAGCATAGGTCTGGTTGCAGCTTACTTAGTTTTCAATCTTGCTGGTGGCAGACGGGGCATTTGCTTTGTTCTTTCTCCCGGAAAATGCCGACCAAAGTAGCAGAAGCCCTCCGATCGGAACCGTCAGGAAACAGAAGAAGGCAAAGGGGATCAATGAGGCAAGTAGCGGCCATAAGGACTGATGTCTGGCGCAAACGCCCCCCATGCAGCCCAACAGCTCACCGACCCCGCCTGCAACGAATGTGACGGCAAGTGGCGAAAGCATGAAGACAACAACCCAAGCGCGATAACCCATGCAGGCAGCCCTTAAAACAGGAAATAGCGCTGCGTCATCGGCAGGCTGGTTGCCGGTTCGCAGGTCAGCAGCTGGCCGTCGGCGCGCACCGCATAGGTCTGGGCATCGACTTCCATTTTGGGCAGGTAGGCATTGTGGACCATGTGCTGCTTGTGCACGCCGCGTATGTTTTTCACGGCGCTCAGCGTCTTGGCCAGGCCGAAGCGTTCCTTGACGCCGGCGTTGAAGCCGGCCTGGGAGACAAAGGTCAGCGAACCCCTGGCGATCGCGCCGCCGAAGCCGCCGAACATGGGGCGGTAGTGCACCGGTTGCGGCGTGGGGATGGAGGCGTTCGGGTCGCCCATGGCGGCCATGGCGATAAAGCCGCCCTTGAGGATGACCGAGGGCTTGATGCCGAAAAAGGCCGGTTTCCACACCACCAGGTCGGCCCACTTGCCGGGCTCGACCGAGCCGACCTCGTGCGAGATGCCGTGGGCGATTGCCGGGTTGATGGTGTATTTGCTGATGTAGCGCTTTACGCGGAAGTTGTCGTGGCGCTCGCTGTCGCCGGGGAGTTTTCCGCGCTGCTGCTTCATCTTGTGCGCGGTCTGCCAGGTGCGGATGATGACCTCGCCGACGCGGCCCATGGCCTGGCTGTCACTGCTCATCATGCTGATCGCGCCCAGGTCGTGCAGCACGTCTTCGGCCGCGATGGTTTCCTTGCGGATGCGGCTTTCGGCAAAAGCCAGGTCTTCGGCGATGCCGGCGTCCAGGTGGTGGCACACCATCAGCATGTCGACGTGTTCGTCGAGCGTGTTGACGGTGTAGGGCATGGTCGGGTTGGTGGAGGAGGGCAGGAAGTTCTCCTCGCCCACCACGCGCAGGATGTCGGGCGCATGGCCGCCGCCCGCGCCTTCGGTGTGGAAGGCGCAGAGGCTGCGGCCCTTGGTCGCGGCGATCGTGTTCTCGACAAAGCCCGATTCATTGAGCGTGTCGCTGTGGATGGCGACCTGCGTGTCGGTTTCCTCCGCCACGTCCAGGCAGTTGCTGATGGCCGCGGGCGTGGTGCCCCAGTCCTCGTGCAGCTTCAGGCCTATGACGCCGGCGTTGATCTGCTCATGCAGCGCGGCGGGCAGGCTGGCATTGCCCTTGCCGAGGAAGCCCAGGTTCATCGGGAAAGCGTCGGCGGCCTGCAGCATGCGCTCGATGTTCCAGGGGCCGGGCGTGCAGGTGGTGGCGAAGGTGCCGGTGGCCGGGCCGGTGCCGCCGCCCAGCATGGTGGTGATGCCCGAGGTCAGCGCCTCCTCGATCTGCTGCGGGCAGATGAAGTGGATGTGCGAGTCGATGCCGCCGGCCGTGACGATCATGCCTTCGCAGCTGATGATTTCGGTGCCGGGGCCGATGATCATGTCCACGCCGGGCTGGGTGTCGGGGTTGCCGGCCTTGCCGATGGCGGCGATGCGACCGCCCTTGAGGCCGATGTCGGCCTTGACGATGCCCGAGTGGTCGATGATGAGCGCGTTCGTCATCACGCAGTCCATGGCGCCTTCGGCCCGGGTTTTCTGCGACTGGGCCATGCCGTCGCGTATCGTCTTGCCGCCGCCGAACTTGACTTCCTCGCCGTAGCTGCCGGCGCGCAGGGTGTAGTCGGCCTCGACCTCGACCACCAGGTCGGTGTCGGCCAGGCGCAGGCGGTCACCGGCCGTGGGGCCGAACATTTCCGCGTAGGCGCGGCGTCCTATGGTTGCCATCGTTGTGTCCTCGGTTCAGAAAATTACGGGGCCGGCGTTGCCGAACGGGCGGCGCGCGGCCCGTTCGCCGCGGCGTCGGCCGCCGGGTCAAAAAGCTCGCGCAGCGTGCCCAGGGCCAGGGCCAGCAGGGCCACCGCGCAGAGGCGATAAGTGAAGCGCGCCCAGCGCGCGCCCAGGCGGCGGAACACGCGGTCGACAATGGCGGCGCAGACAAAACACCAGACGACGGACGCGACCATGAAGCCGGCAAAAAAGATGGCGTAGTCCGCGGCGCCCGGGTGCGCCACGCCCACCGCGCCCATGGCTCCGCCCATGGCGGCCCAGTAGGCGATGTTCTGCGGGTTGGTCAGCGACAGCGCCATGCCTTTTTTCAGCGCGCCCTGCGCGGCCGGTGCCGCGCCGGCGTCCATCGTGTGTTCGACCCGCGCGGCTTGCCAGCTGTCCCAGGACAGCCACGCCAGGTAGGCCGCGCCCGCCAGCCCCAGCGGCCAGCGCAAGGCATCGAGTTGCATGGCCAGGCCTATGCCGGCAAGGCCCAGGATCGCCCAGACGGCATCGCCCACCAGCGAACCCGCCTGCACCTGGAAGGCGGGCCGGAAGCCGCCGCGCACGCCCTGGCGCACCGTCTCGGCGAACACCGCGCCGGGCGCGGCGTTAAACACCAGGCCCAGGAAAAACGCGGAGATGAACAGTGTCGTCATGGCTGTGCACTGGCTTGGCGGGGCTCAGAGCCCGCCCTGGACCAGGCCGCGAAAGCCGTAGACCTTTCGGTCGCCCGCGAAGTCCACCAGCTCGACGGTGCGCTGCTGCCCGGGCTCAAAGCGCACGGCGGTGCCCGATGCGATGTTCAGCCGCATGCCGCGCGCCGCGTCGCGGTCAAAGCCGAGCGCGCCGTTGGTTTCGGCGAAGTGGTAGTGCGAGCCGACCTGGATGGGCCGGTCGGCCGTGTTCTGCACGACGACGGTCAGCGTGCGCCGGCCCGCGTTGAGCACGTGGTCGGGTCCGTCGGTGATGAGTTCGCCGGGAATCATGGCGCGTCCTCAGGCCAGTTGGGCCAGCAGGGTCACGCCAAAAATGGCGACAGCGGCGCCGGCCGCGCGCGGCAGCCACACATTGGCGCTGCGCAGCGCCCAGCCGGCGCCCAGGCCCGCCAGGTGCAGCAGCAAGGTGGTCGCCAGCATGCCCGACAGCGCGGCCCAGGCATTCGGCGCAGCGGCCAGTTCATAACCATGGGCCAGGCCGTGGAAGACGGCGAACACGCCGACGATGAGCGCGGCCGCGATGCCTGGCACATGCCAGCGCGACACGACCAGCAAGCCGGTGACCAGCAGCGAGGCCGCGATCATGGGCTCAACGGCGGGGATCTGCACACCTTGCAGTCCCAGCAAGGCGCCCGCCAGCAGCATGCCGGCAAAACCCAGCGGGCCCCACAGCAGTTCGGGCCCGGCGCGGCGCGCGGCCAGGGCGCTCCACAGGCCCACGGCCACCATGGCGGCCAGGTGGTCCATGCCTGTCAGCGGGTGCAGGAAGCCGGTCATGAAGTTCAGGTGCGTGTGGCCGTCCACGCCGGTGTGCGCGAAGGCGGCGGCGGGCAGCACGGCCGCGAAGGCCAGCAAGGCGCGCAGAGTACGCAGAGTAAGGGATGAAGGCATCAAGGAAAAACGCACGGCAATCTCCTGTTGGGCGATGTTGTAGTTTGAAATGAGAAGCGGGTGATATTCAGACGATGGGCTGGTGCACGGTGACCAGCTTGGTGCCGTCGGGGAAGGTCGCTTCGACCTGGATGTCGGGGATCAGCTCGGGGATGCCGTCCATCACGTCGGCGCGGGTCAGCACGGTGCGGCCCTCGCTCATGAGCTGGGCGACGGATTTGCCGTCGCGCGCGCCTTCCATCACGGCGGCGCTGATCAGCGCGACGGACTCGGGGTAGTTGAGCTTGAGGCCGCGGGCGCGGCGCCTTTCGGCCAGCAGGGCGGCCGTAAAAATAAGCAGCTTGTCTTTTTCGCGGGGCGTCAATTCCATGGGGCTCTCTCAGGGCAGGCTGCCGGCTTGGGGATGCTTGCCGGGGTGCAAGAATGGTGCCATAAGAAGCGGGGCCCACCAAGGCCGCGGGGCAGCCCAGGGGGCGCATGGCACAGAACATGCACCTGAACGGGGTCAATCACTCCGCGCCCGGCGCATCTGCCCACCCCATGGACGCCCCGCTCACGCCCCTGCAGCCGCCACTGCCGCCCGACGCGGCCGTGGCCGCGCCTTTGGCGGGCGAGGCGCCGCCGCTGCAGCGCATCATCAAGGTCAGGCGCGACTACAACAGCTGGGTCGCCAGCGAAACCATGGAAGACTACGCGCTGCGCTTCACGCCGCAGCGCTTTCGCAAGTGGTCGGAATGGCGGGTCGCCAACACCGCCTTCGGCGCGGCTTCCTTCCTGATCCTGGAGGCGGTGGGCGCCACGCTGCTGGTCAAGTACGGTTTTACCAACGCCTTCTGGGCCATCGTCGCCACCGGCCTGATCATCTTCCTGGCCGGCCTGCCCATCAGCATTTATGCGGCGCGCTACGGCGTGGACATGGATTTGCTGACGCGCGGCGCTGGTTTCGGCTACATAGGCTCCACGCTGACCTCGCTGATCTACGCGTCCTTCACCTTTATCTTTTTTGCGCTGGAGGCGGCCGTCATGGCCTATGCGCTGGAATTGGCGCTGGGCATTCCGCCGAGCTGGGGCTACCTGATCTGCGCACTGCTGGTGATCCCGCTGGTCACCCACGGCGTGTCCGCCATCTCGCGCCTGCAGGTCTGGACCCAGCCTTTGTGGCTGGTCATGCTGGTCGTGCCCTTTGTGTTCGTGCTGCTGCGCGATCCTGGTGCCTTTTCAGGCGTTCTGCACTACGGCGGGGAGAAAGGCACGGGCGGCGAGTTCAATTTGCACCTGTTTGGTGCCGCGCTCACGGTGGGCATCGCGCTGATCACCCAGATGGGCGAACAGGCCGACTACCTGCGCTTCATGCCGGTGCAGACGCCGGCCAACCGCTGGCGCTGGTGGGGCGGCGTGCTGGTGGGCGGGCCGGGCTGGGTGTTTCTGGGCGTGGTCAAGATGCTGGGCGGCGCTTGCCTGGCCTACCTGGCGATCTCCAACATGGTGCCGCTGGACCGCGCGGTCGACCCCAACCAGATGTACCTCGCGGCCTATGAATATGTGTTCCCGCACTACGGCATGGCGGTGGCCGCGACCGCGCTCTTCGTCGTGGTGTCGCAACTCAAGATCAACGTGACCAATGCCTACGCGGGTTCGCTGGCCTGGTCGAATTTTTTCTCGCGCATCACGCACAGCCATCCGGGGCGCGTGGTGTGGGTGGTGTTCAACACGCTGATCGCCTTCATGCTGATGGAGATGAACGTCTTCCAGGCGCTGGGTGACGTGCTGGGCCTGTATTCCAACATCGCCATCGCCTGGGTGATGGCGGTGGTGGCCGATCTCGTCATCAACAAGCCGCTGGGCCTGAGCCCGCCGGGCATCGAGTTCAAGCGCGCGCATTTGTACGACATCAACCCGGTCGGTGTGGGCGCCATGGCGCTGGCCTCGGCCTTGTCCATCACGGCGCACCTGGGGCTGTATGGCGAAATGGCGCAGGCTTTCTCCGCCGTGATCGCCATGGGCACGGCTTTTGTGGCGGCGCCGCTGATCGCCTGGGCCACCAAGGGCAAGTACTACATCGCGCGCAGTTCAGGTGCTACGGCCGGTGAAGGAAGCTACAAACGTTATGCGACCCAGCAATGCGTGATCTGCGAGCGCGCCTACGAGGGCCCCGACATGGCGCACTGCCCGGCCTACCAGGGCCCGATCTGCTCGCTGTGCTGCACGCTGGACGCGCGCTGCGGCGACCTGTGCAAGCCGCATGCGAGCCTGTCGGCGCAGTGGTCGGCCACCTTGCGCTGGCTGCTGCCGCGCCGCGCCTGGCCTTACCTGGACACCGGCCTGGGCCACTTCCTGCTGCTGATGCTGATCATCGTGCCGCTGCTGGCCAGCGTGTTCGGCCTGCTCTACCACCAGGAACTCAGCGCGTTGACCGACCTGGCGCCGTCCGAGCCGGCGCTGAAGTCGGGCTTCCTCAAGGCCTATATGGCGCTGCTGGTGATTGCCGGCCTGGTCGCCTGGTGGCTGGTGCTGGCGCACAAGAGCCGGCAGGTCGCGCAGGAGGAATCGAACCGCCAGACGCATTTGCTGATGCGTGAGATCGAGTCGCATCGCCAGACCGACGAGGCGCTGCAGCAGGCCAGGGTGGTCGCCGAAGAGGCGCGCCACCACGCCGACCAGGCCAACCAGGCCAAGAGCCGCTACATCAGCGCCATCAGCCACGAGCTGCGCACGCCGCTCAACAGCATCCTGGGGTATGCGCAGCTCATGGGCGAAGACAGCGCGATCCCGCCGCACCGCAAGCAGGCCGTCAGTGTCATCAAGCGGGGCGGCGAGCATCTGCTGTCGCTGATCGAAGGCACGCTGGACATCGCCCGCATCGAGGCCGGCAAGCTCACGCTCAACGTCAAGCCCATGCACTTCGCCGATTGTGTGCACGAGATGGCCGGCATGTTCGAGCTGCAGGCCGCGGCCAAGGGCCTGGCCTTCCACTTCGAGGCCAGCGGCAACCTGCCCGAGCTGGTGCGCGCCGACGAAAAGCGCGTGCGGCAAATCCTGATCAACCTGCTGGGCAATGCCATCAAGTTCACGGTGCAGGGGCAGGTGACCTTCCGGCTGCGCCATGCGCGCGAGATGGCCTACATCGACATTGAAGACACCGGCCCCGGCATGCGCGAGGCCGAGCTCGCGCGCATCTTCGAGCCCTTCGCGCGCGGCGCCGCGGCGGGCCAGAGCGCCGCGGGCACGCCGGGCGCCGGCCTGGGCCTGACGATTGCCAAGATGCTGACCGACCTTATGGGCGGCGAGATGACCGTCGTGAGCACGCCGGGCGAGGGCTCCGTCTTCCGCATCCGATTGTTTTTGCCCGAGGTGCATTTGCCGGCGGGCGCCACCAAGGATGCGATCACCCGGCCGGCGCGGCGCCGGCCGCGCGGCTACGAAGGCCCGCGCCGCAAGCTGCTGGTGGTCGACAACGAAGAGCCAGACCGCGAACTGCTGGTGCAGCTGCTGCAGCCCATGGGTTTTGAACTGCGCACCGCCGCCAGCGGCCACGACTGCCTGGACCTGCTGGCCGCCGGCTACCAGCCCGACGTGATCTTCATGGACCTGGCCATGCCGGGCATAGACGGCTGGGAGACGCTGCGCCGCGTGCGCGGCTCCGGCCATGAGGCCATCCACCTGGCCATCGTCTCGGCCAACGCCTTCGACAAGGGTATGGAGAACGACGCCGGCATCCTGCCCGAGGACTTCATCCTCAAACCCGTGCGCCACACCGAGCTGATTGCCTGGCTGGAGCGGCGCCTGTCGCTGACCTGGCGCTACGACGAGGCCGCCGAGGCCTTGCCCGCGCCGGCGCCCGCACTGCGCGTGCTGCCGGACGCCGCGCAGCTGGCCGCGCTGCAGGAGGTGGTGACCCTCGGCTTTTACCGCGGCATCATGAACACACTGGCGGACATCGAACGGCAGCAGCCCGACACCGCAGCCTTTGTCGACGACATGCGCGTGCTGGCGCGGCAGTTCCAGTTCGAGGCCATGGGCCGCCAGCTCGCCAACCAGGAGGACCGCGATGAGCAGCGTGCTTGAAGATTCCCCCGCCACACTGAACCCGCTGAACCGCAGCCTGGACCACACACTGGACCGCGCCAACAGCGACGTCGTGCTCATCGTCGACGACGTGCCCGACAACCTGTCGGTGCTGCACGACGCGCTCGACGAGTCGGGCTATACCGTGCTGGTCGCCACCAACGGCGAGGCCGCGCTGCAGCGCGCGCTGCAGGCCAGGCCCGACATCGTGCTCCTCGACGCCATGATGCCGGGCATGGACGGTTTTGAAGTCGCCAAGCGCCTGAAGGCCATGGCCGAGACCAGCCACATCCCCATCATCTTCATGACCGGCCTCACCGAAACCGAGCACCTGGTGGCCGCGCTGGAGGCAGGCGGCGTGGACTACGTCACCAAGCCGATCAAGCCCAAGGAAGTCATGGCGCGCATGGGTGTGCACCTGCAGGGCGCGCGCCGCGCCCGCCAGGAGGCGCGCCAGGCCGGCCAGGCGCGCAATGCGCTGGACGCCTTTGGTTATGCCAGCATCACGGTGCGCATGGGCGGCGCGGCCGACGGCCGGCTGGTCTGGCAGACGCCGCTGGCGCGCGACCTGTTGATGCGCTACTACGGCACCGCCGCGCCGCAGACGCCCGAGCCGGTGCTGGCCTGGCTGCGCCGCCACATGGCGGACGCCGAACGCCAGATCGAGCCGCCGCGCCTGGCGGTGGAGCAGGGGCCGCGCCGGCTGACCTTCCGGCTGCACCAGCAGACCGGCGATGCCGAGGGCGGGGCCGGCGGCAGCGGAGACTGGCTGATCGTGATGCGCGAGATTTCCGACGATGCGGTGGTCGAGGCCATGAGCCTGAGCTTCAAGCTCACGGCCCGCGAGGCCGAGGTGCTGTACTGGGTCGTCAAGGGAAAAACCAACCGCGACATCGGCGACATCCTGGGCTCAAGCCCGGCCACCGTGAAGAAGCACCTGGAGCGCGTCTACGCCAAGCTGGGCGTGGAAACCCGCACCGCCGCCGCGGGTATGGCGATGAACCGGATCCGGCAGTTGCACCCGCAATTCGAGGGCTGAGTTCTGCCCAAACAAGGCAAAAGGCGCGATTTGCGCCGGGCGGTTACAATAAGCGCTTCGGTAAAGCATCAGCTTTTTACATCGAAGCCTTTTCCCAACAGGTTTCCTTCTCAATTGCGGCGCTTCCCAGAGCCCGAATCCACAGTGTTTTCAGTGCCCATACAGCGCTGAACCCTCTCAACACTGTTCCGTTTTCCCGGCGAGCACTATTCCCGACAGTGCCCACGCATGGCTCAACCAGCCCAGCCCCTGACAAAGGCCAGGCGGGTGGACACCGAACACCCGCCGGCTTGCTCGCAAGCCGATTACTCCTTATTTATCAAGCCGGGACACATAACCCGGCACGGAATTTTTATGAACGTAGATCACACCAAAATCGCGGTGGGCAAGTACCTTGTCTCACCACTGGCCAAGCAGCAAGGCGAACGCTACGCTGCATCGGTCTCCATCCGCTCCGGAAGCGGCAGCGCCACGCATGACCGCGTGATGCGCTTCAGCGACCTCTTTGACAGCGCGGCCGCGGCCGTGCATTACGCGACGGAACATGCCCTCGGCTGGATCCACGAGCGTTCGACGCCGGCCTGCGCATAAAGCCTTGCCAGCCCTCACAACAGACATCACGGACAATTTTTTCAATTCCCTAGGAGTTACATCATGGCCAAAGAAGAACTGATTGAAATGCATGGGCTGGTCGACGAAGTGTTGCCTGATTCGCGCTTTCGCGTCACGCTCGACAACGGCCACAAGCTTGTGGCTTACACCTCGGGCAAGATGCGCAAGAACCACATCCGCATTCTTGCGGGCGACCAGGTGTCGCTGGAGCTCTCGCCTTACGACCTGAGCAAAGGCCGCATCACCTTCCGTCACATCGCGGGCCGCGGCCCGGGACCGGCACCGCGCCAGGCCCGCTAAAACGGCGGTTCGCCGCAGTACAAAAACACAAAGCCCGGCAGGTGGAGTTTTCTCCGCCTGCCGGGCTTTGTTATTGGTGGCGTGTGATGTGTTTCAGTGGCGCCCGGTCGCCATGTGTTCGGTCTTCCGGTTGACCAGCACTTCCGGTTCCTGGGCTTCCACCCAGGTCTCGTTGTTGAGCCCGGCCTTGAACCTGTCGGTGTCCAGCTCATCCGTCCATTTGGCGACCACGATGGTGGCCACGCCGTTGCCGATCAGGTTGGTCAGGGCCCGCGCCTCCGACATGAAGCGGTCTATGCCCAAAATCAGCGCCAGCCCGGCTACGGGCACGGTGCCCACGGCCGACAGCGTGGCGGCCAGCACGATAAAACCGCTGCCGGTGATGCCCGCCGCGCCCTTGGAGGTCAGCAGCAGCACCGCCAGCAGCGTGATTTCCTGCATCAGCGTCATCGGCGTGTTGGTGGCCTGGGCGATGAACACCGCCGCCATCGTGAGGTAGATCGAGGTGCCGTCCAGGTTGAAGGAATAACCCGTCGGGATCACCAGGCCCACGGTGGTTTCTTCGCCCCCAGGTTCTCCATTTTTTCCATCATGCGCGGCAGCACCGACTCGGACGATGAGGTGCCCAGCACGATCGGCAGCTCTTCCTTGATGTACTTGATGAACTTCCAGATGCTGAAGCCGTGCACGCGCGCGATGGTGCCCAGCACCACGAAGATGAAGATCAGGCAGGTCGCGTAAAAAGCCGCCATCAGCTTGCCCAGCGAGACCAGGCTGTCCACGCCATACGCGCCTATGGTGAAGGCCATCGCGCCGAAAGCGCCTATGGGCGCCACCCGCATGATGAAGCCGACGATGGTGAACAGCACGTGCGAGGTTTTCTCGACGAAGTCGAACACAGCGTGCCGCGACCGCCGAAGCGGTGCAGCGCGAAGCCGAACATCACCGCGATCAGCAGCACCTGCAGGATTTCGCCCTTGGCGAAGGCGTCGACCACGGTGGTCGGGATGATGTTCATGATGAAGTCGGTTGTGCCCACCATCTTGCCGGGGCCGGTATAGGCCGCGATGGCCTTGGTGTCCAGCGTGGAGACGTCGACGTTCATGCCCTGGCCCGGCTTGAACACGTTGACCAGCACCAGCCCGATGATCAGCGCGAAGGTGCTGACGACTTCAAAGTACAGCAGCGCCAGGCCGCCGGTCTTGCCGACCTTCTTCATGTCTTCCATGCCGGCGATGCCGATCACGACAGTGCAGAAGATGATGGGCGCGATCATCATCTTGATCAGCTTGATGAAACCGTCGCCCAGCGGCTTCATGAGCTTGCCGGCCTCGGGGTAGAAGTGCCCCAGCAGCACGCCGGCGATCACCGCACAGATCACCTGGAAGTAAAGCGACCGGTAGAGCGGCAGCTTGCGGCTTGTTGTCTCTGTTGTCATAGCCGGGGCGCATCAAGGATGCGAATGTATGTGTGACCGGCCCAATATAGTCCTGCCACACGATTTGTCCATGTGGGAAACCAAAGATCACAAACCTTTACGCACCCCCGGCACGGCCGCAAACGCTCAGCCGGCCGTGCCGCCGCTGCCCTGGGCCGGCGGGCGCGCCATCCAGGCGATCAGCGAGGAGCGCATGGCTTCCTCCACCGACATGTCTATGGGCTGCACCCAGTCGGCCGGCACGAAGACCGTGTAGCCGCCAATCATGTAACCCATGGGCAGATATACCGCCACGCGCTCGCCGGGCAGGAAGCCCGGCGGCAGGTCGGCAAAGCTGCGGCGCGTGATCAGGCCGACGATTTCCATCGCATGGCCGGGCATGCGCAGGATCACCACGCTTTGTTCGCCCTGCTTGCCCGAAGGCGAAAAATAGTCGGCAAAACTCTTGAGCGAGGAATAAATACTTTTGACCACCGGCAGGTTGGTAAAGGGCAGTTCCGCGAAAGACAGCAGCTTGCGCACGCTTTGTTTGGAGACCAGGTAGCCGATCACCAGGATGCTGAGCACGCCGAACACCAGGCCCAGGCCCGGGATGTAAAAGCTGCCGATCAGCGGGCGCAGCACCCACAGCGCCGCGGTTTCCATCCAGGCCAGGAAGATGTAGAGCAGGTAGACCGTCAGGGCCACCGGCAGGATGGTGATCAGGCCGCGGAAGAAGTATTTGTAGAGGCTTTTCATGGGTTCTCTGGTCGTGGCGCCGCTGTGCACGATGCAAGGCTGGCCGTGCCTGCAATATACCCATTTAAGTTGACGCCTCCGCGTGGGAGCGCCTGTCGGCTTTCTCCTACATTTTTCCGGTACTAATCACCGCAAATTGTCATATTTCCGTGCGTAAACTGGCGGGACTGCGAACACCGACATGCAAGCCGCCGCCCCCGCCAAGATGACACCGGACACTGGCCCGCGCGGCGCCGCCGTCACCGTCTTTTCCTGTTCGCCGCCATCGGCCGCGTCGCCGAAAGTTACGTTTCATCCCCTTGATATTTTTTTGCCGCGCTCCAAGCTGCGCTGCAACGCGCGCGCACGCCTTCACACCCGTCATTGCACCCGGCACGCCCGGATTTTTTGAGGATTCCTTTCCATGACCCAATCCACACTGGCCACTGCACAGCTCAGTGCACCCTTGCGCTCCCTGGCCTTGACCGTCGAGGAAACCGCGCCCGGCGAATTTGTCTGGCGCATTCTCGAAAGCTTCGGCAAGCCCGGGGTGTTCGAATCGGTGTCCTGCTCGGATATCAGCTTCGCCGCCTACGACACGGCGCTGGCCACGGGCTATGGCGAACTCCAGCGCCTGGTCGGCCCCGACCTGCAATACGGCCCGCGCAGCGTGGATGACCCGCAGGTCGACCTCTTCACCGCCGCGCCCAAGGCCGCTGCGGGCAGCAGCCCCGACAGGCGTGCCGCGGTGAATGCCAGCCCCAAGCGCGGCGCGGTGCCCGCATGAAGGCCGCCCGCCTCGAGACTGATTACGCGCGCCTGCGCGCGCAGCTGGAGGCGCTGCAGGCCGCGCCCGAGAAAGATTTCGCGAAGATAGATGCGCTCATCGACGAGCTCGAAAAACTCCAGCTCGCCATCAAGGCGACGCATGGCATCAAGGGCAACAACCCCAACGAGTAAGCCCTGCGCCCACTGCGGCAGGCACAGTGCGTAGCATTTTGTGACCTCGCTTGTCCTACATGGCGCGCTGTAGGAGGCCGACGAAACGCTTTCCCTCCTGTTCGTAAATTGAACCTAGCTGGCAATACGGCCAGCGAATTTACCAACCCGATTGCCTGTGATGGGCATGACCCAAGGAGTTAAACCATGAAAGCATCCAAGACCCTGGCATCCGCCTTCGCCGCCGCAGCTGTTGTAGGTGCCATCGGTATGGCTTACGCCCAGACCCCTGACACCACCACGCAACCCGCTTCGCCGACCGACGCGACCATGCAGAACCAGGTCACCACGCCTGACAGCGCAGCACCTGCGGCCGCGCCCAGCACCACGGACACCACAGGCTTCCAGGCCGAGCGTCCCGCCCAGGCTGACCGTAACTAAGCCAGGGACACCATGCACCTTGGTGTGACACCCGCCCCGGGCGGCCCCCGCATGCCGGCATGCGGCGGTTCCCGGGGCGTTTTCATGCACGGGCATGGCCTTTGTTTCCCTTTTTTAACGGCGCCAGCGCCATGCAAACTTTCTTTCATCAGTTCCGGGACCTCCTGAATTTTTCCGGCCGGCCCGCACCTGAAGGCGCGCCGCAGGACGACACGCGCTCGGACATCCTGGACGGCATCAAGCAGGGCGTGCTGTGGGGCGTAGCCGTGGCGGTTGTGGTCTTGCCGATATTCCGCGCGCACCAGGTGAGGCCTGTCTACACCGCTCAGGCCCAATCCGCGCTGCAGCAGACACCGCGCGTCGCCGATTTCGGCGGCGAGAGCGCCTCCGACAACGCCCGCCAGGTCGCCAACTGGGTTGTCACTTCGGGCGACAACCGCAAGCTCTTTTTTGTCATCCTCGACAAGGCCCACACCAAGGTGTTCGTCTTTGAGCCTTCGGGCAAGCTGCGCAGCGCCACACCGGTGCTGATAGGCGCCGCGCGCGGTGACGATTCGGTGGACGGCATAGGCGGGCGGCCCATCGCGCAAGTGCGGCCCGAAGAGCGCACCACACCCGCCGGCCGCTTCCTGGGTGAGCCCGGGCGCAACGCAACCGGCGAGGATGTGGTCTGGGTCGATTACGACGCGGCCGTCTCCATGCACCGCGTGCGCACCACCGAGCCCAAGGAGCGCCGGCTGGAGCGCCTGGCTTCGGCCACCACGGATGACAACCGCATTTCCTATGGTTGCATCAACATGCCGGTCGCTTTTTTTGAAAACGTGCTCAAGCCGGCCTTCAATGCCAGCTACGGCGTGGTCTATGTGCTGCCCGAGGTCAAGCCGCTGGCCGAGGTGTTTCCGGCGGCGCATGAACTCGCCGTCCGGCAGGGAACGGCTCCTGCGGCCTGAGTTTTCCTCCCCGATTTTTGTAACTTGTAACGGGCGCCAATCTGGCGCCCGTTTTGTGTTGCGCGCCAGCATCTTTTGCCCGAAAAAATCCCGGCCAAAGCGACTGTTACATGCCCGGGCACCGTATCCTGTTGGCCGGCCTAACACGGTAATTTCGTTTCTGCCAAAGGATTTTCTGCTATCTAAACAGGAGCGAGTTTCCGAGCGGTTTCAGGGTTTTTCCGTTGAGCACAATTGCTTGCATCGTTAACATGGCGCAACGACCGCCGGGCGCGTTAAGCGTTAATCACCCGGCTTTCCAATGTGCGTTCGCGCACGCAACGGCGCAAGGCACAGGACCCGAATGTTGTTCAAAGGCAGGAAGCACGCTCGCATACTTCGCACGGTGGCATTTGCCGTTTTTGCCGCCGGCCCCTTGCTCTCCCTGGCCGCGCCGCTGGCACCTTATACGGAGACTTCTGCCGGCCCCGCCGCCGCGAATCCCCACACCGGCATGGCATTGGTGGCCGCTTCCACGGATGCCCGCCAGGCCTTGCGCTGGGTGGTGGACGCGCACGACAACCAGGGCCTGCCTTTTGTCATCGTCGATAAAAAAGGCGGGCGCATCTTTGTGTTCGAGGCTGACGGGCAGTTGCGCGGCGCATCGCCCGCATTGATGGGCCTGGCGCCCGGCGACCAGACCGTGCCCGGCATGGCCCAGCGCAGCGTGGCCAGCCTGCGTGACTACGAGCGCACCACGCCCGCGGGCCGCTTTGTCTCCGAGCCCGGCCACAACCTGCAGGGCGAAGCGATTGTCTGGATCGACTACGCGGCCAAGCTGGCCATCCACCGCCTGCGCCCCGCGCCCGTGGCCGAGCGACGTGCGGAACGGCTGGCGTCCGACACACCCGACGACAACCGCATCTCCATGGGCTGTGTGGTGGTGCCGGTCAGCTTTTACGAAACGGTGGTCGGCCCCGCGCTGGGGAAAAGCCGCGGCATTGTTTATGTGCTGCCAGAAACCCAGCCGCTGCAGCGCATGCTGGTTGCGCTGCAGCTAAGTCAGCGCTAAAGGCTCTCATTCAGGCTTGATGTTGGCTGCCTTGGCCAGCTGTTCGTAGCGAATTTTGTCCGAGCGGATCAGCTTCACCACCGCCGCGCCATTGCCCGCATAGGGCTCGACCCCCGCATTCGACAGGCGCGACTGCACGGCGGGATCGGCCAGCACCTTTTGCACGTCGGCGACGATCTTGCTGACGACGGCCGGCGGCATCTTGGCCGGTCCCATCAGCGCGAACCAGGTCGAAAAGTCCAGCGGCTTGAGGCCTTGCTCTTCAAAGGTGAGGGTGTCGGGCAGTAGCGAATAGCGCTTCTGGCTGGCCACGCCGATCACATTGAGCCGGCCCGATTTGGCGTAGGGCGCGGCCAGGTTGGCGCTCAGGATGGCCAGCGGGATCTGGCCGCCCACCACGTCGGGCACCACGGGCGCGCAGCCCTTGTAGCCGGCGTGCACCGCGTCCAGCGAGGTCTTCTGCTTGACGAGTTCCATCACGAAATGCATGGGCGTGCCCACTCCGCAGGAGCCGTAGCTGAGCTTGCCGGGGTTGGCCTTGGCATAGTCCTGCAGCTCCTTGAGGTTTTTGACGTTGAGGCTGGGGTGGGCCACCAGGGCGATCGGCGTGATGCCCAGCAGCATGATGGGCGTCAGGTCTTTTTCGGGGTCGTAATTGAGTTTCATGCCCAAGCCCATGTTGACCACCATGGTGCTGTTTTGCAGCAGCAGTGTGTAGCCGTCGGCCGGCGAATTCACCACGACTTCGGAGCCGATGTTGCCCGAGGCGCCGGTGCGGTTTTCCACCGCCACGCCCTGGCCCCAGGACTGCTGCAGGCTGGCGCCCAGCTGGCGCGCCAGGATGTCGGCGCCGCCGCCCGTGCCGTAAGGCACGATGATGCGCACCGATTTGGCCGGCCAGGTCTGGGCCAGCGCCGCGGGGGTGGCCAGCGCATGGCAGGCCAATGCGAGGGCGCAGGTCTTCAGGAGGGATGTCAGCTTCAGTTTCATGCGTTGCTCTCCAGGGGTTGGGTCAAAAAACAGGATTCAATCAAAGTTCGTGCTGCCACAGCGCCCAGGCGCGCGGGATCTGCGCGTCATTGGCGGCGGCGGCCAGGGCGGCTTCAGTGTCGGTCAGGTAAGTGACAGTGCCCAGCGCCATGGCGGCAGCCTGCAGGCCGGCGTTGACTTCGGTGTAGACGGCGCGGTAAACGGCATGCTCGAGCGAGCCGCCCACCACCGTGCTGCCGTGGCCGCGCATCAGCACGCAGGCGCAGCCGCCCAGCGATGCGGCGAGCGCCTTGCCGAGGGCAGGGCTGCGTATCAGCAAATCGCTGTCGCCCGCCGTGTCGCGAATCTCGAAATGCGCCGAGCCGCTGCCGAGGAAGCCCGACATGTGGAACACCGGCCGCAAGCGCTGGCCGGTGATGCCGAAGGGAATCACGCGCGGCGAATGGCTGTGCACCACCGCCATCACCCCGGGCCGGGCGCGGTAGATCTCGCTGTGGATGAAGCGCTCCAGGTAAGGCTTGCCGGTGATGGCGCCCAGCGGCTCGCCGTCCAGGCCGTAGCAGCCTATGTCGGCTTCTTCGACCAGCGCCGGCGCGCGGCTGCGGGACAGTAGAAAAACATCGTCATTGCCGGGCTGGCGCACGCTGACGTGGCCGAAGCCGTCCACCACGCCGCGCGCGTACAGGATGTGGTTGGCCAGCACCAGTTGCCGGGCCAGGGCCGGGTCGGGTTTGATAGCACTCATGGCGCTCATGCGGCTTTGGCGGGCAAGGCGGTGGCCTGCACGGCTTGCAGCACCCAGCCTGACGCCGTGTGTTCCCACACCGCGAGGTAGCTGCTGGCGATGTCGCGGCGAACCTCGCCCTTGAGAATCGTGGCCCGCATCACCGCACTGACCAGACCCGTTGTTCCCGCGCCCAGCAGCCGCGCTTGCGGCGCCGCAAACTCCAGCGCCTCATAACGCAATGCGCCATTCGCCAGCAGCCGCAGGTAGCTGGCCTTGCTGTCCGTCACGCCGGTCGAATGGGTGTAGGCCAGCGCATCCGACAGCAGCGTATCCAGCGCGGCCGTGTCCGCGGCCAGCATGGCCAGCCGCCTGGCCTCTTCGGCCGCCAGCAGGCTTGATTCAAGGGCGGCCGCCATCTCAGAAACGCGTGGCGTCGGCCGCGATGGTGTTGAAAAGCACGCCGACCTTGCTGACCTCGATTTCCACTTCGTCACCCGGCTTCATCCACACCGGCGGCGTGCGCTTGACGCCGACGCCGCCCGGCGTGCCGGTCACGATCACGTCGCCGGGTTGCAGCGAGGTGAAGCTGGAGATGTATTCGATCAGCACCGGGATGCTGAAGATCATCGAGGCGGTGGTGGTGTGCTGCATGACCTGGCCGTTGAGCCGGGTTTCGAGTGTGAGCTCCTCCCCGTCGGCGATCTCGCCGCGCGTCACCATCCAGGGGCCGAAGCTGCCGGTGCCGCTGAAGTTCTTGCCGGCGGTGAACTGCAGCGTGTGTTTTTGCCAGTCGCGCACCGAGCCGTCGTTGTAGGCGCTGTAGCCGGCCACGTAATTCCAGGCGTCGGCTTCGCGGATGCGCCGGCCAGCCTTGCCGATGACGACGGCGATCTCGCCTTCGTAATCGAGCTGCGTCGATTCAGCCGGCATCAGGATGGGCTGGCGGTGGGCCGTCTGCGACTCGGCCACGCGCATGAAGAGCAGCGGGTGCTGGGTGGGGTCGCGCTGGGTCTCGATGCGGTGCGCCTCGTAGTTGTGGCCCACGCAGAAAATCTTGCCCGGCATCGGGATCACGGGCAGGAAGGTGATGGCGTCCAGCGGCAAGGCGCTTGCCGAAACAGGCCTGGCGGCGATCTCGTCGAGCTTGCCGGCCTGCAGCGCGCTGAGCAGCGTCGGGTACTGCGCCGACTGCAGGGGCAGGACGCCGGCCTCGGTGGCCACGCCCCAGCCGGGTTGTCCCTGGTAAAGATAACTGGTGATTTTCACGGTGTGTTTCCTGTGGTGAGTTGAACGGAGGGGGTCTGTGCACCGGGCGGCATGCCCAGGCGCTTGAGGAGTTCGGCGCCGGCGGCATCGCCGCGGCGCAGGTAGGCCAGCACATAGCGGTCGGGCCGCAGCAGAACGGCCTGCGCGCCGGCGCTGCGGATGATGGCCTCCAGCGTGCCGCCGCAGTCGCGCAGTGTTTCGCCGGGTTGGGCCGGCTTCAGGAAGTCGTCGCTTTGCGCCACCACGCGGATATGGCGGCAGGCCAGGTCGGTGGCCGCCAATTCGGCCAGCGCGGCGGCCGCATCGCCGTCGTCGGCATCGGCCAGCGACAGCAAGGCGAAGCCGCTGCCCAGCACGTCGTCGAGCGAAGCCTGCGCGCCGCCCGGCAGTTCCACCCGGGGCTGCGGCAGCAACTGCCCGGCCGGCACCAGCGCCGCGGGCGCATGGCCGGGCACAAAAAAACCTTCAAAAAAACGCGGCTTGGGCTTGAACTTGAGTTGCAGCACATAGTCGCGCACCGGCGGGAAAATACTGAACAGCTTGAGTGCGCCTTGCGTCAGCATGGCAGCCGGCACCGATTTGGGCTGCATGAATTTGCCGATGCGCACCGCCATCTGGATCAGCGACCAGGCATGGGGTTTGCGCTCGGTTTCATAGCTGTCCAGCAGCGAGGCGGGCAGCCGGCCCTGCACCACGGCGGCCAGTTTCCAGGCCAGGTTGGCGGCGTCGCGCACGCCGCTGTTCATGCCCTGGCCCGCAAAGGGCGGTGTCAGGTGGGCTGCGTCGCCGGCCAGCAGCACGCGGCCGGCTTTCCAGCGCTGGGCCACGCGCGCATGGAAGGCGTAGACCACCTTGCGCGTGATGGGCAGCTGCGCATCGGCCGGTTCGCGCGCATGGATCCAGCTGCGCACGCGGGCTTCTTCCAGCATTTGCTCGGGGTCTTCGCCTTCGTGCAGCATGAATTCGTAACGCAGCGTGCCGTCCGGCCCAGGCAGGCGTATCGCGGGGCGCACCGGGTCGCAGTAAGTGCGTGTGTGGCGAAAGGCCGAGTTGCGCTCCAGCAGGTCGACGATCAGCCATTTTTCGTCATAGCTGCTGCCGGTCAGCTGGATGCCCAGCTGCTCACGCACGCCGCTGCGGCCGCCGTCGCAGGCCACCAGCCAGTCGCAACGGATGTGTTTGGTTTCACCGTCATGGCGCAGTTCAAGCCGGACGCTTTCCCCGTCGTCGGCAAACTTCACCAGCTCATGGCCGAACCAGATCGCCGAGCCGGCAAAGCGCTGCATCCCGTCGCGCAGCTGGCCCACCAGCAGTTGCTGGCGAAAGGCGTTGCGTTTTGGGAAGCCGTGTTCCATTGCGTTGGGTTCTATGCGCGCGAAGACCTTGTTGCGCCATGAGTAGTAATGCACGCCATAGCCTTGCACCACATGCGGCAGCACATCGGCGATCAGGCCGGTGGCCTGCACCGTGCGCAGGCTTTCATCGTCGATGGTGACGGCGCGCGGCTCGCCCACGGTATTGGTGTTGCGCTCAACCACCAGGGCCTGCACGCCCTGCATGCCCAGCAGGTTGGCCAGCATCAGGCCGGTGGGCCCGGCGCCGACGATCACAACGGGGACATGCTGTGGGTCCGGCAGGGCCGGCATCGATGACAGAGAGAGTGGGGCGTTCATGGGGCTTCCGTTTTTTTGGTGGCGCGGGCTTTGTCGCGCTGGTCCTGCAGCCGGCCCTCCATGCGGCCGGCCGCGCTTTGCAGCCGCGCCAGCGTGGCCTTGCGCGCGGCGGCTGTGAGCCCGGCCGCCGGCATCACCACGCTGAGGCTGCCCAGCAGGTGCTCGCCGTCGCGCAGCGCCACGGCAAAACCCACGGCGTCGGAATCGACCTCGCCCTCGGTGATGCAGTGGCCGACCTCGCGTATGCCGCGCAGCACCTTGCCCAGTTGCGCATAGTCGTCGGGCAGGCCGGCGGCCACCAGGGTCTTGCGCTCGGCCGCCCAGAGCTGCTTGAGCTGCGCGGCCGGCAGGTAGGCGAGGATGATCTTGGACGTCGCGCCGCGGTACAGCGGCATGGCGCGGCCACGCTCGTAGCTGACGGAGAGCGCCGGGTTTTTCCCCTTGACCTGGTGGATGCACATCACCTTGCTGCCGTGGAAGCGGCACAGCAGCACCGTGCCGCCGGTCTGCTCGGCCAGCTTGGCGGGCAGTTCGTCGGCAGCCTCCAGCAGCGGGTCGGCCAGGCGTATCTGCCGGTCCAGCTCCACCACCATGGGCCCCAGCACGTAGCCGCGGTCGGCCACGCGCTCCAGCAGGCCGGCGGCGGCCAGCTGGCCCAGGTCGCGGTAGACGCTGGCGCGCGAGACCCCCAGTTCCTGCATCAGCCACTCGGGCGTGATGACGGGCCGCTCCAGCTTGAACAGCCCGAGGATGCGCAGCATGCGGTTGGTGCTCGCCATGGTGTTGTTCTAGCTGCGCAGGATGGCCTTGCCCCAGAGGTTGAGCGTGCGCTCCTCGTGCGGCCAGGTGCCGGCGGGGCGGCCGGGCGCGCAGTGTTCGATCTCCGAGGAAATCTCGGCCAGGTTGCCGTCGGGGTCGCGCACCATAAAGAACACGTCGTTGCCCGGGCCGTGGCGGCCTATGCCCCAGACGATGGGCACCTTGAGCGCCGCCATGTGGTCGCCCCATTCCTTCATGCTGGCCCAGTCGGGCGCTTCAAAGGACTGGTGGTCGAAGCAGGCGGCCGGCGCGAAGAACAGGGCCAGCGCATGGTGCAGCGCGTCGGTGCGCAGGAAGCAGGCGCGCAGTGTGCCTTCCGGGTCTTTCACCGCGTCCGACAGCACAAAGCCCAGCTGCTCCGTGTAGAACGCCAGCATTGCCGGCAGGTTGGGCGTGCGCAGCGCGAAATGCTGCAGCGTGGCGGGCGGAAGCGGCGTCGCTTCGGTAGCTGCAAGGTTGACGGGCGGTGTGAACACCACGAGGTTGCCGTCGGGGTCTTTGAGTGCGATGGCTTCGCCGGTGAAATCGGCCGGTACCGTCTGCTGCGGCAAGCCCTGAACGCGCGCCGCAAAAGCCTGCCACGCGCCGGCATCGGCCAGGGCGTAGTGGGCGTAGCGCAGCTGGTTGGCCGGGCCTTCGGACAGGCGCAGTTCACGCCCCGGGCCGCGGCACACAAAGCCGCTCGCCGCGGGCGCCATCGCCATGCCGTAAGTGGCGCTGTAAAAGCGCGCGGCCTGCAGCGGGTCGGGCGAATAAAGGTGAAGGCATTGCAGCGCGGCTTGCGGTTCCATGGGGGCGGCTCTCGGTGTGAATCGGCGCCTCCACTGTCGCCGCGGCTTTGCGTGCTGTCAAACCTGAATCTCAATAGATGAGATTCAGCCGACACATCAACAAGGGGATATGGGTGCCGTCCGTGCGGCGCAGGCCTGCAAGCGGCCGCCTTTGTTACTACACGCGCGTCAGCCATCCCCTACTTGCAGCAGGCCTTCAGGCTGGCATCCCGGGCCTGCCGCGAGACCTACATTGAAGTTGTGTCTTAACTCACCACCTACCTAGGAGAAACAAATGCCCATCATTGCCTGGCTACTCGGCGTCCCCCTCAGTGTCGTTCTGATTCTCATGTTGCTGGGCGTGTTTTAGGCCCCGCATTGACGGCCTTCAGGCCGTTCAAGCAAAAGCCCGCGGATGCGGGCTTTTTTATGGGCGGCTCACAGCGCGGCGGCGGGCTCCTTGCGCCGGGCCCGCAGCCGTTGCACCTTCCACCAGCCTGGCAGCAGGCTTTGTATTTCAGGCCGGGTGAAGCGGTCATCGATCAAATAGACCACGCCGCGATCGGATGTGGTGCGTATCACCCGCCCGGCCGCCTGCACCACCTTCTGCAGGCCGGGATAGAGGTAGGTGTAGTCATAGCTTTGGTCCACACCGAAGTTCACACCCATGCGCTCCTTGATCTGCTCGTTCACCGGGTTCATCTGCGGCAGCCCCAGCGTGGCAATGAATGCGCCTATCAGCCGGTCGCCGGGCAGGTCTATGCCTTCGGCAAACGAGCCGCCCAGCACGGCAAAGCCTATGCCTTTGGAGTCCGGCGTGAAGCGCGCCAGGAAGGCGTCGCGCGCAGCTTCTTCCATGCCGCGCGTCTGCTCCCACACCGGAATGTGCGGGTAGCGCTGCCGGAACAGCGTCACCAGCTTTTGCAGGTAGTCGTAGCTGCTTAAAAACGCCAGGTAGTTGCCGGGCTGGCCTTCATACTGCCGCGCCATCAGGTCGACGATGGGCGAAAGCGAATCGTCCCGGTGCTGGAAACGCGTGGAGACGTCGCTGACCACCGAGACCTGCAGCTGCTCGGCCAGGAAGGGCGATTCGACTTCCGTCCACACCGTGCCGGCCGGCAAGCCCAGCGTGTCGGCATAGTAGTTCTGCGGGCTCAGCGTGGCTGAAAACAGCGCCGCCGACTGCGCGGCCGCAAAGCGCGGCGCCAGGAAAGGCGCCGGCACCACGTTGCGGATGTTGAGCAGCGCGAGCGGCTGGCCCAGCGCCTGGCCGAAAGTGCCCGGCCCCGTGTCGGCTTGCAGGGTCACGTCAAACAGCGAATGCTCGCCGAAGGCCTCGGCCATGCGCGAAAAATGCAGAGCCTCGAAATAAAAGTCCTGCAACTCGCCGTCCACGCGTGTTGGGTTGGCCAGCAGGAAGTCGGTGATCTGCGTCAGCGCCTGGCCCAGGGTTTTCAGGAAAGGCGCGGGCAACTCCGGGTGGACCTGGTAGGGCTCGTCCTGGTATTGATGCAGCTCCTGCAGGCTGCGGTTGAGCCGCTCCAGCACGCCGCGCACGGCTCGCGGCGCGCCGGCGTGCACCTGCTGCAGCTGCGCCTGGCTCAGCGTGGCCGAATACATTTTTCGCGCGCGCTCCACCAGGTTGTGGGCCTCGTCCACCAGCACGGCCACGCGCCACTGGTTGCCCACAGCCTGGCCGTGCAGCAGGGCGCTGGTGTCGAAGTAGTAGTTGTAGTCGCCCACCACCACGTCCGACCAGGTCACCAGTTCCTGGCTCAGGTAGTAGGGGCACACATGGTGGGCCAGCGCAAGTTCGCGCAGCGCGGCCTTGTCCAGCGGGCCCTGCGCGGCGGCATGCCGCACGGCGGCGCTGCGCGCCTGCGGCAGGCGGTCGTAAAAGCCCTTGGCCAGCGGGCAGGCGTCGCCATGGCAGGCCTTGCCGGGGTGTTCGCAGGCCTTGTCGCGCGCCACCAGTTCGAGCACGCGCAGCGGCAGGGCCTGGGTGCTGCCCTTGATGCGGTCCAGCGCGTCCAGCGCCAGCCGGCGGCCTGGTGTTTTTGCGGCGAGGAAGAAGAGTTTGTCGAGCTGCTTTTTGGGCACGGCCTTGAGCAGCGGAAACACCGTGCCGATCGTCTTGCCTATGCCCGTGGGCGCTTGCGCCATCAGGCAGGCGCCGGCCTGCGCGGTTTTGTAGACGGCCGCGGCGAGTTCGCGCTGGCCGGGCCGGAAAGCGGGGTGCGGGAATTCGAGTGCCGTCAGCGCCGCATCGCGCGCCTGGCGGTGCGCGAGCTCCTGCGTGGCCCAGGCCAGGAAGCGTTCGCACTGCGCCTCGAAATATTCCTTGAGCGCGGCGGCCGTGAAATGTTCGGTCAGCGGCGTTTCCTGCGTGCTGGCCACGTCGAAGTAGACGAGGGTCAGGTTGATGTCGGGCAGGTTCCGTTCGGCGCACAGCAGCCAGCCGTAGATTTTCAGCTGCGCCCAGTGCAGGTGCCGGCGGTTGTGGGCCATGGCGTGCAGGTCGCCGCGGTAGGTCTTGACTTCCTCCAGCTGGTTCTCGTCGGGGTCATAGCCGTCAGCGCGGCCGCGCACCGTCAGCGCCTTGTAGTCGCCCTCCAGGCCGACCTCGGACTGGTAGGACTCGCCACGGCGCGACGCAACCAGCGCATGCCCGGCCATGCCTTCCTGGGCGGAAGGCGAGGGCGTGAAGCGCAGGTCCAGGTCGCCATGCTTGGCCGTGAACTCGCACAGGGCGCGGACGGCTACGAGGTATTTCAATCGGGGTCGCTCTCTGGATAGCGGGAATGGGAGTAAGGAGTTCATGGTAGCGCAGGCGCCGCGCACCACGCTTGGCCCTTCCCCGATTTAACTCCCTCTCCCTCTGGGAGAGGGCGGGGGTGAGGGGCCAACGGCCAACGAAAAAAAACCGCTGTGAAGCTTCAAACGCCGCCGGCCCTCATCCCCGCCTTCTCCCAGAGGGAGAAGGGGTAAAACAGCGCCGGCCGTTTACCTGAAGGCTTCAGCCGTCTACATTTGAAAGCCGGGTCAAACGCCTGACGAACAGCTAAACGGAACCCCATGGACCAAATCATTGTGTGGCTGGAGCATTACGGGCTGGCCGCCGTTTTCCTCAACATCGTGCTGGAGCAGCTCGGCCTGCCGATTCCGGCCTACCCGGTGCTCATCCTCACCGGCGCCCTGAGCTTCAACGGCCAGTATTCGGCCGGCGGCCTGCTCGCCACGGCGGTGGCGGCCTGCCTGATCGCCGACAGCGTCTGGTACTGGGCCGGCCACCGCTACGGCAGCCGCGTGCTCAAGACCCTGTGCCGCATTTCGCTATCACCCGATTCCTGCGTGCGGCAGACCGAGTCCATCTTCACGCGCTGGGGCGTCCGGTCGCTGGTGCTGGCCAAGTTCATCCCGGGTTTTGCCTCGCTGGCCACCGCGCTGGCCGGCCGCACCGGCGTGCCCTTCGGCCGTTTCCTGTTTTTTGACGCGATAGGCGCTGCGCTTTATGCCGGCGTGGGCCTGGCGATCGGCATGGTGTTTCACGGCGCGGTGGCCGACGTGCTGGCGGTCTTCGAGCAGCTGGGCCGCATCGGCTTGATGGTGCTTGTGGCGGCTTTCGCGCTCTTCATTGCGCACAAATGGTGGCAGCGCCAGCGCTTTTACCGCCAGCTGCGCATGGCGCGCATCACGCCGCATGAACTGGTGCAGCTCACGCAGGGCGGCGGGCCCTCGGTGATCCTGGATGTGCGCACAGAGCTCGGCCGCGGCGACGGCGGCATCATCCCGGGGGCGCTGCTGTGGTCGGACCCCGACCGCAAGATGGCCACGCTGGACCTGCCGCACGACGTGGCCGTGGTGGTGTACTGCGCCTGCCCCAATGATGCCTCGGCCGCGCAGGTCGCCAGGCGCCTGATGGCGGCGGGTTTCAGGAACGTGCGGCCCCTGCATGGCGGCATAGACGCCTGGCAGGCGGCCGGGCTCGCGCTCGAATATCCGCGGCCGCCGGCGGCCGGCTGAGCCTGCCAGGTGGCCACCAAGGGGAAAATGCGGCGGCGCAGGCCTGATTTTCTATAGTCCTTTAGTATGCAAATGCCGGGCATGATGTGACTGGCTGCACCTAAAAGAGAACAGGGTCTTGTCCTATGGTGCATTTTCTTGCCGCCCAACACACTGCGAAGGCGGGGCGCCATGCAAAATACGACAAGGCGCCTCGCCTTTGCCAAGAAAGTTACCCGCAGCGCATGAATTCCCGATCGCCAGGCGCGCCGACCGCAGCCCACCGCCAGCATGGTTTGCCGGAATTGCCCGCCGCCATGACCTTCTGCCCGTGCACCGAGCGGGGGCTATGGTGAAAAGGGATGAAACCCTGGCCCAGGCCAACGAGCGCCTGCAGGCCGAGGCGCTGGCGCTGGCCGCGGCCAATGAGGACCTGGCACGGGAGCTCGCCCAGCAGCGAAGCGCCGTCGCCGAACTCAAGGACGACGTGCAAAGCCTGCGCAGCCTGGCGTCGATTTCGGCGGACTGGTATTGGGAGCAGGACGCCGATTACCGCTTCACCGATTTCAGCGCCGAACGCAGCGTCGCCGCCAGCCTGCCGGACACCGGCCTCAATGGCGCCATCGGCAAATGCCGCTGGGAACTGAGCGGCGCCTATCCCCTGAGCATGTCCTGGGACCACCACCGCGCGGTGCTGGAGGCACGCCAGCCCTTCCGCGATTTCGAATACATCCGGGTGCTGGGCGACGGCGTGGCGCATTATTTTTCCGCCAGCGGCGTGCCGGTGTTCGACAAGCACCATGCCTTCACCGGCTACCGCGGCACGACGCGCGACACCACCGTGGCCAGGCGCATCGAGGAAAAGGAGCGCAAGGCCGCGCGCTTCCTCGACGACGTCGTCGACAACATGCCGCTCGCGGTGCACCTGAAGTCGGTGCACGACGGCCTGCGCGTGGTGGCCTGGAACAAGGCGGCCGAAAGCCTGTACGGCATACGCCGCGAGGACGCCATGGGCCGCACCGTGCACGACCTCTGGCCGACGGAGCACGCCGACCGCATCAACGTCTCCGACGTGGAGGTGGCCAACACCGGCGTCATGCAGGACTTCCCAGACCGCGCCATCATGACGCGGGACCGCGGCACGATACGCGTGCACATGCGCAAGCTCCCGCTCAAGGACAGCAGCGGCCGGGTCACCCACATCCTCATCACGACCGAAGACATCACCGAGCGCCTGGCCGCCGAGGACAGCCTGCGCAGCAGCCAGGAGCGCTTCAGGAGCCTGACCCAGCTGTCCTCCGACTGGTATTGGGAGATCGACGAGCAATTCCGCTTCACCCGGCTGTCCGGCGGCGCGACCGAGAAAGCCGACGTCGCCGTCGGCAACTACCTCGGCAAGGCCCGCTGGGAGATCGACGGCACGCGCCGCAACCGCGGTATCTGGATGGCGCACCGCGCCCAGCTCGAGCGGCACGAGACCTTCCGCGATTTCGAATACGAGTACGAGCACAAGGACGGCCGCGTGCTGGTGTTCAGCATCAGCGGCGAGCCCGTCTTCGACGCCGCCGGCCGCTTCACCGGCTACCGCGGCGTGGGCACCGACATCACCGAGCGCAAGCAGACCGAAGTCGCGCTGCGCACCAGCGAGGCGCGTTTTCGCACCGTGGTCGAGGCCCTGGCCGAAGGCGTGGTGCTGCGCGATGCCGACGGCAAGATCATCGACTGCAACGCCAGCGCCGAGCGCATGTTCGGCAAGAGCCTGGCGCAGATGAAGGGCCTGCCTTCGGCCGCGCTGGACTGGGAGCGGCTGCGCGAAGACGGAACGCTGATGCCCGAAGTCGAGTGGCCCAGCGTGATCGCCAGGAAAAGCGGCCAGGCGCAAAGCAACGTGGTGCAGCGCTACCGCAGGCCCGACGGCAGCACCTTCTGGGGGCTCATCAACGTGCAGCCGCTGTTCGAGGGCGGCAGCGCCACGCCGTCGGGCTTCGTCACCTCGGTTGCCGACATCACCAAGCGCAAGCAGGCCGAGGTGGAAATCGTGCGGCTCAACGTCGACCTGGAAAACCGCGTGCTGCGCAGGACGGCGCAGCTGGAGGCGGCCAACAAGGAGATCGAGGCCTTCTCGTACTCGGTGGCGCACGATTTGCGAACGCCCCTGAGCACCATAGACGGCTTTTGCGCGCTGCTCGAAAAAAACATGCCGCCCGGCGCCGGCGAGCGCGCGCTGCATTTCCTGGAACGCATACGCAGCAGCGTGCGGCGCATGGGCGAACTCACCGACGGGCTGCTGTCCCTGGCGCGCCTGTCGCGCACCAGCCTGGTCTGGGAGCCGGTGGACATCAGCGCCGAGGCGCTGCGCGCCGTGCGCCGGCTCCAGGGCGCCGACGCCACGCGCGACGCCGGTTTCACGGTCGAGCCGGGCATGGCGGCGCGCGGCGACCAGGCCCTGATCAGGCAGGTCCTGGAGAACCTGATCGCCAACGCCTGGAAGTTCAGCGCCAAGAAGCCGCGCACCGAGATCACGGTGGGCCGGCAGCCCGGCAAGGATTCCCAGCCCGTGTTCTTCGTGCGCGACAACGGCGCCGGCTTCGACATGGCGTACGTCGACAAGCTGTTCGGCAACTTCGAGCGCCTGCATTCGCCCGACGAATTCGCCGGCAGCGGCATAGGCCTGGCCACGGCCAAGCGCATCATCGACCGGCACGGCGGCAGGATCTGGGCGCAGTCCGCCGTCAGCGAGGGCAGCACCTTTTATTTCTCGCTCGGCGGCGACCAGTCCGGCACGGGCGCCGGCACCCAGGGCCTGCCTTCCGAAGACGTGTCGAGCTTCGCGCCGCTGGAGGCCGTGTCGGACACGCCCTTCAGCAGCGACAACGACGCCTTCATGCTCAACGACTCGCAGTTCAGCAACGCGTTCGAGCACGCCGCCATCGGCATGACGCTGATCGGCATCGACTCGCGCCGGCTCAAGGTCAACAACGCTTTTTGCCAGATGCTGGGTTATTCGGAAGCGGAGATGCTGGCGCGCACCATCCACGACCTGACCCATCCCGACGACATCGAATGGGACCTGAAACAGCGCCAGCGCGCGCTGGCCGGCGAGATCGAGTCCTTCCACGTCGAGGAGCGCTACATCCACAAGGACGGCCACGTCGTGTGGGGCTATATGAGCTGCTCCCTGGTGCGCGACGCCGACCGCAAGCCGCTGCGTTTCATCGCGCAGATCCAGGACATCACCGAGCGCAAGGAGACCGAGCAGGTGCTGCGCGAGAGCGAAGAGCGCTTTCGCGCGCTCACCGCGCTGTCGTCCGACTGGTTCTGGGAGCAGGACGAGAATTTCCGCTTCGTCGAGGTGTCCGGCGAGACCACCAATGCCTCGAGCATCACCAGCGCGGCCTACGGCAAGACGCCCTGGGAGCTGGACCACGTGGGCATGAGCGACGCCGTCTGGGCCGAGCACAGGGCCTTGCTGGAGCGGCACGAGGTGTTCCGCGACTTTGAAAGCATACGGCGCGACGCCCACGGGCGCGTCCGCTACCTCAGCATCTCCGGCGTGCCCATCTTCGACGCCTCCGGCAAGTTCACCGGCTACCGCGGCACGGGCCGCGACACCACCGAGATGCGCCGCGTGACCGAGGCCTTGCGCGCCAGCGAATCGCAGCTGCGTGAAGTCACCGACACCGTGCCGGCCTGGATCACTTTTGTCGACGTCGACCAGCGCCTGCGCTTTTACAACCGTGCCTACCAGGAGGCCCTGGGCCTGGCGCCGGAGAAGCTGCAGGACAGGCCCCTCGCCGAAATCCTGGGCGGCGAAATCTATGAGGTCATGCGCCCCCGGGTCGAAGAGGTGCTGCGCGGCTACCCGGTGGTCTATGAACGCTCGCAGAAAACCGCCCGCAGCGGCACGCGCGACTTCATGATCCATTACTTCCCGCGCTATGGCGACGGCGCCGACGAGGGCAAGGTGGTCGGCTTCTACTCGCTGGCCAACGACATCACCGAGCTCAAGCGCATAGACCGCATGAAGAGCGAATTCGTCTCGACGGTCAGCCATGAGCTGCGCACGCCGCTGACCTCGATACGCGGCTCGCTGGGCCTGATCTCCGGCGGCGTCGCCGGCCAGCTGCCCGATGCCGTCAAGACCCTGGTGGGCATCGCCAAGAGCAATTGCGAACGCCTGATCCGCCTCATCAACGACATCCTGGACATCGAAAAAATCGAATCCGGCAAGATGACCCTGGACCTGCAGGTGCTGGAGCTCAAGCCCCTGCTGGAGCAGGCGCTGGCCGCCAACGAGGGCTACGGCACCTCGAAAGACGTGCACCTGAACCTGCACTGCCCCGAGGAAGACCTGCTGGTCAGGGCCGACAACGACCGCCTCACGCAGGTCGTGACCAACCTGCTGTCCAACGCGATGAAGTTCTCGCCGGCCGGTGGCGTGGTCGACATCATCGTGGAGCGCGTCGAGTCCGGCGTGCGCGTCGAGGTGCGCGACAGCGGGCCGGGCATTCCCGAAGATTTCCGCAAGCGCATCTTCCAGAAGTTCTCCCAGGCCGACTCTTCCGACACGCGCCAGAAAGGCGGCACCGGGCTGGGGCTGAACATCTCGCGCGCCATCATCGAGCGCCTGGGCGGCAGCATTGGCTTTGAAACGCGCACCGGCGCGGGCACCACCTTTTACTTCGAGCTGCCGCAATGGGTGGAGCCGCCGCCCACGCGCCCGGTCGAGATGAGCGGGGACAGGCCGCGCGTGCTGGTCTGCGAAGACGACCGCGACATCGCCCGCCTGATCGCCATGATGCTGGACAAGGGCGGCTTCGACGCCGACCTGGTCTTCAGCGCCGAACAGGCCATGGTCCAGATGGAGCAGCAGTATTACGCCGCCGTCACCGTCGACCTGACGCTGCCCGGCCAGGACGGCATTGCGCTGATACGCCAGCTGCGCGAGCGGCTGCTCACGCGCGACGTGCCCGTCGTCGTCATCTCGGCCTGGGCGGCTGAAGGAAAAATCCAGTTCAACGACCAGTCGCTGACCGTGTCGGACTGGCTGGAAAAACCCATCGACGAAAACCTGCTGGTGCTGGGCGTGCGCCGCGCCATCGAGGGCGCGGTGGAAAACCGGCCGGTCATCCTGCACGTCGAGGACGACCCCGACATCCAGCGCATCGCCGCCACCATCGCGCAGGACTTCGCGACCTTCGTCTTCGCGGCCACGCTGCAGGAGGCGCGCGCCAGGCTGGCAAGCCAGCCTTTCAGCCTGGTGCTGCTGGACCTCAACCTCGGGGAAGAATCGGGCTGGGATTTTCTGGACGACATCGAGGCCCTGCAGTCGCCGCCGCCGGTGGTGATTTTTTCCGCGATGGAAGTCAGCCGCAGCCAGGCCGCGCGCGCCGCGGCCGTGCTGGTCAAGGCCAAGACCTCCAACCACGAACTGCTCGACACCCTGAGGCGGGTGCTCGGGCTGGCGCTTCCGCCGGAGTCGGTGCCGCCGTTTTCCTGAGCGCGGCGTTTATCCGCGGAGAGAAATTTATCCGCAGATTACGCAGATTTGAAGAGAGAGAGAGAGAGCCTTGCATTCAAGGTTTCCTTTCTTGCCTCCATGCGTCGCTGCATGGGTTCACATCTGCTGGTCTTCATCTGCGTAAATCTGCGTAATCTGCGGATTGAAATTCTTCGCTTATCTGCGGATCACGCAGATAAAAGACGAGGCATCGGGACTCACCCTGCTGGTTTCAAAAATCCATCCCACGCTCATGTAATTCGGCCGCGCCATGCAGCGGCCCAGCCTCCAGGTATTCCCGGTTTGTAATGCAATTACCCGACAAACGGAAATTTAATTTCAAACTAAAGTCATGAATGTCAGGGTAATCACTTACATAATCTCACAAATCGGGAAATATCCTACAAATTCTGAAAATTACTTTCACATAGGAGTGCCTCATGGCTAACCGCTTCCACACGCGCCGGCTGCTTCCGGCGCTGGTACTGGGTCTTATTGCCGCTCTGGGGGCCATCCCCGCGCTGGCGCAAACCAGCCCCTCGGCGGCCAACCTCGCCATGGTCGGCGAGCCGCCTTCGCTGGACCCGATGCAGGCCACGACCGACCTGGTCGGGACCATCATGCAGCACGTCTATGAGCCGCTCTACACCTTCGACGCCAAATGGAACGTGGTGCCCATGCTGGCCGAAGGCATGCCGCGCTTCTCGGCCGACGGCAAGGTCGTCACCATCACGCTGCGCAAGGGCGTGAAACTGCATTCGGGCCGCACGCTCGACGCGGAAGACGTGGTCGTCAGCCTCAAGCGCTGGATCAAGGAAGCGCCGCGCGGCAAGGCCGTGGGCAAGGAAATCATCGAGCTCAAGGCGCTCAACGACATCACCGTCGAACTCACGCTGAAGTCGGCGTACGCGCCGCTGCTCGCGCAGCTGGCTCTGCCCAGCGGCATGGCCGCCATCATGGCCAAGGAAGCCGTGCAGATCCCGCTGCGCGACTTCGTCGGCACCGGCCCCTACAAGTTCAAGGAACGCCGCACCGACCAGTACGTGGTGCTCACGCGCTTTGACGGCTACACCTCGCGCAAGGAACCGGCCAACGGCTACGGCGGCAAGCGCGAGGCCTTCATCGAAGAGCTGCGCTTCATCCCCGTGCCCACGCCCAACACGCGCGTCGAAGGCGCCATGTCCGGCCAGTTCCACTTCGCCGACCTGCTGCCCATAGACGCGCTGGCCCGCCTGGAAAAAGCCGGCGGCCGCGCCACCGCGGTGATCACGCCGGCCTTCGGTTTCCCTTACCTGGTGTTCAACACGCGTGAAGGCATCAACGCCAACAAGGGCATGCGCCAGGCCATCCAGACCGCCATCGGCCCCGGCGAGATGATGGCCGCCGGCTTCGGCGACACACGCTTCTTCACGGCCGAAGCCAACCACTTCCCGACAGGCTCGCCTTACTACTCGGCCGCCGGCGCCGAGAGCTACAACCAGCGCGACCCGGCCAAGGCCAAGGCGCTGGCCGAAGCGGCCGGCTACAAGGGCGAGACGGTGCGCATCCTGACGAGCCGCCAGTACGACTTCCACTACAACATGGCCGTGGTCATGGCCGAGCAGCTCAAGCGCGCCGGCATCAAGGCCGAGCTCACCGTGGTCGACTGGGCCACGCTGGTGCAACGCCGCAACGACTCCGCCGCCTGGGACATCTACGTCACGCATTCGGGCCTGCTGCCCGAACCCATGCTGTCGCCGCCGCAGCTCGGCGACGGCGCGCCCGGCTGGTGGAACACCCCAGGCAAGCAGGCCGCGCTGCTGGAGTTCAACCACACGCCGGTGCCCGCGAAGCGGGGGCCAATCTGGGGCAAGGTGCAGCAACTCGTGTATGACGAAGTGCCTTACATCGACATCGGCAAGTTCAACAGCCTGTCGGCCAAGTCCACCAAACTGGAAAACTACCAGCCCGCGCTCTGGCCCTTCTTCTGGAACGTGAAGCTGAAGAACTGAACGTCATCAGCAATCAGAAACGCAAAAGCCGTGCGGCCACAAGCCGCACGGCTTTTTTTATTGAACCAGACTGAAGCTGGTGCGACTTGTCAGGGCTGCCGGCTGCGATTCATGGCGTTGTTGAATTCCTCCGGCGAGAGGAAGTTGTCCTTGTTGACGTCGGCCTCGTCAAAGTGTTTGGAGACACCGCGAAAGTTCGAGGCCTCGTCGCGGCTGACCTTGCCGTCGCCGGTCTTGTCCATGAACTTGAAGGCGCGTTCCAGGTCTTTCGCGTCGTAGGCGGCTACCGGCTGGGCCGGCGCGGCGGTGGGCGTCGCTGCCGGCTCCGCCGTCTGGGCCTGCGCCTGCGTGGCCAGCAAGGCCGCCACCGTGCCCAGGGCCAGCAAGGAGCCCAGCATCAGCATGCGGGTGCGTTTCAGGCTGGAAAGTGTTTTGGCGGAAGTGGTCGTTGTCGTGGGCTGTTTCATGGGCTTCCTGCGTAAGTAAGTCATAGCAATCATTGGATGCTACTCCCGCCTCCAATGCCAGTGTTTTTGCAGGGTGTTGCGCCGGTTTACATCGGGGCCCGCGCTGGACACACTTCTTTGCGCGATAGGCCCGTGCCAGGGCTTGAATTGGAGGAAAACGGCGCTATGGGCTGATGCCATTCTTGCTCCTTCCCCCTCTGGGGGAAGGTTGGGATGGGGGCCGGTGGCGCTGGACTGCATGACCGGCTTTGGATGTGGAGGCTGGGGAGCCCCCATCCCTGCCTTCCCCCAGCGGGGGAAGGAGAAAGAGAAGAGAGCGCCGCGCACGAATGTGGACAGCTCTCGCGTGACAACACAAAAGAACATCTTCCCGCACTTGTCCGATTGACAAGCCCGGCCGCCGCCTGAAACATGGGCATGAAAGGAGACCCCCATGCTCGCCAACCGAAACGCCATGGCTACCATCGCCGTCAAGGACCTCGCCGCCGCGAAGCAGTTCTACGGAGGCACACTGGGCCTCACGCAGCAGGAAAGCGGTGAAGAGGATGTGCTCACTTACCAGAGCGGTACCGCCATCGTCCTCGTTTACGTCTCGCAGTTCGCCGGCACCAACCAGGCGACTTCCTGCACCTGGAGTGTGGGCGACGAGTTCGACACCATCATGAAAGCGCTCAAGACCAAGGGTGTGGTCTTCGAGCACTACGACATGCCCGGCATGACGCTGCAGGGCGACGCGCACGTCGCCGGCGACTTCAAGGGCGCCTGGTTCAAGGATCCCAGCGGCAATATCCTGCACATCCTGAACCAATGATTCCCTGGATTCCTTGTTAGAAGCGCACCTTCAGGAAAGCCGACGGCCCCTTGAGCTTGACGCGAAAGCGCGCGTTGCTGTCGTCGCGGTGGATGTCGATGTCGGTCAGGCCGTAGTCCAGCACCACGCCGACGTTCTTTGCCGGGAACCACTCCACGCCCACGGCGGCGTTGTAGATCTCGCCGCGCGCCCGGCCGCCGGTTTTTTTCACGCCCGAGGCGTCGGCAAAGAGGCGCAGGTCCGGCGAAATCGCGTGCCTGAGGCCCACCTCCAGCAACGGCGCCACGGCGTCGTCGCTGTCGCCCTGGCGGATGCTGCCGGTGCTGCCGTTGATGGACGCCGTCGCGCTGAGGTCCAGCCCCACGCGGTAGTAGGCCGCGCCCAGGCCCAGGCCCAGCACCGTGTTGCCCGAGCCCAGCCACCACTTGTAGGCCAGCTTGGCGAAGTCCACCTTCACGTCCAGGTTGGCCGTGCCCGTGGTCGTCACGGTGCCGCTGCCCACGTTGAAATTGCTGGCCAGCGAATCCGAATAGCCGCGCTTGAACTGGTAGTAGTCGAAGGACAGGCCCTGGCTGTCGAACAGCAGCACGTCGGCCTTGATGCGCGGCATGGTCACGCTGCTGCGGTTCACGTCGCCTGAATCGAGCCGGCCGAAGTTGGTGTTCACAGACGCGTTGAAGGTCGGGTCGGCGTGAAAGGCGCCTATGGAAAAACTCGCGCGGTCCAGCGCGGGCGAGGGCTCGGCCAGTGCTGGCAGTGCGGCGCCGCCCAGAAAAAGGGCCAGGGCGGAAAGTCCCGACAGCCTGGCAATCCTGCCGTCGCGGGGCGAGTGAGTCATCAGCATGAAATTGATCCCAATGGCAAAAAGCGGCGTGCTTCAAAGGCGGGTGTTTTAAAAATGCCGCAAAGGCTCCCGTTTCCTGACCCATAAATTAGCCAGCACCTGCCGGACTTTGTATCCGCCAAAATCCGGTGCATTTGTAGGACACGGCGCGGCGCAATCGCGTTAACATGCGCCGCCAAGAATCGTTTTCGCGCCGCAACGACCTGAACCTGACCTGATTTGTTTGACAACATTCATCGATGAAACAGAGGAGAAACCGCCCATGAAACAACACATGGACAGCCGCAAGCGCTGGTGGGCCCTGATGGTGCTGTGTCTCGGGGTGCTGATGATCGTGCTCGACACCACCATCGTGAACGTGGCCCTGCCTTCCATACGCACCGACCTGCATTTCACCGAGACCTCGCTGGTCTGGGTGGTCAACGCCTACATGCTGACCTTCGGCGGCTTTTTGCTGCTGGGCGGCCGGCTCGGTGATTTGTACGGCCACCGGCGGCTTTTCCTCGCGGGGCTCACGCTCTTCACTGTCGCCTCGCTGGCCTGCGGCATCGCCAATTCGCAGGCGCTGCTCATCGTGGCACGCGCGGTGCAGGGCCTGGGCGGCGCGGTGGTGTCGGCGATTTCGCTGTCGCTCATCATGAACCTCTTCACCGAGCCGGCCGAGCGCGCCAAGGCCATGGGTGTCTACGGTTTTGTCTGCGCCGGCGGCGGCAGCATAGGCGTGCTGCTGGGCGGCGTGCTGACGGACTCGCTGAGCTGGCACTGGATCTTCCTCGTCAACCTGCCCATAGGCGCTGCGGTCTTCGCGCTGTGCCTTTTGCTGCTGCCCGGCGGCAAGGGCCAGGCCACGGGCGCGAAGCTGGACGTGGGGGGCGCCGTCACCGTCACCACCTCGCTG